>JAHHGR010000060.1 GCA_019359725.1 Aphanocapsa lilacina HA4352-LM1 | reverse complement strand
GGAGTTTCTGCAACAGGTCGCTGCCATTCAGGCTGCGCTGTCGCCCGAACGGCATCAACCTGTACGATGATGAAAACCCAGGCCGAAAACTCACTTTCTCAGTGGCTCATTGTTCAGGGGCAGGTCACCTATGAATACAAAGAGGAGTTCCGTTGGATTTACGAAACGAGCCGAACGATGGAGGAAGGTCAACAGCGATTGGAGTGTTGGCTGTTAAAAGTTCGGAAGGTGTATGGAAGAGTAGTGCGAAGGATTGCCGAGCATTTCGAGGGGATATGCAACTACTTTATAAGCCGTTCGAGTAGTGGAGTGATGGAGGGAATCAACAATCGCATCAAGCTGATTAAGCGTCAGGGCTACGGCTTCACGAATTTCAGGAATTTGCGACTACGGCTGCTCGCTTGCTTTGCCAAGAAAGGCTGCGCCTCACCCTAAGGTCAGGAGAGCCACCTAGGATTGCGGATCCCACTCGGCTATACGGGTGGTGAGGATGCGGGCGGCCCACCCATCGAAGTGGGTGCGACGCCCGCCTGCCTCGTCGTCGTCGGGTGCCAGACCCAACACGGCGGCATTGGTGACGCAGAACATCGCTTTTTGAAAACTCTTTCCGATCGCCACCACCAGGGCGGCCGCGTCTTCGGCATGCCCCTCATAGTGGCTCAGCAAGGGAGTGCCCAGATGGCGGCGCAAATCGCGAATCAGCAGAGTCGGTGCAACACCGGCCGCTCCCAGGGTCATCGGGTTGGCATAGAGCACGCCGAAACAAAAATCCGCCAATTCACCGGGCAGGCCGGCGCTCGCATCGTAAGAAAACACCCCTTTTGGAGGAGCAGCCCGGAAAAAGACAATCTCCGCGTAAGGCACCGCCGCATCCGCCAGCCAGTGCAATCCCGCCCGGGCGGGGAGCAGTTCGTACTCCTCCTCTCCAAACTGCACCGAGTAGGTGAGCGGTAGGTTCGCCGCCGCTCCCAACCCGGCCGCGATGTGCCGGACGATATCGGGGATCGAACGGATCTCACCGTGGGCGTAGCGCTCGGCGAGGGTGCTGAAGATACGGCTCATCACCCGCCAGAATTGGCCCAACACGTTGTAGTAGCACGTCCGGCGCACGAGTTCCTCTAGAAAAGCCGGGCAGAGCTTGTGGGCGAACAGGGCGGCGCGTTTGCCCCGCAGGCGGGCGTGGATGGCCCGCTCGGCCAGGGTTTTAAATTCACTGCCTTGCAAGTAATCGTGCAATTTGGGAATACCGTGCCAGTACATGGTCTTGGCGCAGTACTCGGCGTATTCGTAGTTGAGGCGGTCCTGCGACCAGTGGGCCAGCAGTTTGCGCGGATGAATTTCGCCGTTGAGGTACTTAAATAGAGGAAATGCGTGCAAAAACTGCCGCTCGGCTATGAACAGCAAGTTGCGCGAATAGGCGTCGAGCACAAAGCTGTAGCTGTGCAGCACACCGACCACCTCAAGCACGTTGTCCCGGTTTTCAGGCAGCAAGGCCGCCGCTTCCAACCGCCTTGCCACTTCTTTGTGCGCTCCGGCCGTCGAAAAACTGCTCAAGGGCTGAACCGCTGCCGAATCTGCGTCCGGATGCTCCGCAAGGTGCGGTGCAACGACCTTTTCCGCATTCCCGACAAAAACGCGCCCTGGAGAGATTCCGGGCGCCTGGGATGCACCTGCCGAGTGACCGATAAATTCAGACAGCATGCAAGCGGGGCCTCCTGGAACGGCACGGTTCCGAATGAATTATGTATTAGTGCGGCGCACAGAGCGTAGAACCATTTATAAAAATTTATACCTCAGTTCAACTTTGCTGATGTTTGTAGGCGGCGGCTGCAGGCACCGCTACGGCCGCATTTCGCGAACGTAGGCGATCTTGGGGATCCGGGCGGTGTCGAAGATTGCAATCCTCTCGGGTCCAAGCGTCTGGAGCGCCTCCAGGCAGGCGGCGCTCTGTTCGAGCAGCGTTTCGACATCTACCCCCAGATACTCCGGGGCAAAGTAATCAAGCCGCTCGATGCCAGTGGACAGCAAGATCACACAGCCCTGCCAGTTGCGGTTGCCCAGATGATAGTAAGCCACCGCCAGCTGCAAGATGCCCTGGTAAAAAAGCCGCAACGGATGCAGCGCGTCCATCCAGAGCGCCTCCAGCGTATCGTGGCAGGCATAGAACTGGCCCGAATTGAATTGTTCGAGCCCCCGCCAGAATTCCTCCGGCAGTTCAAAATCAACCAGCGGCGTTGACCTGCAGGCGGAGGGTGGCCACCACGTCCTGGAAGATGCGCGCCTTGACGGTGTAGACGCCCGTG
This sequence comes from Aphanocapsa lilacina HA4352-LM1, assembly GCA_019359725.1. Lineage (GTDB taxonomy): Bacteria > Cyanobacteriota > Cyanobacteriia > Gloeobacterales > Gloeobacteraceae > Gloeobacter > Gloeobacter lilacinus. The sequence goes on along the minus strand of JAHHGR010000060.1, from coordinate 21,589 downwards.
CGCTTGATCGGCTCCTCGATGGTGATCTCCCGCCGGTCGATGGTAATGCCGGCTTTGCTTGCGACCACCTCGGCCACGTCCTGGTTGGTCACCGTACCGAACAGCTGGTTGCCGTCCTCGCCGACCGGAGCGAAAACCTCGTAGAAGCCCAACGCTTCGAGGGTCTTTTTGGTCTCCAGCGCGTCGGCACGCTGCTTGGCTTCGATTTCGCGCCGCTTGGCCTGGCGAAATTCGGCTTCTTTGACCAGCCCTGGGGTGGCCTTGACGGCCAGCCCCTGGGGGATCAGATAGTTGCGTGCATAACCGGGTGCCACCTCGACGAGGGTGCCTGCCTTGCCCAGAGTGTCCACGTCTTTTTTCAGAACGATCTTCGTACCCATATGTTGCGCCCCTGCGCCCTTATCGCTGTCGCACAATCCGTAATTATAGACCAACGGGGCCAAGTGACGAAACTACCCGTCCTCTGGTCCCTTCGGCGGAGGAGCCGGCCCGCCCCTCGGGTCCAACTGGCTAGAAGCTTTTTGAGGCCCATCCATCATGGAAACCCAGACTCCCCGGCAAGCCTCAGCGACCTCGAATACGACCTGCTCACGGTGCTTCAGAACAAAGTCGAGGCGATCAAAGCCCACGATGTCTACATCTTTAACAACTTTACGAATCAGCTCTCAGTGCAGGCGCTGCCAGGTGATCGTTTGCTCGTCGGTATCGAGCAGACCACACACCGACGGTAGGCGATCGAACAGGAGCTGCGAGGTGTTGCCGCAGTTGAGGATGTAATTGGCATCCTCCAGATTCAGAGCGAAAGTGACCTGCGTGCGCGCGGTATGCTCCCAAGGATCAATTTCCTCAAAGCTGCCGTCGGTGCGGCGGATGTGGATGCGGGTGCGGTGGGTGTGGCCGCTCAGGGTCACCGGCACCGGTGCGTCGGCGTGGACCTGTTCGACTACCGAGCGGGCGTACAAAAGGCCGTAGCGGTCGCGGTAGCAGGCGTGGACGCAGCAGACGCCGGGAGCCGCTTCGAGCGCGTCGGGCAGTTGGGCCAGATATTCGCGGTTGGCGTCGGTGAGACACGGCTGGGTGAGGGAGGTGTGCAGTTCGGATTTGGGGTTGAAGAAAACCAATCCCGGATCCCGGCCGTAGTGGACCGCGCCGTGGTCGTGGTTACCTCCCACCGTCGGGATGGTCAAAGAACGTACCAGTTCCACTACTTCGTTCGGACGCTGACCGTGCACCACCAGATCGCCCAGGCATACCAGACTTTCGGCGCCAAGCCGCTCCAGTGCTCTGAGCACCTTTTGAAGCGGCCCCAGGTCGCCGTGCACGTCCGTGAAGATACCGAGTTTCAAGCGCGCCCGCGAAAAGTGCCTGCGTCCATAATGCTAGCCGCTGTTGGGAGAAACGATCCGGGCCGCCGGGGAGGGCCGGCGCGATTGCTCCTGGGGATTGCCTCTGGGGGTCTCGCCACCCGGAGCCACCCGCTTGAGCCGGTATTTGACCACCTGGTTGCCACGAAAGATTGTCAGTTCCAGCACGTCTCCCTGCTGGTCGATGCGCACTTGAGAACCTTCTAGAGGCGGTCCAGAGAGTGTCTTGAGTTTCTGGCCGTCGTAATCGACCGTAAGCGAGACCGTTGCTCCCGTGCCGGGGCCGCTCACCACCTGGCCTGCGCCCTGCCAGACTTCGGCGTGCGCCGGGGTAACACACACACTCATCCATACGAATACAATGGCCAGGATCCAGAAGCGAACGGGCTGAAACATGTGGGGGAAGCAGAAACTGCTCCGCGTGCAAGCCCTTTTATCCTATCGTCAGGATCTACCCCATCGGGGGGAATCGAGCCCACTGCCCTTTGCGCAAAGCCGTAGCCTTTGTTCTAAATCACCCGCCGGTCAAATTCGGCGAGCAAGTTGACCAACAGCGGCAGCGATAGACCGACGACGTTGCTGTAGCAGCCGTCGATCTGCTCGACCAAAGCCGCTCCCAATCCTTGGATGGCGTAGCTGCCGGCCTTGTCGAAGGGCTCACCGCTCGCGACGTAGGCGGCAATTTGTTCCGGGGCCATAGCGCGCAGTTTGACCCGGGTGGCGCGCTCAGCCACCCGCCAGCGCCGCTCCTCCACCAGGGCGATACCCGTATAGACCGTATGCCACTGCCCCTGCAATTCACCCAGCATGCGCCCGGCGTCCGCTGCTCCCGCAGGTTTGCCGTAGATGCGGCGGTTGAAGACCACCACTGTGTCGGCACCCAAGATCAGCTCGGCCGGAGCGCGCTTCTGGACATCGAGGGCTTTGCCGAGGGCGTTCTGAACCACCAGCTGCTCGGGCGGCAGGGCCAGGTCCATGCGCTCCTCAAAAGCGCTCGGCTTGACATCAAAGGCGATGCCTATCTGGGCGAGCAGCTCGCGCCGGCGGGGTGAAGCGGAAGCAAGCAGCAGACGCACCGCCATCGCTAGGCCAGACCCATCCAGCGCAACAGGCTCTGACCCGTCTGCGCTTCGATAATCAGCGTGAGGACAAATCCGATCATGGCCAGGCGGCCGTTCAACTGCTCAGCGAAGGGGGTGAAGCCAAACATCGGCTCCTTGGGGGGTTCGTCCTTGCGTTCAACCATCGGTCCGGACCGCAAACATCCACGAAACTAGCACATCCTCAGTGGTTGCCGGAGTCGAGCCGCTGCTGCAACAGAGCGACTTTGCGCTGCAAATCGCGCAGGTTTTGAAACAGTTCCGGCAGCCTGCGGATGAGCGCCGAGGTGCGCAGCCACAGGGCGTGGGGCAGGGCCGGGGAACCCGAGACGACGGTCCCCGGCTCCACATCGCTCGGGATGCCGCTTTGGGCCGAGACCACGGTGCGATCGCCGATCGCTGCGTGACCGGCTACGCCTACCTGCCCGGCCAGCACGACGTTGCGGCCGAGTTTGACGCCGCCCGCGAGGCCCACCTGGCCCACCAGCAGGCAGTGCTCGCCGATCTCGCAGCCGTGGCCCACCATCACCAGGTTGTCGATCTTGGTGCCCCGGCCGATGTGGGTAAAACCGACCGAGGGCCGGTCGACGGCCGCGTTGGAACCGATTTCGACTTGATCTTCGACGCGCACGTAGCCCGATTGGGGCATCTTGTGCCAGGTGCCCTCGGGGGTCGGTACAAAACCAAACCCTTCACCACCCACCACCACCCCGGATTGGATGATGCACTCGTCGCCGATTTCGGTGCGCTCGTGGAGAACGCAGTTGGCATGGACAACCGTGCGCGCCCCGATGCGCACGTCGTTGTAGATCGTGCAGTTGGGATAGATCACAGCTTCAGGCCCGAGCGTGACAGCGTCTCCGATAACGACGTGAGCCCCCACGTGGACGTTCTCGCCCAGGTGGACGTTGGCGCCCAGAATGGCGGTCGGGTGAATGCCCGGTGCCGGCCGACGCGGCTGATAGAACAGTTCCAGGGCGCGGGCAAACGTGAGGCGCGGCTGCTCGCTGCGAATGCAGGGCACTTTGGAGACCGGGGTGCGCCAGTCGAGGATGAGCGCCTCGGCGCGGGTGAGTTTGATAAAGCGCGCGTACTTTTCGCTTTCGATAAAGCTGAGTTCGCCGGGCCCGGCCTGCTGGATCGAGGCCAGACCGCGAATTTCGACATCCGGGTTGCCCTCTACCGGGCAACCGAGGTGTGCCGCCAGTTCCCCAAGTTTCATCGCGCTGTTGTGTGGTGCTCAGGGGAATTGTCCCGTATTCGAGCCGACAACCGCAAGCATTCGGCGATCAGGCCGGATGGCTGCCGGTCAGAGTCGCCGCGGCCAGATCGACAAAAGCGCGGGCGGCCCCGTCCGGTCCCATCGCCTGGCGCAACTCGCAGGCGACTGCCCGGCGACGGGCCGGATCGTCGAGCCACTCTTCGACGATAGGCAACAAGTCGCTGGGGCAGAGACGGCGGCACAGTTCCGGCACCACCATCCGCCCCGCCCGGATGTTGGGCCAGGCCAGAAGCCCCAGCCGTCCGACCAGGCGTTTGTTGATGGCAGCAGCGATCGAAGCGCCCAATCGGCCCGGCAATCCGCTCAACAGGCCCGGCACGCCGTCCCAGGCGCGCATCGCATCGAGGCGGTTGGTGGGGATGATCACGATCATCGGCACCCCGAGGATGCCCAGTTCGGCCGTGTTGGCCCCGACCGTGGTGAGGGCCAGATCGCTCTGGGCCAAAAGGTCGTAGGCGGGCCACTCGAACCAGAGGCGCACCTGCGCCCCGCCGGGGCTTTGCAGGTACTCGACGCCGCCCTGGTCGCGCACCAGCCGGCCGCTCAGGCCCTCCACCAGAGGCAGGTCCGGATTGCCGGGGCGGGCGAAGCGCTCCAGGTCGGCGGCGGCGAGCCCCGGCGCCACCGGTAGCACAAAGTGCAGCTCCGGCCGCCGCCGCGCCAACCCTTCGACAATTCCCAGCATCAGAGGGATGCCCATCGAGAGCTTGGCGGGCTTCGAACCCGGCAGCAGGGCGAGCAGTTGGGCCGCGTCGTCCAGTCCCAAGGCCCGGCGCACCTGAAGGCGGCCGCCGGCTCCCATCGAGCGGGCCGCATCGATCATCAAATCACCCACCACCTGAAATTGGCCTGCGAAGCGCTCGCGGCCCGAGCGGGCGCGCACCTGCTCCTCGCGCAAGCCGAAGCGGTCGATAAACCGCGTCCAGCGCGCCTGCCACTCGGCGTAGGCGACGATCGGATAGCCCAACCGGCGGGCGACGATCACCGAGAGCCCCTGATCGCCTCCCAAGAACAGCACCAGACCGCGGCGCGACCAATCCCAACCGGCGGCGGTGCGGCCGGTGAGCAAAAAGCGCCCATAGGCCCGCGCCGGTTGCACGCGGGCGATGCCCGGTATCGAAAGAGCTATCTGCTCCTCCTTGCCGGAGCTGTTGCCGTCGGGGGCCAGGATCACCGACAGGCGGACCTCCGGCCAGCGGCGCACCAGTTCGGCCACCACCGGGCGCACCCAGGTGTTCAGTTCACCGGGACCATTCGACAGCAGCACGATATCGAGCGGTTCGCTCATGATTCAGGGCCGATCCCGGCGCAACTCGGCCATCAGGGCGGCCAGCGCCTCGGAGTTGCGCCGGGTGAGCACGGCCGCCGCCTCGCTCGCCTCCGCCGCCCGGCGTACCCCCTCGACCACCACCCGGGCGGTGTGGGCGAGTTCGGTGACGGCCCGCGCCTGCTCGATAAACCCGGCGGCCAGCGCTTCGATGCTTTGGTGCTGCCGCTCGGCAGTCTCCGCCTGCCTTTCGCCCACGGCACAAAGCCGCAGCATGTGCGCCTCCAGTCGATCATCCATCGCTGCCTCCCAAACTTTGCTTCAGCCTAAGGGAAAGCGCGGACACCTGTCCATGTCTCACGGAGCGCTATCCTCCACCAGACGCGCCGCCAGACAGCGCAGCGTCTCCTCGGCTACTTCCGGCGGCAGTCCCGCCGCGCTCACGCGCACGTCCGCCTGGGCGTAAAGCCTGGTGCGCTCGCCCAACAGTTCGACCAGGCGCCTGCGCCTGTCGCCACCGCCAAGCAGGGGCCGGGTGCCAGGTTCGTGCTCCAGCCGCCCAAGCAGCGTCTCGATATCGGCGTCGAGCCAGACGACCACTCCGTGGTGCAAATAGCCCCAGTTGCGTTGGGTGAGCACCGCGCCGCCGCCGGTGGCGACGACCAGGCGGGTGTAGGCGCTCACCTCGGCGAGCACCCGGCTTTCGAGATCGCGAAAAACCGCTTCGCCCGCGCGCTCAAAAATTTCGCCCACCCGCTTGCCGCTCACCTGTTCGATGAGCGCATCGAGATCGACAAAGCCATAGCCCAGCTTTTCGGCGAGCAGCCGGCCCACCGTCGATTTACCGGACCCCATCATGCCGACCAGATACAGACTGACGCCCTTCAGCATGGAGCGATCTTACTCCAGCGGGCGCTGCGGCCTACCCGCCTGCCATCTGGGGGTAGTTGGTGATGAGCAACTCGGTGATGGCACCCCGGCGTGCGGCCCGGCAGTTGACCAGGCGACTGGCGTGCACCCGGCGAATCTCAAAACCGGCGTAGGCCCGCTCAAAAAAATCATCCGCCGGATCGCTGTTGAGCGGATCGGAATTGCTGAGCATCAGCTTTGCCCCGGCGGCATCGAGGGTGCGATACAGCTGTGCGAGGCGCAACTGCTCCGCATCGTCGAAACCAAAAGCCGAGTAGGCGGTGAAGCGCGACGTCTTGCTCAGCGGCCGGTAGGGCGGATCGAAGTACATAAACGTCCCCGGCCCGCCCAGCGCCGCGCAGTCGGTAAAATCGCCCAACTCGACGCGCGCGCGCGCGAGCAGAGAAGCCACGGCTTTGAGGTTCTCCGGCATGCAGATGCTGGGGTTGCGGTAGCGGCCGAAAGGAACGTTGAACTGCGCCTTGGTGTTCATCCGAAACAGGCCGTTGTAGCAGGTGCGGTTGAGGAAGATGATCTGGGCGGTGCGCTCCACCCAGCGCCCGTCGAAGTGGTCGTAGTCGATCTCACCCCCGACAGTGTTGAACCGCTCGCGCACCCGGTAGAAAAACACCCGCCGCTCGTCGCTGTCCAGGGTGTGGTAGTGCGACCCGAGCGCTTCCAGCTTCTCAATCAGATCGTCCGCCGCCCTCTGCAGTGTCCGGTAGGCCAGGATCAATTCGCGGTTGATGTCGAAGAGCACGAATTGTTCGACCGGATAGCGCTGGGCGACGTATAGAAAGACAGCGCCGCCGCCGATGAACGGTTCGACGTAGCGATCGATTTGGCCGTGTTTGAGGACCGCCGGGAAGCGCTCGGCGATCTGCTCGAGCAGTTGGGTTTTTCCCCCGGCCCACTTGAGAAAGGGCCTTGCCCTGCTTGCAACCGTCATCGACGCCCCGACGCTTTGCATCAAGTGTAGTCTCCGCAAATGTTTAACTAAGGATGGCGACCTGTGTGGCTGGATACGTCAATACCCGATAGTGCCGACGATCCCGGCAATTCCGATGGCAGACCCGAACCGCACCGACGAAGCCGCGCTGGTGGCCAGAATCGCCCGCCAGGATCAATCGGCGCTCTCCGAGCTTTACGATCGCTACGTCCGCATGCTGGCGGCGGTGGCGTTCAAGATCTTGGGCTCGATCGAGGAGGCGGAGGAAGTGGTGCTCGATGTCTTCTGCCAGGTGTGGCGCACGGCTGCAAGCTACGACGCCCGCCGCAGCCGCGTCGATGCCTGGCTTTTTATGCTCACCCGCAGCCGGTCGCTCGACCGCCTGCGCGCTCTGCAGCGCAGCGCCCGCGCCCGAAACGCTTCGGTGCAAGAAGCGCACGTGCAATGGCCGATTCGGGAAGCCGACACCGCCGAGCAACTCGATCTCATCGCGTGGCGGGGCCGGGTGAACGCCGCGCTCGAACGATTGCCGGACGAGCAGCGGCGGGTGCTGGAACTGGCGTACTACCAAGGGCTCACCCACACGCAGATCGCCGCCCAAACGGGCAAACCGCTGGGTACCGTCAAAACCCGCATCCGCCTGGGTCTCAACAAGTTGCGCGACGCTCTGGGAAATGGGGGCTAGGGCTCTGGGAAACCGCAAAATTAGTACAATGATGGCAATCCAGGCGAAACGCCATGAGCCCCGACCCGTGTTTTTGCGAACTTGCCCCCCTCCACGCCCTCGATATCCTCGATGAGCGGGAGCGCTTGCTGGTCGAGCACGAACTCGCGCATTTTCCGGAACTGGCGGCGGAACTGGCGGCTTACCAGAGGGCGGTAGCTGTCCTGCCCTACGGAGCACCCGCAGTTGCGGTGTCGGCGGATCTCAAAACCCGTCTTTTCGAGCGGCTTGACCTGGAAAAGCCGAAAACACCCGCCGCCCCGGCTGTGCCTTATTTCGCGCTGCGTGCCGCCGAGTTGCCGTGGGAGCCTTTTATCGTGCCGGGAACGGCGATTGCCAGGCTGCGCGTGGACGAAGCGCGGCGCGAACTGGTCGGGGTGTTCCGCGCCGAAGCGGGCGTCAAGTATCCAGAGCACCTGCATGCTGGTTTCGAGGAGATATTTATGCTCGAAGGCGACCTGAAGATCGACGGCGAAATCTACGGTCCCGGCGATTATGTGCGCTCACAGCCGGGCTCGGTGCACGGGCCTTCGACGCGCGGCGGCTGCATGTTTTTTATCCGTACCTCCCTCGACGATCGGTTTGTCGACCTATGAGGGTATCCGCTCAGTCGTCTACGCCCGCGAGCACAACCTGACCGACCGCAGCAAAGCTTGTCGCTCCAGCGGTCCGCTGGAGCCTCCGGCGGAGGCCGGCATCACTTGCCAGATAGGCCGCAAGCGGTCGGCAATTGGACGTTGCGGGCGAGACCGAGTTTACCGAGGGTCCAGATGACACCCCAGGTGACGTCGATTTCCCACCAGGCGAGGCCGTGGCGGGCGGAGCGGGGCATGGCGTGGTGGTTATTGTGCCAGCCCTCTCCGTAGGCCAGGATCGCCGCCCACCAGAGGTTGGTGGAGTGGTCGTCGGTCTGATGGCTGCGGTAGCCCCACTGGTGACAGGCCGAGTTGATCAGCCAGGTGCAGTGGAACACTACCACCAGCCGCACGAAGACACCCCACAGCACGAACGGCCAGCCGCCCAGCAGGTACAAAAGTGCAGCGAAGGCCAACTGCAGAGGGATCATGTTGCGGTTGAGAAACCGGTGCACCGGGTCGCGGGCCAGATCCTTGGCATAGCGCGCGTAGTGATCGAAGTTGAGCCGCTCCTCGGGCATGTAGAACATCCAGCCCCAGTGGCTCCACCAGAATCCCCGGTTGGAATCGTGCGGGTCGGCCTCGGTGTCGGAGTGGGCATGGTGCAACCGGTGGTGCGCTACCCAGAGGATCGGTCCCCCCTGCAGGCAAAGCGTGCCAAGCAGTGCCAAAAAGTATTCGAGGGGCTTAGGGACCGTGAAGCTGCGGTGGCTGAGCAGACGGTGAAAACCCAGGGTGATCCCCAGGCAGCCCAGCCCCCAGTGCAAAAAAATGGCCAGGGCTAGGGCCGACCAGGAAAACTGCCACAGCGCCGCCAGGGCACCAAGGTGAATAAAGGCCATAAATCCGACGAAGACCCAGGAGATGGGTGCGGCCGGGGTGGCAGGGCTCTGGGCGGTCATACGCTCCACGGTAAAGTTTGTTTGCACACTTCCCCAGGATATCATCGTTCGTCCGCCGGCCCGATGGCACTGCCGGTGCCCAGCTTGGCGACAATCGCCTGGGCGAGTCCTTCGAGGGTGAAGACTTTGGCCTCAACATCCACCCGCCCCAGCACCTCACGGCAGGCGACACTAGTCTGCGGCCCAATCGAGCTAATATATATTTTTCTTAGCAGCGATTCTAGATCCTCGCCTTCCAGGAGGCGGGCAAAATGGCGCACGGTCTTGGCGCTGGCGAAGGTGACACAGTCGATCCATCCGGCGCGCAGGGCAGCGACGCAGCCCGGCTCGGCGCTATCCGGGCAGCCGCTGGCGTAGCCTGCCACTTCGTCGACAAGGGCGCCCCAGCGGCGGAACTGCTCGGTGATCGCCTCGCGGCCTCCGGATTCGACCCGCACAAAGAGCACTCGCTCCCCGCAGATCCCTGTGATGTCTGGAAAATCGGCGAGCAGTCCGTCGGCGACGTACCGCCCCGGTACGAAGTCGGCGACAAGTCCATAGGCGAGGGCGGCCTGGGCGGTCTTGGGGCCGACGGCGGCGACGCGCACCCCGCCCAGGGCGCGTAGATCGAGCCCGTGGTGGGCCAGGCGCGCAAAAAACGCCTCCACGCCATTGGCGGAGGTGAGCAGCAGCCAGCGGTAGCCGGCCACCTGAGCGATGGCCTGGTCCAGCGGCTCCCAACGGGTGGGCGCAGTGACTACCAGGGCGGGCATCTCCAGAACCGTTGCACCCAGCGCCTCCAGTTGGGCACTAAAGCCCCCGGCTTGATCGACCGCGCGGGTGACGAGGATGCGTCGGCCAAAAAGCGGTCGGCGTTCGAACCAGCCGAAGCACTCGCGGTGGCGGACCACCGGTCCCACGACGATTACCGCCGGCTCGCCGGAGGGGGCAACCCGGCTTGCGATGTCTTCGAGGGTACCCACCACCGTGCGCTGTCCGGGCCGTCCGGCCCAAAAGATCACCGCCACCGGCATCGCCGCCGGACGGCCACAGTCCATCAGCTGCTCGGCGATCGCCTCCAGCTGACGGGTGCCCATCAAGATGACGAGCGTGTCGATGTGGGCTAGATGCTGCCAGGGCAGGGTGCCGATTTCGTGGCCGCTCATCACGCAAAAGTGGCGGCCGAGGGCACGGTCGGTGAGCGGGATGCCGGCAAACGCGCAGGCGGCAAGGGCGGAGCTCACCCCCGGCACGATCTCGAAGTCGCACCCGGCCGCCACCAGCGCTCCCAGTTCCGCCGCAGCGCGGCCGAAGACAAGCGGGTCGCCCGCCTTGAGCCGCACTACCCTCCGGCCCGCCCGGCAGTGGGTCACCAGCAGCCGGCCGATCTCGTCCTGGTCGGCTCCCGGTCGGCCGGCCCGCTTGCCGACGTCGATGAGTTGCGCTCTCCCGGCGAGCTTCAGCAAATCCGGGTCCGCCAGATCGTCATAGAGAACGACTTCGGCCTGCTCCAACAGCTCCCGGCCGCGGACGGTCAAATACTCGGCCCCGGCCGGCCCCGCCCCCACCAGATAGACCGTACCCACCATCAGAGCTTGTGCTGGCGGCGCAAATAGCGCTCGATAAACGGCTCGATCTTGCCGTTCATGACACCGGTGACATCGGAGGTTTCTTCCTCGGTGCGCAGGTCTTTGACCATCTGGTACGGATGAAAGACATAGGAGCGGATCTGGTTGCCCCAGGCCGCCTCTACCGCTCCGCCGCGAATTTCGCTTAAGTGTTGCTGGCGCTTTTCTTCTTCAAGCACCAGCAGACGGGCTTTGAGCATTTCCATCGCCTTGTTGCGGTTTTGCAGCTGGGCGCGCTCTTGGGTGCAGCGCACCGAGATGCCGGTGGGTTTGTGGGTGACGCGCACCCCCGTCTCCACCTTGTTGACGTTCTGGCCACCCTTGCCGCCGGACCTGAACGTGTCGATTTCGATGTCGTCGGGGCGGATATCCACCTGCACCGAGTCGTCGAGGACCGGCATCACCTCGACCCCTGCGAAGCTGGTCTGGCGCTTGTCGTTGGCGTTGAAGGGCGAGATGCGCACCAGGCGGTGGGTGCCTTTTTCAGCCGACAAATAACCGTAGGCATAGCGCCCATCGATCTCAAGGGTTGCCGATTTGACCCCCGCTTCTTCTCCTTCCGACAACTCCAGCAGGTGCGCCTGGTAGCCCTGGCGCTCGGCCCAGCGCGTGTACATGCGCAAGAGCATCTCCGCCCAATCCTGGGCGTCGGTGCCCCCCGCCCCGGCGTTGATGCTGAGAATCGCCCCCCGCTCGTCGTAGGGGCCGCTCAACAACTGCTCCAGTTCCCAGCGATCCAGTTCGCCTACGAGCGCTTCGATGTTGCCCTCCGCCTCCGGCAGCAGCGACTCGTCGCCGGTCTCCTGGAGCAGTTCGAGCACCGCCTCGGCGTCGGAGAGCAGGTTGCGCCAGCGGCCGAACTGCTCCAGGGGTTGCTTCAGGTTGTTGAGGTTCTGCAGAGCCTTTTGGGCTGCGGCTTGATCGTCCCAAAAATCGGGAGCGCCGGCCTGCTGCTCCAGGGCGGCAATGCGGATTTGGCGTTGGGCGATGTCAAAGATAGTCCTGGGTTTTACCCAGGCGCGCACTGAGCTCTTCGACCTGACGCTTGATCTGGGCGGCGTCGCGCCCGGCTTTGCTCTCGACGGTGTCCATTGCGGTGGCTCGCTGTTGCTGGTGAACCGGCGGGTGCAGACACGCATGTCCCAAGCCGCCGGGGACCGGTTTGTCCCATTCGCTCATCGTAACTTAGCAAGCCGCCCTTGCCGCCTGCGGGATCACTGGCGGACGTTCACCTGGCGGGCGGCCGGGTCGAAGGTGACGGTAAACGGTTGCGGTGGGGCGGGCCCGGTGCTCTCGACGGCGCGGGCGAGCGCTTCGAGGGCCAGGCGGTCCACCTCGGGGCTGCCGGAAGATTGTTCGATGGCAAGCACCGGCGGCGCACCGGCCGGTGCCGGCCGAGCGCTAACCACCAGATTGCCCCGGGCCGCACCCAGTCCTCCGGCCGCAGGCTGCCATTGCTTTTGCAATTCGGCGGCGAGCAGCCGGGCGAAGGGCCGGTTCGGATTGGGCAGCGTGTTGATGGGGGCGTCGGCGGGAGCGCCCATCCGGTTGAGGGTGACCACGCCGGCCAGTCCTGCTGAAGCCACCAGCACGGCGGCGGCCGCTCCCCACCACTGCGGCAGGCGACGCGGGGCGGCGGCCGCCGGTACCTGCTTTTTGAGCGTTTTTTCCCAGACCCGGTCGATTTCTGCCTCCAGATCCGCTTCTTCAGCGCGAAAAGCGGCCAGTTCCTGCCGGTAGTCGTAGGACTGGTTGGCGAGCAGTCGGGGCAGCTCGCGCTCGAGGCGGGCGTTCAATTTCTCGTCGTCGGCAGTAGACATAGGACAAGACCAGGGTAGGTTTAAGAGTCGGGCACGCAATCGCGAAAGAACGTGGGGCCGAGAACTTCGCGCAGGCGCCTGTAGGCCTGCTGCAACAACTGGGAGACGCGGGCGGTGCTGATGCCGGCCTCTTCGGCCAGCTCCTTGCGCGAACGGTTGGCAAAAAACAACCCCAAAACCACCATGCGCTCACCCGCGGTCAGGTGCACGAGGCTCTCGTGCACCGCCTGGCGGCAGGCCTCCTCCATACCCACCAGCCGGGGTGCAGCGGCGATGTCGAAGTACTCTTCGTTCCCTTCGCCCGGTCGGATGGGGCAGTTGAGCGACAGGGCCGGCACCAGCCTCGGATCGCGCCGCAAAATCACCTTGCGGCCCACTCCGAGCATCTGACGCATCTTGGCCAGTTCGGGGCGCACCTGGGAGTCTTCGAGCCCCTGCACCAGTCGACCGATGAGGTTGGTGGGCGGAGACGCAAAAGTGCCGGCCAGCCGCGACTGCAGCGCCGCGATGTAGGGTTCGAGCTTGATGGTGCGATAACCGATTTCCTCCAGGTGCTGTTTGAAGATGGGCCGTACACACTGGTACTTGACCCAACTTTCAAACGCACTTTTGGAGCTGTCGTAGGTTATCAACTTGTTTTCTACGCGCGAGAGGGTGACGTTGATGAGATCGTCCAGCTCGACTAGGCTGTCCTCGGCGAGCATCTGCAGAAAAAACTGGCGAACGAGCGGCTCGCACAGCTTAAGGATGCCGGCAAGCAGCGCTTTGGCTTTGAGGCTTTGGGCGCCGCCGGGTTCGGCGGCCAGCCGTTGCCACTGGCGGACAAGGCGCTGGCTTTGCAACCTTCTGCTTTGCGAAGTTGACTCGCTGACATCCGGTTGATCTGCATCTTTCAGTTGAGTGTTCTCCATGGTCCACTGCGAACTAGGTACAGGGTAAAAGCGTATTAAGTAAAGGAGGGAGACCAACAGTCCGTTAAACTGATCGATCGCAATACTAGTTTGACACCGAGTCGGCCATTTAGTCGCCGCACTTTTCGTGAAGATACCTCAAACGCCAAGCAGGCAGAGCTGCGCAGGCGAGGGATTTTGAGTGCGCGATATCGGCGTTCGAGATTTGAGATACGAATTTACTTTCTAGGGGTAGGTAAGTTTTTGAGAGCCTGCCCGCAAGCGGCGCCGAGGGCAAGTAGTGCTCACCCGAAGGTGACGGTCAGGTAGTTGTCCTGGAATTTGGCCCCGCTCGCCCGCAGCCCCCGGAAGCTCGTGGGCAGTATGAAGTTGCGGCGATGGTCGGCGGCGCGCAGCGTCAGTTCGGGGCCGTACTGGTTGAGTTCGACCTGCTTTTTGCCGAAGCCCGGTAAAAAAATACGCACGGTGCGCGCTTGCTCATCGACGATAAACGGCCTGGGAAAGCCCACCGGATCAAGGCCCGCGAGCCCTTCGACGCAGCCGATCAGATCGGTGAGTGACGCCTCGGGGACGGCGCGCACCGGCAGGGGAGCAAACGCTTCTTTGCCGTCCGCTTCGCCGCGCACCAGCGCTCCCCCGACTCCCAGACCCAACAGCTGGCTTGCCCCCCACAGCTGGCGGGCGACGGTGAGGGCGAGCGGATCGGCGGTGCTCACCACAAAAAGCAGCAGCCGGTTGGGATTTTGCATCACCGACTTGCCCTCGTCGAGAATGTCGGTGAAGCGGCCGGTGGTGGCCCGAACGTTTTCGGTGGAGACATTGACGGTGAGAATAGCGCGGGCAATCGGTTCGAGAAACGGCGAGAGCACCTGGCCAATGGCCGATTTTTGAAAGGCTTCGCCCAGGCGGCGGGCGTACCAGCTCAGTTGATCGGGTATGGCGAACATGCGCAGCTGCTCTTGCCCGGCGACGCCGTCAAAAAACAGATAGTCGTACTTGCCGCTCAGGTCGTAGTCGCGCAGCGCCGACATGGCCAGAAATTGATCAAATCCGGGCAATGCCCCCAATTCTTGACCGTAGACCTCGCGAAAAAGAGGAATGCGCGAATATTCCTCCTCTGCGGTGCGCAGACGGTTCCAGTTGCGCTCCATCAGGGCGGTGGTACTGAAGTGAACCGCCCACAGATTCGGTTCGACTTCGGTAGGCTCGCCCCCCAGGCGAGTATCGAGCAACAGGCCAATCGTGCTCACCGTCTCCAGGCTGAGCACCAGCACCCGCTTGCCGCGGCGGGCCTCCGCCTGGGCCATTGCCAAGGTAAGAGTGCTCTTACCCACCCCGCCTTTTCCCAACAGAGAAATCACGCGCGCCATAGCCTACCCCCGAAGTCCTGACCTATCGTATAGTTCACAGCCCGGCAACCGAAAGAGCGGCCCGATGGATGCGATTGAACTGGAAGTGATGGTCCATGCCCTCGCGGGCATCGCCGAGGAGATGATGGCGCGGCTGGTGCGCGCCGCTTACTCCTCAAACATCAAGGAGCGCCGCGACTGCTCGACGGCCCTTTTTGACGGGCGGGGCCGCCTGGTGGCGCAGGCGGCGGCGATCCCGGTACACCTGGGGGCCTTGGGAGACGCGGTGGCGGCGGTGCGGGCGATGGCTCCTCGGCCAGGGGAAATCTGGCTGCTGAACGACCCGTTCGCGGGCGGCTCGCACCTGCCGGATCTGACCCTCGTGACGGCGATTGCCTGGCCAGATAGGCCGCAGGAGCTATTGGGCTACGCCATCTCCCGCGCTCACCACAGCGATGTGGGCGGCATGCGGCCAGGTTCGATGCCCGCCGACTCCACCGAGATTTTTCAAGAAGGGCTCGTGATCCCGCCCACGCGCAGCGGGGCGGCGGGGGCGCTCGATGAAAATGTGCTCGGTTTGATTCTGGCCAATGTCCGTCAACCGGCCCAGCGCCGGGGGGATCTGCGCGCCCAACTGGCGGCGGGCCAGTTGGGCGCGGAGCGCTTCGCCCGGATGGGGACCGAGCTGGGAGCGGACAGGCTCGCGGACGCTCTAGACGCGGTCATTGCCTACACCGAGCGGCGGGTGCGCGAGCGCATCGCAGCCATTCCCGACGGCACCTACCGGGCCACCGACTACCTCGAAGGCCCCGAGGGCGAGGAGATTCCTATCCAGGTGGCGGTAGAAATAGGCGGCGACGGGGTGCGCATCGATTTTACGGGCACCGCGTCCCAGGGACTTTCCAACCTCAACGCGCCCGTCGCGGTCACCCGCTCGGCGGTGGCGTTTGCCCTGCGCGCCCTGCTCGATCCACGCCTGCCCGCCAACGATGGGGCGATGGCACCGGTGGAACTGGTGCTGCCGGAAGCTTCTCTGGTGGCGGCGCGCTGGCCGGCGGCGGTGGTGGCGGGCAACGTCGAGACTTCCCAGCGCATCGCCGATGCGCTCATCCTCGCCCTGGGGGGTGTCGCGGGCGGCCTTGCCCAGGGGCAGGGCACGATGAACAACTTGATCTTGGGCAATCGCCGCTTCAGCTACTACGAGACGATCGGGGGCGGCCAGGGGGCGAGTGCGCGCGGCGACGGCCTCGACGGGGTGCACGTCGGTATGAGCAACACCCTCAACACTCCCATCGAAGCGCTCGAACTGGAATTTCCGCTCACTGTCCGGCGCTACGAACTGCGCGAAGATTCGGGCGGTGGGGGTCTCCACCGCGGCGGCTGGGGGATCGTCCGTGAGGTGCAGGTGCACGAAGATTGCACCCTTTCGCTGTTGAGCGACCGCCGCACCCATGCCCCCCAGGGGACGGCGGGCGGCGCGGCCGGGCGGCCGGGCCACAACCGGCTGAACGGTGAACCGCTTCCGGGCAAGACTTCGCGCGCGCTCAAGGCGGGGGATGTGATCACCGTCGAGACCCCGGGGGGCGGCGGTTGGGGAAAATAGTGCTCTATGCCCCCTCGCGACCGTGGTAAATTCTGCAAACGGTGTAACAAAATTGCGACACACCGTCCGACCCGCCGTGGCGATTGGAGCACAATTGGAACGGCCAGGCTTCGTATCGATACCTCAAGGACCACCATGACCCAGCCATCTTCCGAACCCGTCATCTACCTGCGCGGTCGCTTCGTCCCGGACAGCGAGGCTTCTTTGAGCGTGCGCACCCATGCTTTTTTGTACGGCACCGCCGTCTTCGAGGGCATCAAGGCGTACTGGGCGCCCGAGCGCGAGACGATGTTCATCTTTCGCGCCGAGGAGCATTTTCGCAGGCTGGTGCAAAGCTGCCGCATCTTGCGCCTCAAGGCCCCCCTGGACATCCGGCGGATGGTGGAGTTGAGTGCGGAGATCGTGGCGCGCAACAGCTGCCGCGAGGACACTTACTTGCGCCCAATTGTCTACAAAGCCGACCGGCGCATCGGTCCAATCCTGGAGATTCCCGACACGGTCGACGACTTTTGTCTGTTTACCGCCCCGATGAGCGCCTACCTGGATACGCACAAAGGTCTGCACGTCTGCGTCTCCTCCTGGCGCCGCATCGACGACAACATGATCCCGGCGCGCGCCAAGTGCAACGGCGCCTACATCAACACCGCCCTGATGAAGACCGACGCCGCCCTGGCCGGTTTCGACGACGCCATCGCCCTATCGGATGACGGCCACGTCGCCGAAGGCAGTGCGATGAATTTGTTCGTGGTGCGCGACGGCCGACTGGTCACCCCGGCAGTGAGCAACAACATCCTCGAAGGGATCACCCGCGCCACGGTCATCGAACTGGCCCGGAAAGAACTGGGGATCCCAGTCGAATCGCGGCAGGTGGACCGTACTGAACTCTATGTTGCCGAGGAGATGTTTCTGTGCGGCACGGCCACCGAGGTGGCGGCGGTCACCCGCATCGACCACCGCGCCATCGGCGACGGCACCGTGGGACCGATCACCCGGGCGATTCAAGATCTCTTCGACCAGGCCATCCACGGCCGTCTGCCCGACTATATGCACTGGCTGACCCCCGCCGGCACCCCGGTGCTGAGCAGCCAGGACTGAGGCTTATCTGGGCGGTTGTGCTCCAGCCTCGGGAGCAGCTTTGGAGACTCCCGCCCGGCGACCCGGATATCGGCGGTTGGCTCGCCGGGCATCGCGACGATGTCGGCGGATTTTCCCGCTTCGAGTCCCTTTAGAGCGAAAAGCTTTCCCCGCCGACCGCTCCACCGCCGGCAACAACTCCGCATCACTGCTTTTGGCTGGACGCACGATCGTGGGTATAGTCGTGCTCCTTCGATAGTGGGCAGTTCACCCATCCCCCCCGCGCTGCTGCAGAATATCGAGGATGCGCCGGTTCTCCAGTTGCAGGCCACGCACGTCCGTCTGCAGATCGCGAATTTCGGTCTGCATTGAATCGACGCGCTGCAAGATAGCCAGGGCAATGCGAGAAACCTGATTGACGGATTCCGATACGGTGTCCACCCGTTCGGCCATGATGTTCACCCGTTCGCTCAGCGCGGCCTGATTGGCCTCAAGCCGGGTAATGGCGGTGGTGTTGGCAGTGATCTGTTCGCTGTTGGCCGCGACGATCGCCTCAATGCGATCGAGCCTGGAGAAAAATTCTGGGGGTTGTCCGTTGCTGGTGGTCATCGTTGGTGGCCGGACTGTTCTCCACAGAGATATCACCTGAGTGGACTGAATACCAGGCTCAGCCGGAATTGCGACCCCGCTGCCCGCCGCCACGATTTTCTGCTCCTGCATAACCACAACACTATGCGGCCTTACTGGCGCCGGGAAAGAGATTCAGTCCGGGCAGGCGGCCGACGGGGGGAGTGCCGTGGGCGAGGGCCTGGGCCTGGAAAGCCGAGGGGCTGCCGTTATATCTGGGCACGCAAACTATCGAAGTCGTCAGCTTGCAAGACGAGTAAGCCGAGTCGTTCCAGGCGTTCACTATCAGTAATAGATTCAATCTTCTGCACGAAGTCGGCAGGCAGTTCGCCAAATTTCTGGGTGAGCTGGCGCAAAATCATGCGGCGCTCGCCTTGCAGCTCTCCTTTATCCAAGATCTCCTGATACACCCACGACTCACGCATCGCTGCCTCCGCGATCAAATCGCAGACCTGCCAGAATTCTCGTGAAGGAGGCCGTATCGGCCCTTTGTCCTGGCCCCTCTATCGTACCGATGCGCTCGACGATCTGGTGCAGCAGCACACTTGGCGATTCGACTTTACCCAGGGCCGCCAGCGGCAGCAACGCCGGTTTGCTGAGCAATGGCTCTGATCTGTCTCCCACAACCGCACGACCCGGTAGCGGTGCGTCATCTCGCCAGTGACCGCCGGCAGATTGACGGTGTTCGCCTCGTCGAGCCGGTACGGGGAGCAGCCCTACTCCGCTTCGGCCACCTGCCGGCTGGACACGGCCAGCAACTTCACCCCGACGCTGCTGCGCTGTGCAGGGCAACTGGTCGAACGGCTGTGGAGCGAGGGGGTGGAGTTTGCCAGGGCCGGTGTGCTGCTGAGCCACCTGGGCGACGAGGACGCCAACTGAGTCTGTTCGATGGTTTCGACGCGGCGGACGGGCGACCGGAGCGATTGATGGGTGCGGTGGATGGGCTGAACCGGCGACTCGGCCAGGACAAGGTGCGCTTCGCGGCGATGGGCAGCCGCCAGAAGTGGCAGACACGCGCGAGTTACCGCTCGCCGCGCTGGACGACCCGCTAGGACGAGCTGCCGGGGGCGGCGGCCACCGCCCAGTGCCTGCTGTTCGAGTCGGGAGGGGGCGATGCCCGCGAGCAAACCGGTTGGGAAAATCGTCCACGCGGGACAACCCCGAGTACCGAGGCAAGCCGCTGGAAAATGGGTGGGTGGAAATTTCTCTAGAAAAACTATAGTTTTTCATTTCTGCCCGAGCTAGGCTTGGATGGTCGGTGCTTGCCAATGGAAATGCAACCATCCAGTTTAATGTCTTTGAATGACCAGTTGTGCGGCCCCGTCGGTCTGAGACCGGGACCCAGCTGGCCTTCTTTCGACAAGTTTCGCCTGGCGGGTCCCGCCGGCCTGGAGCAGATCACCCCGGGGACCGTGGGCACGCTCCAAATCAAGTCGAACAGTTACGTCATTCTGCGCTCCGCGGACTACCAGAGGTTGGTGGGTTTGGCCGCCGATGTCGAACGCGTCGCCAACGGTTTCACCCTGGTGCGCCAGGCCGCCCTGGCTTTCGCGAGCCACCCCGATGACCCCGACGTCAAAGGCACGCTGTTGCAGGCCGTCACTTACAGCGGCCAATCCCCCGCCTTGCCCACGCGAGACCAGCATCCGCCGTTGGAGCCGGAAGGCTTCGAGACGGACGGCGACGACGGGTACGAACTCGATCCGTTGCGGTTGCGCTCCCCCATGGAAGGGTGGGATGGGTGAGTAGCGCCGCGTCTCTCGCCCGCCTTGAGGAAGATTTGAGTGCGTTGTCCCACGACGAGAGTCCCCTCAAAGTCGTTCAGGACTTTGCAAAAAGCCTCGGCAAGCGCGAACGGCAGGACGTCTTCAACGGCCCCGGCGTCCTGGTGAGGCCGGCCATCCGGCCGGAAGACGCGTCGGGTGTCGGATTGGAGGTGGCGCAGCGGGACGCCTTTGTCCTGCTTCAAGGCGACTTGATCGTCACCGAAGCGGCTTACTTTTTGGGCGAACGGCTGACCGGCACCCAGAAGTTCGCCGTGGCCAATTCGACCTGCGACGTGATGCCAAATCGCAGAGAGAACGCGGTCCTGTTTCACCTCCAACCGATCCGGGCAAGCGAGCCGAACGCGAAGCAGTTGCTCGGGGAACTGCTCGCGTTCGGCTCGACCAGGCGCATGTATTTGCCTGCACTTCCGGGCGATCCGTCCGACTCGCCTTGCAATGCGCTAAATTTTGATGGAGTCGCCCAGATCCAGACTTGCAACCTGCTCACGGCGACGCGGGTGGCGAGCCTCGGCCTGGTGGGTTGGCGAATATTGGCCTCTATGATTCGCACAAATCTTTGCCGAATCACCGATTTCGAAATCGAGTTGCGCAACAGGCTTTGGCCAGGCCAACGGGGTGTCCTGGCGTCGCGCGGATAGAATGCTGGGGGGTGTTGGGCAGGCCATGCGGTGCATGCGGCCCGTTCGGGAGCGAAAGCCCAAGTTCCGGTTATGGCCCCAACGTACGGGAGCCGATTTTTGCAATCGCGGAATATTTCAACTCTCGGCCCGACCCTCCTATGCCTTTTGTGCAAGTATTTGAGAGATCGGCAGCACCTCACGCCGCTGAAACTGCCGGCGGGCTTGGCCATCGCACCGGGGCTGCAGCTTCCGGCTCACTACCCCCACAGCCAATTCGGCATTTCGGAGATGGGGGCCGATCTGTTTTCCGCCATCTTCACATGACAACTGAACCCACCGTCTTTAAAATAAAATTCCAGCTCGATTGTCCCGGGCACCGCCCACGCCTTTGCGGAAGCAACCCGGTGGGGGCCAAGCAGAGAGAAAGCGATCTGTCGTCCAAGGGCACGGACGCCAAGGGCGATCCGAGAACCGACCACCTCGCGCGGGTCTGGCTTCACCGTTTGAGCGCAGGCAAAGTGATAACCGGCAGGGCTGTTTCATTCTCCAAAAACCCCATTCGGCCATGTCAATAAGCTTGACCTGCTCAACAAGCAATAAGGCTTTTGCCGCTCTCGATTCTCATTTGCATCCAATGCAAAGCTAGAATGAAACAGCCCTGGATTGCCCACCTGCTATTGGAACTGGTGGCTGTGCCGAAAATATGGGGTAGTAAACGGTTGGATAAATTGCGTTACTTGCAATGTTGCATGTGTCAGGAAGTCAGTTATGTGCATTGGCTGGGAAAATTGCTGGGCAGCTGGAGGCGCAGGGTCTGGCCGCTCGAACTGTGTGCAAGCGTTCACTGATTCAACACTTCTGAGTTTCTTGGCAAGTATGATAACGCCATCGAGAACCTTCAACGCAGCCTGATTATTTCAAAAGAAATAAAGAGTGGCCCATTCAAGTTTGAAGTGCAACAGCACCTGACTGAGCTAAGAATACCTCCCGTGGTGTCCGATAACCAAGCACTTTTCGCGGGCGGTCATTGATCATGTCCATTGCCCTTTGCACCTGCTC
>JAHHGR010000059.1 GCA_019359725.1 Aphanocapsa lilacina HA4352-LM1 | reverse complement strand
ATGAACATTCGGGACAACTACCTTCTCTCTTCTGCCTATCGGTTGGAAGAGCAGGGCACAGTCAATTGCCCATACCTCCCCGGCGCACCGAGGGACAAGCTACCGGCCTCGTGCCGGTAGTGTTGACTGTCAAACCCTTCGAAGCAGTCGAGTTGCGCACGGTGATCGCCATGGCCACGCAGCGGCTGAAGCTCAAGAGGCAACTGGAGCAACAAGGGGCTATTCAGGCGGAACTGCAGCACTACCGGCAGTTGCACCACCAGAGAATCGGCAATGGAATCATCTTGGACAACCCGGAGGAGGGCGCTCAAAGCCCGGCAGAGAGACGTCCCCGGCAAACTTTTGAACGCGGCAGGGAGATCTCCCTCTGATCCTCAAAGACCGCCTCCGAGGAAGGCTATCGGCTACCTGCGGCCAAAGACGGCTGATGGTACTCCTGCAGAGATTTCACCTCCAGCGGCCCCTTCTGCAGCGCGGCAATAGCCGCCGTGACGGCACGGGCAGCAGCTAGGGTGGTGATGACCGGGATCTTCTGGGCAAGGGCGGTACGGCGGATTACCTGGGCATCGGTCTGGGCTTCGCTGCCCGAGGGAGTGTTGAAGACCAGCTGAATCCGGCGGTTTTTGAGCAAATCGCCGATGTGGGGACGACCCTCGTGGATCTTGAGCACTTTCTCGACTGCGAGGCCCTGCTCCTGCAAAAAACGCTGGGTGCCCTCGGTGGCGATCACCCGAAAGCCCAGGTCGAGCATCTGCTGGACAATCGGTACGACCGCGGGCTTGTCGCGGTCGGTGACGGAGACAAACAACGTGCCGGCCGTGGGCAGCTTCTGCCCGGCGCCGATCTGGGCTTTGGCAAAGGCGCGGCCGAAGTCGGTGTCGATGCCCATCACCTCGCCGGTCGAACGCATCTCCGGCCCCAGGATCGTGTCGGTGCCGGCGAATTTTTCAAAGGGCAGCACCGCCTCTTTGACGGCGATGTGGCCGGGGATCACTTCCTCGGTAAAACCCAATGCTTCCAGGGTGCGCCCCGCCATCACCCGGGCGGCAATCTTGGCAAGCGGTACCCCGGTCGCCTTGGCCACGAAGGGTACCGTGCGCGAGGCGCGCGGGTTGGCCTCCAGCACATAAACCTCGGCACCCTCCCTGTGGGCTTTGACGGCGTACTGGACATTCATCAGTCCCACCACCTTCAGGGCACGGGCCAGTTTGACGGTCCAGTCGCGGATAACGGCCAGCACGCTTTCATCGAGAGTGCGCGTCGGCAGCACGCAGGCCGAATCGCCGGAGTGGATGCCCGCCTGCTCGATGTGCTCCATGATCCCGCCTATCACCACCTGTCCGGTCCGATCGCAGATAGCGTCCACATCGACTTCGACGGCATCTTCGAGAAATTTGTCGATCAAAATCGGGCGGCCGGGCTCCACCTGAACTGCGTGGGTCATGTAGCGTCCCAATTCTTCGTCGGCATAGACGATTTCCATGGCCCGCCCCCCGAGCACGTAGCTCGGGCGCACCACCACCGGGTAGCCGATGCGGCCGGCCACGGCCACGGCATCGGCGGTGGAGCGGGCCATGCCGTTGGCGGGTTGCCGGATACCGAGTTGCTGGCACAACTGCTCGAAGCGCTCGCGGTCCTCGGCAGTGTCGATCGAGTCGGGGGAAGTTCCCCAGATGGGCACTCCCGCCTTTTCGAGAGGGACAGCAAGGTTGAGGGGCGTCTGGCCGCCGAACTGGACGATGACGCCCACCGGCTTTTCTGCTTCGACGATGTTGAGCACGTCCTCGCGGGTGAGCGGTTCGAAGTAGAGCCGGTCGCTGGTGTCGTAGTCGGTGGAGACGGTCTCGGGGTTGGAGTTGACCATAATCGTCTCAAAGCCGTCTTCAGAGAGTGCAAAGCAGGCGTGGCAGCAGCAGTAGTCGAATTCGATGCCCTGACCGATGCGGTTGGGGCCGCCCCCCAGGATCATTGCCTTTGGCCGCTCACCGGGAGCAATCTCGGACTCTGAAGCGTAGGTCGAATAGTGGTAGGGCGTGAAGGCCTCGAATTCGGCCGCACAGGTATCGACCGTTTTAAATACTGGCGTTACGCCCAGTTCCTGACGGGTGGAGCGCACGGTCTGCTCGTCGGTGCCGGTGAGAAAAGCCAGCTGGACATCGCTGTAGCCTTTTTGCTTGGCTTCGAGCCATTCGGCGGCGGTGAGGGAGGCCAGGTCGCGACCTTGGTAGGCACGCTCGAAGGCGACCAGTTGCGCGAGCTTGTCGAGAAACCAGGGGTCGACAGCGGTGAGGTCGTGGACCTGTTCGACGCTGAAACCGGTCATCAGCGCCTGGCGGATCTGAAAGATGCGATCGGGGGTGGCGGTGCGCAACTGGCTTTTGAGCGTCTCGGCGTCGGGGATCTCTTCAGGACGGTCGGCACCGAAGCCGAAGCGCTTGATCTCCAGCGAGCGCAGCGCCTTTTGCAGCGACTCGCAAAAGGTACGGCCGATCGCCATCACCTCGCCCACCGAGCGCATGGCGGTGGTGAGCACCGGCTCGGTGCCGGGAAATTTCTCAAAGGCCCAGCGCGGGATCTTGGTAACCACGTAGTCGATCGTCGGCTCGAAGCTCGCGGGGGTCTGCTGGGTGATCTCGTTGGTGATTTCATCGAGGGTATAGCCCACGGCGAGCTTCGCGGCGATCTTGGCGATTGGGAAGCCGGTGGCCTTGGAGGCGAGGGCCGACGAGCGCGAGACGCGCGGGTTCATCTCGATGACGATCACCCGGCCGCTCTCGGGGTGGACGGCAAACTGAATATTCGACCCGCCCGTCTCGACGCCGATTTCGCGGATCACTTTGATGGCCGCGTCGCGCAGGCGCTGGTATTCCTTGTCGGTGAGGGTCTGGGCCGGGGCGACGGTGATCGAATCGCCCGTGTGCACCCCCATCGGATCAAAATTTTCGATCGAGCAGATGATCACGACGTTGTCGGCCAGATCGCGCATGACCTCCAGTTCGTACTCCTTCCAACCGAGGGCCGACTCTTCGACCAGCACCTGGGAGGTGGGCGAGGCGTCCAGGCCGATGCGGATCATCCGCTCGAACTCCTCGCGGTTGTAGGCGATGCCGCCGCCGGTGCCCCCCAGCGTAAAGCTGGGCCGCAAAATCAGCGGAAAGGAACCAATCTCCTCGGCCACTACCCGCGCTTCCTCAAGGGTGTGGGCAAAGCCCGAGCGCGGCACCTCCAGGCCGATCTTCTGCATCGCCTGCTTAAATAGCTCGCGGTCCTCGGCTTTTTTGATGGCGGGGAGTTTGGCGCCGATCAGTTCGACGCCGTGGCGATCGAGCACCCCGGATTCGGCCAATTCGACGGTGATGTTGAGCGCCGTCTGGCCCCCCATGGTAGGAAGCAAGGCGTCCGGCCGCTCGCGTTCGATAATGCGCTCGACGAACTCGGCGGTGACCGGCTCAATATAGGTGCGATCGGCCGTGGCAGGGTCGGTCATGATCGTCGCCGGATTGGAGTTGACCAGGACAATCTCGTACCCTTCCTCGCGCAGCGCTTTGCACGCCTGGGTTCCGGAGTAATCGAACTCGCAGGCCTGACCGATGACGATCGGTCCGGCGCCAATTAAGAGAATCTTGTGAATATCGGTGCGGCGGGGCACAGCGGCGACCTGCAACTAAGCAAACAGTCCTATCTTAGTCCTTCGCCCCCACGGGCACGGCGACCAGCGAACGTCCTTCACCCTCAGATGCCGCGCCCAGCTGGACAGTAGGATGGTGAGAGCCGCCAGGGTTTAGCCGTGGAAAGCTTTGTACTCGATTTTCATTCCGTCGTCGATCTCACAGACGAGCAGTTCCTTCGCCTTTGCCAGAAGAACCGGGACTTGCGCATCGAGCGGACAGCCGGCGGAGAAATCATCATCATGCCCCCCACCGGCGGCGACTCGGGTCATGGCAACTTTCGCCTCAACCAGCAACTTGCCAACTGGACCGATGGCCACGACGGGCTGGGGTTGGGCTTTGATTCCTCGACGGGGTTCAACCTGCCCAACGGTGCCAGCCGTTCTTCGGATGCGGCCTGGGTAGCGCGCACCCGCCGGGAGAGCCTCACACCCGAGCAAAGACAAAAATCTCCACCCCTGTGCCCAGATTTCGTCGTCAAGCTCAAGTCCCCCACCGATGCAAGTGCTCGAACTGTCCGGCTGTATCGTCACCATCGATGCGATGGGCACCCAGAGGGACGCAGAATCTGGCCCTGTTGCGTCGGTTGGCGCTCAACGCGCTCGGTCAAGAACAAAGCTGTCGTCGCAGCCTGCCTCAGAAATCAAATTGGGCGGCGATGGACGATACCTATATGCTCACGGTGCTGATGGCCTGTCTACCTGACACGCAAACCAGAAATGAGCTGGCTTGTCAATAGCAATTAAGATGCGCTTACCCTGCATTTTGACCATTGTCGCAGGTTTGGACTTTGGCCCGGCAGACGGCCCGATGTGCTGCCGAATTGGCCCGGCGGCTCACACCGCAGGCAGGTTCCTGGAGCGGCGTTTCGTGGCAAGACTGAAATAGCACCCATGACGACGTTGAGTGCCGTTGCAACCCTCCTAGGTCCCGTAGCCCCCAGGCATCCGGCGGCGCCGCCGGGGCAAATCTTTCCGGGGCTGGCGTTCTTGCGCGCACGGTTTACCGAGAAAGAAACCCGCAACCACAAGCGTTTTATCGTGCCCGCGACCAGACAGCGCAGAGCTTCTAGAACACACCGGACACACAGGAAACAGACCGTGGCAGAGCAAGGGCAAGGACCGGCGGAGCGGGCGCTCAACCGGGCGGTGGAGCTGGGCATCGAGAACACCTTGCAAGAGGTCGAATCGGTAGAGGTGAACGTTCGGACCGATCCGCTCAAGGCGATTGCCGGCAAGGCCGACTCCGTCTCCGTACAGGGTCAGGGCCTGGTGATCGACGAGCAGTTGCGCGTCGAAGCACTGGAAGTGCAAAGCGACGGCCTGGCGGTCGACCCGCTGGCGGTGTTGTTCGGAAGGCTGAAGTTGCGCGAGTCGGTGAACACCACCGCCCGGGTGGTCCTGACCGAAGCGGACCTCAACCGGCTGCTCGCCTCGTCCTCGGTGCGGGGCAACCTCCAGAATCTGGTCCTCCGCGCCGACGGGCAGACGGTGAACGTGGCGGTGGACGTGCTCCAAATCCATCTGCACCAGAGCGGCCGGCTGCAACTAACAGTCGAACTGCTGCACGAATCCGGCCGGCGCGAGCGGCTGACCCTGGCAGCTACACCCTGCCCCGGCGAACGGGAAAGTAGCCTGTGTCTTCAGGATGTGCGCGTGCAGTTCGGCCAAATCGCGCTGGCGTTGCTCGATCTCAAGCCTGGTGAGGACGAACTGGCGGTCGAGGCCGAGGTGCATTTCGACCCAGAATCGCGCGACGATACCAGCGCCGGGGTCGATATCCGCTCCGGCAGCCTTGCGTTTGCCCGTATCCGGCTTTCGCATGTCGAGCGTGCCCTGGCCCGCGTGCTGCTGCCGCTTGCGGGCGTCAACGGTTTACTCGCCTCCCCCTGGGTACAGGGCAATTTGCAGATGCTCTCGCTACAGCTGGGGGAGCGGTCGATTGCAGGCGCAATCGAACAACTCGCGATGCGCCTCCAACCCGACTTGCTGGAGCTGGAAGGCATATTTTGCGAGGCGAAGGCTGCCAGGCGCACTCCTTTGAAACTCCAGGCAACCACCTGTGCGGGTAGCGGGGCGCTGAATTTTTTGCACCTGCGCCTCGGCGCGGCCACACTCGCAATCGGCATCGAGACTTGCGAAGTAAAAGCCGGCAAGCTCACCCTTGGCCTGGCGATTCACCCCTCGCCCCCGCCGGACTGATCCGCATCCCCGGCGCCAGCAGCGCGCCTTGTTCTGCCCCGTTGAGGCAGCGCTCCCACCACCCCCCTATCCTGTTTCCGAATCGGGCGCAATGCCCGCCAAGCGTCCAGTACAAGTTTGCTATCTTGATGGCAACGCTGGAGGCTCAAGGCAATGTTGACGGCAGCACTACTGCAGACAGGCGAGCAACGCATCTGGCTGGAGGGCATTAGCTGGGAGACTTTTGAGCGGCTCCTTGACGAGTTGGGAGAAAGCCGGGCAATCCGCCTGGCCTATGACCAGGGGGTGCTGGAGATCATGAGCCCTCTTAACATCCACGAAAAAATTAAAAAACTGATCGCGCGATTTATCGAAGCCTGGGCCGACGAGATGGACATTGCGGTGGAAGGCATAGGCTCGTGGACCATGCGTAGGCCGGATCTGGCCAGAGCGATCGAACCCGACGAGTGTTACTACATAGCGCACCAGGCAGAGATTCTCGGCGTTGAGCGCATCGATTTGCAGGTGAGCCCGCCGCCGGACCTGGCAGTCGAAGTGGATGTTTCTAGCTCCTCGCGTGTGCGTCTGGCGATTTACCGGCGTCTGGGGATACCGGAGGTGTGGACTTGGCGCGGTGAGGGATTGATCGTCCAGCACCTGATAGACAAAGAGTACGTCGAGGCGGACTACAGCCGGGTACTGCCGGGTTTTGTGGTGCAACAACTGAGCAGCCTGGTGTTGCGTGGACTGGAAATTGGACAATCCGCCGCTGTGCGCGAGTTCAAGCAGCAAATCCGCGCGCGCGCGAACCCCTGATGTCCGGTTGCTGTCCGGTCGCACTGATGCGGTTGTGGCACACCCATTGCGTCGCCTAGTAGTGGGGGGTACCTCCCCGTCGGTGGCTCGCCCATGCAAAAATTTGCCCGTATCCAAACCCTCGGCCTCGTGTTTGCCGCGGGTCTGCTGATGGCCGCCGCCGCCGCCGCCCAGCAGGCGCCCAAGCCTTTGCAAACCTACGTCAACGACCTGCTCGCCTTTATCAAGAGCGTGCAGGATTCGACCTATGAAACGATCAGCGCCAGTTACCAAGAGCAGATGGAAGCCCTCTACGGCGAGCTGGAAGACCTCGAATTTGACGATTTTCTCGGGGAATTGGGCCTACCCGACACGTTTGCCCTCGGCCTTAGCCTCAACGAGGACGACAACGGCGACCCGTTCAACCTCGGTCCTTTTGCCCCGAGGGCGCTGATGCGCAATCTGGTGACCCGCGAGAGCAACCGCGCCCTGGCGCGCGCCACCCAGACCGACCGCCTCTCCGCCGAAAGCCAGACGCGCATCCAGAAGAACAACGACCAGTTCCATACCAAGCTCAAAGATTCCGCCAACCGCGCCGTCACCTACGCGAGCACCGCCGAGGCCGCCCCCTCCACCCAGGACGCCCTCAAGCAGATGAACCAGCAGATGGCCCTGGTCAATACGTCGATCGTCTCGACCTCGCTCGAATCGCTTAAACTCCAGACCGATTTCGTGGGCGGCCTGGGTAACCTCCAGATGCTCGTCTCCGATGTCGGCGAAGCCTTCGACGAACAGGTGCGCGAGCGCTACCACCAGCGCTCGCAGCAGGCCCTCGCCACCGCCGCCGCTGCCTTTGCCGCCGGCGAAACCTTCGCCTGGAAAACTTCGACCGCCGAGGCGCCCCGGTGAGCTTTCTTTTCGCCTGGACCACCCCGGACAGCGCCGCGGAAGGGCTCGCGCAGTTCGCCCAACAGGCGGCCTCCCAGAACCGCCTCTACTGGGACGGCCTGTGGCAGAGTCTGTTTAGCAGCGGCCTGTGGCTGGGTCTGGAGGCGGCGGCCGGGGTGGTGGCGGGGCTGGCGCTGCTGGTTTGGGGGGCGTTTTTCTTGCGCGGCCTTATCGAAGAGGATTCTACCCCCGCCCTGTCGGAACTCCTCTGGCCCTTGCTGGTGATCTTTGGGCTGGTACACACCGGCAGCGGCACCAGCAACCTGGCAGGCTGGATCAACTCCGCTCGCACCGTGCCTTACACGCTGGTGGACATCGTCTCCAACTACAGCGGCCGGGAGCTGACTACGCTGTCCACCGCCACCGGACCGCTCGATCTGCACGACACCATTTTGCTGGCCGAGTACCGGGTGGGCATGGAGCAACTGGTGCGCAATCTCTACAACCAGTGCGCCACGCTGCCGGTGGGCCAGTTCAAACCTTGCCTGGCGGAGCGCCGCGGCGATGTGCGGGCCGTCCTCGCGGTGGTGCGCTCGCGGGTGACTACCAGCGAAGCGTTCGAGAGCGCCGCGCAAGAAATCGACCAGGTCTTCAGCGGTACTATCGATCCCTACACCGCCGTGAGCGCCACGCGCGCCCTGTTTGCCCGCGACGCCACCGTCGACGGGTGGATGGTCATGCTCCTCTCGTGGCAAAAAAACACCGTGCCGACTTTGGAGTATGCGCTGATGGTCTCGGCCAGCCTCGCACCGCTGTGCCTCGCCGCCAGCCTGTTGCCCGTGGGCAACCGGTCCATCCTCGGTTGGGCGGCGGGCTTCGCCGGCATCTGCACCGCCTACTTCAGCTACTACATCCTGCTGGGGCTGGGTGCCCACAACTATGTCTTCAATCTCGGTTTTGGCCTCGACGGCACCGCCTTCTTGATGAAGACCTGCCTTGTGGATCCGCTCATCGCCCTGGTACTCGGCATCGGCAGCACCCGCAGCCTGCTGTGGGGAGGTGGATACCTGCTGACATCGCCCCACGGCTATGGCTTCGGGCTTTTGCGCCGAGGGAGCTAAAAAGCGAAAAGCCCTCCGCGACAAAACGCGCAAGGGCCGACGCATAGAAAAAAAGTGAGGGGCTAGACTTATCCTGGAAGGGGGGAGAATGCAGGCATGTACTCAGTGTACCTCCCCCATACAGGGGAGAAAAGAGGCTTTTTGTTAAGTTTTGCAAAGCTCGCTGTTTTTGCTTTCTCACCTCTACGCGGAGCATGAAAAAAGGGACCTTGTGCGGCCCCTTTTTTATCGTCAATTTAGCGGAGGTTGACCATCAGTCGCGGCTGCCGCCGCCGAAGATGCGCAGGAACGCCAAAAACAGATTCAAAAAGTTGAGATAGAGGCTCAAGGCGATCTGGCCGGCGGTCTGGCCGAAGCGGTTGTCGCGGGCAATGTTGAGATCGTAGGCGGTGAAGGCCGTGAAGACGATCACCGTCATCCAGGAGATCACCAGGTCGGTCACGGGTGACTTCAGCCAGAAGACATTGAGCAGCGAAGAGATGACGATGCCCAGCACCGCCATGATCAAGATACTGCCCAGGTTGCTCAAATCCCGCTTGGTCGTCCAGCCGTAGATGGCACCGGCGCCGAAGGTGGCGCCCGCTGCCGCCAGGGCCTTGAGCACGACCGCCTGCCCGACGCTGGTGGCTAAATAGATGGCCGTGATCGGGGCAAGGACTAGACCTTCGACGACAGCAAAGACAAATAGCAAAATCAGCGAGAGATTGTCAGCGTTTTTTGACCAGGAACGGACAGTGCCAATCGCCAGCAGCAGGCCGAGCTGCACAATCAGCAGCGGCCAGAACCAGGCGTCGATGCCGGGCAGGGCGGACGCCCACCAGGAGACCGCTCCGGTGAGGGCGAGGGAGATGCCCATCGCCGCAAACGCCCCGGGCAGGTTGGAGGCGCGCTGCTCCCGCTGTCTGTTGAGGCCGGAAGCGTCGGGGTAACTGTACATTGCGTGATACCCTCGGAATCATCGTCGATATCTTAACATTTGGCGATATTCTGGGGACCCACCCCGCGACAGAATCCCGGGGGTGGTAGCCTCGAAAACATGTCCAATCTGACCGTCGCCACCTGGAACGTCAATTCGATCAATGTCCGCCTGGGGGGGGTATGCGCCTGGCTTTCGGCACACCGGCCGGAGGTGCTCTGCCTGCAGGAGACGAAGGTGCCGGATGAACGCTTTCCGGCCGCCGCCTTTGAAGCGCTGGGCTACGCAGTCGCCTTCGCGGGCCAAAAAGCTTACAACGGGGTCGCCATCGTCAGCCGCAAACCCATCACCGCCGTGCGCCGCGGCCTGCCCGGCGACGAGGCGGACGCCCCGCGCAGGCTGATCGCCGCCACCGTCGAGGACACCCAAATCATCAACGTCTACGTCCCGAACGGCTCGGAGGTGGGTTCCGGAAAATTCGCCTACAAGCTGCTCTGGCTGGAGCGCCTGCGCCAGTACTTGCACGCCGACTTCGATCCAGAAGAAGCGGTGCTGCTGTGCGGAGATTTCAATATCGCTCCAGAAGAGCGCGACGTCTGGGATCCCAAGGCGGTGGCAGGGAAGGTTCTTTTTCATCCCGACGAGCACGCCGCCCTGGAGCGCATTCGCACCTGGGGTTTTATCGACGCTTTTCGCCTGCACTCGCCGGAAGCGGGCCAATTCAGCTGGTGGGACTACCGGGCGGCGGCTTTTCGGCGCAACCTCGGCATGCGCATCGACCACATCTGGGTGAGCGGCCCGCTTGCCGAGCGCTGCTCCGCCTGCTGGATCGACGCGCAACCGCGCGCCCAACCCTTACCCTCCGACCACGTACCGGTGGCGGCCAGCTTTTGTTAGGGTGTCTGCGGCCTAGGCCGCCGGACGGACGAGCACCGGCGGCAGGGTATAGACCTCACCCGCTCCTAGCTGTTGGACGGCTTGTAGAGCAAGAGCCATCTGGAAGAAGACCGCCAACAATACCGCGATGTGAATGGCAAACTCCAGCCAGAGCGCCGCCTCATTTGGCCTGCGATTGACGATCATGGTGCACACCAAACTGGATAGATCTGTTATCGCCTATACATATTCGTCGCGGATCTAAAACGCCAAGAATCGCTGTGCTTCCCAGAGTGGTTCAACGCGAGAAGTTTAATTTCTGTTGCGCCTAGCGGCGGATGGGGCTGCCGTGGTGGTGCACCAGGTGCCAGGATCCGCCCAGGCGCTCGAAGACGTTGGTCGCCATCGACTGCGCGCTGGCACTCTGCCCGCCCGCCGCCTGCAGTACCTGCTCCACGAGCACGATGTAGGCGAGTGTCCCCTGCACTTCACAGGCGAGGACTTCCGTTTCGATTTCGATGTAGGCAGTGACTTTAAAAATTTGCTCCCACGACTGGCGAACCGCACTCCAGCCGCGCAGCGCCGGCCGGCCGGGATGGATGCAGAGACTCACCGCGCCCTGCGACCAGACGGCAGCCATCGCCTCTATGTCGCGCTTCTCAAACGCCCGATAAAATGCAGCGTTTGCGCCCAGTACCGCCTCGCGCTCGTCCATCGGCTCGCGTCAGTCGGCGGGCTGGTCGTGCGCGGCGGCAAGCCGCTCCAGGCGGGCTTTGAGCGAATCGAGCTCGGCGTTCGCTTCGAAGGTTTGCAGTTCGCTCACAAAGTCGGCGACACCCTTGAACTTGCGGTAAACCGAGGCGAAGCGCACGTAGGCCACTTCATTGAGGGGCTTGAGTAGACCGAGGACCATCTCGCCAACCTCGGCACTGGTCACCTCGCGGCTGGAGCGCTGCTGCAACTCGGCCTGCAGATCGTCGACGAGTTGCTCGATGAGTTCCGCCGGCACGTCGGTCTTCTCGCAGGCAATCATCACCCCGCGCAGCACCTTCGAGCGATCGAACGCTTCGCGCCGCCCGTTGCGCTTGATCACGACTGTTGGGACAAATTCGATGCGCTCGTAGGTCGTGAAGCGCCGTCGGCATTGTTTGCACTCGCGGCGGCGGCGCACGCTCTCCCCCTCCTCGGCCAGACGGGACTCGAGGACACGGTTGTCAGAGTACGAGCAGAATGGGCAAAGCATAATTACCGACTATTGAATCAGTTCCTTGGGGCAATCCGGTCCACCCGAGACATATTGTTGCAGAAGTTTACACCAGTGGGCGGCCAGCCCCGTCTCGGTAAAAGGTATAGATATTTGCTGGCCGCTCTCGAGGGCGAGCTGTAGCGCGATGCGCCGGGCCCTGGCGGGTGGGGCGTCGGGGCCGGCCAGCCGGCCGTCGACAGCGAGGCCGACGCTTCTAACCGTTTGCAGCGAGATTTGTTGAAGTTCAGTCGGCCCCTGCCGAGTCGGTTTGCCCCAGACCAGCCGGTCGCCCCGGCGGCCAAGCATCGCAAATACGTCGTACTTGGCGTTGTCGAAATCTTTGGCCCAGTGGCTGTAAGCCTGGACTTTTTGATATTCGTTCCAACCCGCCCAACTCAAAACGCCAAACAGAGCGAGCAAGGGCAACCAGATCAGGGCATGCACCATGGGCAGCACCAGAAAGATATCTTCATTTTAACCGGCACTATGCCGCGCTTGAGGGCTATCGTTACCCAGGCACTCACCCCGCGCCAGAAGGACCCGGCGGGTTGGGCGTCGGCCATGCCCAGCACCTGGTCGATGCGTCGCAGTTCGTGCTTGTAGGCGACCAGATTGCGCACACAGCGCTCGTCGAGGCGGGCGCTCACCTCTGGCCAGCGGTCGAGCACGGCTTGTAGCGCCTCGGGCACCCGCGCCCGCCCGGGGGTGACGATGGTTTTGCGTGGTCGTGGTTGCTCGGCCGTGCCGTCGTGTGTGAGAGAGACATTCCCCCCCCCGAAAGTTGTTCGGTCTCACGGCCGAGCGACGGAGGGCAAGGGCCGCAGCGCAGCGCAGGGCGAAGCGCACCCTTTCCCGGAGGAGTGGCCGTGGTATCGTCCGCGGCTTGGGGGGGAATGTCTGGTTTGGGACGCCCGGGCAGGCGGGCAGCAGCGAGATGGACCATCCTCCAAAGAAAACCC
Source organism: Aphanocapsa lilacina HA4352-LM1 (assembly GCA_019359725.1). Classification (GTDB taxonomy): domain Bacteria; phylum Cyanobacteriota; class Cyanobacteriia; order Gloeobacterales; family Gloeobacteraceae; genus Gloeobacter; species Gloeobacter lilacinus. The sequence continues at coordinate 12,188 of JAHHGR010000059.1, read as the reverse complement.
TCGTCTTTGCGCGCCGCCCCCGGGTGAGCGAAGCGCTTCAGGCCGTGCTCGACCGCTGGCCAGAGGTGAGCGCCCGCCTCGACGAGCGCTGTGTGCGCAATCTGGTCGCCTACAAGCACGAACTGCGACGCATCGACCAGGTGCTGGGCATGGCCGACGCGGCATCTGGTATCGCTGTGGGCGAATCATTTCGCCCACAGCGATACCAGATGCTCATTGTCGGCAAAGATTTCGCCGCTTGCCAGATGCTCGCGGGCAGCACCGTCGTCTTTGAGGTAGGCGTCCCAGAAGGCGAGGCTCGCGATTTGGGTGTACTGGTGAACGCTCTGGGGGTCGATTTGCATGCGGGCCATCCGCCTGGCCATCGCTCCCCCTTCGCCGCGGCGGAACATTCCCCCAAAGCGACCACCCCGGCCGCCCTCGGCGTCGCCCAGTCCTTCGAGGCTGCGATCGGAAAAACCGAAGTGCCCCGCCCCCTGGATCACTATCAAGTACTTATCGCCGGGGGGCATGTTGTAGTAGGCTTCGAGGCGCCACTCGGCGGACTGGCCGGTGCGGCCTTTGTCCTCGGAGCCGGTGATGCTCATCACCGGCGCTTCGATGTGCACCCAGGAATTGGGTAGCAGGCCGTTGAGGCCCGAGCCCTGGGGTGAGATGGTCAAAAATGCCCGAAAGCGCGGGTCGCGAAAGCCCACGGTCTCACCTGTCGGCATGACCACCGACGCCCCGGCGAGCAAAATGGCGGTATAAGCGCCAAAGGAGTGCCCCGCCGCCGCGATGCGTCCCCGATCGATCTTGCCCGCGATCGCCGGCACCTGCAGACCGATGCGATCGAGCGAGTCGAGCAAAAAAGCCATGTCCCGCACGCGATCCACCCACTGGCGCGGGTCGTCGTTGCTGCCCATCATCGCCCGCAATCCTTCGTTTTTGAGTACGGCGGTGTCGCTGCCGTGGTGGGTGGGGTGAAAGCTCACATAGCCGTGGCGCGCCCAGTACTGCCCCAGATAGTCGTAGGAATCTTTCGAGCCGCCGGAGCCGTGGGAAAAAAGAATGAGCGGAAAAGACCCCGCAGCGGCCGGATAAAAAATCTTGAGGGGAATCTCGCGGTGGCGGCTTGCGTCCACAAGCGGCAGCGTCTCGACGGTGCCGACTTCAAAATATTTGCTGCCAGGGGATTGCACGCTGGGAAGATTCCGTAGAAAAGGGGAGGTGGACCCTCTAGAAATAGCATGTTCCTTTCGCCTTTTTGTGCGCGGGGGCCGTTGCCCGAGCCGGTACAATCGATGTACAGCCGTTGAGAGGACCCGCATGAAGCTTGTGATCGGCAGTGACCACGGCGCCTACGAACTCAAAGAAGAATTGAAAACCTGGCTTGGCGAACACGCATATACCTTCGAGGACGTGGGCACCTACAACGGCGAGCGCTGCGACTACCCGCTAGTCGCCCAGAGCGTCGCCGAAAAGATCCAGCGCGGCGAAGCGGACCGGGGCATCTTGCTGTGCGGCACCGGCATCGGCATCTCGATCGCCGCCAACAAATTCGACGGCATCCGCGCCGCCCTCGCCCACGATCACTACACCGCCCGGATGAGCCGCGAGCACAACGACGCCAATGTGCTGGCCATGGGCGGTCGGGTGCTCGGGCCGGAGGTGGCCAAGGATGTGCTTGAAACCTGGCTGACTACCGAATTTGGCGGCGAGCGCCACCAGCGCCGCCTCGATCAAATTCAGAGCTTCGAAGCGCCCAAGGCCCCGCAAACCGTCGGCAGCTAAGACGTGCGGTCCACGGACCTCCAGCTTGTGGCTCCCAAATCTCGGGTGTTATATTGAGTTCTCGTGGGCACGTCGCCTAGTGGATATGGCACCTGACTACGGATCAGGACTAACGGGGGTTCGAATCCCTCCGTGCCCGCTCAGAAAATGCAATCCGGCCGGGGCGTACCCCGGCCGGATTGTGCTTTGGGCACTGGGAGAACTTAGAGCGGTGCGGGGCCACCCGGTCCGCGCCGCTGCTTCTGGGCGCGCCGCTGCTCCATCTGGGCGCGCTGCTCGGGGGTGAGAATCGCCGCAATTTGCTGTTCGGTCTCGGTGCGGGCCTGCTGCATCTGCGGCTTGAGGGCCATCATCCGCTCGCGCACGCTCTCGATTTTGGCGGTGTCGTTCGCTTCGCGGGCGGCCTGGTACTCGCTGCGCAACTGGCGCATCTGTTCTTTGAGGGGCGCGTTCTTTTGCTTTTCGCTCGCGTAGATTTGCTCGATCTGGGCGCGCTGCTCGGGGGTGAGGTTCAGCTGCTCGTAGACCATCATCTTGTTGCCTGGCCCTTTGCCGGGGTAGCGCTGGGCATCGGGAGCAGGGGCGGGAGCGGGAGTCTGCTGGGCGTAGGCCGCGGGGGCGCCGAGCAGCACCAGGGCACCGAGGAGAACGCCGGCAAATTTCTGCATGGTGACTACCTTCGAAACGGTCGGTATCCACTAGGACGGCGGGCCTGGCACCCGCGTTCAACACTGCAGAGCCAGGTTTAATAGAAAGTAATCGTCACTCGCTGCACCTGTGCCCGCCGACCGACCGCGCGCCGAGCCGCGCAATCCGATCAAGCAGACCCGCCTGCGGTTGTTGGTGAGCTATATCGCCGTCACCGCCGCGATCATGGCCCTGTTTGCCGTCGGTTTTTACACCTACGTGCGCAGCACCCTGGTCGAACGGGTCGACGACACCCTCGACCACGTCGTGGAGCTGATCGAGCGCTCGCTGGTGGTGGTGCCCGGGCCGGGCGGCGAACCGGTCGTCGATGTCAACTACGTCTTCGCGGGGGGCGAAGACGACCCGACCGTCGAGATGGACTTGATTTATCTGGAGTGGTTCGACAAGCGCGGCCAGGTGGTGCGCTCGACGGCCATTTTCCCGCGGCCGGTGCCGCTGGTGCGCGGTGCCCTGCACGCGACGGTCGAGGTGAGCCCAGGCCACAAGCTCCGGCAGGTGACGGTGCCGGTGCGCCGCGCGGGCCATCTGCTGGGCTACCTGCGCGTCTCGCACCAGTGGTTCGAAGTCGATAAACCCAGCCGGCAGCTTTTTGTCGAACTGAGCGCGGGAGTAGTACTCACCATGGTGATGATTGGCCTGGGCGGCTGGTTTCTGACGGAACTCGCCCTCAGACCGGTGCGCGAGTCCTACGACCGGCTCAAACAGTTCACCGCCGATGCGAGCCACGAGCTGCGCACGCCGCTTGCCGCGCTGCAGACCAACGTGCAGGTGGCCCTCGCCGACCCGCAACCGAGTGTGGATGAGTACCGCAGGAGCCTGGAAGTGACCGAGCGGCTCACCCGCCGCCTGGGGCGGCTGGTGGCGGATTTGTTGTTCCTGGCGCGCAATGAAGGCCTGCAGAGCGCCGAGGGCCGGATCTGCTGCAACCTCACCGAGATCCTCCAACAGGTCGTCGAGGAACAGACTCCCCTCGCCCAGGCTGCGGGTCTTGCGGTGCAGCTCAAAAGCGGCGGGCCGCTCACCGTCACCGCCAACCCCGACCAGATGCATCAACTGTTTGCCAATTTGCTGAGCAACGCCATTCGCTATACCCCCGCCGGGGGGCGGGTATGCCTCGGTACGGCGCGCGACGGCCGCGACGCGCTGGTGGAAGTGAGCGACACCGGTATCGGCATCGCTCCGGAGCATCTGGAACGGATATTCGAGCGCTTCTGGCGGGTCGATTCGGCCCGCACCCGCCAGGCGGGCGGCAGCGGCCTGGGCCTGGCTATCGCGCGGACGATCGTCGAAAACCACCAGGGGGAGATTCGCGCCCTGAGCGAACCCGGCCGGGGTACCACCCTGCGGGTGCGCCTGCCTGGGCGTCCCGAAGGGCAGGAGCGCCGCCCAGCCTCCGAAAACACCCCCGGCGCGCTTCCCTTGGAGGGCTGATTCGCGCCATACTGTGGACGGGCGTTCCAGCCGCTTTTCGATGAACCTTTTCGCCCGCAAATCCCGTACCTACCACGACCCGATCCACGGGGCGATCAGCCTCTCGGGCAGCGACCCGGCGGAAGCTTTGCTCATCGGGCTCATCGACACGCCCGAATTTCAGCGCCTGCGTCGCATCCGCCAGCTCGACGTAGCCGCCCTCACCTTTCACGGCGCCGAAGGGTCGCGCTTTACCCATTCGCTGGGCGTGCTCGCCGTGGCCCGGCGGGTCTTCGACCGGCTCGCCCCCCGCTACCCGATGCTCGCCCCCTTTCGGGCGATGGCCTTGTGCGGGGCGCTGTTGCACGACATCGGCCACGGTCCCTACAGCCACGCGAGCGAGCACATCTTCGACTACGACCACGAGCGCTGGACCCGGCGCATCCTCAGCGGCCCCACCCAGGTCGCCCGATTGCTGGAGGCCTTCGACCCGCAACTACCGTCCCAGTTGTGCGCCGTGCTGGATAAGACCCATCCGGTGGCCGCCCTCACCCAACTGGTCTCGGGCCAGCTCGACTGCGACCGCCTCGACTACCTGCTGCGCGACAGCTACTTTACCGGCGCACGCTACGGCCAGCTCGACCTCGACCGGATCATCCACGCCCTCGACTACGATCCGCCCACCCAGTCGCTGGTCTTGAGCGGCCGCAAGCAGATGGTGGCGATCGAGCACTATCTGGTAGTGCGTCACTTCATGTACTCCCAGGTTTACCACCACCCCAAGAACATGGCGGCGCGCTTCATTCTGCAGCAAGCGCTCGCCCTTGCCGCCCACTACGCCCGGCGCGGTGAACTCGAAGTCGATGAGGACATGAAAGCCTGGCTGGTGCAGGCGGTGGATCGGCTGCCGCTCTCGACGTACCTTGCCTGCGACGACACGGTACTGGGCTACCATCTGCACCGCTGGCGGACCCACCCCGACCCGATTCTAGGAGATCTCTGTCGGCGGTTTCTCGACCGCGATCTTTTTAAAACCGTCGAGGTGACTGCCCTGGGCGAGCTGCACCGTCAGTTCGTGCTCAATCGCCTGCGCGCCGCCGTCGCCGCCACGGGGCGTCCTCCCGAACGCTACTGCGCCCTGCAGGACACCCAGGCCAAGGGCTATACCCTTTATGAGCAGGGGATTGCCCTGCGCGACGGTGCCCAGTTGCGCGAACTGGCGGACGCTTCATTGTTGGTGCGCTCGCTCATCCAGCCGGAGACGCGCCTGTGGCTGGTCTACCCGCGCGAGGTGCAATCTGAAGTGCAAAAACTGGTGGAAAGCTAACTGTCGAGCACAGCCGGGCGCCCGCCGTCCAACCGGGAGCGCGCGAGCCAATCTGCGGTCACCTGTTCGATTTCGACAATATCGATGGGCTTGCTCAGGTAGTCGTCACAACCGGCGAGGAGGGCCTTCTCGCGGTCGCCCTGCATGGCGTGGGCGGTGAGGGCGATGATCGGGATGTGGCGGGTGGCTTCCTGGGTTTTGAGGACGCGGGTGGCTTCCCAACCATCGACAATCGGTAGCGACAGGTCCATCAAGACCAGGTCAGGCAACTTGCTGGTCACCAGATCGATTGCTTCAGCACCGTTCTGGGCGACACTCACCACGTATCCGCTGCTTTCCAGAATGCTTCGGATCAGCAGGAGATTGTCGGCGACATCCTCGGCTACCAGGATATGATTTTGGTCCATGCTGGCAATTCGTGCTCAAGCTTAATCCTAGTCGAAAGCCGCTGCGACGGACCACAATTTGCGGACAAAAAGCCTCAGATAGCCGTGAAAAAGCTGCCACTGGGCCGCAGAGCATCGCACGGTGTACGATTGTCGCAATGAGTGTCCTCACCGGCGGGAGGTCAACCCGATGCCTTCCGATGCAACCATTCGGATTTTGATCGCCGACGATCACCCCGTCGTTCGGCAGGGATTGGCCGCTGTGATCGATCGCCAACCGGCCATGCGCGTCGTCGCCGAAGCGGCCGACGGGCGCGAAGCGGTGACGCGCTACCGAGAGCACCTGCCCGATGTGGCCCTGATGGATTTGCGGATGCCCGCCATGGACGGCATCGAAGCGATTGCCGCCATCCGCTCCGAATTTCCCGACTCGCGGATTATCGTGCTTACCACCTACGACACCGATGAGGATATCTATCGGGGGCTGCGGGCCGGGGCGATGGCCTTTTTGCTCAAAGAAGCGCCCACCGAAGAGTTGGTCGAGGCGATCCGGGCTGTGCACGCGGGCCACAAGCGCATTCCCCAGCAGGTGGCCGCTAAACTGGCCAACCGCCTGAGCAATCCTGAACTAACCGCCCGCGAGCTGGAAGTGCTGCACCTGGTGGTCAAAGGCCAGACCAACAAAGAGATTGCCGCCAGTCTGTTTATCGGCGAGGGCACCGTGCGCGCCCACATGAACAACATCCTCGCCAAAATGGGTGCCCACGACCGTACCCAGGCGGCCACCCTTGCTATCCGCCGCGGACTGGTTCGACTCGAATAACCCAAAAGTTCATCAATCGGAAAACCTGGGGCATTTATTCAGTAGTGATTCACAAAAAACAAATGGCGTCCTCTCTGTAAAGACGGCCGCCAGTATTGAAAATCGATAAGAAAACAAAGTGTGGAAGGGGTTGCGATCGTGGACCCAATCGTGTGTATGTCAGCCCCTCGACGGTTCTGGCGGAAGGTTTCGCTTCCCTTCGGGTACTGCAGAGCAGGGGAAACGACAAAAACCCTGCACCACAGATCCACCACCGGAACCCCTATCCAGTTGTCGACCATTCGCCTCCCTGTCGTCGTTCTCCTCCGTTTGGCGATGTGCGGGAATAAACCGTAAAATCTGCCCGCGATGGCCTGCAAGGGACGATGTGTTTGATTCATTTCCCTTGCTTAACTATTAGTTTCTATCACTTTTTAAATTGACGGCTCAGTCATGAGATAGAAAGTAACACTCAACCGGTAGGAAGAAGCGTTTCTTTGCGGACGCACCCCAGGACAGGGAGCGGCGGGTACAGGTCCCTCTCCTGCAGCGCCTACTGGCCGTCTGCTGTGGTGAGCAGGCCGTACAGCTCCGGACGCCGGTCGCGGAAAAAACCGAACGAAGCGCGGTGGCGGCGCACCTCCGCCAGGTCGAAGCGGGCGGTGATCACCCCTTCTTCTTTGCGGCCCAACTCGGCCACCGTGTCGCCGCGGTGGTTGCAGATAAACGAGTGGCCGTAGAAGGTCTGATTGCCCTCGGTGCCGGTGCGGTTGGCCGCCACCACCGGGATGACGTTGGAGACGGCGTGGCCTACCATCGCCCGCTGCCAGGGGTCTTTGGTGTCGAGATCCGGGCTCTCCGGTTCGCTGCCGATGGCGGTCGGATAGAAGAGCACCTCCGCCCCCATCAGCACCATCGCCCGGGCCGCCTCCGGAAACCACTGATCCCAGCAGATGCCGACGCCGATGGTAGCGTAGCGGGTGCGCCAGACCCGAAAGCCGGTGTTGCCGGGGCGGAAGTAGAATTTTTCTTCGTAGCCGGGGCCGTCGGGGATGTGACTTTTGCGGTAGGTACCCAGGCAGCGGCCGTCGGCGTCGACGATGGCGATGCTGTTGTAGTAGCTCTGGCCGGCGCGCTCGAAGAACGAGACGGGGATTACCACCCCCAGTTCGGCGGCGATGGCCTGGAAGTGGGCGACCGTCGGGTGCCCCTCGGCCGGCCTGGCCAGATCAAAAAACTCGTCGCGCTCCACCCGGCAGAAGTAGTGGCTCTCAAACAGCTCCGAAGGCAAAATGACCTGCGCTCCCCGCTCGGCCGCCTCGCGCACCAGGGCGCCCACGCGCTCGACGTTGGTCGCCACATCTTCGACAAAGGCTGTTTGCAGAGCGGCGACGGTGAGAGCACTCATGATCCGGCCTCCGGTTGTTGTTGGGTGATGCAGTGGAACGCGCCTCCCCCCAGCAAGATGGTCCGCGCCGGCAGACCGACCGTCCGGCGGCCCGGGAAGAGCGCGGCGATGGCGCTCACTGCCGCCGCGTCGTGGGGTGAGCCGTAGGTGGGAACGGCGACGGTGCGGTTGGCGATGTAGAAGTTGACGTAACTGGCGGGCATTACCTCGCCATTGTCGTCCACCACCCGGCCGGGCGACGGGACGCGCACGACCGCAAGCGGCCTGCCGGCCGCGTCGGTAAAACCGGCAAGGGTGGCGGCGATATTATCGAGCACCGGGGCGTTCGGGTCATCCGAAGCCGCCTGCATGCAGACAACGATGCCGGGGGCTGCGAAGCGGGCGATCGTGTCGATATGACCGTCGGTGTGGTCGTTGATGAGCCCTTTGTCAAGCCAGAGAACCTTGCGCACCCCCAGCGCTTCTTTAAGCCCCCGCTCGATGGCTTCGCTGTTCATACCGGGGTTGCGGTTAGGGTTGAGCAGGCACTGGCGGGTGGTCAGGCAGGTGCCCTCGCCGTCCACCTCGACGGAGCCTCCCTCCAGGACCCAGGGGAAGCTATAGGTCGGCAGATCCGCCGTCGCGGCGACGGCGGCGGCCACTTCGGTGTCGTAGTCGAGCACGTACTTGCCGCCCCAGCCGTTGAAGGCGAAGCGCACCGCCGCAAGGGCGCGGCAGGGACCGGTTAGAAAAATGGGTGCGGTGTCGCGCACCCAGATGTCGCCGAACCGGATGCGGTGAAAGCGCGCCCCCAATCCTTCGAGGGCCAGGCGGGCGGTGCGCTCCGCCTCGGCATCGGGAACCAGGATTTCGAGGTACTCACCCCGGGGCAGGCCGCTCTGCGGGTCCGGGTCAGCGATCGTCCGGCACAGCCCGGCAAATTCCGCCTGCGCCTTGGGCAGATCGCCCTGCCACAATTCGGCGTCGCTCGGCCAGGCGAGCCAGCAGGCGCTGTGGGGCTGCCATTCGGCAGGCTGGATAAAGCCATCACTGAGCGGAGTCGGCATCGATGCTCGCAGTCATCACCCCACCCAGCATGGCACCATCCAAATTGCGGCAGCAACAGACGCAGGTAGGGATTCGTTTATCTGCTCAACAGGGTAGACTCGTCATTGTCATTGCCAGTTGAGAGCTATCCTTCATGGCTGCGAAACCTTCGAACTTCGAGCAAATCATTATTCGATTGAAGGCTCTTCGCAAAGGCAGCACCCTCGTCCCGTTCACCTGGAAGGAACTGCGCGATGAGGGACGCCGGTAAATGATTATTCCTCAAAATCAACGGGCTCGCGCATCGGCTCGCGCGGTGTCTGCAGTAGCTCCACACCACCGAGCGGTGCAAAGCGCCGACAAATCGCCCCGGCAAGATCGCGGGAACTGGATTGTTCTTCGGCCAAGGCCCTGCGCAGTATATCGCAAGCCTCATCCTCCATCGAGCGGCCATGCTGCGTAGCCCGCAGCCGCAGCCGTTCCTCAAGGACTTCATCCAGGTTCCTGATGGTGATGCTTGCCATGGATCCCCGCACAATCATCCATGTCATTGTAATGATTGATTGCATAAGCCCCGCCAATTGCTGGAGGAGTCAAAGCCGACGCAGCCACGATGCCTGTGCACAAAAGCGGCGCTAAGATTCGATTCAGTGGGTATCTGTTGAAGAAAGCGCAGTGTACAGTTTCGACTTTGGGACCAGCAACACCGTCGTCGCCCGCTGGAATCGCGCCCTCGCCCAGCCGGAGACCCTCGCCGTCAGGGGCCTGAGCCAGGTGGAATCGCCGCCGCTCGTGCCGAGCGTGCTCTATGTGCAGGATGCGGGAGCGGACCGGGTGCTGGCGGGTAGCGAGGTGCTCGCCCGCGGCCTGGACAACAGCGGCGATCCGCGTTTTTTCAGCAACTTCAAACGGGGGATCGGCTCGGCGGTGCAGGGATTCGTCCCCGCCCTCGACGGTGTCGAAGTCGGATTTGAACGGGTGGGACTGTGGTTTATCCGGCGCCTGATCGGGGCGCTCAGAGATCAAGGCGAATCGGCCGACGACGTGGTCTTTACCGCCCCGGTCAACAGCTTCGAGTTTTATCGCCAGTGGCTTTTGGCCGGTTGCAGCGAGCTGGAGGCGACGCGCATCCAGTTGCTCGACGAGTCGACCGCCGCCGCCCTTGGTTATGGTTTGGAGAATGGGCAGACGGTGCTGGTCATCGACTTTGGCGGCGGCACGCTGGATCTGTCGCTGGTGCAACCGGCGGTACCCGAGCGGAGTCCGGACGGCTTTTTGCTCAAGTGGGGCCGCAAGCTCTTTGCCGGCAAAGACAGCGCGCCGCGTACCCCCACCGCCCGGGTGCTCGCCAAGGTCGGGCGCAACCTGGGGGGCATGGACATCGACACCTGGCTTGCCGACAGCCTCGCCCGCCAACAGAAACTTCCCAAAGGGGTGCTGTTGCAGCGGGTCGCCGAGCGGCTCAAGATCCGGCTTTCGAGCGAAACGGCGGCCACGGAAGTCTACTTCGACGAAGACTCGCTGCGCACCTGCAAGCTGACACTGGAGCGCGAACAGTTCGAAGCGCTCCTGGCCGCCCGTGGCTTTATCGCCCAACTCGACGAGAGCCTGGGCAAGCTGTTGCAGCAGGCCCGCCAGCGCAACCTCGACCCGGAGGCGATCGACGCGGTGATCCTGGTGGGGGGGACCTGTCAGATCCCGGCGGTGCAAAACTGGGTGGTCGATCGCTTCGGGACCGCCAAGGTGCGCAGGGACAAAGTGTTCGAGGCGGTGGCCCACGGTGCTTTGCGCCTGGGGCAGGGGTTGCAGGTCGAAGATTTTCTCTACCACGCCTACGGGGTGCGCTACTGGGATCACCGCAAATCCCGCCCCGGCTGGCACGCACTGTTTAAAGCCGGGCAGGCCTACCCTACCGCCAACCCCGTCGAACTGGTGCTGGGCGCTTCCGTCTCCAACCAGCCGGTGATCGAACTGGTGGTGGGCGAACTGGGCGACGGCGAGGATACCGAGGTTTTCTTCGAGGACGGTCGGCTGACCATCCGCACGAGCGCGTCCGAGCAGACCGTCCGGCCCCTCAACGACACGGACGAGGGCCGGGTGGTGGCCCGGCTCGAACCGCCCGGCTTTCCGGGGCGCGACCGGGTGAAGGTGCAGCTGCGCGTCGATGCCCGGCGCCAGTTGCGCATCACGGTGGAGGACTTGCAGACCCAGCAGACGCTCCTGCAAGATCAGGCGGTCATTGAGTTGCGCTAGGGTTCCTCCGGGGTATCGCTTTGTTGTGCTTTGAAAGCAGTCAATCTGGGACTGGCGGACCCAGCGGCTAAGGGTGGTTTGTGAAATGCCGAGGTCCTTGGCGATCTGGGTGACGGATTTGCCGGACTCTTGAGCAATGCGAACGGCTTGTTGCTTTTGTTCGAGGGTGTATTGCCGGTGAGATTTTGGTGGCACGGACTCCTCCTCGGTTCCAAGTCTACTGAGAGTGTCTACTAAATCCGGGCAATCTCAATCTCGGATTGCCCCGAGCGGCTGGACGAACAATGCCACGCGGACATCGAACAGGACTACTTCACAGAAAGCGATTGGCCGCCGCACTGAGAAGCAAGACTATCTGGACGGGTATGTAGTAGCAGCCTCCTTGCCCAGGAATGGTGCTCCCCGCTTATGAAGGATCTGTCAAGAATTTTGTGTAAGTGAATTTGTCATACCTTGAGCCTTCCTTCAAACTCAATCATCAACCGGTTCAGCGCAGGACGCCAGGCCCGAATCGGCATCGTCCACTTCTTCATCTGATTTTGAACCGCCAAGTACACCATCTTTATCACCGACTCGTCATTCGGCATAATCCGATGATTGCGACTGACTTTGCGGATTGTCATGTTCAGTGATTCTATCGCATTCGTCGTGTACATTACCTTGCGGATGTCCTCACCAAAGCGAAAAATAGGAATCACCCGTACCCAGTTCTCTCGCCACATTCGACCAACACTCGGATACAGCTTATCCCACTTCTCGCCCAGAAGTTCCAGATGTAATTCTGCTTCCTCTTCCGTCGCGGCACTGTAGATTGCCCGCAGGTCTGCACACAATGCTTTGCGGTCTTTCCACGACACATATTTGCAGGAGTTTCTGACCATGTGTCGCCGATTCAAAAATGAAGTGCAACGCTTGAGAGCCTTCCGCTGAGGGACTCATAGAGGTATCCTGACGTTTACTACGACAAACAGGAACCCCTATGAGCTTCAGCCAGCTTACCCTACCAGAGCGTCATCGGATCTATATTCTGCGGTACGAAGATTGCTTATCTTTAAGCGCCATCGCCCAATTGCTTGGACGCCACTGCAGTACGAT
>JAHHGR010000058.1 GCA_019359725.1 Aphanocapsa lilacina HA4352-LM1 | reverse complement strand
CGTCATCGCAGCCCGGTAAACTTTTTGGTGAATCTGGTGTGCGGGTTGATAGCTTACTGTCACCAGCCGAAAAAGCCATCGGTAGCGGCGGATACGGGCCTCCATCCGGCTTAACCCGAACTGACGTCATCTTAAGGCTAGCGAACGCCCATAGGGGCCGCCAGCTTACCAAGCGCACCCGCCATTGCGCTTGAGCGCACAGCCGACTAAACGGTCCGGCGCGGGCGCGACAGGAAGATGAGAACGGCAGCCAGTGCCAGTGCCGCCGCCGTGGCGGCGCTCAATAGCCGCGCGGCTCCCGCAGAAGCAAGCGCTCCTACCCACAGGACACCGGCCAATGCCATCAACCAGAAGCTGCTGAGCAGGGCCGGAGCGGCGGGCATGGCTGGCGGCGGGGATCGGTCGTTGGTACCGACGGTGTCGTCCACCTCCAGACGGGACAAAAAATGCTCCCAGGCGCGGGCAAAGCCCAGTCCGCCCGCGACGGCCACCGCGAGCAACGTCCACCCCGGCATCCAGCGGGCAACGTATAAATTCGACAATCCAAAAACGCCGCAGGCAATCGACGTCGCTCCCAATAGCGCGATGGCCAGTCCCCAAAAGATGGTCACGGTGCTTTTTGTGGCCCGCGGCGGGCGGAGCGGTAGATAAGATAGGCCGCAAACGCCAGTGTGGCGTTGCCCAAAAGGGTCATCGCCGCCTGCAGTTGGCCCAGATAGGCCAGCTCGGGCCGATTGTCGAAGTAATGCCAGACCAGGACCGCCATCGCCCCCACCAGCGCCGGCAGCATCCCCCAGCACAGCGCCCGGAAGGACCGCTCGCCCGTGCGCTCGCCGTAGCGCCAGATAAGTGCGATGGCCAGCGTCCACTCGACGACGCTCGCGATATGAATGATCCAGGTCGGTAGAGAGAGCGCCTGCATGGGCTCAGGGTAACACCCGCAAAGCTGAATATTTTGGGTAGTTCTATTCGAATGCGTCCCGGCCCTGCTAGAACAACCTTGTTTGTTTTTGGCAGAGCACCACATGGCACTACTGGTCATGGTCCGCCACGGTCAATCGATCTGGAACCTTGAAAACCGCTTTACCGGCTGGACTGACGTTCCCCTGACCGAAAAAGGCCGGGCGGAAGCCCGTGCCTGCGGCGAGTTGATTTATTGCATTCCCTTCGCCGTCGCCTTTACCTCTAAACTGACGCGCGCCCAAGACACCTTGCGCCTCATTCTCGAAGCCGCCGAGCAACCGGACGTGCCGGTCATCGAGGATCAGGCCCTCAACGAGCGCCACTACGGCGAGTTGCAGGGGCTCAACAAAGCCGAAACTGCCGCGAAGTACGGCGAGGAAACGGTCCGGCAGTGGCGGCGCAGCCTGGAGGGGCGTCCCCCCGGCGGCGAGAGCCTCAAAGACACCGCCCGGCGCTCATTGCGCTATTTCTATGAAAAAATTGTTCCCGAGTTGGAGGCGGGTAAGAACGCGATCGTCAGCGCCCACGGCAACACGATCCGGGCCATCTTGATGGAACTCGATCACCTCAGCCCCGAGCAGGTCGAAAAAGTCGAAATCGAATACTGCGTACCGGTCGCTTTTGAGCACCGAGCAGACGGTACCTTCTCGCAGGTGCTCATGCCCCGATGCGACATTATCCGGCCGCCGCAGCCGCCGGCCCGCAGCATCGCCCGGCTCTAGCGGATGCGGTCGATGCGGGAGATGGCGGTGAGGGCGGCGGCACCGAGGGCGACCACCACGCCCCCCCAGAAGATGCTCCACAAAAAGTTGCTCAGCGTCGCGGTCATGGACGGTTCTCCAAAGGGGACGTGTGCTTGACGAAGTCACAGTAGTGTAGATTGTACCTTTTTGTTGCCCGATGTGACGAAGCTGTTAAAAATAAGGTGGTGGCGCGGGCGGCGGTGGCGATGGGTATCAAAGAGCAGCTGATTCGGGCGGCGGAGGACGAATTGACCGAGTACAGCACCGATCTGCGCAAGATCGAAAAGCTGCGGCCGAAGGTGGCCTTTCGCCTCAACACTGCCGAGCGGGAGTATCTGGCGGGCGAACTGCGCACCGAACTGGATTCCAGCGCTCCTTTGGGACCACTTGTCGAGAAGCAGCGCCAGACGGTGGCGCTGCCTTTTTGGGGCCTGTGCGGCCTCGGCTTGCTGTTGGGCTTTTTGGGGGCGCTGTGGGGCTGGGGCCTGGCCATTGCCGGTTGTTGGGGGGCATTTGTCATCCAGCGCTGGGGCTGGCAACTCCAGGCGCGCCGTTTGCTTTTGGCCACGCTCGAAGACATCGAACGGCGGGCCGCCAGGTAGGGCGGAGCGTACTATAATCCCCCTCGAACCTGAAGAGGAACCGCTCCCATGAAATCGACGCGCGCCCTGTTTTTGTTGGTGCTTTTAGCGGCTTTGGGCCTGACGGCCTGCGCCAACCAACCTTCGGTCGAAGAAGCCCAAAAACCCGGTCTCGGCAATACACCGGTCCCCTCGGGCAATGCCCCGGCCCCAAGCAACACCGAGGCTCCCGAAGGGGCTCCCACTTCGACGCCGGTGGAGGGCACCTCGACTCCTTAGGAGGCGGCGTTCAGGCGCCGGGCCAACCGGCGCTGGGCGAGCAAAGGCAATTGCAGACGGTAGCGCCCGCGCCGGTCGCGGCGGCTTCCAACGGTGAGCGGGTACCACAGCGGGCGCCGCTTCGACTCGGGAACCACCGGGATCCAGTCGTAGCGCAACCGCGCGGAGCGGGCGGTCAATTCCAGTTGAAAGTGGCGAAAGGCATTGGGGGGGCCGCCCAGGGACGGGGCGCTGAAGTAGGGCCGCTTGCGGTAGCTCCAGCGGCGCGGCACGTGCAGGTGGCCGCTCAGCACGGCAACCACGTTCGGCGCGGCGGCCATCAGTTCGGCGAACTGGCTGCCGTCGAGGGGGTTGAGGCGAAAATCGCGAAAGTAAGCCGGTGCCACGGGCGGGTGGTGCAGGGCGACGAGCACCTGCTCATCGCGGTGCACCAGAAGTTGCCAGCGCAGCCACTCCATCTGCTCGGCGGGCAGGCAGCCCTGGGCGTGGGGAAACGGCGCCGGGACCGTGTCGAGGACGATGAGCCGGTAGCCGGGCTTGACCGGCACGCTGTAGTACAGCTTTTCCGGCAGGGCGAGGCGTTCGGCGAAGGTCTGCTTGGTCAACCGCCCTGGCCAGGGTTTGCCCACCACGTCATGGTTGCCCACCACCACGTGATAAGGACACGGTAGAGCGCCCGCGATCGCCACGAACTGCTCGAGGGCCGCCGCTTCGGCCTGATCGAACAGGTCGCCCGTAAAGACGACAAAGTCAACGCTACCCAGGGCACAGACTTTTTCTACCGCCAGTTGCAGCAGATGCTCGGGCCGCTCCGAGAGCCACCAGCCCGAGCGGCCGGCATTCGGCCGCAGGTGGACATCTGAGATCTGCACAAAGTTCAGCTGAGGCTCAAGCTTCACCGGGGGTTTCTCCATTGTGGGCTGCGGATAGGGCCTGGGAAGCACCCCGCCCGCTGATCCAGCCCGCTTTTATCTTGGCAAACTTCCAGGCGACCCGACTCGGGCTTCAAAATGAAGCTACCAGAAGCGACAGCTCAAAAGCAACGAAATCTTTGGTTACATTGCGCATCTCTTCGTTACAATTGGGGGGTAGCGCACTGCAGGATGGACCGATGGAGGTCACCAACCGCTCTGCCCAGGAGCGTTTCAAGCAATGGCTCCCCTATTTGTCTTCGGCGACGGTCACCTTTTTGCTCCTCGCGTTGATCACGGGGGTTTTGCTGGGAGGGCACTTTGTCCCTTCGCTCGACGCCTACGATTCGACCCGGCAGATCACTTACCAGACCAACTTTGGCTGGGCGGTGCGCGGTTTGCACTGGTGGTCAAGTTCTTTGACGCTAGTGTGTAGTCTGGCGTTTACGGCCCTGGCGTACTGGTACGGTTATTTTCGCGGCCCGGCGAAGTGGATGTGGTGGACAGGTCTGGTGATGGGCCTGATGCTGCTCGGTGCGAATGTGACCGGTTACTACTTGCCTTTGGATCAGAACGCTTACTGGCGCTTGATGATCGAGGCGAATCTGTTCGCCGATGTGCCGGTGCTGGGGGCGGCGATCAAGTATTTTCTGCTCAACGGTTCGGGGGTGAGTGACGCGAGCATCGCCCGAATCCACTGGCTGCACAGCGTCGTGATGCCTTTGTTCACCGTACTGGCTTTGTTCTCCCATGTTTACGCAGCAAAAAAAGCAAGACTCTTCTAAGGCCATTTCCGCCACCGGTCGCTCCCTTGACACGCGGGTCTTCGACATCGCTTTGGTGGTGATCGCTTCGATTGGGGTGGCCCTGGTGCTCACGGTTCTGGAGCCTCCGCGCCTCATTGACGCCTACGACGTCTTCGCCACCCCCGAGGTCCTGCCGGAGTGGTACATGTTACCCGCCTTTTTCATCATCAAGGCTTCGCCTGCCAAAATCCTGGGTCTGGCGGCGATGGCCGGGGTGGTGGTCGGGTTATTCCTGCTGCCGTTCTTGCCCGATCTGGGCAAGCGCCTGCCGGGGGGCCGCTTTTTGGGACGGGCGGCGTTTGTCGCTATCCATATCGGGGTGGCGGTGCTGGGCTTCTTAACTTTGGTTTAAAGGAGCACTGTTGAATTCTGTCACACGGCCAGCAGCAACATCCGCTAAACCCTGATCAATATCCGCTTTGCGTGCGACGAATTCTTGCATCTGTAGGGCACGCTTCATTTTCCAGTCGCGCACAGCTTCCCGGATGACTTCACTCGTGGACGCATAGTCGCCGCTGTCCACAGCGGCTTTCAAGACGGCCAGCATGTCCGCAGGCATGGTGACGGTGAGACGTTCGACTTCAGCCATAAAGCTTCCCCAGCTGGTATCACACTATATCATACTTGTGATGCGAACACCAGCTTGCCTCATACCCGCCGTTGAGAAGGGCAGGGTCAATCCTTCAACGCCCGGTAGAGGGTCTTGCGGCTGACGTTCAACAGCGCGGCCACGTCCTGCTGGGGGTTGCCTTGCTCGAGCTGCTGTCGGGCATGGGCGACCTGGGCAGCGGATAGCTTCAGCTTCCTGCCAAATTTTACGCCCCGGCACTTGGCCGCTTTCACTCCGGCGCGGGTGCGCTCGCTGAGCAGGCTGCGCTCCAGTTCCGCCAGGACGCCGATCATCTGCCACATGGCCCGCCCGGTCGGGGTCGTCGTGTCGATAGCTTCGGTCAGTGAATGGAACTTGACGCCGCGCTGTTTCAGCCCGTCCAGCATTTCAATCAGGTCGCTCAGGCTCCGTTCCAGCCTGTCCAGTTTCTAGACGATTAGCGTGTCCCGGTATCAGGAGCCTTCAAACAGCGGGTCAGGGCAGGGTGCTGCGTCGTCGCCCGATTAAGCCCTCTTGTCGATTTTCTCGCACCCGGCTTTCCTCAACGCGGCAAGCTGCATCGCCGGATTCTGGCCGTTGGTGGATACCCGCGCATCGTCGATTTTTACGGCTCTATTTTGTCTCTGACCTGTGGCCCATAAAATCTCTTGATATTACTGAGTTTCAGCCGTGGGCCAAAACTTACCCTCTAAACGGTTCACTTTTGCGGTCGCACGTCGGCTTGGCTACCGAATGGGCGGAACCGGATTGGGTTTGTGAGCAGACATTCCCCCTCCCCGTGACGTTGAATTTGTCGCTCAGGGTCGGTTCGCCCCATCGAGCACCTTGAGGATCGCCTCCGCCCCTCTGGCGATGACGCCCGGTTCACCCAATTGGGCTCTGACCCGCGCGTACCCCTTACGCATGCGCTGGGCAGCCTCGGGGTCTTTGAGCAACTCCAGGCTTGTGGCGGAGAGGGTTTCAACCGTCGCTTTATCTTGCAAAAATTCGGGCACCACGGCGCTCATCTCCACCAGGTTGACCGGGCACATATAGGGGATCGTAAAGCCCATGACCTTTTTGGCGAACCAGTAGGTGCGCGGGTCGACGCGGTAGGCCACCACCTGGGGCAAGTTCAACAGTGCTGCTTCCAGATTGATCGTGCCGGATTTGGTGAGCAGCAAGTCGGCGGCGGCGAGCGCGTCGTAATGGCTGCCGGTGGGGATGAACTGCACAGAGATACCCGCCGCTTTGGCGCCCTGTTCGATGGCCTCTTGAAAAGTCGGGGTGGAAACCGAAAGCCAGAAGCGCACCTCCGGCAACTGAGCGGCAATGGCGCGGGCCGTCTCGAACAACAGCGGCATCAGGTGGCGCAACTCCTGGGTGCGCGAGGCCGGGGTGAGGACCACCACCGGTGCCCCCGGCGGGGTGCCCATGCGCGCGCGAAATTCGGCGCGACTCACGCTGGTGCGGACGATGTCGACCAGCGGATGGCCGATCCAGCGGACGTTGCCGCCGTGGCGGGTGTAAAAGCGGGCTTCCTCCGGGAAGATAGCGAGGATGAGGTCGGTAAAACCGACAATCTGGGCGGTGTCGCCCTTAAACGTCCGCCAGACCCATTCCTGGGGGGCAATGTAGTAGATCACCGGAATACCCAGCCTCTGGGCCAGCTTGCCCACCCCGACGTTGGAGCCGATGTAGTCGATGAGCACCACCGCGTCGGGGCGAAAGCTGGTGAGCAGCTTTTTGAGGCGCACCTGGATGCGCAGGGTCGGCAGGATATAGGGGATGGCCTCGATGACGCCGATCGAGGAGAGGGTGGTGGTGTCGCTCAGCATCGGGGTGCCCAGTTGGGCCATGCGCCGACCACCCAACGCCTGAATTTCCAGATCCGGACGGCGCTCGCGCAGCGCCTGGATCAGATAGCTGCCGTGCAGGTCGCCTGAGACCTCGCCGGTGCTGACAAAAAGCCGGGCTGCCATCGATTTAGGCGTCGTCGCCGTTGGGGCGCTTGCGGGCGGCGGGGGTGGGACCGCGCCGCGCCGGGTCGCCCACCGACCGGCTCAAAAACGTGTGCAGATGATCGATATAGGGATTGCCCGCCAGGGCCTGCAACTCGACTAGGGCCTTCTCGAGGGGCGTGGCGGAGCGGTAGAGCAGCTTGTAGGCCTGGCGGAGCAAGCGGTAGCTCTCGCGGTCGGCCTCGGCGGCGTCGCAGATGCCGGCGCGCTCGAGACCCACCCAGTTGAGGCCGCGGGTGCGGCCCGGGTGGCCCTCCACCAGCGTAAAAGGCGGCACGTCGCGGTCGACGCGGGCCATACCGCCGATGTAGGCGAGCCTGCCGATGTGCACAAACTGGTGGACGCCCACCAGACCGCCGATGCGCGCCTGCGACTCGATGTGCACATGGCCGGCGAGCATCACGGCGTTGGTGATCACGACGTTGTCGCCGATAGCGCAGTTGTGGCCGACGTGCACATAGGCCATCAACAGATTCTTATCGCCCACGACGGTCTCGCTGCCTTTGTCGGTGCCGCGGTTGATGGTGACAAATTCGCGAATGTCGTTGTTGTCGCCGATGCGCACCCGCGAGGGTTCGTTGCGGTACTTGAGATCCTGGGGTGGGGTGCCGATGCTGGCGCCGTTGTAGATGACGTTGTCGCAGCCGATCTCCGTCCAGCCGTCGATCACGGCGTGGGAACCTACCGCCGTGCCCGCCCCGATGCGCACGTGCTCGCCTACCACCGCGAACGGGCCAACCTGGACGCTCTCGTGCAGGACAGCCCGCGGGTGAATGACGGCTGCGGGGTGGATCAAAGGTGTCGTCAAGGCGGGTGGATTCATGACTTTTGACGATTGTGGCATAGGCGGGAGATGGCTGGACTCAATCTACCAGGGAAAACATGATCTCGGCCTCGGCTACCAGTTTGCCATCGACCTCCGAGCGGGTCTGCATGATCCCGAAGCGCTTCTGGCGGGTGCGCAGATCCTCGGCGGTGATGATCACCTGATCGCCCGGCACCACCTGGCGGCGAAAGCGGGTCTTGTTGACCCCCACCAGCAGCGGGATCTTGCCCACTGCCTCCGGTAGCTGTCCACAGACGATGCCGCCCACTTGGGCCATCGCCTCGATGAGCAAGGCCCCCGGCATCAGCGGCCGGCCGGGGAAGTGCCCCTGGAAGAACGGCTCGTTGATGGTGACGTTTTTGATGCCGACCGCCCGCACCCCCGGCTCGAAGACGAGCACGCGGTCAACAAGTAAAAACGGGTAACGGTGGGCGAGGATCTTCTGAATTTCGATGTTGTCGATCATTGGGACGGCTTTTGAGAGCATACGGATGGAACGGGAACCTTTTCGGCAAGGGCGCGGGCGAGCCTGCCGTGCAGGGTGTGGCCCGCTTTGTAGGCGACGATGTGCCCACCGAGGGCGACTCCCGCCAGACTCAAATCCCCCAACAGATCGAGCAGCTTGTGGCGGGCGGGCTCGTCGGGCCAGGTGGGCGGTGTGAGCCAGTCGTCGGCACCGGCCACCAGAGCGCAATCGAGGCTGCCTCCCTGAATCAGGCCACAGGCGAGCAGTTGTTCGACCTGGGACTGGAACGTGAAGGTCCGCGCAGGAGCCACCTCGCGGGCAAAATTCTCAGGGGTCAGCTCCAGACTGAACCAGTGCCGGCCGATCGGGTGGGCGAAGTCGATACCGTAACTGACCTGCAAAGCCGGGGTGTCGGTGGGCATGGCGACTACGAAGGCGTCGCGCTCGTAGACGGCTACCGGCTCGGCAATCTGATAGAAGCGCCGGGGAGCGTTTTGCAAGACGGTTCCCGAGCGGACCATCGTCTCGACGTAGGGGCGGGCGGAGCCGTCGAGGATGGGCAGTTCGGGACCGTCCACCTCGATGCGGCAGTTGTCGATCCCCAAACCGTAGAGGGCCGCAAGCACGTGCTCGACGGTCTGAATCGCCGCGCCGTTCTCGCTGAGTGTGGTGCACAGGGGACTGGGACGAAAGCCGCGGGCCAGGGCCGGGATCGCCGGGGTGCCGGCAAGATCGGCGCGCACGAAGCACCGGCCGCTGTCTGGAGGAGCCGGGCACAGCCGCACGGCGACGGACGCTCCCTTGTGCAACGAGATGCCCGAAAGCTGGACGGTGGCGGCCAGGGTCTGCTGCTGCACAGCTCAGAGCCTCCCCAACAGCTGCACTTCCAATTGTTCGATGCGCCGCTGCATCTGGCGCATCTGCTCGACGATCTGCGGCAGGCGCGAGCGAGCCGCCTGTTGCTTGAGTTCGAGCAGGTGATCTTGCGCCGGAAAACCGGAGACTTTAGAGTGATCGGGCAAATCTTTGGTCACCCCGGAACGGGCAAGCACCAGACAATCGTCTCCCACGTTGGTCTGGTTGGCCACCCCCGCCTGCCCGGCGATCACGGTGCGGTCACCGACTTTGACCGACCCCGCCAGCCCAACCTGGGAGACGATCAGACAGTGGCGGCCGATGCGGTCGTTGTGGCCAATGTGGACTAGATTGTCGATCTTGGTGCCCGTCCGGATTTCGGTCTGGCCCATCGTGGCGCGGTCCACCGTGACGTTGGCGCCCACCTCGACGTCGTCACCGATAACCACCGTGCCCACCTGCGGCACTTTGAGATGTCTTTCGCCGGTCGGCACAAAGCCGTAGCCGTCGGAACCGAGCACGCTGCCCGCGTGGATGACCACCCGGTCGCCCAGGCAGATGCCGTCCATGAGCACTACGTTCGGATAGATCAGACACCCGCTGCCCACCACCGTCTCCGCCCCGACGTACACCCCCGGAAACAGGTGCGTCCCGGCTCCGATCGCGGCGCGCGGACCGATATAGACCAGGGCCGCCACCGAAGCACTCGGATGGACGAGCGCACTCGGATGGACGACCGCACTTGGGTGGATGCCCGCGGGCGGCATCGCAATCGGCTGCGGAAACATGTGGGCGAGCACCTGCGCCATGGCCAGGCGCGGGTTGGCCACCACGATCTGGGTGAGGTGCTCGAAGGGCCAGTGCACCGGGGTGATCGCCACCCCGGCGCGGGTCGTCTCGATGAGCTTGCGCGCGTGGGGGTCGAGGGCAAAGGTCAGATCGCCCCCTTCGGCTTCCTCCGGAGGCCGGGCGCCCACGACCAGCCGCCCGGGATCGCCCGACAGCTCGCCGCCGACCAGGTCGGCCAATTCAGCGCTGCTGAATTGGGCTCCCATCTAAAACTTTTCTCCAAGGCCAAAGTGCACCTGGCTGGGCAGCCCGGCGGTGTTGGCGGCAAAGTCGATGCGCAGGGGACCGAGGGGCGACTGGACGCGCAGGCCGATGCCGTAGCCCAGGCCCGCGCCGATTTTGCCGCGCACGATGGCCGGAGCCCCGAGGACGGCCGCCTGGGAACCGAGGGTGGTGCCGTAGTCGACAAAAAGCGCCGCCCCCACCGGATCGAAGACCGGGGCGCGAAACTCGACGGAGTTGATCATATAGCTGCGGCCGGTGCCAAGGTTGCCTTCAAAAAAGCCGCGCACCGAGTTGCCGCCGCCCAGGGTAAAGGCTTCGTAGGGCGGCAGCGAGCCGAAGACCGTACCCACAGAACTGTTGAAGGCGAGCACCTGCTTGCCCTGACCCCAGGGAAGGATGTCCATCGGGATGAACTGGCTGTAGGAGACGGTCGGCCGCGTGAAGAAGACATCCCCCAATACGCCCACCGACTGGTCCAAAGAACCGCGCAACACCGAGCCGGAGCGCGGCGTGTTCGGGTTGTCGCGGGTGTCGCGCACCAGCGCTCCCTGCAGGAAAAACAGCCGGTCGGTATCGGTGCCGCTGATCGTGAGCGGATTGCCGAGGTTGTCGGTGGTGTAGCGCCGCCCCAAATAGTCGCGCAGCTGAATCGTCTCAAATCGTGCCCCCGCCGAGGCGCGCCATTCGTTGTTGAGCGGCCGGCCGAAGACGGCACCCAGGCCGAGGCGATTTTCGCGGGGCGTCTCGACGAAGCCCGTGCGCGGGTTGAGCACGCCGACGCCACCGCCGTTGAAGACGTAGCTGAAGGCCTGGCGGTTGAAGATATTCGTCGAAAGCGACGTGCGATTGGGGTCGCCCGCGAGCCACGGGTCGGTAAAGCTCAAATTAAACAGCAAAATCTGGCCACCGCCCTGCACATCGAGGCCGATCTTCTGGTTGTTGCCGCCCAGGTTGCTCTCCTGCAGCGACAGGGTGCCAAAAAAGCCGTAGGCCGAGTTGACGCCCGCACCCGCGGCGATCGAGCCGGTGCTTTTCTCTTCGACTTTGATGTTGACGACCACTTTTTGGGGATCTTGCCCCTGGCCCAGGTCAAGGCCCACATCCTTGAAAATATTGAGCGCGTAGACCCGCTGCAAGTCGCGCTGGATGGCGTTGCGGTTAAATACTCCCCCCGCCTTGAGGGCGACTTCGCGGGTCACGATAAAATCGCGCGTGCGGGTGTTGCCCTTGACGCGGATATCCTCGATGATCCCCTCGGCGACGGTGAGCTTGACTTTGCCGTCGGGGGTCGATTGCACGTCGGCGACTTTGGCGAGCACATAGCCGCGCTCGGCGTACCATTCTTCGATCGATTTGACGCCGCGCTGCAGTTCACCAAAGTTGAGCGTCTGGCCCACCTGGTTTTTGAACGTTTCTTGCACCACGGTCTCCGGCAGCAGGGTGGTCCCCTCGGTACTCACCGCCTCCAGGGTCGGGTTGGGGGATACATCGAAGGTGACGCGCACGCCGAGCGGGGTGTCCTCCGGGGTAGCCTTGACATCGGCAAAGTAGCCGGTGGCAAAGACGGCGTTGATGTCCTGCTGCAGTTGGGTGCGGGTGGTGGTCTGGCCGGGGCGGGTGCGGATGGCGTTGTAGACGCGCCCTTCGAGGGAATCGCCGAGCTTGCCCTTGCTCGCTACGACCCGGACTTCGGCTACGAGCACCTGCGGCTCGGCGGGAGCGGTCGGTTCGGTGGGCGCCTGCTGCGGTCCGGCCGGCGGCGCATCCGGGACGGCCGGGGTAGCGGCCGGCGGCGTCTCGGCCGGCTGTGCCGTACCGGCGGGAGGAGCCTCCGGAGGAGCGGCCGGCGGCGCCTGCTCCTGGGCTAGAAGCGCCGGGGTGAATCCGAACTGGGCGACAAGCAGCACCGAGGCAGCAGTCTGCCCGTAACCAGAACGTCCAAAAAGTGGGTGCATGAGCGCAAAGCCTGTAAATTGCGAAGTGGGCGGCTCGATCCGCGAAGACCGGTGGTCTCGGATGGGTCAATTTAGTTTACCGTGATTGCCGCCGCTTACCACACCCCTCCCTTTGCCAAACGCCCGAAAACCCCGGCCGAACCGGTTGTCAAAGGCAGTGGCAGATCGGGTAGGATCGGGCGCAAAATAGCATCAGTTCTCGAAACGCAAGGGGTGCCCATGGCGGTAGAGATGAAGGTTGCAGCAATTGCCCTGGACGCGGCGAGCCGTCTGCCGATTGTGATCCTGCGCGATCTGCACGACCGCCGTGCCCTTCCTATCTGGATCGGCAAGGCCGAAGCGAACGCCATCTTGCAGGCCCTCGAAGGACAGCGCCCCCCCCGCCCGATGACCCACGACCTGCTTGCCGATCTATGCAAGGAGTGGGATCTTCATGTCGAAAAAATCGTTATTCACTCTTTGCAAAACAACACTTTCTACGCGATTATTACGGTCCGCCGCGGCAAGCAGCGCAAAGAAATCGACTCGCGCCCAAGCGATGCAATTGCGCTGGCGTTGCGCACGATGACGCCTATCTGGGCGATGGAAGAAGTAATCGCCGAAGCGTCCATCCCGGTCGATCAAGAAGCCGACGAAGCCGAACGCGAAGCATTCCGAGATTTTTTACAGACGCTCAATCCCAACGACTTCATCCGGGGCTGAATTTTTCGCTCTAGACCCAGGCCACCGGTGCCGCCGCGCGCATCGCCCGCGCCACCCCCTCGATTTGGGCGTCGCTCAATTCCGGAAACATCGGCAAAGAGAAGACTTCTGCCGCCGCCTGCTCCGCTGTGGGCAGATC
Source organism: Aphanocapsa lilacina HA4352-LM1 (assembly GCA_019359725.1). Lineage (GTDB taxonomy): Bacteria > Cyanobacteriota > Cyanobacteriia > Gloeobacterales > Gloeobacteraceae > Gloeobacter > Gloeobacter lilacinus. The sequence continues at coordinate 12,082 of JAHHGR010000058.1, read as the reverse complement.
TCCGAGCCTGTAGCCCAGGGCGGCATAAGCGTTTTGCAGATGCAGCGGTACCGGGTAGTAGATGCCCACCCCGACTTTTTGCTCGCCCAGGCCCGCCACGAAGCGCTCACGGTGGACGGAGCGCACGGTGTACTGGTGGTAGGTGTGGGTCGAATAGGGGGCGCGGGCTGGGGTCGCAAGCGGCAGATCGGACAATAGCGCGTCGTAGCGCTGGGCGATCTGGGCGCGGCGACGGTTCCACCCTTCCAGGTGCGGCAGTTTGATGCGCAGCACCGCCGCCTGCATCTCGTCGAGGCGCGAGCAGTAACCGACTTCGTCGTGGTAGTAGCGCCGCGTCTGGCCGTGCACCCGCAGCGCAGCGACCCGATCGCGCAGCCCTTCGTCGGAGGTGACCACCATGCCCCCATCGCCGAAGGCTCCCAGATTCTTGGTGGGATAAAAGCTCAGACAGCCCGCCACCCCCATCGAACCGACCGGACGGTCTTTGTAAAGCGTGCCGATCGCCTGGGCGCTATCTTCGATGACGTGCAGGCCCCGGCGATGGCCAATCTCCAGAATCGGGTCCATATCGGCGGCCTGACCAAAAAGATGCACCGGCAAAATCGCTCGGGTGCGCCCGGTGATGCGCGCTTCGATCTGGGCGGGGTCAATGTTGAAAGTATCCGGGTCGATGTCGACGAAGACCGGCGTCGCCCCGCAGTAGGAAATTGCCTCGGCGGTGGCGATGAACGTAAAGGGCGAAGTAATCACCTCCTCCCCCGGCCCGATGCCCAGGGCCCTGAGTACCAGGTGCAGCGCGTCGGTGCCCGAGGCGACGCCGAGGCCGGAACTTGCCCCGCTCAAAGCCGCGATCTCCGCTTCGAGGGCGCGGCCATGGCGACCGAGGATAAAACTGCCGCTGGTGCAAATTTCGTGCAGGGTCTTTTCGATTTCAGGAAGCAGTCGGGCTGTCTGTAGCGACAGGTCGAGCATCGGTATCAAGCGAGGATCTCCGCCAAATCTGGGTCGGTACCGTACCACATTTTGCCGTCGAGGGCCACCTGCTCGATCTGGGCAGCCAGGCGCAGGGCCTTGAGGGCTTGCTCGCCCCCCACCGACGGCTGGTTGCCGCCGCGCACGCAGTGGATAAAGTGTTCGAGTTCGGCGCTCAAAGGCTCGATATTGCTGGTCTGAACCTTCTCGATCAGGCCCGCCTGGCGATAGAGCACCTGGCCGTACTCGGTGGTGTAGTCGGACTCCGGGGGGCGGTGGATGAGCACTTCGCCGCTCAAAAAATCGGCTTCCACCAGGCTGTTTTTGCAGTGGGCCGAAAGGGTACGGATTTTGCGGTGGGTGACTTTGCTCGCGGTGAGGTTGGCGACGGTGCCGTTGGAGAAGACGACCGTGGCGGTCACGTAGTCGAGATAGCCCGAGTGGGTGGCGCGGTTGCCGGCGGCGGTCATCTTGGCCATCGGGTAGGGTACCAGTTCTAAAAGCAAGTCGATGTCGTGGATCATCAAGTCGAAGACCACCGAAACGTCGTTGGCCCGCGACGAATAGGGGCTCATGCGGTGGGCTTCGAAGGCAAGCAGTTCCTCTTGCTTGAGGACGTTGCGCAACTCGCGAAAGGCCGGGTTGAACCGCTCGATGTGACCCACCTGCAAAATGCGGCCATTTTGGGCGGCGAGGTTGACCAGTTCTTCGGCCTCGGAGATGTGGGCGGCAATCGGCTTTTCGATCAAAATGTGCCGCCGCAATTTGAGACACTCCTGCCCGACGGTGTAGTGCAGGCGGGTGGGCACCGCGATGCAGACGGCATCGACGTGCTCGATCAGTTCTCGGTAGTCTTTAAAAAACTGCACCCGGTACTTACTGGCGACATCCAGGCCGCGCGCTTCGTTGATATCGGCGATGCCGACCAGGGTCACATCCTTCAACAGACTCAGCACCCGGGTGTGGTGCTGGCCCATGTTGCCCACGCCGATGACACCGACGCGGATAGGCACGGAGTCACCCGTATTTTGCAGCATGGATATTCCACTTAACAAAACATCAGGATTTTACCATCGAATCTTCTCCACCCATCAGGGCATCACCGGCAAATTGAAATCGCGCGTTCCGGAGATGCGGTTTTCGTTGATCACAATCCGGTAGGGCGGCTCCCAGGGGCCGCGGCCATGGATGCTCAGGCGGGCCGTCCCCTCCGGCGGGATGATCCCCTGCTCCAGACTCAAATCGATGCGGGTGCGCCGGTCGGCGGCACCGGCGTCGTTGAGGCGGATGAGTCCCGGCAAGAAGATATAGCGCTGGTTGGAGTTGTTGTCCAGGTGGGCGGTAATGACAAATTCGTTGCCCTGCACCCGCACGGAGGAAGCGCTCAGGGTCACCCCGCCCCGGGTCTCACCGACATCGAGCTGAATGTCTTCAAAGAGGCTGGTGGGCGTCTGGCGCTTGCTGGGCAGGGGGCGCAGGCGCGGAGCGAAACTCGGGGGCAAAGCCGGTGCGGGTGCTGAGGAGACGACCGGGGCGGTACTGGCGGCCGGGGCGAGCGCCTGGCGCCACTGGCGGATCTGGGCCTGGGCCTGGGTGTGGACGGGGTTGCCGGGGGCGACGCGCTCAAGCACAGCGATCGACGCTTGCAATGCCCGTGGGGAGCCCGTCTGGGCCTGGGTGCGCGCTTGTTCGAGCAGTTGATCGCTCCAGCGGCGCAAGTCGGCCTGGGCGGCGGCGTGGGCGAACGAATCGGGGGGGATGCGGCCCGCCTGGTTGGCGGCGGCGAGCAAATCGGCGCTCGTACCGCCCGCCGCCACGGCGCGGGCCTGCTCCAACTGCATCTGCTGGGGCAACTGCCGCATCAGTTTCTGGAGCGTCAGCACCTTGGCGGCCGTCGCCTGCGGCTCGGGGGCGGGCCGCCACTGAAAGACGATCAGCGCGCCCACCGCCAGCATCGCGAGCAAGGCGGCGACCGTAAAGAGCAGCAAGTTTGTCCGCAGACCGGCTAGATCCATAGCACTGCCTACCTCACCAGATCCCGCACATCTTCGATGGCAAAGTACTGAAAGAACTTCTCGGTGACGCGCAGCTTGTAGGAGCGTCCCTCGGCGCAGCGGGAGATGAAGCCCTTGCCGACCAGGTCGCGCACTTGATCGTAGGCTCCCGAACCGCGCAACTCCACCAGTTCGCTCTGGGCGAGGGGGCCTTTGAGGGCGATCAAGGCCAGGGTGCGCTGGGCACCCACCCCCAGGTCGGCGGGCACCAGCCGCTGGATGAGATCTTGCAGGGGCGGCCTCAGTTGCAGGGCGTAGCCTTCGGCGGTGTCGGCAATCTCCAGGGCACCGTCGCGGCCGGAATAATCTTCGAGCAACTCAAGCAACGCCTCGCGGCAATCGTCCCGATCGCACTCCGCGTAGCGGCTGAGCTGCTCGAGGTTCAGCGGACGCGCTTTAAGGTAGAGCACCGCCTCCAGGCGGGTCTTGAGATTCGTCGACGGCATAGATCTCGATATCTCTGTAAAATTCGGCCTGGGCGAGCACCACCCGATTGCGGTGCGCCAGAAACAGCAAACCCAAGAACGCTCCCACGCGATCCCGGTAGTGTTCTAACAATTTTTCGAAGGCGGTGACGCCTTTGGTGGTGAGCACCGCCCACAATCCGGTCACGATCGCTTCGAGGTTCTCCTGGTGGGCCAGATGCTCGACTTGCTCCATCGTGCGCACCATCGGACCTTTGAGGGGTGGGCGGCGCTCGGCGGTGCGCTTTTGGGCCTGGTGGCCCTCCATTTGCTCGACTTCGCGCAGATGGGCAATCAGATCGTTGAGGGTCAGGGGCCGATCGACCATCGCAGGCACCGCCGGACGGCGGCGGATCAGGCGCTCAAGCGCCACCGCCGGTCCGTTGGGGCCCAGCGGGTGCGACAGCGCCTCTTCTTGGTCCTCCGGCGCCTCGGGCGGATCGGGCGGCTGCATCGATCCTTCGAGGATCTCCGCTTTCATGTGCACCAGCACCGAAGCATAAAAAAGCGCCTGGCCCGAGCGGGGCAGATCCGAAGCGTCGAGGCTGCTAAGCGATTGCAAGAAGCGATCGGTCAACTGCACCACGTCGATATCCCACGGATCGATTTCACCCCGCCGGGCCAGGTCTATCAATATACCGATCGCATCTTTGGGCATACGGGGTGCCAGGGCCGGTTGCCATCAAGAATAGCACCCGCAAAACCCCGTGCCGATCTCTAGAGTTCGCGCTCAGAAAGTTGGATGACGTCCATCTTCGAAAACTGCCAGCTTCCTGAAGGCGAATCGACTGGAAATCCGTTTGCCCTGAGGACGATGAAATATAAGGAATTGCTATCGTCCGCTTCGACGGTGAGGCCTTTGGTTTTCAACTTGCGCACCGCCTGCTGGAAGAGGCGGTCCAAAACATTGCTCATACCGGCCGAGGCGTCCGTCGGGTAGATTCAGCACCCAAAACGGTAGCACGAAGCGGGGACGATGGAAACGAACACTGCCGGCCGGGGCATTAGGGGCTACAATGGTAGCCGCGTTGTGAACTTTTGGACACCCATGACCGACGACCGCTTCGTAGTTTCGGCTCCTTACCGGCCGACGGGGGACCAGCCCCGGGCCATCGCGCAGCTGAGCGCCGGCGCCCTGAGGGGCGTGCCGTTTCAGACCCTTCTGGGGGCGACCGGCACCGGCAAGACCTTCACGATCGCCAATGTAATCGAAAAAGTCGGCAAGCCGACGCTGGTTCTGGCCCACAACAAGACCCTCGCTGCCCAGCTTTGCAACGAATTGCGCGAATTTTTTCCCGACAATGCTGTCGAATACTTTGTTTCTTATTACGACTACTACCAGCCCGAAGCGTACATCCCCCAGACCGACACCTATATCGAAAAATCGGCGAGCATCAACGACGAAATCGACATGCTGCGCCACTCGGCCACCCGCTCGCTCTTCGAGCGGCGCGACGTGATTGTGGTGGCCTCCGTCAGCTGCATTTACGGCCTGGGGATGCCCGAAGAATACCTGCGCGCCGCCATTTCCATTAAAGTCGGCTCCTCTATCGATCAGCGCGAATTGTTGCGCCAGTTGGTCACGGTGCAGTACGAGCGCAACGACATCGACCTCGGCCGCGGTCGCTTCAGAGTGCGCGGCGATGTGGTCGAGATTGGCCCCGCCTACGAGGACCGGATTATCCGGGTCGAATTTTTTGGCGACGAAGTCGAGGCGGTGCGCTGGCTCGACCCGGTCACCGGCGAGGTGGTCCGCTCGGTCAACAGCCTCAACATCTACCCGGCCAAGCACTTTGTGACACCTGAGGAGCAGCTGGAGCAGGCCTGCATCGCCATCGAGCAGGAACTGGAGGCGCGCGTGGCCGAACTGGAGGGCGAAAACAAGCTGCTGGAGGCCCAGCGCATCAAGCAACGCACCCGCTACGACCTGGAGATGCTGCGCGAGGTGGGTTACTGCAACGGCGTCGAAAATTATTCGCGCCACCTCGCCGCCCGCCGGCCGGGCGAAGCGCCCTCCTGCCTCATCGATTATTTTCCGCAGGACTGGCTGTTGGTGGTCGACGAATCCCACGTCACCATCCCCCAGATCCGCGGCATGTACAACGGCGACGCCCAGCGCAAAAAAGTGCTCATCGATCACGGTTTCCGCTTGCCGTCGGCCGCCGACAACCGCCCGCTCAAAGCGCCCGAATTCTGGGATAAAGTCCGCCAGGCCATCTTCGTCTCGGCCACCCCAGGCGATTGGGAAGTGGAACTCTCGGGCGGCGCTCGCGACCCCGAGACCGGCCGCATGGCAGGGGAGCATGTCGCCGAGCAGATTATTCGTCCCACCGGCGTGCTCGATCCGGAGGTCTTCGTGCGGCCGGTGGCAGGTCAGGTGGACGACTTGCTCCACGAGATTCACGAACGGGTCGCCCGCCGCGAGCGGGTGTTGGTCACCACTCTCACCAAGCGCATGGCCGAAGATCTCACCGAGTATTTCCAGGAGCGGGGGGTCAAAGTCCGCTACTTGCACTCGGAGATTCAGGCCATCGAGCGCATCGAGATTTTGCAGGCTCTTCGCCAGGGCGATTTTGACGTGCTCATCGGCGTCAACTTACTGAGAGAAGGGCTCGACTTGCCCGAAGTGTCGCTGGTGGCGATTCTGGACGCCGACAAAGAAGGTTTCCTGCGCGCCGAGCGCTCGCTGATTCAGACGATTGGTCGGGCGGCGCGCCATGTGCGGGGCCAGGTGATCATGTACGCCGACCGCCTCACCGCCTCGATGGACAAAGCGATCAGCGAGACCGAGCGCCGCCGCCAGATCCAGAGGGCCTACAACGAAGCGCACGGCCTCACCCCCCAACCCATCGTCAAGCGCCTGGATGCCAACAGCATCCTCGACTACCTGGCGGTTTCCCGCCGCCTCAACCAGCAGGAACTCGAAGCCGCCGCCGCCGCCCCCACCGAAGTGGCCCTGGCCGACATCCCCGAACTGGTCTCGCAACTGGAAATTCAGATGCGCGATGCGGCCAAAAAACTCGAATTCGAGAAAGCCGCCGAGTACCGAGACAAGATTCACAAGTTGCGCGAGCGGCTTTTGGGCAAGAAGGTCTGAGCTTGCTCGGTTTTGGTGGACAGTGGACGGCATGCCGGTCTTTCTGGGCAGCCGACAACCTCCCGCGGGATATAATTGTGTATGGATTTTTTGTGGCAAAACTGATGAAACCATCGGTTGCGCTCAGCCTCAAGCGTCACGCTGTACGCGAACTGACTGAACGCTTTCGCACAGTAAACCCACGTATTTTCGGTTCGGTACTACATGGTACCGATCGAGAGGGAAGCGACCTTGATCTATGGGTCGATGTGCTGCCCGGAGTCACGCTTTTTGATCTTGGTGGCCTGCAGGTTGAGCTTGAAGACCTACTTGGTGTTCCGGTGGATCTTCTGACTCCCGGCGATCTGCCACCGAAGCATCGGACCCGCGTACTTGCTGAAGCGCAACCACTGTGAGCGAGAACCTAGTGGGAGATGATGCCCCATGACCTGCCACCTCATACAACGGTCTACACGTATTTCGACCAGTGGGACAAAGACGGACATTGGCAAACCATCAACGCGCAACGAGTGGCCAAAACCCGCAAGGCTGCCGGACGCGATGAACAGCCTTCCGCTGTAGGCGCAGCCGTGCGAAGCGCAAAGGCTATGAGCAGTGGCCCAAAAGTAGCGAGTCGATGATCTACTTGACGAACATGCGGCTGATGTTACGGAGGCTGGCACCCGCTGCTTAACGGACTTTACAAATCAGCTCTTAGCCTGGGCGGCTTTCTGCTTTTGCTTTTCTTTTTCTTTGGCCCGCTTTTCTTTTTCTTTGGCCTGCTCGCGCGCTAATTTCGCTTCGAGGGCCTGGCGCTCGGCTTCTTCGGCTTTTTTGTCGAGATAGTAGTCGTAGTCACCGTCGTAGGTGACCAGTTCGCCCTCGCGGATTTCGACGATCTTGGTGGCAACGCGCTGGATGAAGTAGCGGTCGTGGGAGACGATCACCGCTGAGCCGGTGTACTCGCGCAGGGCCTCTTCAAGAATTTCTTTGCTCGGGATATCGAGGTGGTTGGTAGGTTCGTCGAGCAGCAGAAAGTTACTGGGGCGCAGCAGCAACCGGGCCAGGGCGAGGCGCGATTTTTCGCCCCCGGAGAGGGCGGAGACTTTCTTAAAGACCGTATCGCCGCTAAAGAGAAATCGCCCGAGCATCGTGCGCACTTCTTCGTTGGTGAGTTGCGGCGCTTCGTCGTGTAGCGTGTCGAGAACAATTTTGCCCATGTCGAGGGTCTCGGCCTGGTGCTGGGCGTAGTAGCCCGCGAGCACGTTGTGACCGAACTCGATTTTGCCGGTGGTGGGCTGCTCTTCACCAATGAACAACCTGAGCAGCGTCGATTTGCCGGCACCGTTGGGACCCAAGAGGGCGATGCGCTCGCCCTTGAGAATCTCCAGATGCGCTCCCAAAAACAAAATTTTGTCGCCATATTCCAGCGACAGATCGCGCACGAGCATCACCTGCTTGCCGCTTGCGGGGGCCGGGGCGAAGCGAAAGCGCAGCGTCCGCTCAGTACCCACCGGCGCCTCGATGCGCTCAATTTTTTCGAGTTGCTTCTCGCGGCTTTTGGCCTGGGTGCTGCGGGTGGCCGAGGCGCGAAATCGGTCGACGAAGGCCTGTTGTCGGCCCAATTCGCGCTGCTGGCGCTCGTAGGCTGAAAGCTGCGCGTCGGCGCGCTCGGATTTGGCCGTCTGGTAAAAGCTGTAGTTACCGCTGTAGGTGCTCGCCACCCCCCGCTCGACTTCGACGATTTTGGTGACGATCCGATCGAGAAAGCGCCGGTCGTGGGAGACGATCACCATCGCCCGGTTGAGATCTTTGAGGTAGCCTTCGAGCCACTCGATGGTCTCAAGGTCGAGGTGGTTGGTCGGTTCGTCGAGCAACAACACATCCGGCTCGGTGAGCAGCAGTTTGCCAAGACCAATGCGCATCTGCCAGCCGCCGCTAAACGTCTCAACGGCCCGATCGCCGTCGGCGTCGTTGAAACCCAATTCGGGCAGCAATTTTTCGACTTTGTTCACCAGTAGATAGCCGTCGAGGGCCTCGAAGCGGGTCTGCAGGCGGTCGATTTTTTTGAGCAACCGGGTGAGTTCCACCTCCGATGCGCCGCCGGCGTCCGCCAGGACCAGATTCGCCTCGTTCAGTTCATGCTGAACGGCCTGGGCTTCCTCGAAGACCGAGAGCAACTCTTCGCGCACGGTGCGGCCCGGGGTGACCATGAATTCTTGGGCCAGATAGGCAATCTTGACGTGGCTCGGACGGATCACCTGCCCGCTAGTGGGTTCCTCCTGGCCCAAAAGCATCTTGATCTGCGTCGATTTACCTGCTCCGTTGGCGCCCACCAGACCGATGCGCTCCCCGGGAAGCACCTCCCAGGTACAGTCGCGGAGAACTTCTCCGGTCGGATAAATCTTGCTGACCGATTCGAGCCTGAGCACGGCGGCTTGCCCTCACTACACCTACACAGTGTAACGGATCTGCAACATCATTCCGGGTAGCCGTCCAAACCCGCGCCACAATAAAGCATGAGCGATGTGGACCGGTTCAAACAGGCGGCAGGAGAGCTGGTGGCGGAGGCGGCCGAGGTGCTCGACGCCTATCTGGCCATCGACGACCGGATGTTTTCGTGGAAGAACACGTTTGGCTGGAACGACGTGAGCCCCCTCAAACCGCTGGTACAACCGCTCATCGAGCGGCTCCTGGCGGTGAGCAAACAAATCAAAGATCTCCAGGGTGCAGCGGGCGAGCTGCCGGAGGAGATTCCCGAAAAAGCGCCGCTGTTGGGCCTGTTCAAAGTCTTTACCAGTTACGTCGAGTCGCTGCGCTTCGCCGTACAGACCATGGGCCGGGTGCTCGAACACATCGAGACCCGCCGCCTCAACGGTGCAGAGTTCAAAAAGACCCGCTACGAGTCGGACCTGCTTATCTACAAAAGCCAGATCGACAAGTACCAGCTTTACGGCGAACAACTCAACACGCTCATTCGCCAGCTACGGTAGGCGATGCCGGACCGATCGGGCATCGAGATTGCCTACCCGGTGCAGTCGCATCGTGCGCCCGAGCCAATGCGACAATGGCAGCAAAGACTCGTCTGAAATCGCCCATGATCCGCGCCCTCGAAGGCCAGCAGTGTAATCAAAAAAGAATCGGCTGAATTTTGCGCAGCACCTCTATCAGCAGTTCCTCGGGGCATAAACTGATCGCGGCTGCCCGCCGGGCTCGGTAATCAAGCGAGCGCAGTTGATCGGCCATGATTACCCCTGTCACTGCCTGTCCTTCAGGGATAAGTACGTAGAACGGATTTTTGCGCTTCGTGTTGCTGACAGAACAAACGAAGACAAAGCCAAGCCTCTCATTGAACAAAGTCTGGCTGACCACCAGGGCTGGCGAACCCCCATCTGCTCATGCCCGGCTTGTGGATCAAAACTGAGCCAAATGAATTTGCCGCGCCGGGGAACGTACTCTACCAAGCTTCTTTCCCTTCGGGTTTGCCCCAATCGACCTCGTCTTCGACTTCAAGCGGGCCGACAAGTAACTCCTCAAGGCTGTACTCTTTGACCTCCCGCACAGGCCGAACAACCAGAGCCCCGGCTTCTACACTGCATAGGAGTGTGGTGTGGGGCTTGAGACCAAGTTGGATCACAATCTGCCTGGGAATGCGAAAAGCGAGGGAATTCCCCCAGCGGGCCACTTGTGACTTCACACTTTCTTCCCATGCATTGTCGTCTGGATATCTAGAGTATGTCCTTCGGCTGACCTATCCGGGCTCCCCAGGCTTTTGTTGGAACGCGGCACCCACGGCCCTTTCAGGCCACGGGTACCGCCAATCGTAACTATCGGCGCACAGGCTATCTGAGCCAGGCTTCAGCTCAGCCCTGCTCCTACCGGTAGCTCATGGGAGGACACGCGCGACACCGGGATCGGGAGTTTGCGTCCATGCCCGTTGGAGACCTGCTCGCCAAAGAGCTTTTCGGCCGTGCCGTCGGCTTCGAAGTCTTTGCGGAACGCCTGGATGATGTCGGGGATCGTCGGGGCGATGGTGGTGACCGCCGCGATAAGTGCACCCAGGAATTTTTCCTGTTGCTGGGAGGCACCGTCCGGCTGGTAGTCCTTGTTCAGTTGACCAACGACATTGACGATCATCGGGGCGAGGCGCACCGCAGCGCGCAGTACGGAGCCGAAAAATTTCTCCTCGACCGCGTTTGTCTCCAGCTGCGATTTGGTGATCGTCCACGTGCTCATCGAAGAAACCATGGTTTGTTCTCCTGCAAAGGATTTACCGGTCGTGCCGCGCAGCATCTCCCACAGGCTGGTGAGCCAACTGCTGGAACCGGCAGCGGGTACGGTGGGCTGGGTCGGTGAGATGACATCCGAACCCATCGGCTGCAGCGTGATAAAGGTGTAGGAACCCAGATCCCGGGGAGTGTCGGGTTCTTTGACCTGCGGGGTCTGTTGGAAGTTGAGCGCGGACAGTTCCGCCGCAACCGCCTGCAACAGGCGGGCGTTGGACAAGCCATCGTAGGAGGGCAGCGACTGGCCCACCTTGGCCAGAGCGGTGACGATCCCGTAGGTGAAGGCGGACATGCCGTGGGTGCGCGAGGTGCTGGCAGCGGCGGTCTGATCCGCCCGGCAGGCGGTGAGCACCAGGCCGTTGACCTGCGGCGCATCCGCCTTCTGCTGGGCAAAGGCGCTCATCGCCATCGACCGCATGGAGCCCGCTTCGGAGGCGGCCAGGGGCGGTTCGACCGGACCGCCAAAAGCTTTGAAGGGCAAACTGGCGGTTTGATCCAGCTCCACGGCGATCTCTTGGGAAAGATCCTCCGGAATCCAGACTTTGTTGCGGGTGCGCTCTTCGGTCTCGCCGGTGGGCACCACCAGCAAAAACGGCTTCTCCATGCCGCCGGAATGGCAGCTGTCCAGGAGGACTGTGAGCACACCGGGCGGCAATCCCTGGGTTTTGGCGCTCAGTTGCTGATCGAAGAAAAAGCCGTCATACAGGCACAGGCACTCGCGCAAAATGCCTTCCAGTTCGGTCCGAAAACCGTGCCCGCTAAAATACAAGATCCGGCGCGCGTCTTGCTTGCCGTTGGCGGAACGGCTCACCCCCCCCAACAACCAGTCCAGACCGTCGGTGACATTTTTGATGGTGGCTTCAGCGTCGTACAGCGTGCGCAACTGTTGAGTGCGAAGTCCGTAGGATGGGGATTTCAGCACTTCGATAAATTTTCTCGCATCCTCCAGACAGCTGGGCAAATCGTTGGTCGTACCCGGGTAGTCGTTGATTGCAACGACCAGGGCTTTGATGTCAGCCATGGGCATATCTCCGCAGAACGGGTGCACCGGTGCTTTCATCTATCCTGTAGACTTATTTCCTGAAAAATATGCCGATCAAGAAATCAAACGGCCCATTCAAGTTTGAAGTGCAACAGCACCTGACTGAGCTAAGAATACCTCCCGTGGTGTCCGATAACCAAGCACTTTTCGCGGGCGGTCATTGATCATGTCCATTGCCCTTTGCACCT
>JAHHGR010000057.1 GCA_019359725.1 Aphanocapsa lilacina HA4352-LM1 | reverse complement strand
AGGTTTTGACAAGTTGCGGAAAATCGAGTAGCATCAGCTCAACAATAATTATTTCACTTAGCCCAAAGTCTACACGATTTTGGGCTTCTTTTTGTAACCCCAATTCCTAGCGTTCAACACTTCTGGAAGACCAGCTTGGCGGTGTAGTTGTCCTGAGCGTTGTAGGAGGAGTCGGCAATGCCCTGGATGGTGATGGGTGGGCCAAGCTCGGGTTTCATGAAGCCGAATAGATCGACGGCGCCGCTGTTGTCCGGGTCGCCCGGGCCGCCATAGCCGAAGGAGTTGGTGCCGTTGGGATAGATACTCGGATCGATATTGGGGGTGGTGACCTGGGAGTTCTGGTTGACTGTCGGTCCGTAGTACTGGGCTGAACTCGGGATGGTGTATTTGAAGGGATAGTTGTTGAAGGCTACCAGGCTCGAAAAGGCGAAGTTGTAGCTGAAGGTGTCGTCGCCGCCACCGTACTTGCCCAGGTAGCGCGAAAATCCATAGGAACCGGCCTGGTATTCGAGCGTCAGCTTAGGGAGCCCCTTGGGCGTCTCGGTGATCAAGTTGATGACACCCCCTACCGAGCCCGAGCCGTACCGAAGCGTCGCACCGCCGGTCACCACCTCGATGCGCTCGAGATCATCCAGCAAAAACTGGGCAACGGCGGAGCGGCCGTTCTGGGGGAAGGTCTGGGCGAGCCCGTCGCGCAACACCAAGAAGCGCTGATCGTTGAAGCCGCGCAGGAAGTTGCCGCCGGCGTTGCGCACGCCGCCCAAAGACGGCTGACCAATAAATCCAGGAATAATCTGCAGCGCGTCGGTCGCCGTCTGGGCGCCCTGGGCTGCAAAGTCCTCCCGCTTAACGGAATAAGTCGTGGCGGTGATGTCCCGCTGGCGGGTGAGGCGGCGGGTGGCCGTCACCGAGACTTCATCGAGAATGTCGGTCGTTTCGTCGGCAGGCTGGTCGGCCGGGGCCGGTTCGGCCGGGGTGGTCGCCGGAAGCGGTGTCGGCGCCTGGGCGGTCCGGGGGGGTGCGGTCACCGGGGCCGTCCAGTCCCACAGCGCCGGACGGGCCTGCAAGTCCGCCGCCCGGCCCCGGCTTTGATCGAGCAGTGCTTTGGCCCCTTCGAGGGAGACCATCTGGCTGTTGGCCGCCACCGTGGCGACGGGTCCGGCATAAGCCGCAGGCACCGCGGTGAATGCAGGCAGGAGAACCGCCCAGGCAAGGGCGCCTCCCAAGCGAGATGATGTTTTCATGAACCGTCCACTCCTTCGATTGAGCGAAGCGCCCCTTTACTCCCCAATTTGCAGGAGAACAGGGTATACGCTGTCCGCAGATGGGCAATAGCGTAGCAGCCGATTGGCAGGCCGTTGTAATGGCCGTAACGTTTTGGTGAATTGATAATGGTTTGCAGGTCAAAACACTTGTACAGGAGGGATTCCGCTGCGCTACCTACTTTTTAATAAGCCCTACGACGTGCTCACCCAATTTAGCGGTGGGGAAGGACGGCATACGCTCAAAGATTATATAGATATTCCCGGCGTTTACCCGGTGGGGCGGCTCGACCGCGACAGCGAAGGGCTGCTGCTGTTGACCGACGACGGCGCCCTGGCCCATCGGCTGACCGATCCGCGCTTCGCCCACCCGCGCACCTACTGGGTGCAGGTGGAAGGCACACCGGACGGCGAAGCGCTGGGGCGCCTCGCGGCGGGAGTCGAGATCCAGGGGATACGCACCCGCCCGGCGACAGCTGTGGCGATTGCCGAGCCGGACCTGCCGGAGCGCCCGGTGCCCATCCGGGTGCGCAAGAGCATTCCCGCTAGTTGGATAGCGCTCACCCTCACCGAGGGCCGCAACCGCCAGGTGCGGCGGATGACGGCGGCGGTGGGCTATGCGACCCTCAGGCTGGTAAGGGTGGCGATCGGTGCGCTCACCCTGGGCGATCTCGCCCCTGGCCGGTGGCGGTATTTGGGCGAACGGGAGTTGCGGTTGATAACATCGAAGCCTGGCCGGTCCCACATTGGGAGATTTTGACAATGCAGAGCCTCGCACAAGATTTCTCCTCCTGCAGCTTGCTCAGGAACGTCAGTTGGGAGACTTTCGAACGGCTGTTGGCCGAACTGCCCGAGACGCGCGGCGTCCGTTTAAAGTATTGGCGTGGGGATCTTGAAATCGTGACACCTTCGGACGAACACGAAACGCAGACCGAAATGCTGGGGCGGTGCGCCTACGTGCTGATTGAAGCGTTGCAACTGCCCGTGCGTAGTGTCGGCTCGACCACCTTTCGCCGGGCGGACCTTGCAGCGGGCGTCGAGCCCGACAAGTCTTATTACATCTACAACGCTCCACTGGTCCGCCGCAGACCCATCAACCTGGGTGTCGATCCACCGCCGGATCTGGTGATCGAGATCGATGTGACTAGTTCTTCGCTCAACAAGCTTGCCATCTACGCTGCCCTGGGCGTTCCCGAAGTCTGGCTGTACCGTGCAGGTCGGCTGCAGATCCACCGGTTTCAGCAAGGGAGTTATCAGTCGAGTGTGCGCAGCGGCCTGTTTCCTTTCGTCACCTCAGCCGATCTGCAGGCGGTGCTCGGCGCGGCCGAGGAGGAAGTGGCCATCGCCAATTTCCGGGCCTGGGTAAAGCGGCAAATCGAAGGACAGCAACCTACATGACGACTTCGCATCCTGTTCAAATTATTGGTGCCGGTCCGGGCGATCCGGATCTCATTACTGTGCGCGGCCAGCGGTTGCTCGCCCTCGCGGACACCGTCTTTTACGCCGGATCGCTGGTGCCGGAGGGATTACTCGATTGGTGCCGGCCCGAGGCCGAACGCATCGACACCCGTTCGCTTACCCTCGAAGCGATTTTGCCGGATCTGATCGGGCGGGTGCGCGCCGGTGGGCGGGTGGTGCGGTTGCACTCGGGCGACCCGTGCCTCTACGGGGCGGTGCACGAGCAGATGGTGGCCCTGATCAAAGCAGAGATCGAATTTGAAATCGTGCCGGGGATCAGTGCCTTTCAGGCCGCTGCCGCCACCCTCAAAGTCGAACTGACCGTGCCGGGGCTGGTGCAGACGATTATCCTGACGCGGGCGAGCGGCCGCACCGGTATTCCCGCCGCCGAAGAATTGGCGGGCCTGGCGGCCCACCGCGCCTCGCTGTGCCTGTATCTGAGCGCCCATCACGCCGCTGAGTGCGAGGAGCGTCTGCTGGCCCACTACCCACCCGAGACGCCGGTGGCCGTCTGCTACCGTCTGGGTTGGCCCGACGAGCGCATCGTGCGTACCCGCCTGGGTGAACTTGCCCGCACGACGCGCGAGGAGAAGCTCACCCGCACGACTTTGTACCTGATCAGTCCCGCCCTGGAAGCCGCGCCGTCCCGCTCGCGGCTGTACCACCCCGAGCACCATCACCTGTTTCGCGCCTTGCACTGAACGCGGCGATGAATATGAGCGACAGAAGCGGTCGGGGCAGGGAGTTCAGTTTTCTTGCGCCTCCGCACCGGCGGTGTCCTGGCGGGCCAGGGCAAAGGCGGCTTCGCGGGTGAGAGCGCACCCCACAAGCCAGGTCGAGGCGAACGCCGCCTCGCCCAAGCGGGTGCGGGCGGAAGCCAGAAACGGCTCGTGGAAGTGCTGTACCTCCGGACCCAAGGGCGATCCGTACGCCTCGCTCAGGGCTTCAGCCGCGGCGTAGAGGCGCACAGAGCGCATCGTCCGGCCACGGACGGCGGCCAGAGCGGCCAGACCGCTCAGCACCCAACTGACCGAACTTTCGCGCGCGTCGAGATCTTCGAGCAGAGCGAGAGCCTCGCTATACTGCTGCTCTGCGCGCGCGTACCCACCCGTCGCGAGGGCTATCTGCCCGAGCCCCGCCAGACAGAGCGCCGTGACGAACGGTTCGCCCAGGGTGCGGCTGTGCTCCAGAGTCTCCGACAGGACGGTGTGTGCCCGGGCCGGGCTGCCGGTATAAAACTGGACGGCGGCGAGCAAAAAGCGGGCCAGGGCCACCTCGGGTAGGGGTAGGCCGTGCTCCCGCTCGTGAACCAGGCTGGCTTCGAAGTGCACCTGGGCCGCGGCGTGTTCCTGCCTATAGTAGGCCGCCATCCCGAGGCCCGCCGCCGCCACGGCCAGACCGGCGCTATCCTGCAGCTCGAGACACAACCGTTCGCTTTGGCCGTACCAGGCCGCGGCCTGTGCCGCATCGCCCTGGCGCAGCGCCAGCATACCGGCTCCAGCCAGCAACCGGGCCAATATCGGTCCGGACAAATGTTCTCGCCGGGCCAGGATCGCCTCGTGCCAGCGGCGACCCTCGCTCAAATGGCCGCAGAACCACCAGAACCGGCACAGGGCCGTTGCCAGGCGGGCCGCTACCTCCGACCGGCCGTGGGCAAAGGTCCAGTGCAAAGCGGCCCGCAAATTTTCGTGCTCGACCCCGAAGCGTCGGTACCATCTTCCCTGCTGCGCGCCCCGCAGGTGCGCCTCGGCGGTTGTCGCCCACTGCAGAAAATACTCGCTGTGCCGTTGTTGCACCGCTTCTAGCTCATCTAGCGCCTCCAGCTCCGCCAGAGCGTATTCGCGGAGGGTCGCGAGCATGGTAAGGCGCGTTTCTTCTTCGCGGGTGGGCTCCTGCTTGAGCAAATGGTGGTTGGCAAGCGAGAGCAGTTCTGCAGCCACGTCGCGCCCGGCGTCGCTTGGCCCGCCGCAGACGGCAAGGGCGGCTTCCACCGACCAGCCGCCTGCAAACACCCCCAGTCGCCGGAACAATTGCTGCTCGGTGCGCGGCAGCAGGGTATAGCTCCAATCGATCGCCTGGCGCAGCGTCCGGTGGCGGTCGGGGACATTGGCGGGACCATCGACCAGGAGCGGCAGGCGTCTGTCGAGTTGCTCCAGCAGGGCGGGTGGGTCAAGCAGCGCGCAACGGGCCGCGGCCAGTTCAATGGCTAGGGGCAGCCCGTCGAGGTGGGTGCAGATGGCCGCCACCGCCGGAGCCACCGCCGGGGTCAAGACAAAGTCGCGCCGACAAGCTTCGGCGCGGGCGACAAAAAGTTGCACCGCCTCCGACGCACAGAGTCGCTCGAAAGTCAGCGGTCCCTCCGAGGCCGGCAAGGCGAGGGGCGGCACGCCAAACTCCCACTCGCCGTACAGGCGCAATCGTGTGCGGCTGGTAATCAATATTTTGAGCAGCGGACAAGCGGAAAGCAGCTCGCCGACGATCCCGGCGGCCGCGGCGATGTGCTCGAAGTTGTCCAACACCAACAGGACCTGCCGCTCCCGCAAAAAAGCAATCAGGCGCTGTAGGAGCGTCCCCGCGCCGGACTCCTGCACCGCCAGAGCGTGGGCGATTGCCACCGGCAGCAGTGCCGCATCGTCCAGGGCCGCGAGTCCTACGAACCAGACGCCCTCTGCAAAGTTCTGCCGGCGCGCCTGGGCTACCGCCAGCGCCAGTCGCGTCTTACCGGTACCGCCCACGCCGGTAAAGCACACCAGCCGCACCGCTTCGCGCGTCAACAGTTCCCCCGCCGCCAAGATCTCCCGCTGCCGACCCACCAGTCCCGTGAGTGGTGCCGGCAAGTTCCCCGGTCCCGGAACTTCTCGGCGCCCTGGGGCGCTCGAGGTCAGGACCGCAGGCTCCGACGGCCCCAGGGCGCCGCTGCGGATCTGTTCGTACAGCGCCGTCGTGGCAGGCTCCACCTCCAAGACGCCGAGCGCTTCGGCGAGCACCTTGCGGCAGCGCTCGTATTGTTGCAGTGCTGCTCCACGCTGCCCGCTATGGGCCAGCGCCCGCATCAACGCGCAGTGGGCATTTTCGTTCCACGGTTCGAGGGTGAGTTGCCGCCAGGCGTAACGCTGCACCTGTTCCCAGTGGCGCTGTTGTTCATAGTAGGCGGTGATCGCACTGCAGGCGTTGACGGCCTGCAGGTGCAACCGTTCGCGAATCGGAGCGGCCCAGTCTTCGAACGCTTCGCAGCCCGGCAGATTTGCCTCGTCCAGAAACGGAACGCGATAGAGGGCGACGGCCTGCTCCAACAGAGGCAGACATTGGGTGCACAGGCGGTCGTCGGCTGGATGTCGTTGGGCATAAGCGTCGATCTGCGCCGCAAACGCCACGGTATCCAGGGTGTAATCGCCAGCCCGGTTGAAGTGGATCGTGTTGCGGGTGGCGATCAAAAATGGCGCCGGGGCTAGATGATCCCCCAATATCTGGCGCAGCGACAGCAGGGCTTTGCGCAGATTGCCGCGGGCGACGGCACCCGATTGATCCGGCCAGAGCAACGCTGCGAGGGTGCTGCGGTGATGGACATAGCGCGCCTCGACCGCCAGATAGGCCAACAACAGACGTACTTTCTCGTAGGCAAAGTGCGGCAACCGCTGCCCATCCAGCGTCGCTTCAAACGGACCGAGCAGTGAGAGCGCCAGACGCGTCAAGATTGCAGCCCGTGCCAAGGTTCATCGCTTCAACAATACGCCCACCGCCCGGCGAGTCGCCAGGGGTTTCACGCAATTCTCACGCTGCTTCGACGTTCTACTCACGCTTGCTGGTTAACCTTACAACAGACTTATCGTCCTCGCCCGAATGCGAAGGATGCAGGTACCGGCCGTAGGTGCGGTCGGCGTTGGTGTGTTGGTGTCAGTCGATTGATCTGGCTTAGGGCAATGCCAGGGGATCCCCGATGGCGCTCCGGGTGAGCGCTCTTTTTGGACAAGGTTGTGCAGATGGATACCCCCCTTCCATCCAGGTACAACGTCAGCTCTGTATCCCTGCTGCAATACACAAAAACCCCCGGCTTCGCTGGCGCGAAGCCGGGGGTTTTTGTCCGGTTGGCCGAATGGCCCGGACAGGTTAAAAAAGGCCCAGTTGGAGTTTGGCTTCCTCGGGCATGCGTTCGATGGTCCAGGCCGGTTCCCAGACCAGTTCGACCTGGGCGGAGACCACCCCCGGCAGTTCGCGGATTTTCATTTCGACTTCGCCGGGCAGCGAGCCCGCCACCGGGCAACTCGGAGCGGTGAGGGTCATCTGGACCGCGACGTGGCCCGCGGCCACGCTCACGTCGTAGACCAGGCCCAGGTCGTAGATGTTGATCGGAATTTCCGGGTCGTAGACCCCCTTGAGGGCTTCGATCACCTGCGATTGCAGTTCGCTGTCTTTGTTCATGGTGGTTACTCCGTCGTCACCGTGCCGCTTCCGCGCAGGGCGGCCTGCAGGGTATGCCAGGCAAGGGTGGCGCACTTGACGCGCACGGGGTACTCGCGCACCCCCGCCAGGATGGCAAGCTTGCCCAACTCCGGCCCGGCCTCCGCGCTGCTGTCGGTCACCAGCCGGTGGAAGCGCTCGAACAGGGCTTCGACTTCCTGCAGGGACTTGCCCTTAAGCGCGTCGGTCATCAACGAGGCGGAGGCGGTCGAAATGGCGCAGCCGGCTCCCTGGAAGCGGATGTCTTTGACGATGCCGTCTTCGACCTGCAGATAAATGGTCACCTGGTCGCCGCAGAGCGGATTGTGGCCTTCCGCCTCGCGGTTGGCCGATTTCAGCAATCCGAAATTGCGCGGACGCTTGTAGTGGTCGAGGATCACTTCTTGATAGAGATCGCGCAGATCCGAGAACATCAGCCAAACATCTCCTGCACTTGTTGGATTGCCGCCACCAGCGCATCCACCTCGGCGCGGGTGTTGTAAAAGGCGAACGAGGCGCGGGCGGTGGCCGGCACCTTGAATCGCTGCATCACCGGCTGGGCGCAATGGTGGCCCGCCCGTACGGCGATGCCTTTGCGGTCGAGAATCGTGCCGATGTCGTGGGGATGGACCCCGGCCAGCACAAAAGAAAGCACGCTCGCCTTATCGCGGGCGGTGCCGATGAGCTTGACGCCGTCGATGGCCGTGAGCGCCTCGGTGGCGTAGTCGAGCAGTTCCTGCTCGTAGCCCGCGATCGCCTCCAAGCCGATGTGCTGCACGTAGTCGACGGCGACACCCAGGGCGATGGCCCCGGCGATGTCCGGGGTACCCGCTTCAAATTTGTAGGGCAAGTCGCTGTAGATCGTCTTCTCGAAGCTGACCGAGCGGATCATGTCTCCGCCGCCCTGCCAGGGGGACATCGCCTCCAATAGTTCCGCCTTGCCGTAGAGCACGCCGATGCCGGTAGGCGCGTAGAGCTTGTGGCCCGAGAAGACGTAAAAGTCGCAGTCGAGCGCCTGCACGTCCACGGCCATGTGGGATACCGCCTGGGCGCCGTCCACCAGCACCGGGATGCCGCGGGCGTGGGCCAGTTCAATCAAGCGCGCCACCGGGTTAATCGTACCCAGAGCGTTCGACAGGTGCACCACCGCCACCAGCTTCGTGCGCTCGCCCAGGAGTTGCTCGAAGGCTTCAAGCATGATTTCGCCGCGATCGTCGATGGGCGCCACTTTGAGAACGGCCCCTTTTTCCTGGCAGAGCATCTGCCAGGGAACGATGTTGGAGTGATGCTCCATGGCGGAAATGACAATCTCGTCGCCCGGACCGACGCGCTCGCGGCCAAACGTCTGGGCCACCAGGTTGATCCCCTCGGTACAGCCGCGCACGAAGACGATCTCGCGATCGCTCCGGGCGTTTATAAATTGCTGGACTTTGGTGCGGGCCTGTTCGTGGGCTTCGGTAGAAAGCTGGCTGAGGTGGTGCACGCCGCGGTGGATGTTTGAGTAATAGCCGGTGTAGAGTGCGGCGATGGCGTCGAGCACCGCCTGGGGCTTCTGGGTGGTGGCGGCGTTGTCCAGGTAAACCAGCGGCTGGCCGTAGACGGTCTGGCGCAAAATCGGAAAATCGGCGCGCAGGCCTTCGACGGCGGCGGGAGTCAGGGTCCGGTGGGCTTGGGCGGTGAAGGTCATGGTGCGGTTCCGGCAATTCCGGCCTCAAAGGAGAGCCAGGTGTACAAAAGGGTCTCCAGCCGGTCGCGCAGGGCGGCAGGCCGGATGTCTTCGAACAGGTCGCTTGCAAAGGCGCGGGTCAGCAGATTTTTGGCTTGCGCCTCATCCAGGCCGCGCGAGCGCAGGTAAAAGAGTGCTTCTTCGTCGAGTTGTCCCACGGTGGAGCCGTGGGTGCAGCGCACATCCCCCGCGTAGATCTCCAGTTGGGGGTTGGAGTGCACCAGCGCTGCGTCCGAGAGCAGCAGGTTGCGGTTGGTTTGCTTCGCGTCGGTCTTGGCCGCTTCGGAGGCAACAAAGACGTTGCCGTTGAAGACGGCGCGCGCCCGGCCGGCGAGGATGCCCTTGTAGATCTGGCGGCTTGCCGCGTGGGGGGCACTGTGGCGCACCCAGAGGTGATGGTCGATGTGCCGGGTGCCGCCTGCCAGATAGAGTCCGTGCAGGGTCGCTTCGCTGCTGGGACCGGCCAGTTCGGCAAGCAGGTCATGGCGCACCAGGCCGCCACCGGCCACGAACGCGAGAGACTTGAAGCGGGCGTCGCGCCCAAGGCGCACCCGCGAGGTCGCCAGGTGAAAGGCGGCGGCGTTCTCCTGCCCGAGGCGGTAGTGGTCGAGGTCGGCGTTGGCTCCCACATCGACAGTGCCGACGGGGCAGGTGAAATGCACACCCGCCCCAAGACTTGCGTAAGTCTCAATAATCGTGGCCCGGCTGCCCGGCCCGGCTGTGATCCGGTTGCGCACAAATTGGGCGAGGGGCAAATCGGCCCCGGTGGCGATGAACAGCAGGTGAATCGGTGCTTCGACGCGGGCATCGGCCGCCAGATCCACGAACGCCCCGTCCTGCCAGTAGGCCCCGTTGAGCGCTTCGAGCGCTTCGGCGGTCTCGGGAGCAACCGCCCACCGCAGCGCATCCTCTGGCAGACACTCGGCATAACTGCCCAGGAGCAGACCAGGCTGCGCTTTGCCGGGGTTCGACAGTTCCGCGCTGAAAAACCCGTCCACAAATACCAGTTCGCGCGCACCAGACAAGCTGTAGGGAACCAACTGAACCGGATCGATGGCAGTCGGTTCGGCTGCGAGGGTAAACCGGTTTTTCGTGAGGGGCGAAAGATCGGTGTGCCGCCAGTTCTCCAGGCGCCGATGGGGTACTCCGAGCTGTACAAAACGTTCCATCGCCGTGCGCCGCGAGGCGAGTACCGCTGCGGCCTCGCCCGGGCGAGCGGCAATAAAAGGTTCGAAGTCGGGAACGAACGCGCTTTTTTCGATCGCAGCGGGTGTGGCAGACTCCCTAGGCACCGACGGTCACCTCCGCTTCGAGCCAGCCGTAGCCTTTTTCTTCGAGTTCGAGGGCCAGTTCACGCCCACCCGAGCGCACGATGCGGCCGTTCATCAGCACGTGCACGAAGTCGGGCACGATGTAATCGAGCAGTCTCTGGTAGTGGGTGATGACCAGAAACGAGCGCTCGGGCGAGCGCAGGCCATTCACACCATCCGCGACGATTTTGAGCGCGTCGATATCGAGGCCTGAGTCGGTCTCGTCGAGAATGGCGAGGCGCGGTTCCAACAGCGCCATCTGCAGAATTTCGTTGCGCTTTTTCTCGCCCCCGGAGAAACCCTCGTTGACCGAGCGACGCAAAAAACTCTCGTCCATCTGCACGGTCTTGAGCTGCCCGCGCACCAGGGCCAGAAATTCGACCGCGTCCAGTTCGCCTTCACCCCGGTGCTTGCGCAGCGCGTTGAGGGCCGCCTTCAAAAAATAGACATTGCTCACTCCCGGAATCTCCACCGGGTACTGAAAGGCCAGCAAAAGCCCCGCGCGGGCGCGCTCTTCCGGGGCGAGTTCGAGCAAATCCTGAGCCAGGTAGCGCACCGCGCCGCCGGTCACCTCGTACTCCTCTCGTCCGGCGAGCACCCCGGCCAGGGTGCTTTTGCCCGAACCGTTCGGACCCATAATGGCGTGCACCTCGCCGGGGCGGACGGTCAGATCGATGCCTTTGAGGATCGCTTTGCCTTCGACCCGCGCCTGCAGGCTGGTAATTTCGAGCATGGGGTGGTTCTCCATTTAGCCGACGCTGCCTTCGAGGCTGACCTCGAGCAGCTTCTGGGCTTCGACCGCAAATTCCATCGGCAACTCTCGGAACACTTCTTTGCAAAAGCCGTTGACGATCATCGACACGGCATCCTCGGTGGCGATGCCCCGCTGGTTGCAATAGAAAATCTGGTCCTCGCCGATTTTGGAGGTGGACGCCTCGTGCTCCATGCGCGCCGTCGGGTTCTGCACGTCGATATACGGAAACGTGTGCGCCCCACAATCTTCGCCAATCAACAGCGAGTCGCACTGCGAGTAGTTACGCGCCCCATCGGCACCGCTCAAGATCTTCACCGCCCCGCGGTAGGTGTTCTGGCCGTGGCCCGCCGAGATGCCCTTGGAGACGATCGTGCTTTTAGTGTTCTTGCCGATGTGGATCATCTTGGTGCCGGTATCGGCCTGCTGGTAGTTGTTAGTGAGCGCCACCGAATAGAATTCGCCCACGGAGTTGTCGCCTTTGAGGATGCAGCCCGGGTACTTCCAGGTGATGGCCGAACCGGTCTCCACCTGCGTCCAGGAAATCTTGGAGTTGCGGCCCTCGCAGCGGCCCCGCTTGGTAACGAAGTTGTAGATGCCGCCTTTGCCCTCTTTGTCGCCGGGGTACCAGTTCTGGACGGTCGAGTACTTGATGGTGGCATCGTCGTGGGCAATCAACTCCACCACCGCCGCGTGCAGCTGATTTTCGTCGCGCATCGGGGCGGTGCAGCCTTCGAGATAGCTCACGTAGCTGCCCGCCTCGGCGATGATTAGCGTGCGCTCGAACTGGCCGCTGTTCTTGGCGTTGATACGAAAATAAGTAGACAACTCCATCGGACAGCGCACCCCCTTGGGCACGTAGACGAACGAGCCGTCGGTGAAGACCGCCGAGTTGAGGGCGGCGTAGAAGTTGTCGCCGGTCGGCACCACCGATCCGAGGTACTTGCGCACCAGTTCGGGATGCTCGCGCACCGCCTCAGAAAACGAGCAAAAGATAATGCCCATCGCCCCGAGCTTGTCTTTGAAGGTCGTGGCCACCGAGACGCTGTCGAAAACCGCGTCGACCGCCACCCCGGCTAGGGCCGCGCGCTCCTGCAAAGGGATACCCAGCTTTTCGTAGGTGCGCAACAGCTCCGGGTCCACCTCGTCTAGGCTCTTGGGACCGTCGGCTTTGGATTTGGGAGCGGCGTAGTAGACGATATTTTGATAATCAATTGGCGGGTAGTGCACGTTGGCCCACTCGGGCGTCGTCATCGAAAGCCAGTGGCGGTAAGCCTTGAGCCGCCATTCAAGCATGAACTCAGGCTCCTGCTTCTTAGCGGAAATCAGCCGAATCACCTCCTCCGACAATCCGGGCGGGACGGTCTCCTGCTCGATGTCGGTGACAAATCCGTACTGGTACTCCTTGCCGGCCAGTTGTTCAATCGTCTGGGTCGAAGTGGTCATGGTCGCTCCGTAAGATCAGCGTAGGGGTGTCTGGACAGCCGCCGGCACCGGGCGCGCGGCGCGGGACAGGACGGGTAGTTCCTGGGGCCAAGGGGCAATCAGTTCGCTGAGACTGATACCCGAGAGAGCTTGCTGGATAACGGCGTTGATGCGCTGCCACTTGGGCATCAGCGGGCAGACCGCCTCGTGGGCACAACCGCCCCCCGGCGCATCTTCAATACACTCGGTGAGTGCTATTGGACCTTCGAGGGCACTGACCACGTCGGCCACCGAGATCACCGCCGGCGGCAACGCCAGGCAGTAACCGCCCTTGACGCCGCGCTGCGAGACCAGCAACCCCTCCCGCGCCAGCAACTTGAGGATCTTGCGCACGATGGGCAGCGGCAGCTTTACCCGCTCCGCCAGTTCGGGTGCTCCGAAACTGCGCTCAGGATGCGCCGCCAGATGGCTTACGAGCACGATGCCGTAGTCTGACTGCCGGGTGATGCGAATCATGGGCTGTTACCTGCCGTCATACAAGACCATTTTAGTGCTATTTCTGCGTGTACCACCCGCAAAGGTGGAACATCGGGCCGCATTTGCTGTATTTGCAAGCCGTAAATTGCAGACAGAGGCGGCCGAGCCCAGCCCACCCGCCAAGTCTCGTTCTCAGCCGTGCCGATAAGTCCGGGGGGTGTCGGGGGGCTGGCAGCCCCGCGAGGCGGGGAGGAGGAGAGCGCGAGAGGGGAAGCGCGAAGGGGGTTCCACCTCTCGCACCCACAGACTCTCGTGCAAAACCAACCGCCAGGGAAAATCGTTGCTCAGGCGGCGATGGCAAGAACGGCGAGAGCCTCCCGGATGGCAGAAACCGTGGCTGCCGGCAACTCCAACTGGGGCGTCAGACCAACGTCTTCGATCGCTTTAAAAAAGCGGACCTGGTTGCTCAAAGCAGCGAGGCGCTCACCCGTATCGGGAGAGGCGTACTTCGATTGGGCACCCCAGAGGATGGCCGCCGGCACGGTCAAACGCGGCATCCATTCGGCCAGATCAAAGCTGAAGTTGCCCTTGAGAAACGAGTAGGCGGCGTACTGGCCGTTCGGTTCCGAGGCCGAGGCGTGGTAGGCATCGACGATCTCTTCGCTGATGCGGTTTGCGCGCACAAACAGCGAGCGGCGCAAAAAATCGCGGATCCCGCCGGGAGTGGTGATCAAGTTTGAATAAATGAACTGGTTGATCCCCGGCAAACTGCCCACGAAATTGAAAAAGCCGCCGTCGTAAGGTCTGCCAAAATCCGAGAGCCCCGAAGGGTTCATCGCCACGATCGCCTCGAAATACTCGGGCTGCTCGGTCGAAAGCCGCAAGGTCAAAGCCGCAACCACACTGGAGGCGATCACAATCGCCCGGCCGCCCGCCACGTCGGCTAGAAATTCGCCAATCGCCCTCAGGTAATCTTCTTTGCCGTACTCGGAGTCGCGATGCTCGGAGAAGCCCCAGCCGGGCAAGTCCGGGGCGAGCACCCGGTAATCGGCCGCAAAGGCCGGGTACACCTTCGACCATTCATAAGAAGAAGACCCACCCCCGAAGCCGTGCAGGAACACCATCGTCTTCGCGGTGGGGTTGGCTTCAGGACGGGACTCGTAGTAGTTGAGCCGGCCGCTGGAGCTGAAGGTGCTCTTGCGGACAAAGCCCGGAGGCTGAAACAATACCGAGGCTTCCACCATGGTCCACCTGCCTGCAAATTGGCTGGAGCGCAGGGAACGCCCTGCCCACAATCCTAGACAACCGGCGGCAGGACGGCATCTACCGTGCAGCAGACGTAGTTTGACTGGGGCGCAAAATTCCGGTGGCCTTATCTATCTGACCTGCTACCCGCTCCAGGGTGGCAGCAAGGATGGTGCACTGTTCGCGCGCTTCGCTCCACTGGCGCTCCTCCATCGCCTCGCGCACCCCCGGCAGCGTCTTGACACCATAGCCGGTGTACAACCCAGGCGCATAGATCTGGTGACGGAACCAGGGCCTGCGGGGTAAGCCCTCAGCACGCAGCATGGCCCGTTCGGTGGCGATCAGGGCTTCTCCCGCTTCTTTTTGGGCAGCGGAGGGCAGGGGCCGCGCTGCAAGGCTGTCCAGGGCGGCGCGATAGCTCTCAGAACTGGCTCTCAAAGCGGCGGCGGCTGTCTTGAGGGCGGCAAAATCCATGGCCGGAACGGGCGCGTCGGCCTTGGGCGGCACGTAGGGCTGGGTCGGATCGTAAACCGCTTCGAGCGCCTTCTCTTCGATCTGGCGATTCTTTTCGAGGCTGGCCTCGCGCAATTCACCTTCGAGGGCGGTCACTTCTTTGAGGTATTTTTCAAGCGTGTCGGCGAAGGCGACAAAATCGAAGGGCAGCACCTCGGCGTTCGCGGCGCGCAGCACGAGCCTGCCGGTGGTCTGGGCGAGGGTGGTGCCGTAGCGGTAGCCGGGGTCGATAAAGCGTTCGAAGTACGCCACCGAGTCGTAGCTCGAATGGTACGACCCGCCGCGGCCTTCGCCGCCGTAGCCCAGGTTGAGGCTGGCGATCCCCAGATGTTGCAAAAAGGGCGTAAAGTCGGAGCCCGACCCAAGCGCCGCGAGCCTCAGATCCGGCCGCTCGCGCGCCTCGCGCCTCGCTTCACCGCTGCCGCCTACGATCCGCCCCGCCCGCACCCGCTCTTTGACGGGAATCTGCTTTTGGGGGTCGATCACATCGCGGGTCACCTCGTTGAAGTAGCGCTCCAGAGTGTGGGAGCCGCCCATCTCCAGAAAGCCCCGGCCGTTGGAATCGGTGTTGATGTAGATTGCCGCTTTTTTGCGCAGTTCGTCCGCGTGGGTCTCCACCCACTCAGTAGAACCCAAAAGTCCCGGCTCCTCGCCGTCCCAGTGGGCGTACACGATCGTGCGCTTGGGCTTCCAGCCGCTTTTGGTGAGTGCCGCGATCGCCCGCGCTTCTTCCATCAGTGCCACCGTGCCGCTAATCGGATCGTGGGCGCCGAGTACCCAGGCGTCGTAGTGGTTGCCGCGGATGATCCACTCGTCGGGAAGCTCCGCCCCCGGCATTCTGGCGATGACGTTGTAGGCGGGCACCTGTTGCCAGTCAAAAGCCAGCTTCAAGCGCACCTTCGCCGGTCCCGCCCCGAGGCGGTAGGGTACCGGCAGTGCCCCGCGCCACTCAAGGGGAGCGAGCGGCCCGCCCATCGCTTTGAGTAAGGGCAGGGCGTCGGCGTAGGAAATGGGCAGTACCGGAATTTTGACGATCGTGGCGGCGTCTTTGCGATCCAGGCGCTTGGCACCCGGCACGGAGCCCACGCCCGGGGTGAGCGGGTCGCCGGGGTAGGTGGGCATGTCGGCCACCGAACCGCGCTGGGCGCCGTATTCGTTGCGCCAGGCGCCTTTGGGGTAAGTCTCGCCCTGGAAGTAGCCGTCCTCTTTAGGGTCCGAGTAGATGATGCAGCCAATCGCCCCGCGCTCGGCCGCCACCTTCGGCTTGATCCCGCGCCAGGAGCCGCCGTAGCGGGCGATCACGATTTTGCCTTTCACGTCGATGCCGCGCCGCGTCAGTTCTTCGTAGTCTTTGGGCACGCCGAAATTGACATAAACCAGTTCGCCCGTCACATCGCCGTCGGCGGAGTAGGCGTTGTAGACGGGCAACTGCCCGGCTTGGGCCGTACCGGCGTCTTCTTTAAGAGGCGGCTCGGCAAGCTTCGCTTTGAACTTCACCGGGGCGACCAGTTCGAGCGAGCGGGTCACAGGCACCGGAAAGAGCACATCGAAGCGTTCGATCTCCGCCTGATAGCCCCAACTGCGGTACTGAGCCACCAGAAATTCGGCGTGTTCTTTTTGAACTGGGGAGCCGACGTGATGAGGTCTGGCCGCGAGCCTCCTGGTCCAGTTCTGAAGGTTGTTCTTGTCGATGAGGCTGTCGAACTGGGCTTCGAGCTTGCGCTCGCGCTCGACGCCCGCCGCGTCGAAACCCAGTATGGGCTGGGCCGGGGCGGCAACGGGAATACAGGGAACGATCAACGAAAAGGCCAGACTCAGCGAAAGGACGAGCGAGCTACGGAGCATGGGAGTCTCAAACAGCGGCAAAAGGCGGTTCAAACCGGCCGTTCCGTATTGTAGGGGCAGTCCTCAGCACTTCGGGTGTTCTTGATGAACACCTCGCAGCCTTCAAGCCCAGATCGGCGCAAAATTCAGCAAGAACCCCGGTAGAACCGGCTCGCCGGAAAGGCGTTCGGGATTATCCAACGTTTCGACGGGGAGGCCGGGCCGATAAATTTCGACCTTGCGCGTCTGGGGATCGATGAGCCAGCCCAACAGAGCGCCGTTGTCGATGTACTCCTGCATCTTGAGCCGCAGCGCTTTGAGCGAATCGGTCTTCGAGCGCAACTCCGCGACAAAGTCCGGGCACAGCGGCGCAAAGCGGTCCTGCTCCTGGGGAGTGAGGGCTTCCCAGCGTTCGAGGCGCACCCAGGCGGCATCCGGGAAGCGATCGGCGCCGTTGGGCAACTTGAAGCCGCCAGAAGCATCAAATTCGCTGCCCAACTCGTTCATGTCCGCCCAGTTGGCTAACTGCTGGGAAAGTTTGATGTTGCGGTGTGAGGAGCTTCCACCGGCTGGGGGCATGGTGATCAGTTCTCCTGTGGCGGAGCGCTCGAAACGCAGGTCACGGTTTGCCTGACAAAGCTGGAAGTACTGCTCGTCGCTCAGGTCTACGGATTGCATGTCGAGGGTGATATTGTCCACTGCGCACCTCCTGGATTCGCTTAGCCAAGGGCCTTGAGCACCGCCCGAGCGGAGAGTTTGTCCTTGTACCAGACAATTCTGGCAGGCAGATCGTCAAGTTTCACTCCCGCTTTTTCGAGGTTGAGCCGCTCGGAGACCGCAAGCAGCAGATCGGCGCAATCGACCCGGCGCACCTGGGAAAACTTTTTGCGCAGATACTCCGGCCGCCAGTAACCGACGATTTCGAGCACCACGGTGCGGCCGTCGGGATGAACGAGCCGAAAGTCAGGGATCATCACGCTACCGGGGATGGGCAGCAGGTGTACCTCGCGCTCCAGTTGCCATTCGGTATCGAGGGCGCTCCACTGCTCGGCAAACGATTGCTCGATCATGCTGTCGAAGGGTTTGCCGGGCGGGTAGTGGCTCACCAGGCCGCACCCGGCGTCCAGTTGAAAGGTGCCGGTGCGCACAGCCTTGGAGTACGGGTCGCGGTTTTTAAGTTGGGCCACCAGATTCCAGCGCTTGACGTGTAACAGCGCCGGCAGCAGTTTGGCGAGCGCCAGGCCGTACTGGGCGTGCACCTGGAAGAGGCTGGTGGGGCCGTCGATGGTGAGGGTGAAGCCGTGTTCGGGATCGCCCTCGATATAAGTCATCAAGCCGAACAGTTTTAAAAAGCGAAACAGATACTTGTACTCGCCGGGGTCGTTGCGATGGACGTTCAGACGGACGTGGGTGGCGCGGTAGAAAACTCCCTGCACCTGCGAAAGGTTGAAGCGGTGCAGGAGCGCTTCGGGGGTGGGTTCTTCGAACTGGGTCAAAATTCGGTTCTGGGGCAAGTCGGCAAAAAGCGCCTGCCGGATCTGGCCTGCGAAGACCGGTTTTCCTAGCTCGGTGCTTAAAATCTCGGCCATGTGATCCAGGCATTGGGCGGTGTGGTGCTCCCCCGGCGCCTGCTTGGCTGCCAGTGTGTACACCCGGGAGCGCAGCTGCTGTGGGTCGATGGGGCTCACCACCTCGAAGGTGCACAGGGATTTCAATAGATGCACCAGACCGCGCCGCACCCGGTAGTCGGGATGATCCCCTTCGAGATCTGCGACCGAGCGGTCAAGTTCGGCCTGGGGTTGACCGTGGGCAGCGCGAAAGGCTTCGATGAGTTCGCCTGCCATTTGCAGGTAGTAGCGCTCCAGGCCCAGGCGGCGGGGCACGATCGCCTCGCCGCGGTAGGTATGGATGAGCAGATCACCGGGAAGCATCGCCTGGGGGCTAATGGTGGGGACGGGTGTGGACGTGGCGGCGGGCGCTGGTGCGCTCCTCGAGGGTGTCCTCAGAGTAGACTTCGTAGAGCACCGCGAGTTTGTTCGGGTCACGGCCTTTGCGCAAAATCCGCCCGAGCCGCTGGATGTACTCGCGCGCCGAAGCGGTGCCCGAAAGCAAAATCGCCACACTCGCCTCCGGCACGTCCACCCCTTCGTTGAGCACTTGGGAAGCTACCACAGCACGGTACTCGCCCGTGCGAAAGGCCGCGAGGATGGCGTGGCGCTCCTTGATCGGGGTCTGGTGAGTGAGGGCGGGGATCAGGTAGTCCCGGGCGATGCGGTAGACCGTCGCGTTGTCGTAGGTGAAGATCAGCGTCGCTTCCGGGTAGTGGCGGGCGAGCAAGTCCGACATCACCCGCAGCTTGCTTTCGGTTCCCATGGCGATGGCGCGCGCCTCGGTGTGGGCCTTCATCGCCCGCCGCCCTTCGCTGCTGCGGGCACTGGTCTGCACGAAGCGCTGCCAGCCCTCGGCGCTACCCAGGGAAAGTTTTGCCTCGCGCAGATAGGCGTTGCGCAGAGCCAGCAACGCGTCGTGGCGGGCTTGCTCCTGCGAGGACAGACGCACTTTGAGGCGCACCGTCCGGTGGGGGGCGAGGGCCGTGCCCGCCAACTCTGCGGGGGTGCGCCGGTAGACTTCCGGCCCCACCAGGCCCGTCAGTTCGCTATGGCGACCGTCGGCGCGCTCGGGAGTGGCCGTAAGCCCGAGCCTGAATGGAGCGACGGCGTACTCGGCCACCTTGCGGTAAAAATCACCGGGCAGGTGGTGGCACTCGTCGAAAACCAATAGCCCATAGCGCCCCCCCAGCGCTTCGGCGTGGATGGCGGCGCTGTCGTAGGTGGCCACCAGGATCGGGCTATTGTCGCGCGAGCCTCCTCCTAAAAGACCTACCGGTGTATCCGGGAACGCCGCGCGCAGATGGGCGTACCACTGGTGCATCAGATCCAGCGTCGGCACGGCGATGAGCGTGCTGCGGCCGGTCGCCTGCATCGCCAGTTGGGCGAGGTAGGTTTTGCCGCTCGCGGTGGGCAGCACCACCACCCCGCGCCTCCCGGCCGCCTGCCAGGCGGCCAGAGCCTCGCTCTGGTGAGGGTAAGGTGCCATCTCAAAACCGGGGACCAGTTCGATGGCCGCAAACGCCCCCGCCCGGTCCTCGAAGTGCGCCCCCTCCGCCTGCAATACCTGCACCAGTGCCCGGTAATCCGAAGCCGGGATGCGAAATTTTTCAACCCGATCGTCCCAGGTGGCGAAGTCGATCCACCCTTTTCCCCGGGGAGGCGGGTGCAAAATCAACGTGCCGCGGTCGTATTCGAGCGTCGGGATGCGGGCCATCGGGTGCCGGCTGGGGACTGGGACCATTGTGCCATCCCAGCCGCAATCTCCTTGCTCAAGGTTGATCGGTGCTGCATAATCCGGCACAGAATTTGTATGTGGAACCACGTGAAAATAATATTCTCTTGCAACCCGAGCCAGAGGAGATTACCTTGGCAATTCCGACCAACTTGAGCGCCCTTTTCAAGGATCTTATTTTACTCTATGCCCGCACCGAGATCCAGTATCCTCAACTCAAAGCAGTGACGCTCGCGCAGTGGATTTTGGAGTCGGGTCGGGGAGAGTCGAATCTGGCCAAAAATCATTACAACTTCGGTGGACTCAAGTGGCGCACAGAAATGACCGGTTTCGCCACCAGGATTCTTTATCAAGCGAACGATGGCGCCGATTATTATTGTCAGTTCGCCAGCCTGGAGCGCTTCATTCGGGGATACTGGCGATTTATCGATCGCTCACCCTACACAGGTTGGGAAGAGCGCACCGATAGCGGCGAAGAGTTTATTCGCTTTGTCGGCCCGGTGTATTCTCCGTCCCCAGGCTACGTAGACCGGGTGCTGGCGCTGGTGGACGAAGCGCAGATCCTCTTTGAAACTGTTACTGAGCCGGTGCTGGCACCGATAGAAAGTCCATCGCTACGGGGAACGGTAATTCTCGATCCTGGCCATGGGGGTACCCGCAAAATCGGGGGCAGCTCTCCCAACAACGCCATCAGTGCAAGCGGCATCAAAGAAAAGACCATGACCCTGGAGATGGCTCTGCTGGTTCGCGACGCGCTGCAACAAATCGCCGCTCAAAACGGCTATGACATTCGTGTCATTCTGACCCGTACCGCCGATGTCAACGTCGGCATTGCCGAGCGGGCCAACAGCGCAAAGCGGGCGCGAGCGGATCTGTTTTTGAGCATTCATTTCAATGGTTTCAACAAACAGACCAGCGGCGTGGAAACCTACATCCGCGCCCGCACCAACGACAATGTCAATTTCGAAGCGGATGAAGCGTTCGCCTGGCGCGTCCAGGGGGCAGTACTCGGGACCCTCAGAACCTACGCCCCGGCGACGCGCGATCGGGGCGTCAAAGAAGATAGCGCCTCGGGAGGCGGGGTGCTGGGGGTACTCGACGATCGCGCTTTGGGAAATGTGCCCCAGGACCATCCCTGCCGGGCCTGCCTGGTGGAAATCGAGTTTATCGACGTGCCCAGGGTGGACCGGTTGCTCAATACCGGTCCGGATGCCCGCCAGGTGCGCAGGATTCTCGCCGGAGCAATTGCTGCCGCGATGGTCGAAGATTTGCTGGCGGACCGCTAGATTTGAAATCCCCTCACCCACAAAGGACCCGCGCCATGCGCCAGATTGCCCTGCAGTTCGACAGCAATCCCAAGGCGGTGCACGAAGACCTCTCCGCCATCTGCCAGACCCCGGACGGTTGCCTTTGGGTGGCTTCCGACGAGACGCTCACCCTGGAGCGCCTGGCCCCTGTAGATGAGGGCGTCTACGGGGATCACCGCCTGTTCCAGCTTCAGGACCTGTTCGACATTTTTCCGGACCCGGAAGGGGAAATCGATATCGAAGGTCTTGACTATGCAGCCCCTTATCTCTGGGTGACCGGTTCCCACAGCATCAAGCGCAAAGGGGTCAAATCCAAACGCAGCGAAGCGGAGAACCTCGAACGCCTCGCCAGTTATACCGCCGAGATCAGCCGTTATTTTCTGGCCCGCATTCCTCTGCACGAAAGCGGCCGACGGCTGGAGCCGACGGCAGAAGGAGCCGCCCATCTGCCCCAGACCGACGCCGGCAACCTGCTTACTGAAGCCCTGAGGGGTGATCCGCACCTCGGACCGTTTCTGCTGGCCAATATTCCGGGCAAGGACAACGGTTTTGACATCGAAGGATTGGCCTTTAGAGAGAGGCGGCTGTTTCTCGGTTTGCGCGGTCCGGTGCTATGCGGCTGGTCGCTGCTGCTGGAATTGGAGCCCTTTGAGGCGAGTCCCGGCCGCCTGGGTCTCAAACCGGTTGACCTGGAGGGCCAACCCTACCGCAAGCACTTTCTTGATTTGGCTGGGCTGGGGGTACGGGATTTGTGCTTTGACGGCGACGACTTGCTCATCCTCGCCGGGCCGACCATGGACCTCGACAGTACCATCCGCCTCTACCGGCTTACGGGCGGTCCGAGCGCCAAGCGCTTACTTATCGAGCGCAAGCCCGGCCAGCTCGATGCCCTCTTCGAAATTCCCCACACTGAAGGAGCGGACCGCGCCGAGGGGATCACTCGGATCGAAACTCCAGAAGGTGCCGAACTATTGGTGGTTTACGACAGCCCGGGCTTGAAGCGCAAACCGGCCGAGGGCGCCGTGCTCGCCGATGTGTTCTCGCTTGCGGCAATCTGCTAATCGGCCCGGCCGGTGACGGCGAGCGATTCGACCAGCAGTGCCGGAGTGAGGGCGTTACCTTCCCAGAGCCGTTCGCTGCCGAGGGCGGCGAGCCGGCCCAGGGCATCGTAGGCGTTGCCGGCCACCATTGTGTCCTTGATGCGCCCGACGATCTCGCCCCCTTTGACCCGAAAACCCAGGTCGATGTTGACAGAAAATTCCCCCGACAGACCGGCGCCTTCTCCAAGGACCTGATCGACCACGATGCCGTC
Organism: Aphanocapsa lilacina HA4352-LM1; assembly: GCA_019359725.1. GTDB lineage: Bacteria > Cyanobacteriota > Cyanobacteriia > Gloeobacterales > Gloeobacteraceae > Gloeobacter > Gloeobacter lilacinus. The sequence continues at coordinate 4,673 of JAHHGR010000057.1, read as the reverse complement.
GTCCATCCGGCTGAGCAGTCGGGCGAAAGTATGATCCCCGGCCGCCACCACCAGGTTGAATAACCCCGGCTGCGGATAGCTGCCCAGGTCGGATCGCAGACCGTTGCCCCCCAGACGCAGTCCGAGGCGGCGGGCGATGCGCCGGTCGGCATAAAACGTCTCAAGGCGGCCCGCACGTAAGAATTCGAGGGCAATAGCCGGGGTGCCCTCGTCGTCAAAAGGCGTGATGTAGGGGGCCAGTTGGGGATCTTGGCTCAAGGTGAGTAGCGGTGAGAGGACCGTCTCGCCGCGCTTCTGGCTCCAGGGTGAAGCCTCCTGCAATACCTGGCGGCCGTTGAGAGCGGCGCTCACCGCGCCCAACAGCACCGTGGCGGCCTTAGCCGTGAACAGTACCGGCACAGCCCCCACCCGCGTAGGACAGTTCACGTCCGACCAGTCCAGCCGTTCGAGCACCGGGGTGGCGACCGCCTCCGGAGAGGGATCCCCAAGCACAGTCTCCCCGTCGTACACCTGCAAAAAATCTTCGCCGCGTACCCACTCCACCCCCAGATAGCCGCTGCGGTGGTGGCTGGTATAGCTCATATCGAGGCCAAGGGAGTTCATCAGGCGGACGGTGCCCACCTCCTCGCTGTAGGTGCAGCCGCAGATCACCTCCGCGTAGCGCTCGCGCACCAGAGCGATCGTTTGTTCTCCCCAGGCGATGAGTTGCTCGATGGCGGTCGGACTGTAGGGAGGGCTTTCGATGTTCAGAGATTCACTGGCCAGTTCCGGCTCCTCCGGCTGACCAAATTGGGCGAGGGCGATCGCTTTTTCCACCAGCAGTTCGTCATCGACCGGACCGCGGGCCACCGCCAGACCCGGCCTGCCGTTGCGCCAGAGGCGCAGGGCCACCCCTTCCTCGTCGCCGGTCTCCACCTGCTTGAGGCGGTTGGCCTCGAAGTTGGCCGAGCGGCCGAGCCCCTCCGAGACATAGACCTCGGCAGCCTCGGCGCCGTTTTTTCTGGCCAGTTCGAGCAGTCGCTGCGGGTCCATCGCTGGGGGCTTCCTAGGTCAAAGGACTGATCAATTGTGCACCCAGAGTGCGTTAGACTGCCGATTGGCCATTTGCCCCCCTGAACGTGAACTATCCCGCTATCGCCTTTCGCCTGTTGGTTGCCGCCGCCTGGTCGGACGGCGAATTGCATCCGGCGGAGGCTTTGATCCTCGCCCAGTACCTGCAGCGGTTGGATTTAGGTGTCGAGGAAAAGCGCAAGCTGCTGGAGTATTTGCAGATCCGTCCGGCCGCCGATACCAGCCGGGTATGGCTTGAGGAAGTCCAGGCCGCCCAGGCGGAACCGGCTTTGCGCCGGGAATTGACCGCCGCCCTCAAGCTTGTGGCGGCGGCCGACGGCCGGGTGGTTCCTGAGGAGACGCAATTGATAGACGATCTGCGCCACGCCCTCGAAGCGAGTGACCCGCCGTCGTTGCTGGGCCGCTTCAAGCGCTGGCTGAGGCGCCTTACCGGCCAGAGCAGCTGAAGTTTCCTGACAACTGTAGTCCTGTTGAAGACCTCGATGGGCATGTGTTTTCAATCCTGATATCTGAGACCTGGCGGTTGGTTTTGCACGAGAGTCTGTGGAGCGAGAGGTGGCACCCCCTTCGCGCTTCCCCTCTCGCGCTCTCCTCCTCCCCGCCTCGCGGGGGTGCCACCCCCCCGACACCCCCCGGACTTACCGGCACGGTTGGGAACGGGGCTTGGCGGGTTGGTGCAAGTGTGGAGTGTGGCGCGAAGTTTTGCATTGAATCTGTACCGTTCGCTGCTGATGGCGAACCGGGCTCAGGCGCAGAGACGCTGTATGTTTGGCTTATCGGTTCTCAAGATTCTCCTTAGAATGAAATGGACCTGTGGAAGTTCTTAAAGCAGGCCGCTGAAAACCTTGTGGGCAGGACCGGTCATCAGCAGACGGTTGGTGGCGCCGTCCCAGCGGATATCAAGCGGCCCGCCGGGCAATTCGACGGTGGCCTCGGTGTGGGACAGGCCATTGAGCACCGCCGCCACCAGTACTGCGCACGCACCGGTGCCGCAGGCGAGGGTGGGTCCGGCGCCGCGCTCCCAGACTTTCACCCGCAGGTGGGTAGGGCTGATCACCTCGGCAAAATGGGTGTTGATGCGCTCGGGAAAGTGGCGGTCGCGCTCAAAAAGCGGCCCAAAGCGATGCAAATCCACCGTGGCCAACTCATCGACAAACACCACCGCATGGGGGTTGCCCATGTTGACGCAGGTGACCCGCCAATCGAGCCCGCCTACGGGGATGGACGCCGCGACTACTTTTTGTTCCGCCGGGGCGAGGGTAGTCGGGATTTCATCCGCCAGCAGGTGGGGTGGCCCCATGTCTACGCGCACGCGGCCATCGGCCAACAGGGCAATATTCAAGATGCCCGCCCCGGTCTCCACCCGGTAGCCGCCGCCGGTCCCCGCAATTCCCAGTTCGCGCGCGAAGTGGGCCAGGCAGCGGATGCCGTTGCCGCACATCTGTGCCTCAGAGCCATCGTTGTTGTAGATGCGCATGCCAAAGTCAGCATCCGTTGCGGCGCTCAGCAAAAAAATCACTCCGTCCGCCCCGACCCCGAAGTGCCGGTCGCACACCGCCGCGGTCTGGTCGCCGGAGAGCACCGGTTCGGCTGCGATGCGGTTATCGATGAGCACGAAGTCGTTGCCGAGGCCCTCGTACTTCGTGAAGGCAAGCGTACCGGGGGCAAAAATCATGGCCTGTTGGGATGAAGACTGCGCTCTCTATCATGCCATCCGGGCGGGGACAAATACGGAACGGCCCGGCTGCTTCCCCTTGCAGCAGGCCGGCCTCGATCCCTACTGTTGCCCAGGACGCGCTGTCTTGCACCAGGACTATGACCGATTTTTTCGACTCGATCCAACCGCTCGTCGTTCATGCCGAGCAGCAGGGAAGCACGCTGCAGTGCACCTTTCGCTGCCCGCTTACCGGTGAAACCGTCGCAGCGAGTGCCTATTTGCAAAAGCGGGAGACGGCCAGGTCCGGGGTGGCCCAGAGTGTCGGCACCGGCATGCTCCATAGCCTCAAGTACTCGGTGGGTCTGATGATTCGCAGTGCCCTGGGCTACGGTTTTATGGGCCGCATACTGGGGGATGCGAGCGACACGCTGCTCAACCAGGGCTACGGCGGCTCCCAGCCGCGCTTTAGCGAAGAAGAGCGCAAAGATGCCCTGGTACGGGCTTTTCAGGCCAGCAATTTCTTCATCTGGGACGGCCGCCAGGGAGGCTGGATCTCGGCGTCGGCGGCCCGGCAGCTCTATACCGACTTCGAGCAGCAACTGAGCGCCTGCCCGGTCGAGGCACCCTACGATCGGTCGATCCTGGCGCGGATGCTGATGGCGGTAGCCCGAGCGGACGGGCGGCTTGCCGAGCAGGAGCGGGCGTTTGTGGCCCAGTTCGTCGATCCGCAATTCGGTTCGCCCGACAGTCCGGACGGCGCGCCTCCTCCGAGCCCGGTCGAACTGGAGGAAACTGCCGAGGGACCGGCCCGCGAAACGATGCTGATGCTCGCCTGGTCGCTCGCCCTAACCGACGAACACTTAGATGCAAGTGAAACGGCTTTGCTCGACGGGTTTGCCGACGGCCTTGGCATCGACGCCCACCGCCGGGGCGAGTTGATGCACTGGGCGCAGCTCTATCTGCTGGAGCGGGTGATTGGCCAGTGTCTGGTGGATGGCAAGCTTTCCCGACAGTACGAAGAGCAGATTGTCCAGTGGGCTCCCCAGATCGGCCTCAGCACTCACCAGATTGAGCGGGCCATTGTCCAGTACAAAAAGCGGCACCACCTGGTTTGACTTTATCCTGGCTTGGTTGTTGGCGAGTCGCGCTTGTGCCGTGCCTGATGCAGGCTGCGAAAGCTACTGTAGAGGCAAGAAACAAGCAGAAAAAGGCTTCGGACTCGGTCAATGGCAAAAACCAACTTACTGAACACCCGTACCATTAATTTTCTTGAACTATTGGGCAACGGCAGGTTCTACCGGGTGCCACCCTATCAGCGTGATTACTCCTGGTCTGAAGAGCAGTGGGAAGACCTTTGGAACGATATTCAGGAATTGCGCGACAAACGGGACGACAGCCACTATATGGGGGCTTTAGAGACCGTCTGTTAAGAGAAGTTGAACCAGGGCTGTTTCATTCTCCAAAAACCCCATTCGGCCATGTCAATAAGCTTGACCTGCTCAACAAGCAATAAGGCTTTTGCCGCTCTCGATTCTCATTTGCATCCAATGCAAAGCTAGAATGAAACAGCCCTGGAAGTTGAACTAACCAGCTAACGAGTCTGTAAAGTAAATTGTGTAAGTGGTCGCGGCAAAGAAAGTATACTATTCTCTCAGGCAGGAGAAACCGATGACCACCCATGCGGGTGCAGGGTTGTTTCATTCTAAATTTGCACCTCCTGCAAATGAGAATTGAGAGCCCAAGAGCCTGATTTCACGTTAAGCGAGTAGAGCTTATTGGCATGTTCAGCCCAGCTTTCAGGAGAATGAAACAGCCCTGCATGCGGGTGGCAGGCCATCCGCAAAGAAATCCTCGACGAACTGCTCAAAGACTACGACGGCATCGACCCGCAAACCGTTGTCGGTGAAGGCGGCCTGCTCAAACAATTGACCAAGGCGGTAATCGA
>JAHHGR010000056.1 GCA_019359725.1 Aphanocapsa lilacina HA4352-LM1 | reverse complement strand
AGGATGCCGTCAAGCGATACATTGAAACTCACAAGGACAGGGATTGATGAGCTTGCATGCTTGGCTTCGCGGGTCGCTCTCATCCACGGGCACGAGGCCCGTGGTGTTCTCGCTCCCTCTCATAAACTGTGAGGGCTTCCTGTACGTTTGTGGTAACTTCTTGCCTGAGTTTGATTGGTCTCAAGACTTCCACCCCGGCCCCGTACTGCAAGATCCACTGCCTGAAATCCCAGGATCCTTCATAGTAGGCGACCTTGAACTGTAGCGAGCCGTCGCTCTGGCGCTCAAGGGTAGCGGTTGGATGGCGGCGGTTGCGCTCGATTCGTTCTGCCAGCTGCGGGCTGAATCGCAAAACCGCCTCGCACACAGGATCGTAGAAATTTAGTCCCCAGGCTCGATCCAGGGCGGCGTCCACGTCCATCGGTTCGGAGAGCTTGAAACTTGCTATCAACACTTCGACTTGTTCGATGTTGTCGAGCCTCAGAGCACAAAGCTGCCTGCGCATCTTCTTTTTCAAACCGCTGGGCGGATTGCAGTAGCCAATCAGGTACCAGGCGCGGATGTAGAACAACAGCCGCAGCGGGCAACAGCCCAGCACCCGGCCCAGCGACGGGTCTTTAAACTGGAGGTTGACCTGTTTTCTAGCTTCGATGGCACCGGTCAGCGCGGCAAAAAGCCCCCCCCGGTCCGCCTCGTCTTCGAGCTGATACGTCACCGGAAACAGAATATGCTCGGGCGGCGATTGGACTTTCTCCATCAGCTGCGGGTACAGGTTGCCCAGGCGCCGAAACAGATTTTCCCGCCGCCTGCGGGTCTCGCGGGTGAGCCCGTTGGCACCCAGACCGGCCACCAGCCGCAGGCAGAACTGGGCCTCCTGGGTTGTCAAAGCGACCTGCGCCCCGGGCAGAACCGCGCGGTAGCGGCCGTTGTCGTTGAAAAAAGTCCCCGCTTCCAGCGTCTCGCCCAGAAACTGCAGATCGTCGTAGAGGCGGCGCTCTTTGATGTCGAAGGGATGACCCAACCTGGTGAGCGCCTGATGCAACTGCCTGGGGGTCATGCCGTTTTCGGAGGCGAGCAATAACTGTTGAATCTTCAGCAGCCGACAGTAGCGCTGCTTGAGGCGACCGCGCTCGGGTAGCAGCGGATCTTCTTCGGTCGGGTCGGGTTGATCCATCGGCGTGCTTTCCTAGCGGAGTCACAGGCTATGATATGCCCCGGCCCTACCAGGTATCGATTATGCCTCTGTTGAGCGAGCCGCTGTTGCTGTGGCCCACGGCCGATTCGGTGCGCGTCGTCTGGTTTAGCGAAGGCCGGAGCAGAAATCACCACGTGCGCGCAGGGCGCAACCTCGAACGGCAAATCCCGGCGGTAAGCCGCCGCCTGCCCCACCTGGGCGAGGATGCCCGCTCCCACGTCGGGGATCAACGCGGCCAGGGGGAACTTTACAAACAGATCCACCGGCGCGACATTCATCGCCACGAAGCGGTGGTGGATGGCCTGGTTGCGGGCGAACGGCTGCCCTACCGGGTGGTCGGTGAAGTGGAGGGCCAGCACACCACCAGCGACATCTACGAACTCGCCGCGGCCCCGGCCCCCGGTACCCCGCTGCGGATCTTGCTCACCTCGGATCACCAGATTCTGCCGATGGTGGCGGCCAATCTCGAAAAAGTGGCCGAGACCGTAGGCCGCGTCGATGCGGTGTTTTTTGCCGGGGACCTGGTGAACGTGCCGGATAGAGCGAGCGAATGGTTCGACGACAACCGGGGAAACGCTTTTTTTGCCTGCCTGCAGGGCCGCGCCCACTACCCGCTTGGCGGCCGAGTCTGGCGGGGCGGGGAGATTTTGCAGTACGCACCGATTTTTCCTTGCATCGGCAACCACGAGGTGATGGGGGTAGCCACCGGTACAGAAGCGCTCAATCTGTCCTTTGCCCGTCCGCACCAGGCAGCCATCGACCTCGGTTTTCCAGAAACCCACCTCGAAGCTGAGTCGTTCAACTCCTGGAGCTACGAAGCCATTTTCTGCGCCGCGCCCTATTACGCAGTCAGCATCGGCGATGTGCGGCTGGTGTCTTTGTACGCGACGCGCATCTGGCGCTCGCCCGAACCGGGCACGCGGGGCAAATACTGCGAGCATCCTGAGGATCTGGCCTACCTGTCTCGGTGGGGCCACGGCGAATTTATCTTCGAACCCCTCTATGCGGGCAGCGCCCAGTACGCCTGGTTGGAGCGCGAACTCGCCTCGGTCCCCTTTCGCAAAGCCCGATGGCGGGTGGTCATGCTCCACCATCCGGTGCACGGGCTGGGCGGAAATATCGTCCCCCCCTACACCGACCCGCACCCCCACATCGAACGCGACGGCAGCGGGCAGGTGACGGCTGTGCGCTACAGCTATCCAAAAGCCCAGGACGTGCTCATCCGCGACCTGCAGCCGCTGCTCGAAGCCCACGGCGTGCAACTGGTGCTCTTCGGCCACTGCCACCTGTGGAACCGCTTTACCAGCGGCTCGACCCACTATCTAGAAACTTCCAACGTCGGCAATACCTTCGGCGCCTACCCGCCCGGCCGGCCGCGCAGCCCACTACCTGCCGGGGACGATTACCAGCCTACCGGCGATCCAAACGGCCTGGAGCCGGTGGTTCCGACCCTCGCCCCGCTGGTGGACGCCGAAGGCCGGACGCAGCCGTACCTGGCCAGCAACGAGATCACCGCCTTCAGCATCCTGGAGAGCGCCACCGGCACGGTCACCAGTTACCGCTTCGATACCCGCAAGCCGGACAATCCCGTCGTCGCCTTCGATGCATTTCGCCTCAAGGCGCTATGAGAGCAACGGCCTTCTGCCAGAATTGATCTATCTGACCTCACACGCCGGAGTTGCAAAGCGCCTATGGAACTGAAGATTCCCAAGCCTGTCGAAATCAAATCGGCCAAGGAATTGGAGAAGATGCGCGCCGCCGGTAGGCTGGCCGCCCAGTTGCTTCAGTACATCGAACCGTTCGTGCAACCCGGCATCAGTACCCAGGAACTGGACGATCTCTGTGCGAAGTGGACCAAAGCCCACGGCGCGGTGAGCGCCCCGCTGGGCTACCACGGCTATCCCAAGCACACCTGCACCAGCGTCAACCATGTCGTCTGCCACGGTATCCCCAACAAAAAGCAGCTGCTCAAAGAGGGCGACATCCTCAACATCGATGTCACCCCGATCCTGGACGGCTGGTACGGCGACACCAGCAAGACCTACTGCGTGGGCAACGTCAGCGCCGAGGCGAAGCGCCTGGTCGAAGTCACTGACGAGTGCCTAATGGTGGGCATTGCCGAGGTCAAACCGAACGCTCGCGTGGGCGACATCGGGGCGGCCATCCAGGCCCACGCCGAAGCGGCGGGTTTCAGCGTCGTGCGTGACTTTGTCGGCCACGGCATCGGCCGGACTTTTCACACCGAACCGTGGGTGCCCCACTTCGGTGTGCGGGGCAAGGGGACGCGCCTGCGGCCCGGTATGGTCTTTACAATCGAGCCGATGATCAACGCCGGGGGTTGGGAGACGGTGGTACTGCCCGACAAATGGACGGCGGTCACCAAGGACGGTTCGCTAAGCGCCCAGTTCGAGCATACGGTCGCCGTTACCGAGGATGGGGTCGAGATCCTCACGCTTTTAGACTGAGCGGACACCCACGGCTTCAGGGCCATTGCACTTTCTCTACACCTGAAACCTGTACTCTTGCTCGACGACGACCAGTTCTTCGAATTGTGCTGAATCAATCGAGATGCGCCGCTAGAGCGGGCAGCCAAAGGAAAGTTGCCCGCGTACGAAGCCCCCAATCCGCCCCAACAGCCCATCGGAGCCCAGACAAAAACCCGCCGGCAGAAGAACTCCGCCCGCGGGAAACAATGACTGCTTACTTGATATACGTCGTTCGTGTACGAGAAGACCCAGGAGGTCGATGATGAATTTGTTGCAGCAGACGCCACTGTTCGAGGAGTTGACCAGAGACATTGTGCAGCAAGCCGAGCAGCACGGAGAGCAACGGGGGAGAATCCAAACTCTGCTGCTTCAGTTGCAGTACAAGTTTGGCCCTCTACCGGCAGAAGTCATCACGGCTTTGCAGGGAATTAGCGATCCTGAGACTTTGAACCGGCTTGGCCTCGCCGTCCTAGAAGCTCCAGACCTCAATACTTTCCGGCGGCAGATACCTTCACTCTGACGGGTACGGCCCACTCCATAGAGCCAAAACTGCATGCCAGAAAGGTTCTCCTCAACTTCGACTCGTATCACAACTCAAAAAAATGGACCGGCCAAGGCCAGTCCATCGTGAAAAAAGCGAGTCTCGGAACTTAGTTGAGGGTGCGCTTCTGGGTGACCATGCGGAAGCACTCGATGAGATCGCCCGGTTGCCAGGAGGCGAATTTGTCGGAGCCGACGCCGCACTCGAAGCCGGTGGCCACTTCCTTGGCGTCCTCTTTGAAGCGCTTGAGCGAATCGACGTGCCCTTCGAAGACCACATCTTTGCCGCGGCGCACCTGCATCTGGGCATTGCGCAACAGCTTGCCTTCTTTGACGTAGCAGCCGGCCACCTGGCCCTTGCCCACCGGGAAGACCTGACGCACCTCTGCCATCCCGAGGGCTTCCTCGACCAGTTCGGGGTCCAGTAGACCTTCCATCGCCAGTTGGATGTCTTCGAGCAGCTTGTAGATGACGTCGTACTCGCGCACGTCCACACCCACCTGCTCCGCCGCCTGGCGCGCACCGCTCGCCAGGGTGGTGCTGAAGGAGAGAATGACGGCGTTGGAAGCGGCAGCCAGGTCGATGTCGGTCTCGGAGACCTCGCCCGCCGCCGCCTGCAGGATGCGCAGTTGCACCTTGTCCTGCGGGAGCTTCTCCAGCGAAGCCCTGATTGCTTCTACCGAGCCCTGCACATCGGCGCGGATGATGAGGGCGAGTTCTTTGAGTTCGCCTTCTTGCGCCTGGGCCGAAAAAGCCCCGAGCGAGACGCGGCGCGAAGCCATCTGCTGTTGCAGGCGGTTTTCGCGGGCCTTGGAAGTGCGCTCGTCAGCAATGCGCCGAGCCTCGCGCTCGTCGGTGTAAACCTCGAACTCGTCGCCCGCCTGGGGCACATCGGTGAGGCCCAACACCTCGACGGGCATCGAAGGAGGCGCCGCGTCGACCCGGTTGCCGCGGTCGTCGTACAGGGCGCGCACTTTGCCGAAGATCGAGCCCACCACGATGATGTCGCCCACGTGCAGGGTGCCGTTCTGGACCAGGGCGGTCGCCACCGGACCGCGGGCTTTGTCCAGGTTCGCTTCGATGATCGTGCCTTTGGCCTGGCGGTTGGGGTTGGCCATCAACTCCAGTTCGTAATCGGCCACCAACAGCAGGTTCTCAAGCAACAAGTCGAGGTTGAGCTTTTGTTTGGCGCTCACCGGCACCATCACCGTCTTGCCGCCCCACTCCTCGGGGACCAGATCGTACTCGGTGAGTTCTTGCTTGACGCGCTCGGGGTTGGCATCGGGCTTGTCGACTTTGTTGATGGCGACCAGAATCGGCACCCCGGCAGCCTTGGCGTGGGAGATCGCTTCGACGGTCTGGGGTTTGACACCGTCGTCGGCCGCCACCACCAGCACGGTGATGTCGGTGACTTTTGCGCCGCGGGCGCGCATCGCCGTGAACGCCTCGTGGCCGGGGGTATCGAGGAACACCAGCTTGCGCTGGCCCGCCTCGGTGGGCACCTCGATTTGATAAGCACCGATGTGTTGGGTGATGCCGCCCGCCTCGCCCTCGGCGACCCGCGCCGAGCGGATGGCATCCAATAGCGAAGTCTTGCCGTGGTCGACGTGGCCCATGATCGTGACGACCGGCGGGCGCACCTCCAGACTCTCAATATCGCCGACATCGAGCATTTCGGTCTTGGTGGCCTGGGCGACGGCGGTCTCGGCCTTCACTTCGTAACCCAGTTCGCGGGCCACCAGTTCGGCGGTGGCCTGATCGAGGGTCTGGTTGATGTTGACCATGACGCTCTTCATAAAGAGCGTCTTGATGATTTCGGTGGTGGGCACGTGCATGCGCTGGGCCAGATCCTGCACCGAGATGTTGCCGCTGAGCAACAGGATCTTGGGTTGCTCATCGACTACCGCCGCCTCGCGCTCGTCGCGACGGCGCATGGGGCCGCCGGGACGGCCGCCGCCACTGCCACTGCCGGCCTTGGTGATCGCCCCTTTTTTGGCGATGCCGGAACCGGAGCGGGTCGGGGTCTGGGCGGCGGGCTGGGCGGGGACCGGCCGGGACGGCTGGGCGCCTGCCCGGTTGGGAGCGATCAGCGGCCCGCCGCGCTTTTCGGGGCGGTTCGGCGGCTGGGCGGGCGGTTGGGGCCGACGCGGCTCGGGCGGTTGCTCGGCGGTGGGCCGGGGGGCGGGGGCCGGGGGAGCGGGCGGACGAACCGGTTCCGGCGCTTCGGCGACCGGGGCGGGGAGCGGTGTCGGCTCCGGCTCGGGCGGGGCCGCCTCGATGGTCGGGGCGGCGGGAGCCTCCACAACGGTCTGGGCGATCGAGATTGGCATCGAGTCTTCGTCTGCGGTGTAGTTGTCGGCTTCAACGTCCGCCGTGTCGATAGACAACGACGGGGTGATTGGACTCACGGCGATCGGCTCGACCGCCTCCTGGACGCTCGGCGGGGCCGCCTGCTCAGCGACCTGGGCGGGGACGGGCGGTTCGGGGAGGGTGACAATGGGTAAGGGTTGCGCTTCGGTGGGCAGTGCAGGGGTGACGGTGGAGACAAGAATCTGGGAAACCTCGGTGCGCACGGGCGGCTGGTAGCCCACCGGCGGCCGCCGCACTTCGAGGATTTGCTGCTTGTTGGCGGCCGCCGCCCCCTGCTGCTGGATCTTGGCCTTTTTGCGGCCTCCAGGGGGCAGTCCGCGCTGAAATGCTTCGCGGATCGAATCGGCTTCTTGCTCGGAGATCGTGCTGCTGTGAGTTTTGTGGGCAATGCCCAGTCGCTGGCAAACCGCCATGACATCTCGATTGTCCCGTCCAAGGTCGCGAGCCAGGTCGTAGATCCTAATTTTTCCTTGCATATTCGCGTTGGTCATCCACTGGCCCTCCACTAGATTCCGATGAGGCGGTCGCCGACGCCTTAGGCTTTACGATCTTAGCCAGTTCGCTGCGAAGCTGCTCGTAGACAGCCTTGCCGACACGAGCCTTGAGCGCCCGAGCGAGCCGATTTTTGCGCTGTGCCAGACGCAAACATTCCTCGCGGGGACACAGGTAAGCCGAGCGACCCATTCCCTGATTCAATTGTATCTGCCAGCCAGGGTGGACCCGGACGATCCGCCAAAAGCTCTCGCGATCACCCGTCCGCCGGCAACTGACGCAGCGGCGCTGATTTTGCTTGGGATTGACGGCGGCAGGGTTCGAAATAATGCGGATCCTACTCGGCGGGCTCCTTCTGTTGTAGCTGCTCAAGGGCGGTCTGGGCTTTGGCGTTGTTGGGATCAAGTTCGACAGCAAGCTTCAGAGCGTCGCGGGCCTCGGCGTTGCGACCGGCCCCCATGTGGCTAAAACCGACAATCGAGATGGCGAAGGACTTTTCGATCGGATCGGTGGACAGTTCAAAAGCCCGGTTGGCTTCGCGGATCGCCCCTTCGTACCAGTCGTCGCTGTAGAACGCCTGGGACAGACTCAGGTGGGGCCGCGCCCAGTCGGGTCTGAGCGCCGCCGCCTGCCTGAGGGCGCGCTGGCCGTCCAGAGTTTGGGGGGCCGTCTCGCCGGTGAGCAGATAATATTCGCCCAGCATCTGGGTGCCGAAGCGGGCGAAAGCTCCAAAGCCCCCGAGCAAGGTGAAAATCGCCCCCAGCACCAACAGCTGCACCCACTGCCGCCGGCGGTAGGAGGCATTGGCCAGCCAGTAGAACGCCCGCTCAGCCATCGCCGCCGTCGTCTTTGTAGGCGGCGCGCCCGGAAGGCTCGATAGTCTCGCCGCGCAGCACCCGCAGGATGTCTTCGCCGTAGAGCGATTCGCGCTCCAATAGGACTGCAGTGAGCCGCTCGTGCTCGTCGCGGTGCGCTTCGAGGATGGTGCGCGCTTCACTTTTGGCTTCGCGCAGAAGTTTCTCGACTGCGAGGTCGAGGCGCTCTTTGGTGCGCTCAGAGATCACCCGGCCGGCCGCCGCCTCCCTGACCATCTGCGCATAGTCGGCCAAGAATTCTTCGCCCATCCCCAACTGCCAGACGTAGCGGTGGGCGAGGTGGGCGGCCCGGGCCAGATCGGCGCTCGCCCCGGTGGTGACGGTGCCGTAGAACAACTCCTCCGCCACCCGGCCCCCGAAGAGCACCTGAATTTCGGCGCGGATCCCTTCGCGCGTCTCAAAGGACAGTTGCTCCTCGTCTTGAATCGACCAGCTGTACCCGGCGGCGGTACCCTCCAGATCCGGAATGATCGTGAGCTTGTGCAGGATGCGCCGCGGGCGGGCGTGGTGTTCGACTACGGCATGGCCCGCCTCGTGGATGGCCGCGAGGCGCCGGTCCTCGGCGTTGACTTTGCGCCGGGAATTAAGACCAAAGAGCACCCGCTCGATGCCCTGGTTGAGGTCGAACTGGGTGACCTGCCCGCGCCCGTCGCGCACGGCGATGAAACTGGCTTCGTTGACGCTCGCCGCCACCTCCGCCCCCGACATGTTCCAGGAGGCGCGGGCCAGTTGGCGGCAGTTGATCCCGTCTACCGACTGCACCCCAGCCAGGTAGTGGGCAAAAAGCCGCTCGCGCGCATCAAGATCCGGCAGCGGCACCGCCACGGTGCGATCGAGCCTTCCAGGCCTCAGCAGGGCCCTATCGAGGGTGTCGAGGCGGTTGGTGGCGGCGATGGTGAGCACGTTAGATCTGCCGAAGCCGTCCAGTTCGACCAGAAATTGATTGAGGGTGCGGTCGGCTTCGCCGCTCGAATCGAGCCCCCGGCGGGCGGCAAGGGCGTCGATTTCGTCGATAAAGACGATGGCCGCCTTGTGCTTGCGCGCCTGGCGGTAGACCTGGCGGACGCGGGAGGCTCCCAATCCCACCCAGACTTCGGTGAAATCGGAGCCGGACAGGGCATAAAAGGGCACCCCCGCCTCGTTGGCGATCGCCTTGGCCAAGAGCGTCTTACCGGTGCCGGGCGGTCCTACGAACAAAAAGCCCCTGGGCACCTTAGCGCCGATGCGGCGGTAGCGATCCGGGGAGCGCAAAAAATCGATGAATTCCTGCACCTCGCCTTTGGCTTCCTCGCAGCCGATCACCTCGGCCAGCCGCACCCCCAGATCGCCGGAGCGGCCGATGATAAAGGTGCCGCTGCGCCGTTCGAGGGTGGCCGAAACCTTGTCGACGGCGGCGGTGAGGTCAGGGTCGGCAATCTCGGCCCGCCCGCCGCGCACCGCGAGCAGGCCCGCCTCGTTGACCGCCCGGCGAATTTCGGCGGGGGTGAAGTTGATGGCGAGCTTGGCAGCGGCCGCCGGGTCAGCGGCGTTTTGGGTGCGCTCCAGATAGAACCGAAACAGTTTTTCGCGATCGGCCTCCGCAGGCGGACCGATATAAATCTGCCAATCGAGGCGGCCCGGGCGCATGACTGCCGCGTCGACTTGATCTTCGAGGTTGGTGGCTCCGATCGTGATCACCCCGGGGTTGATCGCAAAGCCGTCCAGTTCGTTGAGAAAAGCGTTGAGGGTGTTGCTGTCGCCCTCGAAGGTGCCGAGGCCCGTGCCGCGCGCTTTGGCGAGCACTTCGATTTCGTCGATAAAGACGATTGCCCTGGGGTGGCGGCGGGCGGTGCGGTAGATCTGGCGGATGCGCTGGGAACCGACGCCCAAAAACATATTCGCAAAATCCGCCGCCGCCAGACTAAAGAACGGCACCCCCGCCTCGTTGGCGATGGCGCGGGCGATCATCGTCTTGCCGGTGCCCGGCGGTCCCACCAGCAGCACCCCCCGGGGCGGTTCGGCTCCCACCGCCCGGTAAGATTCGGGGTGTTTGAGCGCGTCGACCAGTTGTTCGAGTTCCTGCTTCGCTTCTTCGAGGCCGACGATGTCGCAGAAGCGTACCTCCCGGTCGCGCTCGCCCTCGCGGTAGCGCCCCAACCAGCGTGCCAAAGGTCCACCGCTGCTTGGGCGGCGCGCTTTAGCCCCTTTGCCCAGCCCCGTGCCACCTACGAAAATGAGCAAGTAGGCGCAGGCAAAGACCATCCCCTGCACGAGGATCAATAACAGGAAACCCAGGAAGTTGACGAAGCTCTGCAGGATCTCAAAGGCGAGCATAGACCGGCGGCAAAGTTGTCCCCATCCTACTGCAGCGCCGTATCGAAGGCCGAGCGCAGCGCCGCGTAGGCGCCCCGGGCGGCCCGCTGCTGGGCGAGCTTTTTGGACGCCCCTTCGCCGCTACCCCACAGGCGGCCCATCGCCCAGACTTCGTAGCGAAAGGGCGGCCCCGGATCCACCAGGCGGTACTCGGGCAACTCGCCGGCGGCGAGCTTCTGGGTCAGCTCCTGCAGCGCTGATTTGTGGTTGCCGCGGGTCGGATCGGCCATCACCGCTGCGGCGAGGCGCGCCAGTTGGGGTAAAAGCCACGGACGAATCAGCCCCAAATCGCCGGTACTCAGATACATCGCCCCGATCACCGCCTCAAATCCGTCCGCCAGCCGGGTAATCCGGCCGCGCTCATCGCCGCTTGCGGAGCGGCCCACCACCAGAAATTCCTCCAGCCCGTAACTTTCTGCCAGCCCGGTCAGGGCGACATCGCTCACCAGCACCGAGCGCACGGCGGTCATCTCGCCCACCGTCAGTTCCGGGTCGGCCCGGTACAAAAATTCCGCCGCCAGCAGCCGCAGGATTTCATCGCCCAAAAATTCGAGCCGGTCGTTGTCCTCGCCGCCTTCCTGGGCGGACCAGCTCGGGTGGATGAGCGCCCGGTGCAACAACTCCCAACTGAGGGCTTCCGGTTCCCTAAGGGCGAAGCGGGCGGCAAAACGGCGCAGTTGGGCCAGTCGCAGGGGGGTGAGAGCCGATTCAGCCATCGCCCCCCCCGATCCGGATGCGGTACTCGAAGCGGTTGCCGGGGGTGCTGCCGGTGCGCTCAAAACCTTTGCGCTCGTAGAAGCGGATGGCGCCGATGTTGGTGGCAAGCACCGTCAGGTTACACACACGCACTCCGATGGCGGCGAGCTTTCTGTGGACTAGGCGCCACAGGGCGGAACCGATGCCGATGCCTTGGACCTCGGGGGCCACGTAGAGGCGGGCGAGATGGGCGACCCGCCCGACCGCCAGCACCTGGGTAAAACCCACCAGAGCGCCCCCCGGCTCCTCCGCCACCCAAAAATGGCCGTCCGGGCGGGCGGCAGCCCGGCCAACCGCTTCGAGGTTGTAGGTGTAGTCTACGAACGATTCGATATATTCGTCTTCGAGCAGGCCCCGGTAGGTCGCCCACCAGCAGCGCCCCGCCAGATCCCTGAGCGGCAGGTGATCCGCCGGGGCGAGGGGTCTGAGATCCAGCGGGCCGAGGGCAGTGGCCACCAGCGCCCGCTCCGCGACGCGCTCCACGCCCCGCGCTGAAACCTCAGCGCCCAGGTCGGCGACGCGCTTGCCCGTGAGCGGATGGCGCCAGTCGCGGGCAATCTCGGCCAGCGGTATCAGCACGAAGGGACGCTCCTCCAGGCGCGGGTGGGGCAGCGTCAGGACGGCATCTGCCTGCACCCAGTCGTCGTACCACAACAAGTCGAGGTCCAGCGTGCGTGCCCCCCAGTGCACCGCGCGCGTTCGCCCGGCTGCCGCCTCGCGCTGCTGCAGCTCGCCCAACAGGCCCACCGGGGTCAGCTCGGTCTGGAGGGTCAGGCAACCGTTGATATAGAGCGGTTGCACCGGACCGACGGGTTCTGTCTCGTACCAGCTCGAAACCGCCGTCACCGCCAAGCCGTCCGCAGGACGGTGCAGCGAGCGCACCGCCCGGGTGAGCGCCTGGAGACGCTCACCCAGATTGGCGCCCAGCGCAATCGCTGCTCTGGCCATGGCTGTTGCCCTCTCTTTTCCCCCAGGATATATTTCGAGAGAATCTTTCTTCAGCACCGCTGAAGCAGCGAGCTGCATGTGTCACTTTTGTTAGATCTCTTTTCGACGGCCAAACCGATCATCGGGGTCGTTCACCTGTTGCCCTTGCCGACTGCACCGCGCTGGGCCGGCTCCCTCGACGCGGTGATGGCCCGCGCCGAACAGGAGGCCACCGCCCTCGCCACCGGCGGCGTGGACGCGCTGATTGTCGAAAATTATTACGACGCCCCTTTTGTGCCCAGCCGCGTCGACCCGGCCGTGGTGGCGGCGATGAGCCTGGTGGTCAAGCGCATCATTCACCTGGTGCCGGTGCCGGTGGGCGTGAACGTGCTGCGCAACGACGCCCACGCCGCCCTCGCCGTCGCCGCCTGCACCGGTGCCCAATTTATCCGGGTGAACATCCTCACCGGCACCATGGCCACCGATCAGGGCCTCATTCAGGGTGAGGCGCACTCGGTGCTGCGCTACCGGCGCGAACTGGGAGCCGAGACGCGCATTTTCGCCGATGTCCTAGTCAAACATGCTTCGCCTCTGGGGGTGGGCGATCTGTTCCAGGCCTGCCGCGACACCGTCGAGCGGGGGCTGGCGGACGGCATCATCGTCTCGGGGGTGGCCACCGGCAGCCCGCCCCGGCGCGAAGATCTCGTCACCGCCCGCGCCGCTGTACCCGAGGTGCCGGTCTTGATCGGTTCAGGGGCCGACCCCGCCAATGCCGGTGATCTGCTGGGCCTCGCCGACGGCGTGATCGTCGCCAGCGCCCTCAAGCGCTTCGGCAAACCCGAACAGCCCATCGACCCCCACCGCACCCGCCAGTTTGTCGATGCTGTACACCTTGCCGCCGACGGGGTCGGCAAGTCGCCGCTGCTCGAACTTGAAGAAGTCGAAAGTTTGTTCTAAACAGGTCTGTGAACGACGGCGACGCCGCCGGCAGCCGGTTTTGCGCACTGAGGAGCGCCGACATATTTTTCCCCTATTTAGTGATAGATTCCGGGGGCAAAGTGCCCGTAGAGTTTGACCTGTAACCCTCTATCCGCCCGATTGCCGGATGAGGCAATCGGTGAACGCTATCGGTTTTTGACCAGCTTCTAAGTGCCTATCTCGAGCGGAACCGTTCGGAGGTTTCCGCCTGTACTGACCAACGCCATCGCTATCGAGGATTCGACCATGAACGATGCTTCACTGGCTGCCGGCTTGCTGCGCGGCTTTATAGTATTTTACTGTATTTTTATTAGTTCAAGCGCCTGGGCGGCCGAGTGTCCAACCGGCAGTTACACCCAGCGGACGGTCACCGGCGGCATCGGCTGCGTCATCCAGCCGAGCCGCACCGACCCGGCCATCCAAGACGCCGGTTCCAGCAGCAAAGGTTACGGCTATCACGTGGTCGGCATTCCGGGCGATCCGACCCAGATTCAAGGGGTCTACGTGCACTTTATGGGTTCGGGGGCCAGACCCTACGACCAGGCCACGGGCGGGTACTCCGTCGGACAGATTCTCGAAGACGCCCTGGCGCGCAACTTTATGTTTATTGCCCTCGCTTACGTCAACCCGGAGACGATCGGCCAGTTGTGCGGCGGCGACAGCGCCTGCTACGGGCTTGCGCGCCAGGAGGTCATCTACGGCGATGCGGTTTCGCCGGAGGTGAGTGTGAACACAGCCAACAGCATCTTGAACCGCATGGACGCGCTGGTGGATTTTTTGGAGGAGAACTTCGAGCCGGCATCGGCCCTGCCGGCCGCCTTCGCGGGCGCTGCGGTCGACTGGAGCCAGGTGCGCGTCGGGGGCGGCAGCCAGGGGGGCGGCCACGCGGGCTATATCGGGCGGGATTTTCTGACCGAGCGGGTGTGCTTTATGGCCTCGCCGGAGGACACCGTCACCGAGAAAGATGCCTTCGACGATCCGGGGGTGATCGTTTCGGCCGCCTGGTTGACCGAAGGCGCCTGGAAGACGCCGACCGCCTCGCTTAAGGGTATCGTCCACGAGGATGAGGACGGCTACGAGAAGATCACCACCAACTTCGCCGCTTTGGGCATGGTGCCATCGACCAGCGAGACCCAGCCCAACAACGACTGGGTCAAGATCACCATCCCCGTAGAGAACCCCCACACCGCCCCCACCACCGACGAAGCCCTGTCCTACGCGCGCGACTGGGCCTGTTTCTCGGACGGCGACGGTGCGCCGCCGCCCCAGCCTTTGCCCGTGGTGACGAGCTTCAGCCCCACCTCCGGCAAAGTCGGTACCCGGGTGACCCTCCGCGGCAGCAGCCTGGAGGGCACCACCGCGGTCAAATTCGGCGGCGTGTCGAGCACTCCGACCTCGGTCTCCAGCCGTTCTGTGCGCGTGGGGGTGCCCACCGGGGCGGCTAGCGGTCCAATCACCGTCGTCACCCCCGGCGGCAACGCCAGCAGTACCAAGCATTTTCAAGTACTGCCCTAAATCCGCGGCAGGCAGTTCCTAATGGGGGCCCTCGCCCATGGGACCGCTCTGGGTGAGGCGGGCCAGCAGTGAGCGCAACTGCGTGCGCGGCAGATTCGGCCAGTTGCCCTGCTGTTCCATCTGCATCAGCAGGTCGAACAGTTCCTGGCGATTGGTGGGCAGCGCTTCCATGTAGTAGGTGTCGCGCAGCCAGTGGTGGAAATTCTCTAAAAACCGCAGCATCTGCAGCAGTTCGACGGCGTTGCCCCGGCGCTTTTCGGCAATGGCCAACAGCACCTCGCAGACAGGTTCAAGCTCGACAGGCAGCGGATCGGGAAAGGCGGGGCGCACGGGGGCCATGGGCTGACCAGAATCGGGACATCGCCGTTATTATGACCTCTGGAGGGCTGAATCCACCGTTCACCCAGATGGCTCCCGTGCAAAGGTCGCCCGAATACCTGCTCGAAGTGGCCCGGCGCACGGCGTGGGGGGCGGCGGATATTTTGTTGGACTATTACAGGCGACCGCTCAAGATTCGCCAGAAAAACGGCGGCCCGGTCACCGACGCGGATCTGGCCGCCGACCGCTTTATTTTGAGTGAGTTGCGCTCTGCCTGCGGCAATGAAGCGTTTGCGTATTTGAGTGAGGAGACGATCGGCGGTCTGGAGCGCTTCGAGCGCCCTTATTTGTGGGTGGTGGACCCGCTCGACGGTACGCGCGATTTTATCGACCATACGGGCGAATTTGCTGTGCACATCGCGCTGGTGGAATCGGGCCGACCGGTCCTGGCGGCGGTGGCCTGGCCGGTGCGCGAGCGCGTCTACTTTGCGCGCAAAGGGTGCGGGGCTTACTCTGAGAACCGCGCCGGGGTGCGCGAACGCCTGCAGGTCAGCCAGATCAGCCAGCTCGACCAGTGCCGGATTATCGTGAGCCGCGTCCACCGCGATTGGCGGCTCGACGCGCTATTGGCGCGGCTACCGAAAAGGGAGCGCATCGTCCACGGTGGCTTGGGCTGCAAACTGTGCGCCATCGCCGCGGGTGAGGCGGAGATGTACGTGGGGCTTTCGGGGCGCAGCGCCCCCTGCGATTGGGATCTCGCCGCGCCGCAGATCGTCTTGACCGAGGCGGGCGGTGCGATGAGCCATTTCGACGGCGGCGAGCTGCTCTATAACCAGCCCGACTTGCACCTGTGGGGCGGTCTCATCGCCGACAACGGCGTCACCCACGGCAGTTGGTGCAAGTTGTTGCCGGATGTGCTCTCGCAAGTCGAACAGCTAGATTGATGGGCCGGATCCGCGGATGCGCTCGACGATAGCCGTGGTCGATGTTTTCCAGACAAACGCAATCAGTTCCACTCGACCGCCCACGGCTGCCACCGCCGCCGCTTCCGGCAGCGTCTCAGCGGTGTAATCGCCGCCTTTGACGTAGATGTCGGGGCGCAAAGCCGCCACCAGTTCGACGGCGGTCGGTTCGGCAAAAATGACGACGGCATCGACTGCGCGCAGGGCCGCCAGCACCGCGGCCCGTTCACCCTCGCCGTTGAGGGGGCGCGACTCGCCCTTGAGGCGGCGCACGGAGCTGTCGCTGTTGAGGCCCACCACCAGGGTGCGCCCCCAGGCGCGCGCCTGGGCCAGGTAATGGACGTGGCCCGCGTGCAGGATGTCGAAGCAGCCGTTGGTAAGCACCAGCGGACGCCAGCGCTCGGGCTCGGCTGCAAGACGCTGCTGGAGCGCCCCGACGCTCAAAACCCGCTCGTCCACTCCAACTCCTCGAGGTGGGCGTGCAGCTCGCCGGGGTGGGTGGTGGCGGTGCCGAAGCGGCGCACGACGATACTCGCGGCCAGATTGCCCAGGATTGTTGCCTGGTAAGCGCTGCCACCGCTCACCAGCGCCAGGGTAAATGCCGCCGCCACCGTGTCGCCCGCCCCGGTCACATCGAAAACCTGCGTGCGGTTAAAGGCCGGGATGTGCCGCGCCTCGGCCTCCCCGGCGCTAAACAAGCTCATGCCTTCTTCACCGCGGGTGATGAGCACGTGCCGGGCACCGGTGCGGATGAGCAGCTCCTGCCCCGCCCGCCACAGCGTATCCGCATCCTGGATCGGGTAGCCTACTGCCGCCTCCGCCTCCGGCAGGTTGGGCGTGAAGACCGTGGCACCGTGGTAGCGCTCCAGTTGCAGGTGGGTATCGACAACCACGCACGGGTGCAGAAGGGACGCAGCGATCGTCTTGTCGCAGAACACGCCTTCGGAGTAGTCGGAGCAGACGACGGCGGCACAGCTACCGGCCAATGCACCAATGCGCTCGGCCAGTTGCCGGGCCAGTGGCGGCGGCAGCGATCGGTCGGATTTGCGGTCGATGCGCACCACCTGCTGGGTGACCGACTGGCGGCTGTGGGCAGCGATGCGGGTCTTGGTGACGGTCGGCCGCTCCGGATCCACCACCAGGCCGCTCACGTCGATACCGGCCCCGGTGAGTAAGGTTTTGAGGGCTCCTGCCTGAGTGTCCTGACCGACCACCCCGGCAACCGCCACCTGCGCCCCGAGCCGGGCGAGATTGTAGGCGGCATTGGCGGCTCCTCCAGGGACTTGGCGGGTGTGTTCGTGGCGCAAGATGAGCACCGGTCCCTCGCGCGAGATGCGCTCCGCAAGCCCGGTCATAAATTCGTCGAGGGTCAGATCCCCCACCACCAGCACCCGCCGACCGGCAAGGCGATCGATGAGTCGGTGCAAATCGTCTCTTAAACTCAAACGTCCCACCCCAAAACCCAGACAAATCTATCACGCCCGCAGCGCGCCACAAACGGCGACAGCGAAAGGCCGCCCAGCGGTACATACCGCCGGGCGGACAAGATTGCTATGGACGATCTACCACTGACTTTCCATCAGAATGGCGCGGATCGACGAAGGTATGTTCGGCTTGCTCCGGCAGGGCCGGGGACGCAGAACGCATGGGTTTACAGTGCGCGGCGGCCGGTCACAAAGCCCACCACAGCCAGCACAACGGCGGCTACAATCAAAAACCAGGCGACGCTTTGGAGCGAGGAGACAACGCCGCCGAAGCCCAGTAGTGCAGCAATGACCATCAAGACGACCACAAGCCAAAGGAGATTCAACATTGCTTTCCCTCTCGAATCAATTGTCTTTGATTGCATTTTAAAAATGTAGAACCGCGCTTACATCCCCCAGCTGAAATAAGCCTGGAGATGAGGAGCCGGTTGCGCCCGTCCCGTTGCGGCGCTTGAGGGCTTTGCGTCAGCTGATCGGGCCGCCGGGGGGTGAAGGGGAGCACGGGACTTGCTGAGCGGTTTTTTCCCGTGCGATACTGGCAGTCCGTGCTGCAAAGATCATGTTCGAATCGCTCAGTGAAAAGCTTGAAGGTGCCTGGCGGAAGCTGCGCGGCCAGGACCGCATCACCGAGGGCAATATCGACGAGGCGTTGCGCGAGGTGCGCCGCGCTTTGCTCGAAGCCGACGTTAATTTTCAGGTGGCCAAGGAGTTCGTCGCCGACGTGCGCGACGACGCGCTAGGCGCCGAGGTCGTCAGCGGCGTCACTCCCGACCAGCAATTTATCAAAATAGTCCACGACCAACTCGTCGCCCTGATGGGCGAGCAGAACGTACCCCTGGCCGAGCCGCGTGCCAAGGGCCGCCCGGCGGTGGTGCTGATGGCCGGTCTGCAAGGTACCGGCAAGACGACCGCCTCCGCCAAGCTCGCACTCTATCTACACAAGAACGGCCAGAAGCCGCTTCTGGCCGCCGCCGACGTCTACCGTCCCGCCGCCATCGACCAGTTACAGACGTTGGGCGGCCAAATCAAGGTACCGGTCTTCACCCTGGGCAAAGAGGCCGATCCGGTCGATATTGCCCGCGCTTCCCTGGAGCGGGCCATAGCGGACCGCCACGACGTGCTCATTGTCGATACGGCCGGACGGCTGTCGATCGATGATGCAATGATGGCCGAACTGGAGCGCATCAAGGCGGCCATCGACCCCGAAGAAATTTTGTTGGTCGTGGACGCGATGACCGGTCAGGAGGCGGCCAACCTCACCCGCGCCTTTCACGACCGGCTGGGGATTACCGGGGCCATCCTCACCAAGCTGGACGGCGACACCCGCGGCGGGGCCGCCCTCTCGGTGCGCAAAATCTCCGGTCAGCCCATCAAGTTCGTGGGCGTGGGCGAAAAAGTCGAAGCGCTCCAGCCTTTCTATCCTGAGCGGATGGCCTCTCGCATTTTGGGAATGGGCGATGTGCTCACCCTGGTCGAAAAAGCCCAGGAAGAGATCGATTTTGCCGACGCGGCCAAGATGGAGCAGCAGCTGCTCACCGGTCAGTTCGACTTCGAAAGTTTCATCAAGCAGATGCGGATGATCAAGAACATGGGGCCTCTGGGCGGTGTTCTAAAGATGATCCCCGGCATGAACAAGATTAGCGACGACCAGATTCGCCAGGGCGAGGTACAGCTCAAAAAAGCCGAGGCGATGATCGGTTCGATGACCACTCAGGAGCGGCGCAACCCGGATCTGATCAATCTCTCGCGCAAGCGCCGCATCTCCAAAGGTTCCGGTGTCTCCCTCGAAGATGTGGGCAAGTTGCTCAACGACTTTGGCAAGATGCGCCAGATGATGAAGATGATGGGCGGCGGCGGTCCTTTCGGGGGCGGCATGCCTGGTGGCGGCCTGGGCGGCATGTTCGGCGGCG
The DNA here is from genome assembly GCA_019359725.1 of Aphanocapsa lilacina HA4352-LM1. Taxonomy (GTDB): domain Bacteria; phylum Cyanobacteriota; class Cyanobacteriia; order Gloeobacterales; family Gloeobacteraceae; genus Gloeobacter; species Gloeobacter lilacinus. The sequence goes on along the minus strand of JAHHGR010000056.1, from coordinate 8,817 downwards.
GTGGCGGCCGACCGGCCCAAAGCGCCGGTCCCAACCCGGCTTTTGGTCCGGGCTGGCGCGGACAGTCCGCTTCTGGATCCCGAAGACCCAAGCCGCCCAAGGGCAAAGGCAAGAAAAAGCGCAAGGGTTTTGGGTGATAATTGAGTTTTTTGTAACCTACCAAGGAGGTGAACAGCAATCGCTGTTGCAATTCGCTTGAAGCGCATTGGCGCCAAGAAAAAGCCAGTCTACCGCATCGTGGTGACCGACTCGCGCTCCCGCCGCGACGGTGCGGTTATCGAGGAAATCGGCTTTTACGACCCTCGCGCCAACACCGAGAAGGGCCTGCCCGAGGTCACCCTCGACGTCGAGGCCGCCCGCCGGTGGCTCTCCCACGGCGCCCGGCCGTCCGAAACGGTCCAGGGCCTGCTGAAGCGCGCCCAGGTCTATGCATCCCCGTCCTCTTCTACGCCCGACAGTGATTAGTCCCGAAGCCGACAAGCCGCCAAATTATCGAGAACTGGCCCTCTTCTTAATCCAGCCATTGCTCGATACACCCGAAAAACTGGTCATCAGTTCCGAGACCACACTGGGGGGTCGCAAGATTCGCCTGCGCGTCGCCTTTGCCCCCACGGACAAAGGCCGGGTGTTCGGCCGCGGCGGCCGGACGATCAACGCCGTGCGGACGGTCCTGGAGTGCGCGGCCCGGGCTGCCGGTCAGGACGTCAATCTGGAAGTTTACGAGTAGGGGCGGCCCCGGTCGCCCATCGTCATGGGGAAGGAGGTGAATTTAGCGATGACCGAGGTTCGCCTGGGAGAAAACGAATCGATCGAGTCGGCCCTCAAGCGCTTCAAGAAAAAAATCCAAAAAGCCGGGATTCTTTCTGAAATCAAGCGCCGCGAGCGCTACGAAAAACCGAGCGCCCGCCGCAAACGCAAAGCCGAAGCGGCCCGCAAGCGCCGCCGCTAGCTTCTGTTTATTGCCTTCAACTCCGCCTGGAATGCAGTCCGGGCGGGGTTTTGTCTATGGGAGCCACCTGGGAGGCGGGTTATGCTAGCATCTTGAAACAGCAAACCTGGAGAGGTGGCTGAGTGGTCGAAAGCGACGGATTGCTAATCCGTTATAGGGCAGGTAACTCCCTATCGAGGGTTCGAATCCCTCCCTCTCCGCTAGTTTTGAGGTAGTCGATACGACCGGGGCGGGGGACTGCTTTGTGGGAGCACTCGCCGCCCGGCTGGCCGCCGGTGAGCCTTTCGCCCGGGCGCTCACCTTCGCCAACGCCGCCGCCTCACTCTGCGTGGAGCGTCCCGGTGCCGCCGATGCGATGCCCACCCTTGCCGAAGTGCTGGCCTACCTGTGAAAAAGGAAGGTGTACATTAGTCCCTTGCGTGGGATGAGCCGGATGTCTACCTTCGATTGGCAAGTCTTTTTGAGCGAATTCAGCAGACAGCGCAGAGTACGACCACGGGGCAGGCCGCTACCCCAGTTTTCAGGCGTGGATGGAAACTATCCTGGGAGTAGCCCGGCGGCACGAAGGTCCCGCTGAGCAGTTCCGCCTGAAGGCGGTGACAGTCGTCGGGCAAGCCTGACTCTCCCGGCAGTTCGCTGGGAAGATCGAACATAGTCGGCAGCGCAGCCCGCTGCGGCTGCCCATTGTCTTGGGCGGCGGGTTGGGCACTTTGGGCGGGAAAGCGTTGGGTCGTCATGGGCGAATAGCCTCTGATTGTTTCCGAATGCCCCTGGCTTGTCCTAATCGTGGAGGCATTTTCCCGTCCGTCCGAGCGCCGGACAGAAAAATGTGTCGGCGAATCTAGAAGGGCTTGAGTCCAAACAAGTAGCGGGTCAGGGATAGCCGCCGGATCAGTAGTTCGTAGATAAGCAGACACACCGCCAGCGAACCCAAACCGATAAGCAGAAATTGCTCGAACGCGCCGCTACTCCAGCGCACCACCCAAAAGCCAATCACGATAATCGCCGTCTGGTGCAGCAAGTAGAACGGATAGGCTGCTTCGCCGCCATAGCGCAACAGCGGATTGGAGAAGGTGAGATAACGGCGGGCAAAACCCAGGATGGCCACCACCCATAGCCAGGCGCGCAAGCCCCGAACGAACATAGTCCCTACCAACACGGGCGTGTAGCCTTCCAGGGGAGTGCTGTTGGTGAAACCCCAGGTGAACAGCACCGCCATCAGCGCTGTGGCGAGCGCCAGGGCAATCCGCCAGTGCCGATCGATCGCCTGCCCGAAGCGCGGATCCGCGCACAGCAAATAGCCGTACACGAAAAACAGCAGATAGTAGGCGAGGTTGGCCCAATCGTCGTAAAGGTTGTTGCGCACCGGCCAGCGGATGCGCAGGAGGGCTTCGCTAAGGGCAAGGGGCAATCCAGCCAGCAAAATCACACCCGGTCTTTCACACCAGGCGGCGAGGGTGGCTATCCACCTTCGCCCCGGCTCTGAGCGCAGCCATAGCAACAGCGGCAGCGCCACCAGCGAGAAGATGAACAGATACAGAACGAACCACAGATGGCCCCAGGAAAAGCGGGCCTCCGGACCCACAATGGTAAAAAAGCTCGGGTAAAACGCGCCAAACGAAGCGCGATAAGCCGGATCCCGCAGCACCTCGCAGTAGACCTGCGGCGGAATGAGCACCAGGCACCCGAACACAAAAGGCACCAACAGCCGGTTGCACCGCTCGGCAACGTAACGGCCTGCAGAGCGAAAACCGAGGGCAAACCAGGTGCCCACCCCGGAGACCACGAAAAAAAGCGGCATGAACCACTGGTTCAAGAAGGCCACCAGCAGATCGGCCGCCGGCACCTGGGGCTGGCCCACCAGCACAGCGCGCCCCCCCGCCTGCTCGAAGCGCGCCAGCAACCGCTCAAGGGCAACGCCGCTCGGGACCGCCGCGTAGTCCACCAGGGCGATTTGCCCCCGACGCGGCCCCGCCCAGCGATCGAACGCTTCGCTGGCAATCCCGCTTTTAGCCTGCAAAGCGCGGGCAAAACCGGGATCGGGGGCCAGGGCAACCAGTGGCCGCTCCCCCACCAGTGTTTTGAAGGCCGCGAACGCCGCCGTCGCCTTGTCGCGGTAGACAAAACCCGTCTGGATTTCGGCCGGGAAGCGCACGAAGCGGTCGCGGCTGAAGGCAACCCGCTCCAGAAAGGCCCGCTGGTCGGTATCAAAGGGAGACTGGGCGATCACCTGCGCGAATTGCCCTGGGGAGGCCAAAGGGGCAACTGTATCTTTATTGCGCTCGAAGATAGCCAGGATAGCGGCCTGGCGCTCCAGCAGCGGATCGTATTTGACATTCCAGTCCTCGCCGTCGAAGATCCGGGCGGTGTGGAAGACCAGCACCAGCAAGGTGACGATCACCTTGAGCCAGTCCAGTTCGTGGCGACGGTCAACCTGCGTCTGCCCTGGAACGGTCTTTTGTGCGGGGTTCATCGTGGCGTCAACGCTCGTGCGCGGTGCACGGCGGCAGCGATTCAAGACCAACTCTAGCCTGGCCCCTCCAAAGCTAAGGCCGCTGCCACGAATAGACCACTTTCCAATCGCGCTGCATATCCACGACCGTCCAGCCGCGCCGGGCCGCCTCATCGAGGGCGACATCGAGGCGGCCCACCGGCGAGGTGCGGTCGTAGGCGTACTCCCGCTCGGCGTCGGTGTGATGCACGATGAGCCCGAAGCGTTTGCCCGGATAGATCGTCGTGTACTGGAGCATCTGCAGATCGCCGTCGGAGTTGCCGAAGGCGGCGATGGGCCGTCTGCCGATGTGGCGGTGGATACCCAGCGGTTTGTCGGCTTTGTCGTCGATAAAAAACACCTTCGCTTCGCGGCGGATCTCAGCTTCGCCCGCGCGCAGGGCAAAACGGGTGACGACGCTGGAGCCCACCACCTGCTCGGGCGGGATGCCATAGACTTTTTCGGTCCACACCCGCATAAATTCGATGCCGCCGCCGGAGGCCACGAACGTCTTGAAACCGTTCGCGCGCAGGTAGGCCAGCACTTCGAGCATCGGCTGGAAGACCAGGTCGGTGTAGGGCCGTTTGAAGCGGGGGTGCCGGGCGGTGGCCAGCCAGTCGGCGACCGTCACAGCAAACTCGTCGGCGCTCAGGCCCGCGTGGGTGGCCCCCACCAGCTCGACGATCCCCGGTTCACCGGTAGCGGCAAGGGTTTTCAAGTCCCCTTCGAGCGCCGCTTTGAACGGTTGCCGTGTGCGCCACTCGGGATGAGCGGGAGCCAAAGCCCTGACCCGGTCGAGGGCAAACTGGAACTGAAAATAAATCGGCATCTCGCTCCAGAGCGTGCCGTCGTTGTCGAAGACCGCGACGCGCTCGGCCGGCAAGACGTAATCACTCCCACCCACCCGGGTGACAGCGGCGACAAAATCGAGCAGATTTTGCTTGGCGCCGCCGTCGCGCCAGGACGGCAAGGGATCGGGCCCCGGCGGCTGGGCACCCAGCGGCGTGCCGACAACACCCGCCAGCGCCAGGCTTGCCGATTGCACGCAGAAGCAGCGTCTTCTCACAGAATCAGGGGAGAACAAAGAGCCTTATCATTAAACACCATGGCAGCCACGGCTTCGCAGCCTGGATTGCCCGGACGGTGCGAGGACTTTAAGCGTTCCTCAAAGACCGCGGCGCGCACCGAGGACCCGCGCGCCTCAGGTAGACCCATGCAACTCGCGCTGCCAGAGCAAGTCGCGGACGCGGGCGACCGCGGCGGTCAGGTGGCGGCGGTAGGTGCTGAAGGGCAAATCGAGCATTTCGGCTGCCGCCTCCTGGCTCGCGGCCGGTTGCAAGTAGGTGTGCAACAGGGCCAGGTACGCCTTGCGGTCGCGCGGCGAATCGCGCAGCATCGCCGCCGCCTCCTGGATTTGCTGCTGCAACAGCACGGTAGGATCGGTCGCTTCGGCTGCCAGGCGCTCGGCCACCAGCCGCGAGCGCACCAGCGGATTGCGCGCCAACTGGTCGGTGCGGGCAAAGTCGCGCAGCGCCTGACGCACGGCGTTGGTAAAGTCCTCCGGGCTCAACACCAACAGCGCCGATCGCGCAGCCGGGGCGACCTGGGAGGTGGTGGCGGTTTCGCGCTCGGCCAATAGCGCCAGCCAGGCGGCGGGCGGCGTCGTGCGCCAGTCGTGGCCGAAGACGCCGTAGGTGACGCCCCCCACGGTGAATTCCGCCTCGGTGATGCGCGCCAGATCGGTGTAGGCCAGCATCTGGCTCCACAGTTCCGGCCGACGCACCGGGAAGAAGCTGAAGGCGAGGCCCGGGGTGCTCAGGTAGTAGCGCACGACGCTGGTGAGGATCACACTCTGCACCGGCGAGACGGCGTGGTAAGTCTCAGCCCCCATCCAGAAGCGAAAGTGGGTCGCCTTCTCGCCCGTGCGCAGCGGGGCGCGCGATTGCAGAAAGCGCCAAGCCAGCCGCACCGCCGGGTCCACCTCGCGCTCGGCTTCGGAGGTCTCCTCCAGAGACACCGTCAGCAAAAACCCGAGCGCCTCCCCCTGGTGATCCCGAAAGACCAGCGCGCCCTGCGGCTGGCGCTGCAGCCAGTGGGCGGCGATCGCCGCCGATTCGGCCCCTTCGTGGCGCTCGACGATGGCAAGCAGCGCGCCCGTATCCTCCTCCGGCCGCAGGCCGCCCGCCAGGATGCGGGCGTGGCGGCGCCACTCGAAGCAGGGTTTGACGATCGGGTTGTCGCGGTGCAAGTAGATGTAGTCGAACAGCACCTCCTGCTGCTGGGAGGCGCTGCCCTGCTGCAGCCGGGTGCCATAGTAGCGCCGGGCGCGCTCGTGCAGTTCGCCGTAGCGATCGCGGTTGCGCCAGCGCAAATCGGCGGTGAGCACCTCGCGGGCCAGATCGTGGGGAAAAAGCCCCGCTACCCCCGACTCGATAAACGACAACCCCCGCAACCACTCAAACAAAGGCCGCGGGTCAGCCGCTTCGAGCAATTCGCCCAACAGCGCCTCGGTGGTCAGGTGCACCAGCGCGCAGGCTTCCAGGGCCTGGCGGTGCTCCTGGCTCGGCAATTCGGCAATAAAACACTCCAACAGCACCCGGATCACATCCGGTTCGTTTTCGGCTTGAAAATTCCCCGCGTGCCCCTGGGCATATACATCGGCCACCAGTGACAGAGCCAGTGGATGGCCGTGGGTGAATTCAAGCACGCTCTGGTGGTGCTCAGCGCTCACCCGGCGCGCCGCCAGGTAGACGCAGCTTTCCTCCGGGCTGAGGTTGCGCAGTGACACGACGCGCAGCAGACTCTGCCAGCCGGGGTCGGTGCGCCACTCGCGGCCGGGAGCGAGGCGGCCGGCGATCACCGTGAGCACACAATCGGGCAGTTGTGGCAAAAACGTCTCGCGTAGCCACGGATCGAGGCCGTTCAGTTCCTCGCCGGTGTCGATGAGCAACACCCGCCGCTCGGTGGAGGCCGCCAATCGGCAGATGGGCGAATCGCGCCCTTCTTCACCCATCGCGCGACCGAGCGCTTCGCTGAAGGCTTCGGGCGTCGGCTCGAAGGTCTTGGCATCCAGGTAGAGTGCCCGGCATTGGATTTCGGTGGCCAGGTTGACGAACTCTTTGAGCAGTGTCGTCTTGCCCACCCCCCCCGGCCCGTGGATCCACAACACGCAGAAGGCCGGATCCGGCTCCTGGAGCGCTGTGCGAAAAAGGTCACGCTCGTTCAGGCGGCCGACAAAGCGGCGATGGCGTTCAGTGCGCAATCGATCGGCTAGATGCACGGCGTCCTCCCGATAGGATGGTGCAGATTGTATTTTCGCCCGCTGGGGGTGCGGCCCCCTACTGCTTCTACTTGTTGTTCTCTTTCTTTGTCTACCAATACGCTCGTCGTGGAGCCACTGGTTTCCTGAGTAGCCATAAAAATTAATCGTAGTAATACCTGGCCTGCAGAAAATCGTTCCGCCCGCCTGCGAAGCGACGGCGGGCGGTAAGCGGAGTCCCGGCGGTAAGGTTCAATACTGCGAACATCTACCATAGAACTCACAAGTCGAGGCGAGCCGTCGATGATCTCCCAGCCGGAATTTTCGCTTCCGCCGGATCACACCCAGCTTCCGGAGTCGGATGGGACGTTTGTGAAAAATTTTCAAGAGCATCCCCAGAGCATCCTGTTGACCGACGCGCTGGAGCCGGTGCTGCAGACGCTTCACCCCGACGGGCAGTACTGCATCGGTCAGGACTGCGGCATCTACTGGCGGGTGCCCACCCCGCCCGAACCGCCCGAGCGGGGGGCGGAAGCGCCCGACTGGTTCTATGTGCCCGAGGTGCCCCCGACCCTGGACAACCAGGTGCGCCGCTCCTACGTGCTTTGGCAGGAGCACATCCCACCGCTTGTCGTGCTGGAATTTGCCAGTGGTGACGGCAGCGAAGAACGCGACCGCACACCCAGGCGCGGCAAGTTCTGGATTTACGAGCGGGTGATCCGACCTGCCTACTACGGCATCTACGAAGTGCGCAAGGCGAGCGTCGAGGTGTACGAACTGGTAACCGGGCGCTACCGCCGGGTGCGCCCCGACGCACGGGGGCACTTTGCCATCGAGCCGTTGGGTGTGGAGTTGGGCATCTGGGCGGGCCGCTATCTGGACATGGAATTGCCCTGGCTGCGGTGGTGGGATCAGGCGGGCAATCCGCTGCCCACCGGTCAGGAAAGGGCACAAGGGGCGGAGCAGCGCGCCGAGCAGGCTGAATTCGAGGCCCGGCAGGAGCGCACCGCCAGGGAGCAAGCCGAGGTCGAAGTCCACCGGGAACGCACCGCCAGGGAGCAGGCCGAACTGCGCGCCGCCTTGCTGGAAGAACGCCTGCGCCGGTTGGGGTTGGATCCAGGCGAGTTGCCGAGGGACGCTCCAGAGTAGATGCGCCTTCAGCTGTGCCCTGTCAAGCAGAACCGGCGTACTGCCGGATCGGGGGATGGGCTGCGCCCTACCAGCCGGCCGCCGGTAAACAGGTAGTACCAGTCATCCAGGTGATAGCGGCTGAAAGTGCACTCCGGCGTCACGACGATTTCGGGCATCTCGGCCAGGCGGTTGCCGTTGCGGGACACAAAGGCGCTTTCGCTTACCTTTTGCACCTGCTGCACGCCGAAATTGTTGTTTCCGTTCCACAACGCGGCACCCAACAGCAAACCGGCGACGGTTGCCGCACCGGCTGCCGCCAAGACACCAGGGTTGACGGAACGCTTTTCGATAATCAGTCCCATGATTTTCTCCGGTGGCAAACGTCTCTACTGAAGAAGGCGTAACGGCGCGCAATAGTGGAACATTCGCTCGCTGCAATCAAAAAAACAAAAAGGGGACGGACAACCTCCGTCCCCTTTGGCGGCAGGCAATTCTCGCCTTGCCCCCTGGGTTTTAATGGACGGCGGAGGCGGCTTCTGAAGGGCCCTGTTCTGGGCATCCAACTTGTAGGTCAACTAGAACAGCACGGCGCTCCGTTCGCGCTATCCCCACGGCGGCAGGATCTGCATAAAATGCAGGGCTGTTTCATTCTCCAAAAACCCCATTCGGCCATGTCAATAAGCTTGACCTGCTCAACAAGCAATAAGGCTTTTGCCGCTCTCGATTCTCATTTGCATCCAATGCAAAGCTAGAATGAAACAGCCCTGGCATAAAATGCTTCCAACATCCATATATAAAGGAACAGCCTAAGCGAGGTACGCCGATTCAAAAATGAAGTGCAACGCTTGAGAGCCTTCCGTTGAGGGACTCATAGAGGTATCCTGACGTTTACTACGACAACCAGGAACCCCTATGAGCTTCAGCCAGCTTACCCTACTAGAGCGTCATCGGATCTATATTCTGCGGTACGAAGATTGCTTATCTTTA
>JAHHGR010000055.1 GCA_019359725.1 Aphanocapsa lilacina HA4352-LM1 | reverse complement strand
AGCAGGTGCAAAGGGCAATGGACATGATCAATGACCGCCCGCGAAAAGTGCTTGGTTATCGGACACCACGGGAGGTATTCTTAGCTCAGTCAGGTGCTGTTGCACTTCAAACTTGAATGGGCCCCTTGCGAAGCTCGTTGCGACGAAAGTCTTATCTGCTTTGCCGGCAATACGATCTGTGAAAAGTGCACTTGCTAATCGATAGTTTTCGCAAATGCGATCGTTGGCTTCTACAGTATGCAAGTCTGTTCTCGATTTTTGTTGCGAAGACCAAGCCACGGTTCCTAACGTGAGAACCTGGCACCGCTGTACTCCAGAAAAACGAGCAATTTCAGCGGTTGAGCCGAAGGTTAAAAATCGCAACCCCGCATCACCCAGGCTGCTGGCATAAAAGTTGCGGTAGCCAAGCTCGCGAAACTGGCGGCGGCGACGGGCATAAAGTTCGAGATCCTTTACTTCGGGAACTACCAGAGCATACTGGGCACGCTTGTCACGCAAACGGGAGCGCAGAATAAAGTACAGACAGGAAACGGGGGCAAACAGCAGAGCCAGGGCGGCAGAGGGAGTTTCTTCAAAACCGGTGTGACTACTGAAAGCCACATGGCGCACTACTGCTCCAGGATTCAACCACCCTGCAACGCTAATGGGATCGCGGTTTAACCAGCCCTTTCCGTCGCAGAGAGCCTCCGCAAACTCTTGGTGTGTGTAGCTGGCCAAGGTCTGATAATTGACGACCAGTTCAGGACCATCCTCTTCAAAGCGCAATGCCTTGGACTCTAGTCCGGCTGCTTTGTAAGTGCTTGGATGTTGAAGGAAAGTTCCTCGGATCCCCTGGTGCACAGTCAAGCGATTTTGGAGATCCATCGTCTCAGAGCCCAAACCTGCCAACGAAATCAGTCCATCGGTGTCGATGCCAAAAGCGGCTTTAAGTAGGGCATTAAGGGCCTCACGGTCCGATCCTTGCCAATCGATAACAACGCTGCGGGGTGTAAGTTTCCAGCTAAGCTGCGGAACTTTCTCCGGCTGCCTAGCCAGTCGGTCGAGAGTCATCCACAACCCGGCGATCCCAGCCCGATGTAGGAGGGTCATTCCGGGATCACTCAAATGCAACTCGATCTTGTAGCGGGTGGTAGTCAAGCTTTGCACGGCATGGCTCCTGTGGCGCGGTCGTAGGTAACGCGGGCAGCAGGAGCGATCGGATATACTCCGGTGCGTTCCCATTGCACATAGCTAGGATCCAACGGTATAGGCACTGCCCAGCGCTGGGCTTCTTGTCCGAAAGGTTGGCTTTTACGCCTGGCTGCTGCCCAAATTTTCGGCACATCTTCCTCCAACAGAACAGTAATTGTATAACCTGCTTCTCGCAGTGGACCGGGGAAAGCCCGCCAGTTACCCTCTACCCAATGTGAATAAACGGCCGTTGGTGTTTGGGTGGGAAGCTGAGCCGCAGCTTCTGCTAGATCGCGTTGGGAGAGTGGACGTTGAGGCAGCAGCAAGTCAAGCAGGGCATCACCGCTTGGCAGTTCCTCGCCGTAGGGTTGGGATGCTGTCCACGGGTATATCAAGGCCGGCTTCGGCTGTACAAGTTTGCCTTCAGGCAGATGGCGGTTGAGGCGTCCCAGCCGCTGAATAAGGGCGGCGGCAGGTGCTAGGGCGGTTACAAGTAGGTGGGCACTTAGATCAAGGGACATCTCACAGACCTGGGTGGTGATGGCCAACACCGGACCATCTGAGCGGAAGCGCTCAACCACTTCCTTGTGCTTCTCAACCCGATCCACGTAGCGGTACCGACTGTGATAGATAAGTGGTTCGACGTTGAGCTCTTGCAACCGCTGCCCGGCCTCGCTATAGACTCTGACGCAATCTTTGACAGTGTTGGTCACCCACAGCACCCGCTCCTGTCTCAAAAGGGCAGCTTTCACCTGATCCCATACATCAACGGTGTCCGTTAGGCGATGAAGTGTGTAGCGCTCAATTTTCTCCAACTCCGTAGGCCCCTCAATGATCTGGACAAATTCGTCGAGTCTGGCGACGGTCTGCTCGATAGCCTGAAGTTGACCGGGTGAGAAAGACGCACTCATCAGCAAAATTGGCGCCCCCTGAAAAGTGTCGAGGAACCGAAGCAGCGCACCAAAAAGCTGGCTGTCATAAGCGTGTACCTCGTCGAAGACAAAAGCTGATTGACAAAGAGCAGGCCAGGAGTATAGCGGTTTGCGGTTATTTTGAATGAGACCTAATACTGAATCGACCGTGCAGACAATCAGCTTTGCCTGCCACGCTCTGAAGGAAGCGAGACGGGCATCCACCTGCTCGGCATCCTCAGGATCGGCCGGATCTTTGTGGTGGCTAGCCTCGCCGGAGAATAGAACCTCCGAAAGGTCAATCCCAGCTCGCGAATGCATTAGAGTGCTTTCAATCTCAGTGGTCGCGGCGTAGTCCAAATATCCCTGGGAAGCAGTTCCTGTGGTGGGATAACCGAAGAACAACTTACGGCCAACAGCATATTTCCCCGCCCAGGCGTAGGCAGCAACAGTTTTTCCCGTACCACAACCGGCTTTTACGAGGGTAACGCGGCATTGGGCTTCGGCCACCTTTCTCTGGAACGGCCGCAATGCATTCTCTCCCAAGCGTTGCTGCACAAGCCCATCGATGTCATCTGCACTGAGCACGAGGTTGAGAACCTTCTGCAGCCAAGTCTCGACAGGATGCCCTGCCGCCGGCAAAGCGGAGCCAGCGACATCCGCTGCTAGAACAGTGGCTTTGACCGCCGCCGTAAAACGTCTATCGTGCTCATTCATGGATTCTTCAATATCCACAAATTCCATCAGCAGGCGCTCCAGGGCACATTCCAGTTGCTGCCGTTGCCATTCCTCACCCGGCGCTTCTGGCAGGCTATGTCCCAGGCTCAGTCGATCTACTCCCATTTGCAACAAAGCTTTAAAGTTTGGATGCCCAGTATGTATCAGTAGCAAGGTACCTGTTCCATCCACGAGCTCGGCAATCTTCCCTATTGCCTTACCCTTACTGCCCCCAAGCTTTAGGTGATGCCCCATCGCCGCCCACACCGCCGTTTTGAAATCGGCACCTGGGGCTGTCTCGAGCCAGTTTCGAAAGTCAGGAACCTGGGTTGCAAGGATACCGCTCAGCACTTCATGGCGCAGCATTTGCCGTTCATTGATCGCTAGCCACTGCCTTCGCAAGTACTCTTGAGTCTGCCTGTCTTGATGGTCTTTGCAAGTTTTGGGATCCTTCAGACGAACCATTATCTGAAAATGCTGATTCGCTTTTCCCCAATCGTGCAGATAGGCGCCCAGTTTGACGGTAGATATAAAGCGATCAAGCGGAATGTGTCGCAGCCCAAGTTGGCTAAGGATCGCACTGCCCAACATATCAGTCAAAACATCGGCAGAACGCATTACTGCCGCGATATGCCCTACCAAAGTTGCAGCACCCAGGGATGCGTCTCCCGTTGTGGACTTGGCCAATAGTCGCTTGAAGGGTTTCATGCCTTGTTCACCGGCACGAAAATGCCGCAGCCCATCCGGCGGCGTCCACCGATGCCGGCGGCCTGTAGCTTCAGCGAGTCCTCGTCGTTCAGGCCGGAAATTAGAACACCGTAGCCGGTGATCACCGTGCCCTTGATGCGCAGAACCCGCCGGGCATAGGAATCGAGGCCCTTGCTGTCGGTGGCGGGTTCGAGGCTGGCTCTGCCGCCGATGCCCAGTGTTTCCAATTGGCGCTGAACACCTTCAAGAAAAGAAACCGGTTCCGCCACCTTGCCCTCGGAGCCCGCGAGCTTGAGCGTCACCAGCCGTGCCCTCAGAGTCTCGGCAGGAGTGAGCATACGGATCTGGGGAATACCTAGACGGAGCGGATGGTTACCTACAACGATCTTCTTGCCCGCCAAGGGGTAGACCGTCGGGATCCACTCCATGGGCAGGCGCAAGGAGAGCTTGGGCTTGGGTGGCAACGTGAGATTGCCCTTGCCGTCACGGATGCCGGGGAGGGTGTGGATGCCGAGCCAGGTGGCTTCGTGGATGCTGGGGACAACTTCGCTCAGGGCGCTAAAAAGGGCATAACCGTGATCGGCAGGAAGGGCATGGCCTACAGCGGCGAAATCGAGTTCTACGACAGTCATGGGTGGCTTCTTTCCGGGATGTCCTAATCTTGCAGGGGGCAGTATGCAGAAGCGCTTCAGAGTGACCCTGCAATTTTTTTGCAGCGAGCATTGCTCCAGCACTCCGAGAACAAGCAGTACTGGACATCTATACACACGGTTTTGGATCGATATGCCCAGTTGGGACAAATCGCAACAAAAGTTTCAATTGTGTATTGGCCCCGCCGGAATCCTCACCCTGCAGGATGTGGCCATGTCCTGGCCTGTTCCGGCAATCGCTTAAACTCAAGCAAAAATTTCTTGTAGATCCAGCTCAAATCCAGGCAGCAGTGAGGCGGTGACATTAGCGGGATCAAGCAGGACTTCCGGTTCCAGGTCGGGTCTGTATACCCACACCCGGCACAGATCGGGATCAATGAGCCAGCCAAGCAGCACGCCGTTTTCGATGTATTCCTGCATTTTGGCCTGCACATCGGCAAGGTTGTCCGTTGGAGACTTCAGTTCAACAACAAAGTCCGGTGTGATGGGAGCGAATTTTTTCTTTTGTTCAGGGTGCAAAGCAGCCCAGCGCTCCTGGCGGATCCAGGCGGCATCGGGAGCGCGCATGGCACCGTTGGGTAGAGTGAAACCTGACGAGGAATCGAACACTTGTCCCATCTGCGTGCTACGGTTCCACAGCCAAAGTTGACCGGTGAGGCTGGCGTTGCGGGCACCAGTCTCGCTGCCTGTCGGCGACATGATGATCAGATTCCCCAGAGCCGTTCGTTCGATGCGCAGCTCCCGGTTGATCCGGCAAAGCTCGAACAGCTGGTCATCGCTGAGGTGCAGCGCAGGCGGCAGCTGAAGATGTATGGAAGTTCTTTGAGCTTGTTCGAGGATCGGACCCATCGCTTGAACTTCCTGTGCTGGGATCATTCTAGGCAGTCAAGAATCGGACCTTTTCGTAGATGGCGGCAATGGACAGCTTGAGATCGATGCTTTCGAAGAAAATCTCGGAGTCGGGAGCATACAACTGCAAAATCCAGGTCCGCTCACGGTCGGGTCCAGGCCGAAAGCACTCGACACCGACACTCTGGCTGTCGATGAGAACGTATTCCTGCAACGAACTCAGGCGGCGATATTGGGCAAACTTGGCGCCTCGATCGAACGCTTCGGTAGACGGTGAAAGCACCTCGACAATCAGACAGGGTGCATCGAGGGTGTAGGTGGCCTCGTCGTCCTGCTCGCTGCAGGTCACCGCGACATCCGGGTAAAAAAAAGGCCCTGCCGCTGTTATCTGGACTTTCATATCTGAGGTGAATACCCGGCAGGGGGTGGATCGCAGAGAGTTGCTCAATTCCCGGCTCAGGTTGGTGACGATGGTGCTGTGGGCTGCCGAAGCACCCGTCATCGCCAGGATGCGGCCGTCAATATACTCGTGCCGGGTAGGCTGTTGCAGTTCCCAAGCTAAATAGTCAAGGGGCAACATCGGTAGCGGCTTGGGATTGGCGATCATCTTTAGGTATTCCAGCGCTGCAAAATCCAATTCTCTTTTTAGAGCCCTTAGAGCTTCTCCGGGTCGATTCCCAACTCGCGCAGACGCTCAGCCAGGGTGGCAGCCCTCTGTTCGGCCTGTATTCTGGCCAGCCGCTCTTGCTCGGCTTGCTGTTCGGCCTGTATTCTGGCCAGCCGCTCTTGCTCGGCTTGCTGTTCGGCCTGCATTCTGGCCAGCCGCTCTTGCTCGGCTTGTTGTTCGGCCTGCATTCTCGCCTGCTGTTCCAGTTCCAAACGGGCGGCGGTGGAGCGTAGTTCTGAGGCAAGTTCTGCAGGGATGAGCAGCTTTTGGCCGTTGTCGAGCCGGTAAAAGCCGATGAGATCGTCTTCAACCTGCAATCGCAAGCCGAGGGGCCGACTGATTCCGTCCTGGATGGGAAGGTAGCGGTTGACCGGTTCGCCCTCCTCGGTGAAGCTTTCCAAACGATTGCCCTGGAGTTTCTCCTGGATCCATTCGCCCCTGGGATCGAACAGCCAGTATTCCTGTACCCCAAGCAGGGCATACAGGGTCTTCTTGTCCGATTGGTCCTTTTTCTGGGTGCCTGCCGAGGTGATCTCGAAAATCACCGACGGCACCCGGCCTTCTTCCCAGGTTTTGAAGTTGTCGCGACCTCCCGGAGCCACGCCAAAGATGACCATGACATCGGGTGCCACCCGGGCGGAGGGCACGCCCGGCGCGTAGTACAGAAACTGGTTGGCAAGCACCGTGGCCTGTTGTCCTTCGAGGTACTGCCTGAGCACTTCGAGGGTGGCGAGGATGGCGTACAGGTGCGCGAAAGATTCCGCCACAGGCCGTCCGTCTCCACTCGGATAAGTGATGGGTGAAAGAAGGGTGGTCATCGTCGGCACCGTTAGAAACCCTTAGTGCAATTGTCCACCGGATGGACCTCGCTTACAACGACGGGCGCACCTGGTGGTAGTGCGCCGCCATTTTGGCAATCTCCTGGCCGATCATCGCCACCAGTTCGGCCGGTTCTTCGACAATGGCATCGCCGCAGTAGCCCATCACCCAGCGCATCACCTCCGCCAGACCCGGCACCTCCATGCGCAAGGTGAGCGATCCGTCGCCGTGCTCGTCGATCCGCTGGGTCCGGTGCCAGCGCCGCTCCCGGATGTACGGGGCCACTTTGGTGCTGAAGCGCACGGCAACCGGCTGCGGCTTGCCCCCCGCCTCGACCTGAAAGACCAGGTCCAGGTACTCCCGAGCGCTAAAGCCGGGGGCGCGCTCGAAGCGCTCCTCGGTCAGGTGCAACTCACGAATGCGATCGACCCGGAAGTAACGAACTTCCTTGCGCTGGTGGCAGTGGCCGATGGTGTAAGGGTTGGTGCCCCGGTAGACATACAGCAAATAAGGGTTGAATTTGCGGGTCGAGAGGCTGTTGCGCGAGGCGGTAAAGTAAGTCATCTCGACCACCCGGTTGGTCTGGCTTGCCTCGCTGAGTTTGCGCCAGATTTCGGGATTGAGATCGATAAGCCCCCCGGAGCCGAACTGGATGCGCTCCTCGACGATCGTCTGCAAATCCGCCCAGGTCTGCTCGGGCATCCGGCGCACCAACCGGTCGATGGCGGACTGCAACTCCTGGGAATAGGCGGCCCCCGCCGCCGCTTCGAGCATGCGGCTTCCCAACACCAGAGCAAACAGTTCCCCCTCGCTGAGGGGCACCAGCGGCAGTCTCCACTGGGGATCTGTGTAATACCAGCCTCGGCCTCCCCGTTCAAACTCCAGCGGTGCTTTAAGCTGATCGCGCAAAAAATCGGTGTCGCTGCTCACGGTTCTGGGGCTGACACCGAGCGTTTCAGCCAACCAAGCGACGCTGCGCGCCTGGCTGCTACGAATCCACTCGTCCATCCTCAACAAACGCTCGAACTGGCGCGCGGAAGGCATCGGCATGGGAAAGCCCTGGGGAGTCTCCATCTCCAGTATGGGAGCACGGCGAGAACGGGCAGCGATCTGACAGCGATGCGATTTTTTGCCCTGTTTGAGGGCGAGACTGCCTTTGAACTGTCCAACTCGTGTCCGCTTGAAGGGGTTGGGCAGAGAGTGGCCCCAAACTTTAGGGATGGCCTTGCTCAAGCGGATTGGCAGCAAACAGAAATTCCGAAACCGGCACCCCGCCGATGAGATGTTCCTGGAGGATGCGCTCGATGACTTCGGGGGTGGCGCTTCGGTACCAGAACCCGCCCGGATAGACCAGCAGAATCGGGCCGCCTTGGCAGACGCGCAGGCAATTGGCCTTGGTGCGAAAGATGGCCGCTTCGCCCCGGTCGAGGCCCAGGGCTTTGAGCCGCCCTTTGAGATAGTCCCAACTCACCAGACCCGCCGCTTTGTCGCAGCAGGCGGGTTTGGTCTGGTCGGCGCACAAAAACAGGTGCCAGCGGTAGGAACCGATCGAAAGTTGCTTGGCAATCTCGGCCAGATTCGAGCCCATGTTAGCAAGTGCCTGCGACGGGTTCTAGCGTAACCGCAGAGGCGGGCGCAAGGGACCCAAAGGCGCGTCCGGGGTGAGAGTAGGCAGTCCGCCGTCGCCGCTGGAGGAGCGCGCCAGCAGCAAAAACAAGATGAGCAGCAAACCGGCGTAAGCAAGTTGCACCAACCCGGCCGGCACCTGCGGCAACACCAGGGCAGTGCAGCGCGAGACCAGGCCGCCCGCCTCACCAATCGCCACCCCAAGCCAGAGCAGTCGGGCCACAAAGCCGCCGGTCTGGATCATCGCCGAGGCGACTGCGATGACTAGGATCATCCGGTCGAGGTACTGCCAGACGTCGCTGCCGCCAAAGACCAGGCTGAGGACCACACACAGCAGACCGTAGACACCGATGTGCAACAGCAGCGGGCGCCAACACAGACCCAGACTTCGCCACTGTGCAGCAAACAGCTTGTCATAACCCATAGAGATCCAGTGCAGTTAGGGGTAAGCGCGTGGGAGCCGGCGGTCAGGAACGTTTAGCTGGAATTGTGAGCCATAGTTCCTGCCCTATGCGCAATGGTACCCGCTTGCGAGCCATCGGGAACGCACCTCCCCCGAATCGGCTCAGCGCACCAGGGCGAGCAGCCGCTCCGCTACCCGCCGGGCGCCCTGGGCCGGGAGCGGCGGACGACGGGCAAGGGAGCCGTCCAGAAAGTCCCACCGCTGCTCCAAAAAAGCTGCGGTGGTGAGCACGCGGCAATCGATACAGTGCGACATGCCCTCGATGAGCAGGTCGGCTTCGGCGAAGCCCGGCCGGGTGAGGCAGGCCACCGGCAGACCGAGGGCGCAGCACTCGGCGACGGTGCTGTAGCCGGGCTTGATGATGGCCAGGTCCGCCGCGCCCAATAGCTCGATGAGCCGCCAGGCGCCCGGCTCGACGACGGTGATGTTGGGGGCCGGGGGAGCGGCGGCGGTGAGCAGGAACTGCCAGTCGGGCTGCTCGGCCACCCGTGCTGCCGGAAAGGCGGCCATGCCCAGACCGCCGAAGGTCATCAAGGCGACGGGCCGATCGGGGGAGAGCCCGAGTTGGCGGCGGATATAGGCGCGCTCGAAGCGCGCCTCGTTGACCACCAGCGGCACAGGTTCAATCACCGCAAAAGCGTCCATCGCCTCCGCAAAGGGCAACCGGAACAATCCCGAGTATTTGCCGTAGAGCTGTGCGGACCAGGCGGCCCAGGATGCGAAGCGTTCGTCCCCGATGTGGCGGTAAATAAAATCCCAGCCGAAGTTGCTCATCCCCCAGACCGGCCGGTGGGTGTCCGCGAGCCCACCGGCCAGGGGCGCAATGTCGGCAAGGACGATATCGAAATGTTCCTGCTCCAGCCACTCGCGCTCGGCGCGCACCAAATCCTCCGCTCGCGCCTGCAGCGCACGCAGGTGTTCGAGGGTGGCATCGGCATCGGTGGTGAAGCTGTCGGATTGGATCAGTCCGACATCGAGAAGCGTGCCGCGCCGTTCGAGGTCGCCTGCCATGTGCACTGCGACCAGCCAGTCGGGCACATGGGAATGCAGCACAATGCGCGCGTGCGGTTCGAGTGCGCGCAGGCGGGCGGCCACCGCCAAAAGCCGGGTGGTGTGGCCGAAGCCGTGGGCGGAGCTGTACAAGCAGAGCTTCAGGGGCATCGAAGCGGCCGCGCGACCCTTTTAGGGTAACCGCCGGAGGGTCGGTGCATACTAAAGAGAGGGCGAAGCAATGCACCCTGAGGAATCCCACATGCAGATTCAAGAGCGTGGCCTACCGGTCACGGTGATCACCGGATTTTTGGGCAGCGGCAAGACGACGCTGGTCAACCACATCCTGCGCAACAACCAGGGCATCAAGACGGCTGTGATCGTCAATGAATTCGGCGACATCGGCATCGACAGCGAACTGATCGTCTCTACCGACGAAGATATGGTCGAACTCGATAACGGCTGTATCTGCTGCACCGTCCGCGACGATCTGGTGCAGGCCACCCTGCGCATCCTGGAGCGCGATCAAAAAGTCGACTATCTGGTGATCGAGACTACGGGTCTGGCCGACCCGCTGCCGGTGGCGATGACGTTCTTGGGTCCCGAACTGCGCAACGTCACCCGCCTCGACGGCATCATCGGGGTGGTGGATGCCGAGCATTTTGCCCCGACGCTCTTCAATTCCGAGACCGCCGCCAATCAGATTGCTTACTCGGATATTATCTTGCTCAACAAGACCGACTGCGTCGAACACGAAGCGCTCGAACGGCTCGAAGGGCAGATCCGCGAACTCAAAGAGGACGGTCCCATCCTGCGCACCGAATACGGCCAAGTAGATCTACGCATGATCCTGGATGTAGGCGTCTTCAAACTCGAAGAGCAATTCGCCGAAGCCAAGACGGAGGAGCACGGGCACGTCCACGGTCCCGACTGCGGCCACGACTACGGCGAGCACGACCACGGGCATAGCCACGACCATCACGACCATCACCACCACAACCACATCGAGGCGGAAGGCTTTACCTCGATCTCGCTAATCTCCGAGCGGCCCCTTGCCGCCAAGCAATTCGAGCAGTTTCTCAAAGATCTGCCCGAGGGCGTCTTTCGCGGCAAAGGCATCTTGTGGCTGGCAGAGTCCCCAGAAAAAGTGATCTTTCATCTGGTGGGCAGCCGCATCCGCATCGACCGCGAAGACTGGGAGGGTGCGCGCAAAAACCAGGCCGTCTTCATCGGCAAGGATTTCGACCGCGAGGCGCTCAAGGCCCGCTGGTTGGAGTGCCTGGCCTGAGGGGCACATCCCTTGCGCTGTGGAGAGCGCCCTGATGGACCTGCTGTTACACTGACATCCAAGATGGCGCGATAAGCGGGTTTTGCTCGGCGCGCCGAGTGGGTGAGCAGCAGTGAACGGGTTGGATGCGACGCGACGCGCCTGGGTGGAAATCGACCTGGATGCCCTCCGGCACAATGTTCAACAAATCAAGCAAAGATTGCGGCCCGACTGCCGGTTGATGGCGGTGGTCAAGGCCGACGCCTACGGCCACGGTGCTCCGAGCGCCAGCCGCGCCGCCCTGGAGGCGGGGGCCGCCTGTCTGGGGGTGGCGACCCTCGAAGAAGGTGCCCAGTTGCGCGAGGCCGGGCTGAATTGTCCGATTGTCGTGCTGGGATCTATCCATACCGGTACTGAAGTTGCCGCAGCCGAGCACTGGCGGTTGGAGCCGACTTTGTGCACGCCGCGCCAGGTGCTCGTCTGTGCGGAACACTTGGGCGCACCCCATCCGGTGCACCTGAAGATCGACACAGGCATGACCCGCCTGGGCGCTCCCTGGCAGGAAGCGGTCGAGTTCGTGCGCCTGGCCTACCGGCTACCCCGCCTGCAGGTGGCCTCGGTCTACTCGCACCTGGCGACGGCCGATGAACCGGATTCTGCCGCTTTGATCGAGCAACACCGCCGCTTCGAGCGGGTGCTAGCAGAACTGGAAGCGGCCGAACTGCGGCCCAACTGCGTGCACCTGGCCAACACCGCCGCCGCCCTGGGAGATCCTCGCTTGCACTACGACCTGGTGCGCGTCGGGGTGGCCCTCTACGGTCTTTATCCCGCTCCTGAATTTTCAACAGCCGCCTATCTGCGGCCGGTGATGCAGGTGCGCGCGCGCGTCACCCAGGTGCGCGAGGTGCCCGCAGGTACAGGGGTGAGCTACGGCCAGCTCTGGCGCGCCCCGGTCGCAAGCCGTCTGGCAACCGTTGCCATCGGCTACGCCGACGGGGTGCCAAGGCGGCTCTCGGGCCAACTGCCGGTGCTGGTGCACGGCCGACGGGCTCCCCAGGTGGGTGCGATCACCATGGACCAGATGGTGATCGACTGCACCCACTTACCCGCGGTAGCAGAGGGCGACGTGGTGACGCTGCTGGGCCGCGACGGCAGCGATGCCGTCGGCGCCGCCGACTGGGCCACCCGGCTGGGCACCATCCCTTACGAAATCCTTTGCGGCTTCAAGCACCGCCTACCGCGGGTGGTGCGCTCCGCCGCGCCGACCTTTAACGTTTAGCGCGCTTTTTAGGGGATAGAAACCGCCGGCCGCTCAAATTGGATGGGCAGCGGTGTTTTCCCTGACACCCAACGCCTGATCAAAAAATTTCGAGCACCCTGCCGTGCACCGATCGGCCCAGCCAGGCGGTCGCCGGTGAGCGGCTATGGAGCGTGCCGGTTCCGGGAACCCAGATCTTGTCCGGGTCGAAGAGCACGAGGGCCAGGGGATGTGCGAGCGCCAGGATGCGGCGCGGTGCACTGCTGAGGGCTTCCCAGGCGCGCAAAGGAGTAAGTTGGCCCGCGCGCACCAGATTCCACACCAGCGGCAGAACCAGTTCGAGGGCGATGGCGCCGGGGGGGGCCTGGGAAAAGGGGAGGGTCTTCTCTTCGTAGGTCCAGGGGGTATGGTCGGAGGCGACCGCGTCGATGATCCCCGCCTCCAGAGCGGCCACCAGCGCCGCGCGGTCCGCCGGGTTGCCCAGGGGCGGCTCGAAGCGCAGGTTCGGGTTGTAGCCTGCCAGATCGGGGCTCGCATGGACCAGATGATGAACGGTAGCACTCGCGGTGACGGGCAGCCCGCCGGCCTTCGCCTGTGCCACCATCTCGACGGAACGGGCGGTGGAGATGCGCATCAGGTGCACGGCGGTGCCCGTGAGGCGCACCAGTTCGAGTACACCGGCTAGGGCGACGCTCTCGGCCTGGGCGGGACGGCCCGCAAGCCCCAGGCGAATGGCCCAGTCGCCTTCGAGGGCAACCCCGCTCGCCAGTGGAGCAAAGCAGGGCCAGACGAGCACCGGCCGCTCCAGCAGCGCGGCGTAATCGAGAAAGCGCCTCAAAAGCGCCCAGTTGGCAAGCGGCCTCGCGTCGGTAAAGCCGATCACGCCCGCCTCCAGCAAACTGCTTACTTCCGCCAGAGCTTCCCCTGCGCAATCGCGACTGACAGCCCCGAGTACCAGGGCTTCTACCGGTCCTGCAGGAAAGTGCCTGCGCAGAAAATCGACCTGGGCAGGGTCGTCCACAGGCGGCTCGGTGTCGGGCAAAATCGCCACCTGGCTGTAGCCGCCGACCGCCGCCGCCGCGGCGAGCGATGCGAGATCTTCGCGCTCCTCGTGCCCCGGCTCGCCCGAGCGGACGTACAGATCGCACAGGGTCGGAGCAAGAATCAAGCGGCCGGCGCCATCGATCTCGCGGTCGGCCCGGACGGCGGGATCGCCCGTAGGTTCAGCCCGACCTGTCGCACTGTCCCAGAGCCAATCGGCGACCAGGTCGGTCCCGGTATCCGGATCGAGTCTGCGGACCTGCCGAAAGAGAACGCGGCTCACTAGTGGGCGGAACCGTTGCCGTGGTAGCGATCGGTATTGTAGAAGCCGTTGCGGGTGGCAAAAAACAGTGCGAGCGGAATAAAGGCGATGGCAATAACCAAAATGACGAGCTTGACCATGGTGAGTTCGATGATTTCGGCGTTTTCAAACAGGATAACGTCCGTGGGCAACCGGTCGCTTGGGGCTTTGGTTTTGTTTTCGCTTCATAGCCCACGGACGACCGGGTTGGTGAGGGTGCCGATGCCATCTATGGTGACGCCCACCTGGTCGCCGGGCTGCATGGGGCCGATCCCCGCCGGGGTGCCGGTGAGGATCACATCCCCCGGCTGCAGGGTCATCACCGCGCTGATGTAGGAGATCAAAACCGCAGGCGGGAAGACCATCTGGTCGAGGCTGCTCGCCTGGACGGTTTTGCCGTTGAGAGTAGTGCTCAGATGGGCGTCGGAAGCAAGTTCCGTGGCGATCACAGGCCCCAGAGGGCAGAAGCTGTCGAAACCCTTGGCGCGGGTCCACTGCTTGTCCTTGCCCTGCAGGTCGCGGGCGGTGACGTCGTTGGCGGCGGTGTAGCCGAATAAATAATCCAGAGCATGCGCAACCGGCACCCGGCGGCAGGGGCGGCCGATGACCAGAGCCAGTTCGCCTTCATAATCGACGCGCTGCGACTGGGGCGGATAAATGATGGGCTCGCCGGGGGCCGCGAGGGCCGAGGGGGGTTTAAGAAAA
This sequence comes from Aphanocapsa lilacina HA4352-LM1, assembly GCA_019359725.1. Lineage (GTDB taxonomy): Bacteria > Cyanobacteriota > Cyanobacteriia > Gloeobacterales > Gloeobacteraceae > Gloeobacter > Gloeobacter lilacinus. The sequence continues at coordinate 14,492 of JAHHGR010000055.1, read as the reverse complement.
ATCAGCGGTTCAGGAGGCACCCCGGTATCGCCGCGCAACTGGGCCATCTCGGCAGCGTGGTCGCGGTAGTTTTTGCCGACACAGACAATTTTGCCCGGCAGGCAGGGAGCGAGCAGTTGTCCTTGCGTGCCATCGAACCATGCGCCGGTGGGTTGCCCTCCCAACCAGGGTGCGCCGTCGAGCCGCTCGATAGCCCCGGCCGGGTGCAACAGGCCGTAGTGAGGAGCGCACTCAGGAAGCTGCGGGTGGCAAAAGCGCACGGTGCGCATCGGGCGGCTGAGAATTTCCATTGCTTGCATTCAATCACACCCCACCCAGCGGCGGAAACGCGGCCCATAGCCGGTATGGCATCTTGAAGGAGCGCACCCACCCATCGATCAACCGCCATGAAACTCCTGCTTGGGCCGCTGCTGCGCTACGTGGGCGAGAGCGACGCAACTTTGTGGGTCGAGACGGACAGCCCCTGCACAGTCGAAGTGCTCGGCCACGCCACTCGCACCTTTCACGTCGAGGGCCACCACTACGCGGTGGTCTGCGTGGGCGGCCTGGAGCCCGGCCGGACGTACCCTTACGAAGTGCGTCTCGACGGCCAAAAAGTCTGGCCGGAGCCGGATTCGCCCTTTCCGGCAAGCGCCGTCCGCACGATCGATCCGGCCGGTCCGTTCAAGCTGGTCTTCGGCTCCTGCCGGGTGACGCTGCCCCACGCCCCCCCCTACACCCTCGCCAAGGACGCGGACGGGCGCGGGCGCGGCATCGACGCCCTGTACGCCCTCGCTTTTCGGCTGTGCCGCGAAGCACCCGATACCTGGCCGCAGGTGCTGCTGCTGCTAGGAGATCAGATCTACGCCGACGAGGTCTCCCCCGAGACGCGCAAATTCATCCGCTCCCGGCGCGATCCCCAAAAACCTCCGGGCGAGCAGGTGGCCGATTTCGAAGAATACACCCACCTGTACTGGGATGCCTGGAGCGATCCGGTCTTGCGCTGGCTGTTCTCGACGGTTTCGACGTTGATGATTTTTGACGACCACGACATGCACGACGATTGGAACATCTCCGCGTCGTGGGTGGCCGAGATGCGCGCCCAACCCTGGTGGGATGCGCGGATTGTGGGTGGGTTCATGTCCTACTGGGTCTATCAGCACCTTGGCAATCTCTCACCAGCGGAGTTGGAGACCGATGGTTTGTTTGGGCGGGTGCGCGCGGAGGCGGACGCCGGGCCGTTGCTGCGCACCTTTGCTTTCCGTAGCGACCGGGAGGTGCAGGGGACGCGCTGGAGCTATTGCCGCAGCTTCGGGGGAGTGCGGTTGGTGGTGGCCGACGCGCGGGCGGGACGGGTGCTGGAGGGCGCCAAGCGCTCAATGCTAGACGAGCAAGAATGGCAATGGCTCGAAAGCCAGGTCAGCGAACCAGGTGAACATCTGCTAATTGCCACCTCGCTGCCATTGTTGATGGCGCCGGGAATTCACCATCTGGAAGCCTGGAACGAAGCGCTGTGCGCAGGCGTCTGGGGCAAGACGGCGGCGAAACTCTCCGAAAAACTGCGCCGTGCCGTCGATCTGGAGCACTGGCCCGCCTTCGAAGCTTCTTTTCATCGCCTGGTTGGACTGTTGCGCTCGGTGGCGGCCGGTGAGCGCGGCCGGGCACCGGCTTCGATGGTGGTGCTCTCCGGCGATGTGCACCATGCCTACCTGGCGCGGGCCACCTTTAAAAACTCCCCAGTGCAGAGCGCTGTCTACCAGGCGGTGTGCTCACCCATGCGCAACGCCCTCGAAGTGCGGGAGCGCACCGTTTTTCGGATCGCCTGGTCGCGGTGGGCGGAATCGCTGGGCAAACGCTTATCCCGCGCGGCCGGAGTCGCCCCGCCACCTGTCGCCTGGCAGCTGACCCACCACGAACCCTGGTTCGACAATCAGATAGCGACGCTGGCCTTCGAACGGCGCGAGGGTCACTTTCAACTCGAAAAAACAGCTCCGGACGATGCTGAAGGTTTTCACTTCGAAAGCATCCTTGTGCACCGGCTGGTCTGATGCCGTCGCTTTCGGTATCCCATGGTCAGTGCTCCCTGCTGCCCTCAGGAAGAGGGTTTGAGGAGCACCCCGAAGACGAAATCCATAAATAACTGCAGCGGTTCGGTGCGCTTGGTGATCTTCATCTGGGTGATTGCCCCTTCCCAGCTATTGACCAGAAAGGCCGCCAGGCTGTCAGGGCTCAGGTGCGCCGGGATCTCGCGCGCCTTCTGGGCCTCTTTGAGGCAACCGGCCAGAGCCGCGCACCAATCGGCAAAAAACCGCTCGATGCGCACCCGAAAGGTCTCGTTTTGATCGGCAAGCTCCTGGCCGAGATTGCCGAGCAGGCAGCCCTCGCGGTGCCGGCGCGACTCGAAATAGCGGCATTTGGCCTCGAAGTACCGGCGCAACCGCTCGACAGCACCGCAGGAAGTGTCGCCCAAGAAGCGCTCCATCTCCCGCTGGTGCTCGCCCGCGTCGTACTCGATGATGGCCAGGCCAAAATCTTCTTTGCTGGCAAAAAAGTGATAGAACGAGCCCTTGGGCACGCCGCTCGCCTGCAAAATCTCCTGGAGCCCGGAATTGTTGAAACCCTTTTCGCGGATGATGCCCAGCCCCGTGCGAATCAGGGTCAACCGCGTGGTCTCCCTGATTTTTGCAGTTCCGGTGGTCTCTACGCCTCTGGTCATGGGCTGCAGGTAAAGTCACTCCATCGATCGCTCATCTCCCTCCAAATTAGACTGGTCGTCTCATTTTTGCAAGGGTTGCAAGCGCGCTCCCCCGCCCAAAGATACCCTGTCAGTACTTTGCAGCAGGCAGACGCAAATCTTGGCCGCCGGGATTGACTTTCCAGAGACGACTGGTCTAATCTGAGGGCAGTTGAGGCGACTGGTCTATTCGAGACCTTCTGGAGCAAGCCACAGCCCTATGAAAAATTTCACATTCTACAATCCGGTCAAGATTCTTTTCGGCAAAGGTCAGATTGCCTATCTGGCTGCAGAGATTCCGGTTACAGCGCGCATCCTGCTCACCTACGGCGGCGGCAGCATCAAGGCCAACGGCGTCTACGACCAGGTCAAAGCGGCCCTTGCCGGCCACACGGTTTTCGAGTTCGGCGGCATCGAGCCCAATCCCCACCTGGAGACGCTCCTCAAAGCAGTCGCGGTGGTCCGCGCCGAGGACATTGATTTTTTGCTCGCGGTGGGCGGCGGCTCGGTAGCCGACGGCACCAAGTTTATCGCCGCCGCCGCCCGCTTCGAAGCTGATCCCTGGGACATCCTGGCCAAGCAGGCACCGATCACCGCCGCTGTGCCCCTGGGGACGGTGCTCACCCTGCCTGCCACCGGTTCCGAGATGAACGGCACGGCGGTGGTTACCCGGGCCGCCACCCAGGAGAAACTCTACTTCGGCAGTCCCCTGGTCATGCCGGTCTTCTCGGTGCTCGACCCCGAGACCACCTTCTCGCTGCCGCCCAAGCAAATCGGCAACGGCATCGTCGATGCTTTTACCCACGTCGCCGAGCAGTACCTCACCTATCCGGTCGGGGCGCCTCTGCAGGACCGCATGGCGGAGGCGATTCTCAAGACGCTCATCGAGGAAGGACCCAAGACCCTGGCCAATCCCACCGACTACGCGGCGCGGGCCAATTTTATGTGGTGCGCCACCATGGCCCTCAACGGCCTGATTGGTGCCGGTGTTCCCCACGATTGGGCGACCCACGCCATCGGCCACGAACTGACCGCTTTGCACGGTATCGACCACGGCCGCACCCTCGCCATCGTGCTGCCGAGTGTCCTCACCCTCAAGCGCGACAGCAAGCGCGCCAAGTTGTTGCAGTACGCCGAGCGGGTCTGGGGGATCACAGCCGGTACGGAGGCGGAGCGCATCGACGCCGCTATCGCGCGCACGCGCGCCTTTTTTGAATCGGTGGGGGTGCCTACGCGCTTGGGCGACTACGGTGTGGCCGCAGAGACGATCCCGCTCATCGTCGAGCGTCTCGAAAACCGTGGTGCGGTTGCCCTCGGCGAGCACGGCGACATCGACCCGGCGGCGGTCGGCAAAGTCCTGGCCCTCAGCGTTTAGGCAGGTGTTAGGTTCCCGGTGTCGGGCGTCAGGGTTGGGAACCGTCGTATTGGGTTTTCGGCCGGCCTGCGGTTGTCTGGGCGACTGGAACTGTTCTGGTCCATTGCCGCAACCAGGAAGCATATCCTGGCTGCGGGTATTTTCAAAACCTCTCACTCAGGATTTGCTATGCACCTGTTTGCACCTTTGACCCTGCGCGACATCACCCTGCGCAACCGCATCGCCGTCTCGCCGATGTGCCAGTACTCGAGCACCGACGGTCTGGCGAACGATTGGCACTTCGTTCACCTGGGCAGCCGCGCGGTGGGCGGGGCGGGCCTGGTGATCTTCGAAGCGGCGGCGGTCGAAGCGCGCGGGCGCATCAGCCCCCAGGACCTAGGTATCTGGAGCGACGCGCACATCGAGCCCTTGCGGCGGATCAACGATTTTATCCATCGCCAGGAGTCAGTGGCCGGGATTCAGATTGCCCACGCCGGGCGCAAGGCGAGTACAGCCCGTCCCTGGGAAGGCGGCGGGCCGCTTACCGAGGGCGAGGGCGGTTGGGCGGACATCGTCGCCCCGAGTGCACTACCCTTCGACGCAGGCCATCCGCTGCCGGAGGCGCTCGATGAAGCAGGCATCGCCGCGACTGTGCAGGCGTTTGCGGCGGCGGCAAGGCGGTCGCTGGAAGCCGGATTTCGGGTGCTCGAAATTCATGCCGCCCACGGCTATCTGCTCCATTCCTTTCTTTCACCCCTGAGCAACCGGCGCACGGACCGGTGGGGGGGACTATTTGAAAACCGCATCCGGCTGTTGCTTGCGGTGGTGGAGGCGGTGCGCGGTGTCTGGCCCGAGCGCCTGCCGCTTTTTGTGCGCATCTCGGCTACCGATTGGACCGAGGGAGGCTGGGATCTCGAACAGTCGGTGCTGCTCGCCCAGGTACTCGCCCGCAGCGGCGTGGATCTGATCGATTGCTCCTCGGGGGGAGTTATCCCCGGCGTGCGCATCCCGGCGGGGCCGGGCTACCAGACCGGATTTGCCGAGCGCATCCGGGCTGAGGCGGACATGCTCACCGGCGCTGTCGGGCAGATCACCTCGGCGGAGCAGGCCGACCATATCGTGCGCACCGGTCAGGCAGATCTGGTGCTAATCGGCAGACAATTGCTGCGCGATCCCTACTGGCCCCTCAAAGCGGCGGTCGAATTGCGCACCCCCGGTCCCTGGCCTGAACAGTACCAGCGGGCCAAACCTTAATTTGACACTCCCCAGCGCTAAAGCGCGGGGATTCTTGCTTCGCTGGAGCCGCCAACGCTAAGCCCCTCCACAAGCAGTTGCGACATGCCCGGAATAGAGCTGTCTATCAAGTCTTTGATTGTTGCTCACAGGTAAAATCCCATGGCTTTGATCGCGAACCTTCAACCGAGGGATCGCGCTGACGACCTGCACAACAGCAGGGTGTTGCAGAATTTGTTTATGAAAGTAAGCTCGATTTTAGTACTTGGGTCCTCATGCCACCTGATTGGAGAGCGGGGTCTCGACAGGGGCGGGTTCAGGGGGGGATGCGTCCGGAAGTTCATGGGCCCAGACTTCCATGCCGTCGGGGGTGACCTCCCCGAAGAGGTTGGCGAAGGAGGTGTCGGCGGCGTCGCGGCCGGTGGCGATGCGCACCAGGCCCTCGCGGGGAGCTTTGCGGGTGGCGTCGAAGAGGTACCAGTTGCCGCCCAGGTAGGTTTCGAAGTAGGCATGAAAATCGGGCGGATCGAGCTTGAAGGCGTAGCCCGCCACGAAGCGGGCCGGGATGCCCAAGGCACGGCTGAGGGCGATACCCAGGTGGGCGAAGTCACGGCAGACGCCGATGCGCTCGATCACCGTGTCGGGGGCGGAGGTGTGCACGTCGGAGGTGCCGTAGCTGTACGCGATATTCTCGTAAATCCAGTCGCACAGACCGTCGATGCGGGCGTAGCCCGGTTCGAGATGGCCCACGAGGCTATTGGCCAACGGCACCATCCGGTCGGACTGGCAGTAGCGGCTTGGAAACAGATACGGCACGACCTCCGGGGGCAGTTCGCCCGGATCGACCTGGCGGGCCTCCTCCCAGGAGCCTGCAAAAGGCGGCTGCAGGTGCACCAGGGCCTGGTAGTCGATCTGCACCCGCCCGCCGCTGGGGCGCAGGCGCACCGTGCGGTTGCCGAAGCTGTCTTCGAAGTGTTCTTTGGGCAAGTCGGGCTCGATGCGGAAGTTTTCACTCAAGACCTGCTGGTTGCCGCCGTCTTGCGGGCGGATGGTGAGCATCAGAGTGGTAGGCCCGTCGCAGCGGTAGCCCAGGGTGCAACCTACGGAAAGTTTCATGGAGATGGGATGGCGTTTTTCCCCACTGTGGCACCCCCCTATCCCATCGGCAAGGGGAACCGCGCGGCACCCCGGCACGTCCGGAACGGCGCAGAAAAAGACAGTGCAAGGGAGCTTCGATGGATAAGGCAGTTTCCGACCGGGCGGTGTTGCACTGGGGTAAACGGTTGGTGGGGCCGCTACTGGGGCTGTTCCTGGCGAGCGGACCGGTAGCGGCACAAAGTCCGGATCAAAATTACGCTTTTGTCGGCGGCCAGTGGTTTAACGGTCGCGGGTTCGAGAAAAAAATAGTGTATGCGGTGGGGGGCCGCTTCACCTTCGAGCGCCCGTCGAAAATCTACAGCACCGTGGATCTGCAGAACCGCTACGTCGTGCCGCCCTTTGGCGAAGCGCACACCCACCGGCTTTCGGATCGGCGGGAGGTCGAAGCGGGAATCGCCGATTATCTGCGCGACGGGATCTTTTACGCGAAGATCCCCAACGATATTCCCCTGTCTTCGGCGGCGGCCCGCGAGCGGCTCAACCGGCCCGTCAGCGTCGATGCGGTGTACGCCCACGGGGGGCTCACGGCTGCGGGCGGCCACCCGATTCGTCTGTATGCGTTCCTCGCCCAGAGCAAATACATCGAAATCACCGACCCCAAAAAGCTGGACGGGCAGGCTTACCATGTCGTCGACAGCGAAGCGGATCTCGAGCGCAAGTGGCCGCAGATCCTGGCGGGGAAACCGGATTTTATCAAGACTTATCTGCTCTACTCCGAAGAATTCGACAAACGCAAAGACGACAAGCGCTACTTTGGGGCCAAAGGACTCGACCCCCGGTTGTTGGGCCGCATCGTGGAGAAGGCCCACCGCATAGGGCTGCGGGTGGCGACCCACATCGAGACGGCCGCCGATTTTCGTAGCGCTGTGGCGGCGGGGGTCGACGAAATTGCCCACCTGCCCGGCTACTGGTTCGGTCCCCCCGAGTGGCCGATGCCGCCTGCGGCCTTCGAACTCACCCGCGAAGACGCGCAACTGGCCCGCCGCAACAACGTCGCCGTGGTCACCACCACCCTGGTGACCGATGGCCTGGTGAAAGACAAAGCGCAGGCGGCCCAGATCCAGGCCGTCCAAAAGCGCAATCTGCGCCTGCTCAAAGAGGCGGGCGTCCCACTGGCCATCGGCTCCGATACCTTCGGTGCCACCAGTTTGCAGGAGGCACTCAAACTGGACACTCTGGGCGTCTTCGAGCGGCTGGAACTGCTCAAATACCTGTGCGAATCGACGCCGCAAAATATCTTTCCCAGGCGAAAGATCGGGACCATCGCCGAAGGGTACGAGGCCAGTTTCCTGGTGCTCGAAGCGGACCCGCTCGTGGATTTTGGCAACGTCAAAAAAATTACCCGCCGCTTCAAGCAGGGCCGCTGGGTGGAAGTCCCGGCTCCAGGCGGCGAAAAGCGCTCGCAGGCTGCACCGGTCCACGGGCACTGAGCGCACAAACCGGGTATTTGCACTCCAAGGCCGATCCTGTTAGCCTACGAGTCCAACAGGGATTTGAGGAAAAGCCATGTCCGGCAATCTGCGCAGCCGCGTCGTCACCCAGGGGGTGCAGCGCTCCCCCAACCGCGCCATGCTGCGGGCGGTGGGTTTTGGCGACGGTGATTTTGAGCGGCCCATTGTGGGCGTGGCCAACGGCTTCAGCACGATTACCCCCTGCAATCTGGGCCTGGGGGACCTGGCGGTGCGGGCGGAGGCGGCTTTGCGCGCCGGTGGGGCGATGCCCCAACTATTCGGGACCATCACGATCAGCGACGGCATCTCGATGGGTACCGAAGGGATGAAGTACTCGCTGGTCTCCCGCGAGGTGATCGCCGACAGCATCGAGACGGTTTGCAACGGTCAGAGCTTAGACGGGGTCCTCGCCATCGGCGGCTGCGACAAGAACATGCCGGGTGCGATGATCGCCATTGCCAGACTCAATATCCCGGCGGTCTTTGTCTACGGCGGCACGATCAAACCCGGCCGCTACCAGGATCAGGACCTCACGGTCGTGAGCGCCTTCGAGGCGGTGGGCCAGTACAGCGCCGGCAAAATCGACCAGACGACCCTCGTTGAAATCGAGCGGCGCGCCTGCCCGGGGGTGGGCTCCTGCGGCGGCATGTACACCGCCAATACGATGAGTTCGGCCTTCGAGGCGATGGGCATGAGCTTGATGTACTCCTCGACGATGGCTGCCGAGGATCCCGAAAAGGCGGACAGCACCGCCCTGTCCGCCAAGGTGCTGGTTGAAGCGATCAAAGCGCAAATCCTGCCGAGCGCCATCCTCACGCGCCAAGCTTTCGAGAACGCCATCGCCGTGATCATGGCCATCGGCGGCTCGACCAACGCCGTGCTGCACCTGCTCGCCATCGCCCACAGCGCCCGGGTGCCCCTCGAACTCGACGACTTCGAGCGCATCCGCGAGCGGGTGCCGGTGCTGTGCGATCTCAAGCCCAGCGGTCGCTTTGTCGCCACCGACCTGCACAGAGCCGGGGGTATTCCCCAGGTGATGAAAATGTTGCTCGTGCGCGGGCTCCTCCACGGCGACGCCCTCACGGTAACCGGCCAGACGGTTGCCGAGGTGCTGCGCGACGTACCCACAGAACCGCCCGCCGACCAGGAGGTGATCCGTCCCTGGGACCGGCCTCTCTACGGTTCGGGGCACCTGGCCATTTTGCGCGGCAACCTGGCGAGCGAAGGGGCGGTCGCCAAGGTTACCGGCGTCAAAAAGCCCCAGATCACCGGTCCTGCCCGCGTCTTCGACTCCGAAGAAAGCTGCATGGAAGCGATTCTGGCGGGCGCCATCCAGCCGGGCGATGTGATCGTCATTCGCTACGAAGGCCCCAAGGGCGGTCCCGGCATGCGGGAGATGCTCTCGCCCACCTCGGCGATTATCGGCGCGGGTCTGGGCGACGCGGTGGGACTGATCACCGACGGCCGTTTCTCGGGGGGCACCTACGGCATGGTCGTGGGCCACGTCGCCCCGGAAGCCTTCGTGGGCGGCACTATCGCCCTGGTCGAAGCAGGGGACCTGATCACCATCGACGCCCCGGCGCGCAAGATCGAGCTATTGGTGGCCACAGACGAACTGGAGCGCCGCCGCGCCGCCTGGCGGCCGCCTACCCCCCGTTACACCCGCGGGGTGCTCGCCAAGTACGCCCGTCAGGTGAACAGCAGCAGCCTCGGGGCGGTCACCGACGCCTTTATTTGATAAATACCCGGTAGCTGCGCCAGGCCGCACCGCGCCAGGCAAGCCGAATCATGCTCTGCTTGCCGAGGCCCGAGCGGCGGGTGGCCTGATCGACGGTGGCCCCCCGCCTCATCTGCACCACCAGGTTCTGGGCCTGCTGGTAGACGGTGTCGGTGGGCTTGAGCAACTTGCGATCGACGCTGAGCTTCAGCCCGAGCAATAGATCTTCGGTAGTTGCGTCGTAGCCCGCGATGCGGCCCAGCGAATAGACCCCTGGCGGCAACTCGGTGGGTGCGCTCGACGCTTCGAGGGGCGCGGCGGAAGAATTAGTAGCGGTTTCGGTCTCAGCGGCGGTTGCCGGAGCCGGGGCGGCGGGCGGCGCGGGCTTGGATTCGGCGGCGGCGCTCGCGGTGGGTGGCGGGGTATCCGGGGCGTCGGCGCGGGCGACGGTGGGTGGCGGGGCCGGTGGGGCGACGGCTACTTTCTTTTTGAGGTCTTCGACGATTTTGCTGACCTGGGAAGTGTCTTGCTCTTTGGGCGCAAGAGTGACGTATTTTTCGTAGTCCCGCAGGGCCAGTTCGTAGTCTTTGAGGGCGTTGAGAATGGCGGCGCGGTTGTAGTAAGCATCGGCGTAGTCTGCTTTTTTCTCAATAGCAAGGGTCAGATCGCCCACCGCCCCGCGCGGATCGTTGAGGTAGTAGCGCGTCAGCGCCCGGTTGACGTAGGCGGCCGCCTCGTTTGGGTATTCTTTGAGCAGTTGGTCCCACACTTGCCTGGCCCGGCTGTAGTCTTTGCTTTGTTGCAGGGTGTAGGCTTCTTTGAATCGGGCTTGCAGCGGCGCGCTCTGGGCCAAAAGCCCACTGGGGGGACTCGACGCCGACAGCAAAGCGGCAAGGGCGATGCTGAGGGGCAAAGAAAGCTTCATCCCGCCAAATCTCCACAATAGAGTAACCGGATGCACAGGCTTCCTGCTTGGGTGCAGCTGGCCAAGACATTCACTTTAACAGTAGGCGTGCACTTCAAAAGCCTACCGCGATTTGCCCGCTTTGATCCGCCCCCAGCAAGGGATACTAGGCTTCGACGATCACCCGCAGATTGCCGCGCTTGTTGGCCACCCGGCAACTGGTGGCCGACCCGGAGGTTTCGAAGCGCAAGTCGAGCACCGAGGTGCCGACGCGCAGGTTTTTGAACTCCAGGTGGCTAAGCCAGGTGGGCAGAATCGGCTCAATAATCCGCAGGCAGTTGCCCGGCGCGTCGGGGACCAGGTTGACCATCGCCTGCAGAATCTGAAAGAGGCTGCCCGCCGCCCAGGCCTGGGGAGAGCAGGCCACCGGGTAGCTTGCCAGCAGAGTATCGTACTCGCTGCGGGTAAAGCCGCAAAACAGCTCCGGCAACCGGAAGGAAGGCTGGCTCTGGGCCACTTCAAAAAGCACCGAGCCGATTTCGAGCATCTGGGGCACCGCCCCCACCGAGCGCAGACCCAGGGCGATGAGCGAGTTGTCGTGGGGCCAGACCGAACCGGTGTGGTAACCGATCGGATTGAAGGCGGGCGAGAGGCTGTGGAGGGTGCGAATCCCCCAGCCTGAGAACAGGTCCGGGGCGGTGAGGCGCTCTGCCACTTCCCGGCGATGCTCGCGGGTGAAGATACCCGTGTGCAGGCAGTGGCCGGGGTTGGAGGCGATGCCGTCCACCGGCAGGCCGAAGCCGTCCAGGGCAAGGGCACAGTAATCCTGTTCGTCGAGCCAAAAATCTTCGTTGAAGCGCTCCTTGAGCCGTTGCGCCTGCTGGTACCAGGTCTTGGCGTGTTCCTCTTCACCAAAAAGCGGAGCGAGTTGGGCAAGGCGCATCTTGCTTGCGTAGACGTAGCCCTGCACTTCGCACAGGGCGATCGGGCCTGTGGCAAGCCGGCCGTCGGCATGCACGATGCAGTCGTCGGAATCTTTCCAGCCCTGGTTGGCAAGGCCGCGCTCCGATTGGCGGCTGTAGGCCAGATAGCCCGCGAGCGGCCCGGTTTGCCCGGCACAGATGCGGTCGATCCAGCCCATCGCCGCGAGGGCATGGGGCCACATTTCGCGCAGCAGGGCGATATCGGCGGTCCAGGCATAATATTCGGCCAGCAGCATCAGCCACAGCGGCGTCGCGTCGATGGTGCCGTAGTAGGGGGTGTGGGGCACTTCCCGGCAGCGGGCCAGTTCGCCGCGGCGCACTTCGTGCAGGATCTTGCCCGGTTGTTCGTCGCGCCAGGGGTTGTCCTGCTTGCCCTGGAAGTGGGCGAGCAGCTTGAGCGTCTCGCGGGCGATCGTCGGGTCCAGCAAAAGCGTCTGGGAGGCGGTGATGAGCGCGTCGCGGCCGAACAAGGTCGAGAACCAGGGCACCCCCGCCGCGAGCGAGCGGCCCTCCGGCATCGTGAGGCGCAGCAAAAACAGATCTTTAGTCGAGCGCTCCAGGGCTTGGTCGAACAGGTCGTTGTCGGAACTGATCTGGGTGATGCCCGTTCGCCAGCCCTGCTGCTCGCTGTGGGCGGTGGCGCGGGCCTGCTCGAAGGTGGCGGGCGGCGGGGTGAACGAAGCCGACTCGCCATCCAGCAGCAGCAGCATCCGGTACTGCATCTCCACGCGCTGGTGGGCCTTGAGAACAAAGGTCCACTCGGCGGTGTGGTTGTTGAGGCGATCGGGGGGATGGGCAAAGTGGATGCGCCCCTCCATGACGCTCCCGTCCCGCCCCCGGTAGGCAAGAATGAGCTCATCCGCGGGCAACTCGCCTTTGAGGCGCAAAAATTCGCCGCGCTCGCCGCGGTGGAAGCCGCGCACCTCGAACAGATCCGCAAAGTCGGAGCCGAAGCTGAGGCTGAGGGTCGCCTCCGCGGGGGTGACCGCATAATTGGTCAGCTCGATGGATTCAAACAGAGCCCCGCACAGCACCATATGGCGGCGGATGCCGATCGTGTCGGGCTTCAGGGCGTTTTGGGAGCCGTTGGTCAGCAGCATCGCAGCGGCAAACCCGGCATCGGCGCTGCCGGACAGCAAGACCGGCGGCTCGCCGTTGAGACGCATCTCCAGGCGCGACAGATAGCGCGTGTCTGCGCAAAACAGCCCCATGCTCGTGGTGCGGCAGTTGCCCGGAACATTGCCCAGCGCGTCGCAAACGAGAAACAGGTCGTTGTGCTTGATGGTGCGAAGCGGTGTCAAAGCGTCGGTGTAGCTGCAGGACCAACCTCCGGTGGCCTGCTCGTCGAGCGCGAAGCGTTCCATGAACAACTGACGGGTGGTGGGTGTAGGAGTGGACGAAGGCCGCCTCCGACGCTTTTCGCCCGTACCAACATAACCTACACGGGGATCATCCCCACCGGGCGGTCGGCCAGGGCAGAGACAGGCTAGACCCGGCGGGAGAGGGCGCCGTTGCGGCTTGCGAGCACCGCCCGGTAGGCCGCTTCGTAGCCGTCGGTCATGCGCTCGACGGTGAACTGGCGCATGACGTGGTCGCGGCAGTCCTGGCGGCGGATCGTCTCGATCCGGCCGACCCGCTCCGCCATCTCCTCGATGCTGTTCACCAAATAGCCGGTCCGACCGTCGAGAACGACCTCGGGAGCCGCCCCCATCGCCATGGCCAAAACCGGCGTACCACAGGCCATCGACTCGATCATCACCAGGCCGAAAGGCTCTCGCCAGGTGATCGAAAAGAGCGTCGCCACCGCCCCGGCGAGCAAGGACGCTTTTTCTGGGTGGCTCACTTCCCCCAGGTACTGGATCTGCTTGCCGTCGATTTGGGGTTTGACCTGCTCCTGGTAAAACTCGCGATCCACCGGGTCGACCTTGCCTGCCATCTTGAGCGTCCAGCCGGTGCGGCGGGCCACTTCGACGGCCTGCAGCGGGCCTTTCTCCGGGGAGATGCGCCCCACAAAAGCCAGGTAGGGCTCCCCGGCGTCGGGCTCGGCTTGAAAGCGATAGAGGTTCGAATCGATGCCGTTGTAGACGGTACTCAGGTAATTGAGACCCAGACTGTAGTCGCGCTGGGCCTCGCTGATGCTGATGTAGGGCTGTTGGCAACACTGGCGATAAATTTTGCTGTTGTCGGCGGTAAAAATTCCGTGGAGGGTATGCACGGTCGGTGTCTTCACCAGGCCCGCATAAGGCAAGGCCGCACAGCCGATGTGGGAGTGGATGACATCGAACGCTTCGGCCATCTCGTAGACCCGGCTCATCTGCATCATCTCGTAGATGCCGGGCTCGCGGATGCGCTCGTCCAGCCTCAAGGCGCGGTCGTGGACCGAGTGGAGCGCCGCCAGGGTCTGGGAATCCCCCGAAGCAAAAAGCGTCACCTCGTGGCCCCGCCTCACCAGCTCGTCGGTCACCAAGCCCACCACCAGCTCAATGCCGCCGTAACCGGGAGGGGGTACGCGCTCGTATAGAGGAGCCACCTGTGCAATGCGCATCTATTTTCTCCATTGCTGTTTACCGGAGGACCGCTGCAGTTACTCTGCACCGCTTGTGCACGACGGTCGTCAAGTACAGAAAAGTCTGTTCTGCACAAGTATAGAGGCATTCAGCCGCTGCAGCGCATCTGCCCTGGGAAGGAGCAAGGCTGTGGACAAACTTACCCATGAAGGTCAAAAAGCCATTATATTTACCGCTGCTGAATAGACGCAAAGCCGCTATAGGTTAAACCGATATAGTAAGATGTGCTGAAAAATACATAAAGACGTTTTCATCCTTAGGATGCATAGACGTTCTTATATCCGCCCCCAGAAGTGTTGAACGCTAGGAATTGGGGTTACAAAAAGAAGCCCAAAATCGTGTAGACTTTGGGCTAAGTGAAATAATTATTGTTGAGCTGATGCTACTCGATTTTCCGCAACTTGTCAAAACC
>JAHHGR010000054.1 GCA_019359725.1 Aphanocapsa lilacina HA4352-LM1 | reverse complement strand
AGCAGGTGCAAAGGGCAATGGACATGATCAATGACCGCCCGCGAAAAGTGCTTGGTTATCGGACACCACGGGAGGTATTCTTAGCTCAGTCAGGTGCTGTTGCACTTCAAACTTGAATGGGCCGTTTGATGACAAAAAACGAGAATGGCATCCGGATGCAGGTCTACGTAACCCTGATTGCCTACCTGCTATTGGAACTGGTAGCTGTGCCGAAAATATGGGGTAGTAAACGGTTGGATAAATTGCGTTACTTGCAATGTTGTATGTGTCAGGAAGTCAGTTATGTGCATTGGCTGGGAAAATTGCTGGGCAGCTGGAGGCGCAGGGTCTGGCCGCTCGAACTGTGTGCAAGCGTTCACTGATTCAACACTTCTGGGTTTGCTCCAACAGCTGCAACCGGCGTCCCAGCTTGCGGTTGTAGGTCCGTGTCAGCACGCCCAAAGCGGCAACCTGCTGGGGGTCGGAACCCGCCAGGGGCGTTCTGGATAGAGGCGGCAGGTTGGTCACGACGATGGTCCGCGCCCCCTGGGCGTAAAGTTGCGAAAGGGCCGCGGCGACGTTATCGAGCAGCAGGTCAATATCGCTCTCGCCGAAAAGCAAGATGTCGTTGGAACCCGCCACGACAAAAAATAGATCCTCCGGGGCCACCGGCGGCCGGGCTTCAGCGAAAGTGGCCACCTGGGTAAGTACGCCCGGGATCCCGGGGGGGATGCCGGGCGGCGGGGGTTGCGACGGCTTGAAGCCTGTGGTTGCACCTCCAAAGGCGTAGCCGGTGCCCCCTTCAAGACTGGGTTGCAAAGGCAGGTTCAGCCGGGCGGCCAGATCTTCGATCCACAGCGGGCCGTTGGACAGGCGGCCCGCGAAGTACGGCGGGCTGGGAGGGAAGGTGCCCCTCGAAATGATGAAGACATTACCGAGATCGACAAGGCTGTCGCCAAAGACATAGAGCCTCTGGGCGTCGGCTGGCAGGAGCGCTTGTGCCAGAGCGGCAGGTGCCCCCAGGCCAGAAACGGTCAGCACAAATGCCAATGCGAATAGCGAACCCCAGACCGGCGGGCCACTCGCCCGCCGGGTGTGCAAAGTGTCCATGGCTTCTCCCTCAGCAAAGCGGTGAGGGCATTGTAATGGTTTCGGCGAGGAGAAAGAACTGTCGCTTCCTGCATACCTGCTGCGCGACCCGGTGGCCATGTCGCCGGAACGACATATTTTGCATTATGTATAGCAGTCGGCCACTGGGCACCTAACCGCGGTAGACTCCTCGAAGGGACGCCTTACTTGGGAGATTGTCAAGATGAGATGTCATCCGTTGCCGCCTCTGTCCGGCTTGGCCTGCTCGGGGTGGGTCGTTGCCCGCTCCCTGGGATTGGGGCTCGCGCTGACCTGTTTTGTAGGAACTGTACCCGCGCGTGCACAGGTGGACTTTGCCCCGGCCGTCAATGTGGCGACCATGAGCTTCTCGCAGGATCTCGTTGCCGGCGATTTTGACGGCGACGGAGATCTAGATCTGGGGACTGTAGGCAGTTCCCAACTGCAGGTGCTCACAAACACCGGCAACGGCTCCTTCACCAGTGCGGGCGTTTTTGCCGTCGGCTCGTATTCGGTTGGGGCCACGGTGGGCGATCTCGACGGCGACGGCGACCTCGATATCGCCGTTGCCACCTCCCGCGGTTATCTGTCCGGTCGCGATCAAGCGGTGGTTCTCTTGGGCAACGGCGATGGAACCTTTGCCGCCCCGGCCACCGATCGCGTCGGTGCCTCGCCCTTTGAGATCACCTCCGCCGACTTCGACGGCGACCGGGACCTGGATCTGGCCACAGTCAACTTCGGCTCGCAGAATGTCTCGCTGCTACCCAACCGGGGCGACGGCACCTTCGGGCGGGTGCGCAATTTTGCCACCGCAAGCGCCGCACCGCGTGCCATCGCCGCGGGCGACCTCGACGGCGACAGCGATGTGGATCTGGTGGTGGGCGACAACTACGACAGCGCCATCGTGCTGGTCAACAACGGCCGGGGCCGATTTGCGAACGGTGGTGCCTTTGCGGTCGGGGACTTTCCGGAGGCGGTGGCCGTGGGCGACCTCGACGGCGACGGCGATCTCGACCTGGCCACGGCCAACAGCGGCTCCGACGACGTTTCGGTCCTGCTGAACAACGGCAACGCCACCTTCGCAGCCCAACGCCGCTTTGCAGTCGGGGATCTGCCGAATGCCATCGCGATCGCCGACCTCGACGACGACGGCAATCTCGATCTGGCGATCGCCAATCAGGGTCCGGACACCGTTGCGGTGCTGCTCAACCAGGGGAAGGCCGACTTTGCCGCCGCCCAGAATTTTGGGGTGGCCGTCAATCCGATCGCCGTGGTGAGTGGCGATTTTGACGGCGACGGCGACATCGATCTGGCCACGGGCAACAACCCTTCCGCCAGTGTCTCGGTGTTGATCAACACCACACCGTGAGGTGCCGACCGGCCCTCAGCCGTAGAGGGCTGCGAAGCGCTTGTGCAGCTCCTCGGGCGTAACTTCTTCGATGGGTGTCGAGATCATCCAGACGTGGCCGAAGGGGTCGATGAGTTTGCCCATGCGCTCGCCATAAAACTGGTCCTCCACAGGTGCGCACAACTTCGCCCCAGCGGCGACGGCCCGGTCGGTGAACGTATCCACATCCTCAACGCGCATCACGACGGTCACTGCCGAGCCGCCGAGCGCCTGCGGGCTCAAAAAGCCCATGTCGGGAAATTCATCGGCAAACATGATGAGCGCGTCCCCAATCTTGATCTCGGCGTGCATGATTTTGCCGCTCGGGTCCGTCATGGGCGCCATGGCCTCGGTTGCTCCAAAGGCATTTTTGTAAAACTCCAACGCCTTGCTGGCATCCCGGGTGCACAGATAAGGGGTCGCGGTGGTCCGGAGGCCACTGTGAACAGAGTTGGCCGTACTGCTCATCGCTTCTCTCCTGAGGTGGCGGGCCGACGGTGCGCCTTGAACCGGAACACCTGGACCGGATCGCCTTTGCGCCCACCAGATTACTGCATTTGAGATCTTTTGTCCATATCCAATGTCGATCCGTCAGGCTTCGTCGACCACCGAGACAAAGAAGCTATCGGCCGGTTTTTGGCTGCGGTTCGATTCTTTGTCGATGGCCTGGAGTAGTTTGGCAGCCGAGGCCGTCTCGACGACGTTCACCCCCCAGTCGCCCAGCTGTAAGGCATCGGGGGAAGTGCTTCTGGCCGGGCTGGTTTTTTTGGCGCCATAGACCAGCACCGTGGGGTGCAACCACTGCTGGGGTTGCAGCTGGTGGCGCTTTTGGATCAAGGCCCTGGCGCACGCCTCCCCAAGTCGGCGGGGGGGCAATACTGCGCACGGAAAACGAATTTCGAGCATCCAGTAGGGGCTGTGGTCGAGGGACCGGCACACCAGGCCGCTGTACGACCCGAGGGCGCCAAGAAAGGCGGCGGCGATCTCGTCGGTACCCAACCAGGGAACAATCCCTTCCGGAATGTCGAAACTATGGGACAGCAGCATGCGGGACATGAGCAGCGTGCCCACCGTTTTCAACTCCTGGCAATGTCGGCGTGTCAGCGGCAGCAACAGGCCGCGCCGCCGCTCGGGTGGACACCGGACGGCGGCGGTCTTTCCCGCAAACCCAGGGGCGGGAGCGCAAGAACCCCTAGACGATGCCGCGGCCGGAGCGCAGCAATTGCTTAGGATCGACCAGGCGCTTCTGGCCGGTGCGGTTCAGGCTGGTGTCGCTGCTGGCATCGCCGCCGAACAGCCGGATCATCCGCTCGAAAGCCGCCACCGACTGTTGGCCGACCTGGGATTTAAATCCGCGGTGGTAGGGAACGACATTTTCGCCGAAGGTTTTGACGTACTCGTCGCTGTCGATGTAGGAATCGATCTCCGCATCATAGCCCTGCGACTGATAGCGATCGAGGTGTTCGATAATTTCTGAATGATTGTAAGGAGCACGGCCCAACAGGTGTTTGAAATTCAGTTCGATGAAGCGATTGTTGGAGGTGCAACGGAAGAAGCTTTCTTTGTACAAATCCGATTTGGCCAGAAGCCGCACGAACTCACGCACGCTGATCGAGCGGTTGCGCAACAGCGACTCGGCGGAGACAATTCGTTCACTCTCCATGACGTGGATATTGCCGAATATCTGTTTGTAGGCAACGGCGATTACTGCCTGCACGTCCGCTTCGCCGGCCCGGGGATACAACTCGACCACCGGCGGCTCCATGACCGCCGGAAAGTTTGTGCGGCTCTGGGAAGCTTCGCCTTCGGTAATTTCGAGAATCCGGCCGCCGTTGCGCTTGATTCTGGTCATCTCGGGCAACAGCCGCTCGAGCGATACGACCGTGCTGTAGCTGCTCTGGCTCGGTTCGTGGGTGTCGGGACCAGGCCAGGGATGGTGTGCGAGGGTCGGTGAGAGGGCGATCGTGATCTTGAACAATTTGCTGCCGCGCTGTTGGTTGTCGCCGGTGAGCACGCTCATGGTGGGGTTCTCCTAACATGGGACGTCAAAATTGCAGGGCAGCTCAAACGGACGCCAACGGCAACAGCAACGCCCGAACTGCCGACAGCAGTCTATTACGAACGCCGGTGCTGCGAGGCGACCGAAGGGCTTCCCTGACTCCGGGAATGCTCTTAAATTATTCTGCAAACCTTCAACCTCAGAACATCAAGAGTTGTGAAAAAAATTAGAATCTCCCCCGATCGATCCCCGCGCCGAACGTTACAACGGCTTGCCGGTTTCAGCCTCCGCCATTTTGCCCTGTTGCGGTTGAATTTTCTGTGGTACAACGGCGGCAGTGAGCGAAACAGCTTCTGCAATTCATTGCCAGAATTGACAGTCGTGATTTCCCCTGCGGTTCTGGTATTTTGCCCGGCGCCGCTTTTCTACTCGGTCAGCTATTAAATCGCCATCTTGGGTTGCGGTGGTGCTTGGGCGGCGATCGTTTGCGACCCCCCGCCTGCCGAGTAGGTGTGTCAAGCCATACAGAGCCGCCGCCCGAATTGTCTTAACCTGGCTCCAACGTTGCAAGGTCTTCATGAAGATGGTGCCGCTGCCCCAGGCCCCCGCGCGATTGTGGCTGGTGTTGCTGGCGGGCCTGGCTGTGGCCGGTTGCAGCAGCCAGGCTGAGGAGAGCTACTTCGGCCGCCTGGACCCGCCGCCCGAGAGCATCCTGCGGGTGGGCAACGGCCAGGAACCGCGGTCGTTCGACCCCCACAAGTCGATCGCCTACCCGGAAGGCCACGTCTATCTGAACATTTACGAAGGACTGGCCAGCCGCGACGGCAAGACCCTCGAACCCCGTCCGGCCATCGCCACCGCCTGGTGGACCACCGCCGACCGTCGCCGCTGGATTTTTGCGCTGCGCCGGGGAGTGCGCTTCAGCGACGGCGTACCGATCACCGCCCACGATTTTGTCTACAGCTGGCGACGGCTGGTGGACCCGCAGCGCGCCTCACCCTATGTCTTTGCCGCCTACGGCATCAAGAATGCCCGCGCCATCGCCGAGGGCAAACTCCCAGTCGATGCGCTCGGTGTGCAGGCCCTGGACGATTTCACCCTGGCGGTCGACCTGGAGCAGCCGACGCCCTACTTCGACAAACTGGTCACCGCCTGGGCCTTCGTCGCCCTGCCGCGCCACGTCATCGAGCACCGGGGCGACCGCTGGACACAGCCCGAGCATTTGGTGGCAAGCGGCCCGTTTCGTCTGGCTGAGCATGTCCCATACCACCAGATTGTGCTGGAGAAAAATCCGCTCTACTGGGACCGGCACAACGTGCAGCTGGAGCGGGTCTACCTTTATCCGGTGGCCGACGGAGCCCAGAATGTCAATCTCTACCGGGCCGGGGAAATCGACGTGATGCGCGGCGGCTATTTGCCCCTGCCGATGATCCCGCGCCTCAGCCTGAAGCGCGATTTCCAGCGCGGCCCCTATTTTGCCTCGCGCTACTTCAGCTACAACCTGGCGCGCAAACCCTTCGACGACGTGCGGGTGCGCCGGGCTTTGAGTCTTGCTATCGACCGCGCCGTCCTCGCAGCCAAATTCATCGGCAATGGTGAGGTGCCCGCCGGTGGCGTCGTGCCGCCCATCGTTCCGGGTTACTGGGCACCTGAGGCCGTGGGTTTTGACCCCGAGGGTGCCCGCCGGTTGCTGGCCGAGGCGGGCTATCCGGGCGGGCGGGGTTTTCCGGCCTTCAGCCTCACTTTGTTTGCCCGCGACGACGTGCGCAAAGTGGGCGAGGCGATCCAGAGCATGTGGAAGCACACGCTCGGTATCGACGTGCGGCTGGAGAGCGAGGAAGGCCAGACCTACACCGCCCGCCTGGAGCGGCGCGATTTTGCGGTGACCACCGACGGTTGGGTGGGCGATTACATCGATCCGACCGCCTTTTTGGACATCTTTGTGGAGGCGAACGCCAACAATCACTCGGGCTGGACCGATCCGCGCTACGCCACACTGCTCAGACAGGCGAGCGTCGAACCGGACGCGCGTCGCCGCCTGGCGCTTTTGGCTGCAGCTGAGGCGCGGCTGGTCGAAGCATCGCCCGTCATCCCCCTTACCTATATGGCGCTCAATTACCTCAAAAAGCCCTGGGTGCAGGGCTGGTACGTCGATCCGCTCGAACAGCACCAGTTCAAGTACGTGCGCATCGAGCGCCAGTGGCAATCGGCGTCCCGCAACGAGCGGCCGGTGGAGAGCGGCGATTGATCGCCCGGGTGCGGCGCTTCTGGCTGGTGATCGCAGTTGCGCTCTGCTTGGGCGGGTGCAGCACCCACGCCGATGAAATCTACTTTGGCCGGGTGATCCCGCCTGAGCGCGACATCCTGCGGGTGGGCAACGGTGCTGAGCCGCGCTCCTTCGACCCGCACCGCTCGATCGCCTATGCCGAGGGGCACATCTACCTGAATATCTTCGAGGGTCTCACCTGCCGCGACCCGCTCACCCTCGAAGCGCGCCCGGCCCTCGCCCTACGCTGGCGCTCCGAGCGCGGCGCGCGCCGCTGGGTGTTTAGCCTGCGGCGGGGAGCGCGCTTCAGCGACGGCGTACCGATCACCGCCCACGATTTTGTCTACAGCTGGCGACGGCTGGTGGACCCGCAGCGCGCCTCGCCCTATGTCTTTGCCGCCTACCCCATTCAAAACGCCCGCGCCATCGCCGAGGGACGCCTGCCCCCGGGGCGTCTGGCTGTGCGCGCCCTGGACGATTTCACCGTGCAGGTGGATCTGGAGCAGCCGACTTTGATCTTGCCGAAATTGCTCAGCGCCTGGGCGTTCGTGGCGCTACCCAGCCACGTGATCGAGCGGCGGGGCGAGCGCTGGGCAAAGCCCGAGCACCTGGTGGCGAGCGGTCCGTTTCGCCTCGCCGGGCACGTCCCGTATGATCAGATCGTGCTTGCCAAAAACCCGCTCTATTGGGACCGCGACCGCGTCCGCCTCGAAGCGGTCTACCTGCTGCCGGTGGCCGAGCAGGCCCAAAACGCCAATCTCTACCGGAGCGGGGAACTGGACGTGGTGCGCAACACCTATCTGCCCAAACCGCTCATTCGCGCACTGCGACGCCGCAAAGATTTTTTGGCCGGCACCTATTTTGCCACCCGCTACTTCAACTTCAACCTGGCGCGCCCGCCCTTCGGCGACGTGCGGGTGCGCCGGGCACTGAGCCTTGCCATCGACCGCGAAGCCATCGCCCGCAAGTTCCTGGGGGGCGAGACGCCTGCCTACGGCGTCGTGCCGCCCATTGTCCCCGGATACCCCGCTCCCCGAGCCAACCGCCCCGATCCCGAGGGCGCCCGCCGGTTGCTGGCGGCGGCGGGTTTTCCCGGCGGGCGGGGGTTCCCACGCTTCACCGTCAGCCTGCTCGACTACGACTCCTCAGGGACGCTGGCCCAGGCGGTGCAGCAGATGTGGAAGCGCGAATTGGGTATCGATGTTGACTTGCAGAGTGAAGAAGCCCAGACCTATCAGGCGCGCGCCGAGCGCCGTGACTTCGATGTGCTTGCAGGCGGCTGGATTGGCGATTACGTCGACCCGGCGGCGTTTTTGGATCTCTACCTCAACGACAACCCCAACAACCGTTCCGGCTGGGTGGACCCGGAATTTAGCCGGCGGCTGGACCTGGCTGCCGCCCAAGCGGACGCGCCGGGGCGTCTGAAGCGACTGGCGGATGCCGAGGCGTACCTGCTGGAGCAGGTGCCGGTGATTCCCCTCAGCCACGCCAATAGTGAAGTGCTCAAGAAACCCTGGGTCCAAGGCTGGCACCCGGACCCCCTGGGGCAGCACCTGTTCAAGTACGTCTGGATCGACCGCGAGTGGCAGAGGACAGCCGGCCGCCCTCCCACCCGTGGGCTTTAAAATCGACGCCGGGCAGCGGCTTTTTGCCCGCCTCGGCGCGCTGCGCCACTTCGATTACCGCCTGTTCTGGTTTAGCGCCTTTGTCTCCAATCTGGGCGGCTGGGTGCAGACCATGGCCCAGGGCTGGCTGGTGCTCGAGATCACCGATTCGCCGGTCTGGCTGGGGCTGATCGGTTTTGCCGGCGGCGTGCCGTACCTGTTCTTTTCGCTGTTGGGGGGGCTGTTCGCCGACCGCTACGACCGGCGGCGGCTACTCATCCTCTGCCAGACGGCCCAGATGGTGCTCGCTTTTTTGCTGGCCGCCCTCACCGCCACCGGGACAGTCACGATCGCCTGGATTGCCGCCATCAGCTTCGGGGCGGGCTTGGCTTCCGCCCTCAACGGCCCCGCCTACCAGGCCATCGTCAAGGATCTGGCCCACGAGGATCTGACCAGCGCCATCGCCCTCAACTCCACCCAGTTCAATCTGGCGCGCACGCTGGGACCGCCCCTGGCCGCCTTGATGCTGGTCTTTATCGACATGGCGGGCTGCTTTTTGATCAATGGCCTGAGCTTTCTGGCGGTGCTCGCGGCGCTGCAGCGGCTCAAATTGCCCGCCCCTCCCGCTGCGGCGGGAGCGTTGCCCCTCTGGTCGGGCCTCAGGCAGGCGTTTTGCTATGTGGGGCGCACCCCGCCGGTGCAGTGGCTGCTGATGGGCATGGTGGTAAACAACCTGTTTGCCACCCCTTATCTGACCTTGATGCCCGTCTTCGCCCGCGACGTGCTGAAGGTGGGCACCACCGGCCTCGGCTTTCTCACGGGGGCGATCGGGGTGGGGGCAGTGGTGGGCTCGATTGCCCTGGCCAGTGGGGGCGACCGCCTTGGGCGGGGACGGGTGCTCTATCTGGCCTTTTTGAGCTTTTCGGTGTCGGTGGCCGGCTTCGCCCTTTCTCCCAGCTACGCGCTCTCGCTGGCGCTTTTGGTGGTGGTGGGCGCCTCGATGGTCGCCCAGGTGGCCATGACCAACACGCTGCTGCAGACCCAGGTGCCCGACAACCTGCGCGGCCGGGTGATGAGCATGTACAGCCTCGCCATCATGGGGTTTTTTCCGATCGGCAATTTGCAGGCGGGCCTTTTCGCGGGGTGGGTCGGTGCCCCCCTCACCCTGGCGGTGGGGGCGGCGGCCGTTGGCCTGTACGCCCTGTCGGCTTTCGGGAGGCGGCCGGCGATGCTGCTTGCCTGGAACAACGCCCGGATCCGGCAGGCTCCCTAGGGGGTGACGGCTCCCGGGTCCGACGTGGTACATTGCTCGAATTGGGTCGCTGAGCGCGAGTTGGGATCAATGCAGAAAGTTCGCCTCGCAAACCGATGTCTCTGGTGCGCTTTCAATGTTATTTAACTCGCATCTTTTTATTTGTTTGTTTTTGCCTGCGGTGCTGATTTTGTTTTTTCAGATCGGCAAACGGAGAGGACAAAAACCGGCAACCCTCTGGCTGATTGCCGCTTCACTGGCATTTTATGCTTACTGGAAAAGCGCCTACCTATTGTTGTTAATCGCTTCTGTCACATTCAATTATGCTGTCGGAACCTGGATGGGCCGGAAGTTTGCGGGGCAGGCTCCCCAGGCAAAGCTGCTGCTGGGGGTAAGCGTCGCTGCGAATTTGGGCCTGCTTGTCTACTACAAATACACCGACTTTTTTCTGGCGAGCACCAACGCACTCTGGGGCACCGGCTTTGCACTGCCCAATATCGTTCTTCCGCTCGCGATTTCGTTTTTTACTTTTAATCAGATTGCCTATCTAGTCGATGTCTATCAGGGCAAAGTCGAAGAGTACGATTTTTTTAATTACTGCCTGTTTATCGTCTTCTTTCCCCATCTCATTGCCGGTCCCATCGTCCACCACCGCGACATTATTCCTCAATTCAACAGGTTCAACTTCTCCTTCGATAGTGCCTGTGTAGGCCTGGGGCTGACAATCTTCAGCGCCGGTCTGTTTAAAAAAGTGGTCTTTGCCGACAGCATCGCCGTCTACGCCACCCCGGTCTTCGCGGCGGCTGCAAAGGGCGTGGAACTGACGGCCGCCGAGGCGTGGCTCGGCGCCCTCGCCTACACCCTGCAGCTTTATTTTGATTTCTCGGGCTACTCCGACATGGCGGTGGGGCTGGCGCTGCTCTTCGGCATTCGCTTTCCCTGGAACTTCGACGCGCCCTACAAAGCGGCGAGCATCATCGACTTCTGGCGGCGCTGGCACATCACCCTGTCGCAGTTTTTGCGCGATTACCTGTACATCCCGCTGGGGGGCAACCGCAAAGGCCCCGCCCGCCGCTTCGTCAACTTGATGCTCACGATGCTGTTGGGCGGACTCTGGCACGGCGCCAACTGGACTTTTGTCGTCTGGGGCGCGCTGCACGGATTCTATATTGTCCTCAATCACCTCTGGAACGACCTGCAGCGCAGGCCCGGGGCCGGGCGCAGCTTCCTGGCCCCAGGAATCGGTGCTGCTGTAACCTTTGTTGCTGTGGTGGCCGGCTGGGTGATCTTCCGCTCCGACAGCCTGGCGGCGGCGGGGACGATGTTCAAGAGTATGGCCGGGCTGCATGCTGAAAATGCCGCAGCGGGCCTGTTTCCCCATTTGGGCTTCGCGGATCCCGACTGGGTACCCGTGTCATCGGTCGCAGGCTTGCTGGCGGTCTGCTGGTGGACCCCGAGCCTCAAATCGCTGGTGGAGCGCTACGAAAAAGATCCGCCGCCGGCCGAGGGCTGGTCGCTGCGCTGGCGGCCGAGCGGCGGCTGGGCTGTCTGTGTCGGGGTGATTGCCTGGCTTGCGCTGATGTTGCTGGCTAGGCCCAGCGAATTTCTCTACTACCAGTTTTGAAATATGGGCAATTACAGCCGCGCGTTGCTTCTGACGGTCGTTCTGTTGAGTGTCGTGCAACTGGTCGTGGCGATCGCTGTGGATCCCTACGACGTGTTTGGGATCGTGCGCTTTGCCAAGAAAAACTTTGAGCCGAACACCCGCTACCTCAAAGTCGAGTACCTGCTGACCCAGCCGCGCTTCGACGCGTTTATTTTCGGTTCCTCGCGCACCATGTACTATGCCGCCGCTACCGCCGATCGCGCCAGCGGCGAGCGCTATCGCTTCTTTAACTTCGGGGTGAGCCTGGAGAACGGCTTCGGAATCCGCCGCAAACTGGAGTGGCTCCTCCGCCAAAAACGGATCCAAAAAGCGCTCATCGGCCTCGACTTCGACATCCAGTCGGTGCCCACCGATCCCCTCGATTTGTTGCGCCAGGATCATCCGCTGGTAAGCGGCGATTCGGCCCTGGGCTTCTACGGCAAATACCTGCTCTTCCAGCCGCGGATTATCGCGCTGTTCTTCGCGGAGAATCTCGACAGCCGCAAAGCCTACGGTTTTGAGACCTGGGATCGCGGCAACGACAACGGCCCGCAGGCACTCTACCCCACCGGGCGGCCGTTCGACCCTGAGCGCCTCTATGCGGTCAGTGCGGGTGCCCTGGCCCTGGATGTCGGTCGCTGGAACCACAAGCCCCCCCGGCCGGTTGCGCCGACCGGCCTGGAGGAATACGCGTGCAGCGTCGCTTTGCTCGATGGGGCGGGAGTGGCGCGGGTGCTGGTTGTACCGCCTTTTAGCCTCGAAAAATTTCGTTCCTACAACATCGACGCCTACCTGGGCTGGCTTGCCGAGACGGTGCGCATCGGCGGCCGGGTCTGGGATTTCGCGGGCGTCAATTCGGTGACCGCCGACGGGCGCAACTTCGGCGACCCGGTGCACTTTTTAAAGCCGGTGGGCGACATGGTCCTGCGCCGAGTGCTCGAGCCCAACCCCACCGGCCTACCCGCCGATTTTGGAGTGCTGCTGACTCCCCAAAACCTCGCAGCGCGCTTGGCGCAGCTGCGCGCCCAACATCGCAAACTCCAGTTGCAAGATCAGCCCAAAAGCGTCACAACGCCGTCATCGAGGTCGTAGCGCCCCCCTAACACCTTGACTTCACCGCTCAGGAGCTTGGAGTGGATGATATCGGAGGCCGTCTTGATTTTCTCGACATTGCGCAGCACATTGGCCCGCAGTGCGTTTTCGTCCAGATCGCCCGCTTGCGCCCGGCACATTTCCACCGCCGGGCGGATCGCCTCGATGAAGTGGCGCACATAGCCGTTAAAGGTCGCCCCAGCGGTGGCCGCTGCGATCGCCGCCTGGATCGCCCCGCAGCGCTCGTGGCCCAGCACCAGCACCAGCGAGCAACCCAGATGCTCGACGGCGTACTCGATGCTGCCGAGGATGTCGTCGCTCACGCAATTGCCCGCCACCCGGTTGACAAACAGATCTCCCAATCCCTGGTCGAACAAGATCTCCGGTGCGACGCGCGAATCGGCGCAACCGACCAAGACGGCGAAGGGATGCTGGCTGTGGGCAATCGAGCGCACGTAGGCGGCCGTGCGGTGGGGATTCTCCAATTTGGCCGCCACGAAGCGGCCATTGCCTTCCAACAAACGCTCCAGGGCCTCATCGGGCGTCAGCCCGGCGGCGCTCATTGCTGCGTGTGGCCCTGGGTGTGGCTTCATGGACCTGTCTATTTAATTTCAACAGGGAGATACTACTATACCGCCGTCCTAGGCGAAGGCCGCTGCCCAAAAGCGCTCCGTGATCCGCATGGTGGGTGTCTGGTTGCAGCGCACCACATAACTGCGCCCGAGCAGTGGCGCTTCAGGAGCGGTGCCGAAGTAAGCAGCCCGGCCGCCCGCCGCCTCGCGCCAGTAGCCGCTCAACTCGCGGCAAGTCTCGGTGAGCCCCTCGCGCAGCAACTCGCCGATCCCTTTGTCGGTGGCAAGCAGTCCCTCGCGCAGATTCGCTGTGAGCCGGTCGATGAGGATGGTCGATTGGGCATGCACGTAGGCTTGCCCGCTGATGCGGCCGGTGAGCAGCACCTCGCGCTCGTAGACCTGCTCACCCAAATCCCGCAGCACCAGTGGTCCGAGCTTGCGCACGGCGATAGGCTCCAGAAAGTAGGCCGCCAACAACTCGGTCACCGTCCCGTCGGTGACCATCAGCAGCCGCTGCACCGGCGACAGGGCACCCAACGCGATCGCTTCGGCGCGCTCCCCCGGCCACCAGTTCGCCAGCGGCCCGGCTTCGCAATATTGCTTCATATATTCAGTCTACCCGGGATCAGGCCGGGTGCAGGCTGCCGTTGCTGGCCATGGTGCTCAAAAACTGCAATACGCGGGAGGTGACCGCGCCGGAATGGCACACGCAATCACCCAGGGAGATACCGCCGAAGTAATTGCCAGCTAAGAACAACCCCGGCAGTCCCAACAGCGCCCGTTCGACCCGCTCCTGCTTGCTGGGATGGCCGAGGGCGTACTGGGGGATAGCTTGAGGCCAGCGCGTCACGCGCAGCAGTTGATAGCCCGCCTGGAAGCCCAGGGCCGTCTGCAGTTCGCGGTGGGCAAGGCTGGCCAGTTCGGTGTCGCTGAGATTGGGGGTGGCCGGATCGGTCGTACCGCCTACAAAGCAGGTATAGAGCCGCCAGTTGGGTGGGGCGGTATGGGGGAAGAGGCTGCTGTTCCAGATCACCCCGAGACTGCGCAGGGTCTGGTTGCGGGGAATCAAATGCCCGAAGCCCTCCGGCGCGTTGGGCACCTGGCTTTTGGAGTAGCCGAGATTGATGCTCGCAACCGGTGGGTAGTAAATGCTTTCAAGGGCGCGTCCAAGACCGGCGTCCAGGGGACGCAACACTGGAGCCATGGCGTGGGCGGCACCCGCCAGAATCACCGTGCGCGCCGCAATCGCCAGCGGCTCGCCCTGCGGACCGGCCACCACCGCCCGCCAGCGATCCCCAGCTAGGCGTTCGAGCGCCTCGAGGCGGTGGGAAAGCAGGATCTGCGTCTGCAGCCGCTGGGCGAGCGCCTGGGGCAACTGCTCCAGGCCGCCGCGCAACGTGCAGAGGCGCTTGAGGGGTGCGCGGGTGCGGGCAGTGCGCCACAAACCCCGCAGCACCCCGCCGTGGCGGCGCTCCAGCTCGACTAACCACTCAAAGGTGGCTTCGACGCTCAACTGGCCGACATCGCCCGCGCACATCCCCGAAACCAGCGGATCGACCAGCCGCGAGAGGACTTCTTCGCCGAAGCGGCGCAGAACAAATTCGGCCACCGTCTCCTCGCGCGGCTCGCCTAGGGCCGGGACGAACAACTCCCACAGCAGCCGGGTTTTACCGGACCAACTGAGTAGGTCGGAGCGCACCAGCGGCGGCGGGGTGAGCGGCACCGAGCGCAGGCGGTTCTCCCACCAGACAAAACGCGCCAGGCGCGGATCGGCCGTGACGATTTGATCTTCAAGTTGCAACTGGGTCAACAGCTCGATGAGGGCCGGGGATTCTTGAAAACTGCTGGGTCCCCCCTCGCACACAAACCCGTCGGTGAGCGCGGTAGTGATCGCTCCACCCACCCGCTCACCCGCCTGACAGACCAGTAACGTGCAGCCGGCCCGCTTGAGGTTCCAGGCGAGCGCCAGCCCGCTCAGGCCGGCGCCCACCACCAGTACATCCAGCAATTCCTCGGCCTTGTTCATTGCCTGAATCAGACTCTTTGCCAACTATGACACGACCACCCTTCCCCGGGATCTCCCTGCGTACCGCCACGGGCGATGTTTCGCAATAAAACAAGGCCCATGCAACGGAATAATTGTGCATAAAGTAAGGTCGAAACTGACAAATAGAAAGGCCGATGCTCAGCAATGGGCCACCGCAAACATAGCTACACTTATTATCGGTTGGCCCGAGCTGGCAAGCGCGAATCACCGCAATTATGAAGTCTTCTGAAACAGGGTATTGAGATAGGTGCGGGCGGCACGCCGGTCTCCATTGCCATTTTGCAGCAAGAACAAAGAGAGGGCGGCGGTGAAGATACGGTTTTGATCCCAGTCGGGATGATTGTCCAGATAGACTTGAAGCGTATCATGCAATTCTTCGGGAATCTCAGCCAGAACGCTGACCATTGTTTTCATCGGTTTGAACTCGTGTTGATCAAGTTGAACCTATTGTTTGTCGGTGGGCGCGGACTGTCAATCGCCGGAAACTGTCGAGTACAAAGAAGCATTTGTCCAGACGACATAATCCGATCGGTTAAATCTTCCGATCCTGTACACCTAGCTTAATAATAGCTCCGTCGTCCGGGGGCGGTGGTTTTCCACAGGCAGTGTCCCAGGTGACACCACCTACGTCGGGGGCCTGTGGAAAACTTGTGGAGGAGCGGCGCGAAAGTGGGGAAAGCGCCCGATCAGTGTTACGAATTATTAAATCTGAAGGTCGGGCCGCCGTCGGCCAACCGCGGCGAGATCTGGTAGCGTAAATGACATTTTTCCTCCGCAGGGGAGCGGGCGAGCGTTTGTGGGCGGAGGAAGCGCTCACTTCCTGTAAAATCATGCTTATGCTCCCGTCCCTGCGAATACCTGGCGTAGGTGCGCATTTGCGCGTCGGTCCTGTGACCAAAACGGTTTTAAAGGTAGTGGCCAGTCTGCTGCTGCTGGTGGTTTTGCTGTATTTCGTCGATGGGCGCAAGGTCGCAGCGGTGCTGGCGGGCACGAATCCCGTCTGGTTGGCGGTGGCGGTGGTGGGGTTTCTGGCCGGTCAGGCGCTCAACGCCCTCAAATGGCACTGGCTGGGGGAGGCTCTGGCCCTGCCGTTTAGCCGCCGCCGCTACGTGCAGGTTTACTTTATGGGGTTGTTTCTGGCGGCATTTTTGCCGGGCAGCCTCGGAGGCGATGTCGGTCGGGCGGTGCTGCTCGGGCGCGAGACGCGCGGCTGGGCAGTCGCCTACACGGTGCTTGCCGACCGCTACAGCGGCATGATGTTTCTGTTGGGGCTGGCGAGTGCCGCCTGCGCCACCCTCGGCACCTACGACCGCCTCAAACCCTGGCTGTGGGCCTTAAGCGCGGGGGTGTTCGCCGCCTGGGCGCTGTTGGGTCTGGTGAGCCGCCGTCTGGCTGGAAGGCCATTCAAACTTGCCCCAGCCCTGGGCACGGTTGCCGATTGGGAGGAGCGACTGCGCACCCCCGGCCATCTGGCGCGCAT
This sequence comes from Aphanocapsa lilacina HA4352-LM1, assembly GCA_019359725.1. Lineage (GTDB taxonomy): Bacteria > Cyanobacteriota > Cyanobacteriia > Gloeobacterales > Gloeobacteraceae > Gloeobacter > Gloeobacter lilacinus. The sequence continues at coordinate 12,774 of JAHHGR010000054.1, read as the reverse complement.
CGGCACCAGCAGCCTCGCCGTCCAGCTCATCAACTGGGGGGTGCTGGTGGCGATTGCCCTGGCGCTGCCGATGGATGTACCGTCGGCGGCTCTGATGACCGCCTACGGCCTCACGACCCTGGCGACGCTGGCACCGGTGAGCATCAACGGCCTGGGGGTGCGCGAGGGGGGGTATGTGTTGCTGTTGGGTATGGCGGGGGTGCCTGCGGAGCAGGCCCTGGGTTTCGGAGCGCTCTGGTTCGCCGTCTACACCGTCGCCGCTTTACTGGGCGGCATCGCCTGGCTCCTGCCGGGGGGGCGGCAGGTCAAGGCCGGATAAGAATTTTGCAGGTCTCGGGGGTGGGATGCACCGCCTGCTCCACCGCCGCCGCCAGTTCAGCGAGCGGATAAAAGTCCGAGATGAGCGCCTGCACGTCGATGCGCCGCCCGAAGACCAGATCGGCTGCCAGGTGCTGGACTTTGAACGAGGAGCTGTAGGAGCCCATCAAGTCGATTTCGCGCCGGTAGAGCACATTTGGATCGAGCGGGATGTGCACCGATTCGGCAAATTCGGCAAAAAACAGAATCTTGCCGCCTTTGCGCGTCGCATCGAGGGCCTGGGAAAAGGCCTGCACGCTGGGCACCGCGAGCAAGGCGACATCCACTCCGAGGCCGCCGGTGAGGGCGTAGATGCGGGCGGTCAGATCGGCGGAGCGCGCATCGAGGGCAGCCTCAGCCCCGAGCGCGAGCGCGCGCTCGACGCGCGAGGCGAGCAAGTCGGTGACGATGGGTCTCGCTCCGAAGTGGCGGCAGAGCATGGCGAACATCAGGCCGATGGGACCGGCGCCGGTGATGAGCACCCACTGGCCGGGCTGGACCCGGGCTTTTTTCACAGCCTTCAGGCAGCAGTTGGTGGGTTCGACGAAGCTGGCTTCTTCGAAGCTCACCCCGTCGGGGATCGCCATCAGACCTCCCGAGCGCACGATGTGGCCAGGCACCTTGACGTACTCGGCGAAGCCGCCGCCGGCGGGCGCAAAGCCGGCGGTAGTGGTCACTTCTTTGTAGACCCGGCACATCGAGTAGTTCTCGTTGAGGCAGTAGGGGCAGTGAAAACAAGGGATATGGTGCAGCACCACCACCCGCTCGCCCACCCGCCAGTGCTCCACCGCTTCCCCGGCGCGCACGATCGTGCCGCTCGTCTCGTGGCCGAAGATGCGCGGCGGGTCGAGTAGCGGGTAGCGCAGCTTTTTGATGTCCGACTGGCACAGACCGCAGGCGCGCACCTGCACCAGCACCTCGTCCGCCGCGATTTCGGGAACCGGCACCTGTTCGTAGCGCAGATCGCCTACGCCGTAGAAGACCGCCGCGTGCATCAGCTGGGGAACGTCCATGGGCTTGTTGCCATCCACTCGCCAGCACCATTTTTGGCCGCTTTCCCGGCCCCGGCAAGGCGCAGGAGCATACTACAGACAGGTTACTCGGCGATTTCGCCACCGTTGCCCTAATCGGTGAGGCTCAATTCGGCCCGGCAGCCGTGCTCCCACAGGGCCAGCAGCCGCGCTTCGCACTCGGGGGGCAACTCGGCGGCGAAGACGCCCTCCTCGCTGGTCGGCGCGCTCGCCAGCCACACGCCAATGACGCTCACTTCCACGAACCCTTCCTCCGCCCGGCACAGGGCAATGCCCGGTTGGCCCGCGAGGGAAGCCGCCCCGGGCAGGTCCGCCACCAGCACCGACGCCCAGCCCGGCTCAGCGATCAGGTGGGTACCCACCGAGGCGGCAAAGGCGCCGCGCTCGCCCACGAAGCGCTCGACGGACAGGGCCACCGCCTCGATGTGAATTCCCGCTTCGGTGTACATCAGCTTCAACATTGGTCGTGCACTCTCCCGGGTCTTAGGTGTTGATTGGTAAATTTCGGGACCGGCGGCAGCGGCGGCGGCTCGCCATGCAAAAACCCCCGCTTCGGTAATCCGGAAGCGGGGGTCAGTCAGAAAGAGCGTCGATTCTTTCTAGCCGTCCTGGGGTATGGCAAACCCATACCACCCGCCTCGCCGCAAAATGGGCAGATCTGCCCCAAATTCGCGCTGCGCATCGCCTATCTCGGCGGCCTGCAGCATCAGGGCAAACTTGCCCGCGATGGTGCCCGCGTGCTGCCACCGGTTGAGGGCGGAAAGCAAGCAGATGGTCAAAGCACCGTAGCGGGTTGGGCGTAACATCGGTGGACGCAGTCCAAAAATTTCGTATTACAGATATACTACGGCTTCGCCGTCCAGGTCAACCCCCTGCTCTGGTCTAAATTGGAAAAGCTGCAAGGGGGACGGTTGCATGGAAAGGCGGTGTCCGGAGTTGCTTGCTCCGGCCGGCGATTGGGAGTGCGCCCGCGCGGCGGTCGAAAACGGCGCCGATGCGATTTATTTTGGGCTGGAGCGCTTCAACGCCCGCCTGCGCGCCCAAAATTTCACCGAAGCCGACTTGCCGGAATTGATGGCTTATCTACATAGCCGCGGTGTGCGCGGCTACGTCACCTTCAATACGCTCGTCTTTACAGACGAACTGGCCGCCGCCGAGCGCAGCCTGCGGGCGGTCATCGCCGCCGGGGTGGATGCGGCCATCGTCCAGGATATCGGGGTGTGCCGGTTGATTCGGCGCATCTCGCCGGATTTTTCCATTCACGCTTCCACCCAGATGACCGTCACCAGCGCGGCGGGGGTCGATTTTGTGCGCGGACTGGGTTGCGCCCTGGTGGTACTCGCCCGCGAATGTTCGCTCGCCGAGATTGCCAAAATTCGCACGGCTACTGCCGAGCGGCCTTTGCCGTTGGAGATCTTTGTGCACGGAGCGCTCTGCGTGGCCTACTCGGGGCAGTGCCTCACCAGCGAGGCGCTCGGGGGCCGCTCGGCCAACCGCGGCGAGTGCGCCCAGGCCTGCCGTTTGCCCTACGAACTGGTCGCGGACGGTGAACGGGTGGACCTGGGGGAGCGCGCCTACTTGCTGAGCCCCCAGGATCTAGCCGGGATTGACCTCATCCCCGAGCTGCTGCGCGCCGGGCTTACTGCGCTCAAAATTGAAGGCCGGCTCAAATCGCCCGAGTACGTGGCCAGTGTTACCCGTGTCTACCGCCAGGCCCTCGACCGGGCGGTGGCCGATCTAGACAAGACCGGTCCTGTCTATCCCCAATCCCGCTACGCCCTGGAGATAGCTTTTTCCCGGGGGCTTTTCAGCGGTTGGCTTGAGGGCATCGACAACCAGCGGTTGGTCCACGCCCGCTACGGCAAGAAGCGGGGGGTCTACCTGGGCGAAGTGCTGCGGGTGCACGCAGGGACGGTCGAACTGGTGCTCGAAGCGCCCCTCAAACCGGGAGACGGCGTCGTCTTCGACGGCGGCAGGCCCAAGGAACCTGAGCAGGGAGGCCGGGTCTACACAGTCGAAACCCACGACGGACTCGCCCGCGTCGGTTTTGGTCGGGGGGACATCCACTGGCGGCAAGTGCGGCCGGGGGACAAACTCTGGAAAACTAGCGACCCCGAACTGGAGCGCCGGGTGCGCCAGAGTTTCGTGCCCGGGGCAGCTCCTTTGCAGCGGCCCGTACACCTGAAGGTGTACGGGCGGGCGGGCGCAGCGCTTGTCCTCGAAGCCTGGGACGAATCCGGTCGCCTGGTGCGGGTGCAATCGTCGATGCCCCTGGTTGAAGCCCGGAAGCACGCCCTCGATACCGAACGGCTGGCGGAACAGTTGGGCCGCCTCGGGGGAACGCCCTTGAAGCTGGGCACCCTCGACAACCGCATCGAAGGGGCCGTCCATCTGCCGGTGAGCGAACTGAACCGGCTGCGCCGCGAGGTGGTGGAGCGATTGATCGCCCTGCGCGCCGAGCCTTTGCGCTGGCAGATCCACCCGACCCCGGCGGCTCTGCGCGTGCGCTGCGACGGGCCGGTTCCCGCCGAGCCGGAACTGATCGCCCTGGTGCGTTCGTTTGCCCAACTCGATGCGGTGCTGGGTAGCGGCCTGCGCACGGTCTACTGCGAACTGGAGGATGTGCGGCAGTATCGTCGGGCGGTGGAGCGCGCCCGCGCCGCGGGGGCCACCCTCTTTGTCGCCCCGCCGCGCATCGCCAAGATGGGCGAAGAGTGGATCTTAAGCCAGGTGAGGGCGAGCGGTGCGGACGGCTACCTGGTGCGCAACTACGACCACCTGCGCTACTTCGCCTCCGAACGCTGCGTCGGCGACTTTTCTTTGAACGTCGCCAACCCGCTTACCGCCGAGTACCTCCAAGAGCGCTACGCCCTCGAACGGCTTACCGCAAGTTACGACCTCAACGTCGCCCAGCTTTCGGCACTGCTCAGCAGTGCCCCGCCCGCCTGGTTTGAGATCACCGTCCACCAGCACATGCCGTTGTTCCACATGGAGCACTGTGTCTTTTGCGCTTTTTTATCTGCAGGCACCGATCACACCAACTGCGGCCGGCCCTGCGAGCAGGTCGAAGTCCAACTGCACGACCGCGTCGGATCGGCGCACCCCCTGAAAGCGGATGCCGGTTGCCGCAACACGCTCTTTAACGCCAGAGCCCAGAGCGCAGCGGAGTACGTGCCGCATCTGGTCGGATTGGGGGCGCGTTATTTGCGGGTGGAATTTCTTAACGATCCCCCCGAGCGGGTGGCCACTGTCCTCGAGTGCTACCGCCAGCTTTTGGCGGGCCGGATGAGCGGCAGCGAGTTATGGCGGGAATTAAAACTTTTCAACCCGTTGGGTGTCACCCGCGGCCAGTTGCCTTATTGAGTGTTCTTTGCCACCGCTTTTCAATATGGCGGTGGGCTAAAATACACGGCCAAAGTTTGAGACCGTATATTCTCATCGGTGATCACCCTCGCCGGTTCTCTCAAGCTTCGGGCTGGTATATCTCAGTATCTAACGGACACGTTGCTGCACATTTCGCTCACCAGAGAAGGGTAAAACATGGACTTCAATGCAATCGGTCAAACGATTTTTCTCACTGTTACCGACGTCGGTTTAAAAGTCGTCGGCGCGATTCTTCTTTATGTCTTTGGCCGCTGGCTGATTGGCGTAGTCATCGGATTGGTGCAAAACGCCCTTTACAAACAAAAAATCGAACCGACGATCGTCCGCTACGTCGGTTCGATCGTCGGTGTGCTCGCCAACATCGCGTTGGTCGTCTCCATTCTTGGCTACTTCGGCGTCGAGACCACCACCTTTGCTGCTCTGGTGGCGGCGGCGGGTGTGGCGATCGGGGCGGCCTGGGGCGGACTGCTCTCGAACTTTGCCGCGGGCGTCTTTTTGATCATCTTGCGGCCCTTTAAAGTCGGTGACTTTATTTGCGCCGGAGGGGTGACCGGCACTGTCAAGGAGATTGGTTTGTTCGTGACGGCAATCGACACCCCGGATAACGTCCACACCTTCGTGGGCAACACCAAGGTCTTCGGCGACAACATCCAGAACTACTCGACCAATCCCTACCGCCGCGTCGAGTTGACCGCCCAACTCAATGCCAGCGTCGATCACACCGACGCCATCGCCCGCCTCAAACAAAAGCTCTCTTCGATCCCGAATGTGCTCACTACCCCGGCCCCGGACGTTGAGATTCTCGAATTCAGCGCCGCCGGCCCGGTGCTCGCCGTGCGGCCCTTCTGCAACAACGCCCACTACTGGCAGGTCTATTTCGATACCAACCGCCTGATTCGCGAAACCTTCGGCGAAGCGGGCTACCCGGTGCCGCAGCAGTACGTAACGATGCGCAACGTGGCGTAGCCCTCATCCCCCGAAGATCTCGAAGAAGCCCTGGACGCCGAAGTCGAAGCGACCGAGGAGCGCATCATCGATCAAGCCACCGCCAGCGGCACGCTCGCCGAACTGGAGGCGGAAATCGCCAGCCTGCGCCGGTGTTGTTTACCGAGCACCGCGACACGCTCAACTACCTGGCATTGCGCATCCGCAATCTGCTGGGCGAAGAAGAAGCCGTCGTCTGCATCCACGGTGGGATGGGCCGCGAGGCGGGCGCTCAGCTACGCGGTGACCCGGTTGGTGCCGGCCCATTTCGAGGAAGTGAGCGAGCGCAAGGAAGCCCAGGTGCACAAGACGAAGGCGGCCGTCAGGGCTATCAGCCGCGCGATGCGAGTGCCGACAAATCCGGCTACGACATCGAGTCGCGCATCCCCGGCACCGGTCGGTTGCGCTTTATCAAAGTGAAAGGCCGCATCCAAGGTGCTGAGAGTGTCACCGTCACCAGAAACGAAATTTTAAGAGCGCTCAACAAGCCCGACGATTGGCTCTTGGCCATCGTGGAGGTGCCTGCTGAGGAGTTGCCGGAGCCAGGCCACCGGGCGAAATCGTCTACGTGCGCCGTCCCTTTGTCCGCGAACTGGACTTTGGCGCCACCAGTGTGAATTACGATCTTGCAGAACTGCGCGAGCGGGGAAGCAAACCGTGTTGAGATGGAGACTGAGAATCCCAAGAGAAGACGGTGATGACGGTCATGCTGCAGCTTGAACAACTGAGCATTTAGCCGGGACAGCGGATTGTGCTGCGCCAGAGGAGTGCTTTTATATCCAGAACCATGCGGCGATGATCGGCAAACGGTGCCTCGAGTGTATCGCTCGCTGGGCGTGCCGGAGCTCTGGAGGTACGAATCTGGGCGGTTGCGCATCGATATTCTGCAGTCGGGCCAGTACGTCGAATCGCCCGTCAGTCCGACTTTCCCGGGGTTGCCGCTGGTTGAGCGGTTGCCTGACTTTATCGAAATGGCCGACACGGCGGGGACGCGACCCGCGCTGAAAGCTTTTAGGCAATGGGTAAAGGAGTCCCTGCAAACATGACCTATCGCACGAAACTGATCGAAGTTGCTCTTCCCCTCGATGCGATCCCCAAAGCCTCCGCCTGCGAAAAATCGCTCCGCCACGGCCACCCTTCGACGTTGCACCTGTAGGGCGCGCCGTCCCCTGGCCGCCTGCCGGGCGGTGCTGTTCGCCTCGCTCATCGACGATCCGGACCAGCCCGACGTACCGGAGGAACTATTGCGCCAAATCGACCGGCAGGCGGGTTGGTGGACAAATGCACGCAGCCCCATAAGATGAAAGCAAGCGCGCGACCAAAAGCCATGTGGCACTATGATCCCACCCGCCCTCGGCCCTCCTCGGCGGAGCTTCCCGACTCCGACGATGCCCCCGTGGATAACGAACTGCAGGAACTGATTCCGGTACTGCTGCGCTCGATTCTCGACGAGCTGTGGCAGGAGCGCCGCGACTGGCTGTTTGTCATCGACATGGGCGTCTACTACGACCCCGAACTGCCCGCCATCGTCCCCGACGGCTTCATCAGCCTGGGCGTCGAGCGGGTCATCGATGAGAATTTGCGCCCGAGCTATGTGCTCTGGGAAGAAAACGGCATCGTCCCCTGCTTTGTGCTGGAGGTGGTCTCCCAGACCTACCGGGGCGAGTACGACAAGAAACTGCAGCAGTACGCGCGCCTGGGCGTGCCCTGCTACGCCGTGTACGACCCGAGCTTGAGCCCCCGGCGGCGACGGCGGCACGCGCCGCTGGAGGTTTACAGGCTGGTGGATGGGGCTTACCAGCTGCAACCGACTGAGGGACCAGTCTGGATACCGGAGTTGCAGCTTGCCCTCGGGCGGGAAGTGGGCATTTTCCGGGCGGTAACGCGCGAGTGGCTCTACTGGTACGACGAGCAGGAAAACCGCTACCCCACCCCCGGTGAACTGCTCGAACAATCCCGGCAGCAACTGCGCCGTGAGCAGCAGCGCGCCGAGCAGGAGCGACAAAGATCTGAGGTTTTGGAGCGGCGCCTGCGCGAACTGGGTGTCGATCCCGACAGTTGAAGGGCGGCCCGCCGCCAGTGGTCATAATGGAACTTTCCACCGGTCTTTGCCATGGCCTACGAGCCCCTGCACCATAAGTATCGCCCCCAGCGCTTCGGCGATGTGGTGGGGCAGGGGCCAATCATCGCCACCCTCACCAACGCCCTTAAAGCGGGTCGCATCGCTCACGCGTACTTGTTTACCGGCTCGCGGGGCACCGGCAAAACCACTACCGCCCGGTTGATCGCCAAGGCCCTCAACTGCATCCACGGTCCCACCCCCGACCCCTGCGGGCGCTGCGAACAGTGCCTGGCCATCGCCACCGGCAGCGCCCTCGATGTCATCGAAATCGACGCCGCCTCGAACACTGGCGTCGATAACATCCGCGAACTCATCGAGCGCGCCCAGTTCGCTCCGGTCCAGAGCAGACAAAAAGTATACATACTTGATGAAGTTCACATGCTCAGCTCTGCAGCTTTCAACTGCCTGCTCAAGACGCTGGAGGAGCCCCCTGCGCATGTAACTTTTGTACTTGCAACTACTGATCCCCAGAAGGTGCTGCCCACGGTGATCTCTCGCTGCCAGCGCTTCGATTTTCGGCGCATCCCGCTGGCGGACATGGTCAAGCATCTGGAGGAGATCGCCTGGAAAGAGGACATCGACATCGAGCATGAGGCGGTCGAACTGGTGGCGCAGATTGCCCAGGGGGGATTGCGCGACGCTGAGAGTCTGCTCGATCAGCTCGCTTTGCTCGAAGGGACCATCGGTGCAGAACGAATCTGGCAACTGGTGGGGGCGGTTCCCGAGCGGGAGTTGCTCGCCATCGGCGAGTGCATCCAGGCCGGGGACAGCACGCGGCTCATCGAGCAGGTGCGCCAGTTGCTCGACAGCGGCAAGGAGCCCTTGCAGGTGCTGCAGGATCTGCTCGGGTTCTACCGGGATCTGCTCATCGCCCACACCGCCCCCGATCGACGGGATCTGGTGGCGGTGACCGCCGCGAGCTGGCAGCAGATGTGCGAGCGGGCGAAGGCCTTGAGTGTTCCGCAGCTGCTGGCGCTGCAGGAGCGATTGCGCCAGGCGGAACCGCAGATTAAAAACTCCACCCAACCGAGGCTGTGGCTGGAGGTGGGTTTGCTGGGACTGCTGGCTCCCCCCGGCCAAACGCAGCCGGTTGCACTCGCCCCGGCTGCGGCCAAACCTGCCGCTCCAGTCTCAGCCCCGCCGCCGCCTGCTGCGCCGCGTGGGGTCGAGGAGCGACCCCACCACCCTGCACTGCAAACGCCGGTCGAGCCAACCCCGCCCCCACGCCCACAGGCTCCACCCCCCTCGATTGAACCGGCGGCAGCCATGCACCGGCCTGCCAGACCGTCGGGATCCACCCCCGACGGCACCGGCCTGCGCGAGCGGTGGCCGGAGTGGATCCGCCTGATTCCCCAGCCGACCCAGAGCCTGATGTCTTCGAGCTTCTGGCTGGAGGAGACTCCCAAGCGCCTGGTCATCGGCTTTACCACCGAGCCTTTGGTCAAGCGGGCCAGCGAGCCCCGGCGCCTGAAGCAAATTCAGGAAGTGCTCCAGCAATTTTTGGGCCGGCCGATCGAAGTGCAGTTCCATATCGGCAAAGCCCCTGCCGCTGTCGCTGCGGTTGCCTCTTCCCCACCGGCCGCCTACACTCCGCCGCCGGTGAGTTTTAGCCCGCCGGCGCCTCCTGAGGTGACCCCTGTTTCGCCGACGACCATCGCGCCGCCGAGCGCGGCAAAGCCGCCGCTCAGCGGCGAGGAACCGGACGAACTCGACCGCGCCGCCCGCGGCCTCGCCGAATTTTTTAACGGCGAGGTGATCAGTTTCGACGGCGAAGCGGACGAGCTGCCGGGTGCCACCCAGCCCGGCGCCGCCGAGGTGAGCGACATCGACGCGGACGAAGACATTCCGTTTTGAGCATTTGCGCACTGCTTCCCGGCTCGCCGGTGACTTTCGCGCATATACGCTTTGAGCGATAATTTCCAGGTCACGCATTTCGGCATCCGGTGAGCATCGAAGATCGTTCCAAAGCACCCGCCCGCCCGTCTCGGAATTTGCTGCTTTTCGCAACCGCCTGCGGTTTTATCCAGGCGGCACCCATCCTCGCCCTACCCATCGCCTCGAATCTGCCTCCACCCGCCAGTACCCGGGCAAAGGATCTGCTGGTCCAGGCGGCCGGCGGTGCACCGGCCGCCCAGCCGACGGCGGCTCCCGGCGACGACAACGACCTGTTGCCTACGGTCACCGTCACCGCCACGCGCAGGCGCGAGCCGGCTTTCGACGTGCCGACGGCGACCACGGTCCTCACCCGCGCCCAGACCTTGGAACGCACCCAGACGGACCTCGCGGATTTGATGCGCGGCGAGACGGGGGTATTCGTGCGCGCCACCAACCCGAGCGCCGGTTCGCCGGTGATCCGGGGGGCGACCGGCCGGGACGTGCTGTTGTTGGTGGACGGTTTTCGGCTCTCCCATGCCTTTGCCCGTCCGAATGTCCAGTACCAGGGGTATGTGGATCCATTTTTTCTAGAGCAGCTAGAGATTGTGCGCGGTCCTGTCTCCACGCTCTACGGTTCGGATGCTATGGGCGGAGCCACCAACGTGATCACCCCGAGCTTCAAGGTGGGCGAATCCGCCTTTCGCCTGCACACCGACTACAATGCCAACCCGGCAGGGAGCAGCACGTACTTTCAGTACCAGGGCGGCAGCGCGCGCGCGTGGGCGATGGTGGGGCTCACCTACCGCAGCTTCGGCGATCTGGCCGTCGGGTCCAGCCCTGACTTGCAGGTGATCTTCCCCAATCCGACGGCGCGCATCGGCCGCTCGGGCTACGAGTACTACGGCGCCAATGTCAAAGGGGAAGTACGCCTCGCGGACAACCAGTTTTTTACCTTCACTACCCAGTACAGCCGCATCCCGACCGTCCAACGCCAGGACGGGATCATCCAGGGTTATGGCGAGAATGTCGCTTCTAGCGAGCGCGGCTTTTCGCCCCAGGGGCGCACCTTCGTCCTGGGCGAGTATCGGGCGGTCTTTGCCGATACCTGGCTCGACGAAGTGCGCGTGCGCCTGGGTTATCAGCAGATCCAGGACGACCGCTTCCAGCGCAATTTCGCCCGGCCCCGGCCGAGTTTTCCCGACTACGGCAGCGGTACCCCGAGCCCCGATACCACCCTGGAGAGCAACTTCTCGGATCTGATCGGCACCTCGGCGGTGATCAAGAGCACCTGGGGCAACAACGTTTTCACCTATGGGGCAGAAGCTTACTTTGACCGGGTGGGCAGCACCCGCTCCCTACGCAACGATTCCACCGGTGCCATCCCCGACCCGAACGGTCCGCGCTACGTGGACGGCTCGACTTTCAACCAGTACGGTCTATTTATGCAGGATGAGATCGACTGGAGCGCCCAGTTCAAGACCCTGCTGGGACTGCGCTATTCGCTGATAGATGTCTCTGTGCCTTTCAGCGCCCTGCGCCCCAACAGTTCCGGCTTCGGCCGCCGCTTCGAGGCGCTCACCGCCAATGCCGGTTTTCTCTACCGCTTCGTGCCGGATCTGCAGTTTGTCCTCAACCTGGGCACGGGCTTTCGCGCTCCGAACATCAACGATCTGGGAAACGCCGGGGAGCGCCGGGCAAGCGACATCAACATCCCCAATTCCAGCCTCAGCCCCGAGCAGGTTTTCTCCATCGACGGCGGTCTGCGCTGGGCAGGCAGTGACTTTAAAGGCGAAGTGATCGGGTTTTGGAGCCGCTACACCGATCGAATCACCTCGCAGAGCGTGGGCACCGTGGTCAACTCCGACGGCAGCACCTCCGAGGTTTTCCAGTCGGTCAACCGCGACAACGAGACCATCTGGGGAATCGAGTTGGGCGGGCGCTACCGGCTGGGGGATGTCTGGTCGCTGTTTGCCACCGGCACCTTCACCTACGCGGAAGCACCCCTGGTGGGCGAGACGGTGATCCCGCCCTTTAACGGCATGCTGGGGGTCCGCTTTCAGCCGACGCCCGGAACCTACATCGAGCCGTATCTGCGCTACGCCACCTACCAGGGGCGGCTTTCGGAAAACAACCTCACCGATCCGCGCATCAACCCGAACGGCACCCCCGGCTTTGTCGTTCCCAACCTCCGCGCCGGCTTTCCCCTGAATAGCGCCACGACATTGCGGGTCAACATCAACAATGTGCTCAATACGAATTACCGCGAGCACGGCACCACCCTGGACGCCCCCGGCTTCGGCGTCAACGTCGGGATCGACGCGCTTTTTTGATCTTTGTCGTCGAAAATTTCCAGGGCAAGCAACGGTTTTCATCCTGAAACCTAGCACCTGAAACCTGCTCCAGGCCGGGCAAGGTAGACTAGACGGGTGGCCCAGGCCCACCGGGTAGGAGGCAGCAATAGACCTCTTGCATGAACTGGATCACGGAACGAGTTTCCAATGGTTTGAGCTGTTTATCTTGGCATTCGCGCAAGAGGTCTATTGTCCCAGCTGAAGATGATGCCGGCCAACGCAGTTCTTTGCAGCTTGCCTATGCGGGGTAGCAGAAGTGTTGAACGCTAGGAATTGGGGTTACAAAAAGAAGCCCAAAATCGTGTAGACTTTGGGCTAAGTGAAATAATTATTGTTGAGCTGATGCTACTCGATTTTCCGCAACTTGTCAAAACCTTTCTGTCCGCTTTGCCCAATGACGATTTTCCTGTCCTCGATACCCGGCTCTTTTTCAGTTGCTGGCTGGCCCTCGTCATGGACAAAAGCACCCTCAGCATGCAGGACCTGTTCAAACGTCTCAACCACACCGGTATCTCCGTCGATATCTCCACTTTTTCTAAAGCCTCGCCGATTCAAAAATGAAGTGCAACGCTTGAGAGCCTTCCGCTGAGGGACTCATAGAGGTATCCTGACGTTTACCACAACAAACAGGAACCCCTATGAGCTTCAGCCAGCTTACCCTACTAGAGCG
>JAHHGR010000053.1 GCA_019359725.1 Aphanocapsa lilacina HA4352-LM1 | reverse complement strand
CAAACCTGAGCAGGTGCAAAGGGCAATGGACATGATCAATGACCGCCCGCGAAAAGTGCTTGGTTATCGGACACCACGGGAGGTATTCTTAGCTCAGTCAGGTGCTGTTGCACTTCAAACTTGAATAGGCCTCTACCCGCCGCTCACTGCATTTGCCACGATAGTATTCTGCCCGGCTCAAACCCAGGGTGCGGCACATCTGGGCAATTGATAATCCTGCCTGGTCCCTTGCTTCTTCCCTCACCAACTGCTCCATCAGGTGTTTCCAGTTGGTTGCGTCGGTCGGCTTCTGATGTCGAGCCTGCTCAAAGCCTTTTTTAAAAGCGCATTCTCCATCGTCAACTGACCGAGCAGCCGTTCAAGTTCGACAATACGGGCTTCTTCCTTGTAAGTATGGCCATTACCAGCAAATGCTTTGTCGGCGTACTTGCCGAGTTGCTGACGCCACTTGGTAATGAGCGTCGGATGGATCTGGTGTTCGCGGGCGACGGCGGCGATGGTTTGTCCGGCCTCGATCTGGGCGAGGATGTGGAGCTTGAGCTCACGGGAGAAGCGTCTACGTTGGTGGGACACGGGTTTTTGCTCCTGTGCTTAGTGGAGCTTAACTCCTTGTCTCAAATCAGGGATCCAGTCCAGAGATGGCACGATGCAGTACCAGGGTACCCCAGCACATTTCTCAACGCCTTTTAGATGCGCTTACCCTGGCGATCATAGGGTTTTGAAGCAGTCTTCAATCAAAACTCTGCGGCAATGCGAGCGGGTAGAGATGCTCGCTCAGGAGCACATCAAGGCTGAACGGCGGCGAGAGGCGGCTTGCCGTCTGCTCGATGCCCAGGCTGCGCAAAGCCATACGGGTGGCTTCGGCGCCAAGCAGGCTTGCGAGCGTGCTCTGCTCGCCTTCGAGGCGTTCTACCGCCACCGAGTCGGGGGACACTTTTGCCTTCTCAGCTGCGAGGGCGATGGCCGTATCGATGCCGCCCAACCGGTCCACCAGCCCCAGTTCGAGGGCTTTGCGACCTAGCCAGGTGCGGCCCTGGGCGAGTGCTTCCATCTGGGGGACCGTTTTGTTGCGGCCTTTGGCGGCGAGGGCCACGAAGCGGCGATAGCTTGCGAGCAGTTCTTGATCGAAGATTTTCGCTTCTTCCGAATTTAATGGCCGGTTGCCGCTCAGGGCGTCGGCGCGCGCCCCGCGCTTGAAGACTTCCGGGGTGAGGGTGAGATCGCGGTTCAGTTGCTCGACGTTGGGGATCACCGCGAAGATGCCGATCGATCCCGTCTGGGTGGAAGGCTGGGCGACGATCGCACTGGCGTCCATCGCAATCCAGTAACCGCCGCTCGCAGCTGAATCGCCCATCGAGACGACGACGGGCTTTTTGGCGCGCAATCTTTCGACTTCCCGGCGCACCAGGTCGCACCCCAGACCCGCCCCGCCGGGGGAGTTGACCCGCATCACCACCGCCTTGATGTCCTCGCGCCGTCCCGCCTCGCGCAGCGCCTTGATGAGCGGCTCGGACCCCTGCACCGGTCCACCGGAAAGTGGATTGACCGGGCCGCTGCTCCCTGAGACCACCAACCCCTCCGCGACGATGTAGCCGATTTTGTTCGGCCCCCGGTTGAGGCCCAGTTCCTCCAGGTTCACCTGCGCGTACTCGGAGGCGCTCACCTTCTCCAGTTCTTTGTCCGCTGCGATGCCCACCCGCTTTTTGAGGTCCGCTTCCACCTCATCCCAGTAGGCGATGCCGTCGATGAGTTTGTTGGCAAGCGCCCATTCGGCGGTGGGCCGGTTGGTGTCGATGAGCCGGCGCACCTCGGCAGCGGGGATCTTGCGGGCGGCGGCCACGGCGCTCACGAACGTGTCGTATTGCGCGGTGAGGTTGAAGTTGATCATCGCCTTGACCGGTTCACTGAACGCCTGCCGGCCAAAGGTCTCGCCGCTGACGGATTTGTACTTGCCGTAGCGAAAGTACTGCACGCCGATGCCGACTTTGGCGAGCAATCCCGGCAGGTGGGAGTTGGAACTGACCAGACCGTTCATCTCGAAGCCGCCCGTGGGCGGCAGGTAGATGCGATCGAGCGCCAGCGCCAGGTAATACCCCCGCTCGCTGATACCCTCGGCGTAGCCCACGGCAAACTTGCCGGAGCGCCGAAATTGCCCCAACGCCTCGCGCAACTCTTCGACGCTTGCCCAGCCCGGAGCGGTGCCATCCAGGTGCAGCACCACCCCCTTGATGCGCGTGTCTTTCGCCGCTTTTTTGAGGTTGTCGAGGGCGTCTTTGAACGTCAACGCGGGGGGACCCAGGAGCCCAGCTGTCAAGTCTTGGGAAGTTTTCTCCGGCAGGGCCGTGGCAAGCTTGATTTCCAGGACCGAGTTGTCGGCAATCCGAGGCCCACGGCCCAACAGCAGCACCCCCAGCACGGCCACAACCACCAGCACCACCGCCAGAGCGCCGATCGCGGCCAGAACGCGCCCTAGCCAGACCCCGACTCTTCTCCAGGCGCCCATGCTTTCTCGAAAATGGATATCCACGCGATCGTAACAAAGAGAAACAGCGTTCGGTAAACGAAGACAGAGCTTACGACCCAAATTTCTCCCCTTTTCTCTCAATGGAAGGGGCCTCAAAGTGCATATATTGAGCCAAAAATCAGTCTTATTGTGAAACACTGTTTTAGTTACAGGGCTGTTTCATTCTCCTGAAAGCTGGGCTGAACATGCCAATAAGCTCTACTCGCTTAACGTGAAATCAGGCTCTTGGGCTCTCAATTCTCATTTGCAGGAGGTGCAAATTTAGAATGAAACAACCCTGGTTTTAGTTATCCGGATGCTGTTCAAAAGCTGAGTTGGATTGTGTATCTAACTGATGTTCTAAGTTCATCAGTAAACTTATAGAATAATCCTGCCTTTGTTATTTAATTGGCTGCTGTGGCAAAATCAGGATGCTTGGCTTAAAAGGTCGGACACCGATATCTTCTAACTAATAATTCCTTAATCCATTTAAGATAGATCGTGGAGCATAAAACTGTTTTCTTAGGGTCATTGTCCTACCCCCTCGGCTTTGCTTAGTGGAATGCTAAGTTATGGCATTATCTGCTATGGTTAAGGAATTCCTATCCACTAGCCACGGTGCGTCCACCAACCGTACAAGGTAGTTCACCATGAGCGACGCTCGTACCTTAGCTTTGATTGAAGTGCTGCTAAGCCATCCCGCTGAAACCGACTGTGTGGAGTCCAAGGAAAGTCAGGCCGATCCGCACAAAATCGGTAAGTTGATTTCTGCTTTGTCCAATGCTGCGCGGCTAGCGGATCAACATTTTGCCTACGTGGTCTGGGGCATTCGAGATAACGATCTTGCCGTCGTGGGCACCCAGTTTGATCCTTCTGTCCAGGTGCAGCGGGAACCTCTAGAATTTTGGCTTGCCAACCGCCTACAACCCAGCCTCCACCTGTCTTTCCGAAAAGTTTCGCACCCGGCCGGCCGTTTGATATTGCTGGAAATTCCTGCGACCACTTCGATCCCGGTAGAATTCGATCAAACAGCCTACATCCGAATTGGCAGCGCCACCCCGACCTTGAACGATCATCCAGAACGGCTTCAGGCATTGTGGGCCAAGCTTCAGCCTTACGTTTGGGAATCCGGGATTGCCGCTCAATACATCACTTCGGATGAGGTGTTGGAACGACTGGATTATGCGAGCTACTTTTCTCTGCTCCGACAGCCTCTGCCCGACAATCGGACTGGTATTTTTGAACGCTTGCAAGCCGAACGGCTCATTTTTCCTGATGTAGCTGGGCGTTGGAACATCACCAATTTAGGCGCAATCCTCTTTGCCAAGAATTTGAAAACGCTAGAACCGCAAATTGCTCGCAAGGCCATCCGCTTTGTAGCTTACGGTGGCAATAGCCGAGCGGATACGGTCATCAAGCGGCAAGATGGGAGCAAAGGGTATGCCAATGGTTTTTCTGGATTGATGAGCTTCATCAAGGCCAGCCTGCCCAGCGACGAGTATATCGGAACAGTGTTTCGGGAAGAGCGCCCCCTATTTCCGGATATCGCAATGCGTGAACTGATTGCCAACGCCCTAATCCACCAGGATATGACCATCAGGGGCTCGGGACCGCAACTCGAACTTTTTAAGGATCGCCTAGAAATAACCAATCCCGGAATACCTCTGATTAGTCCGGAACGATTAATTGATTCTCCCCCGCGCTCGCGCAACGAGGCGTTGGCGGCGCTCATGCGTCGCATGCGCCTGTGTGAGGAACAGGGATCCGGTATCGACAAGGTCATCAAGGCTGTCGAACTCCATCAACTGCCGCCACCCGCTTTTCGGGTCGAGGATCAGGTGCAGGGCGGCGCATTCCGAGTCGTGCTTTACGCGCCCAGAAAGTTCTCCCGAATGACTCCCGAAGAACGCATCCGTGCCTGCTACCAACACGCCGTCCTCAAATATGTCAGTGGCGAGAAGATGCAGAATAGTTCTTTAAGAGAGCGTTTTGGCATCGAAGAAAAAAACGCCTCTCAAGTTTCACAGGTGATTCGCCGAGCGCTGGAGCACGGACTTATCCGCTCGGAAGACCCGGAACGGCCGCGGACCGCCTACGTACCATTCTGGGCCTAAAGATACACGTGCCACTTCAAATCAAATGTTTTGATCGGGTTTTGATTATCTATCCTTAAACCAAGTCTAGAGCCGGGGCAAAAATCCCCAAACACTTGGGGTGGCTGGGTTTGATTACAGGTCTACCTTTTGATCGGGTTTTGATCGAAGGTGTAGCGAGCCCTCGGCGACCGCCCCACACTGGTCTTCGCTGTCACCGCTGACCGCTTCGAGACAAGCTCAGCTGCACGATACGTCCGATGGTGTCCCCGATCAAAGCGGCCTTTTTGGGCAATCGAGGGCGCCATTTTACCTTCTGGAGCGCAGATCCGCCAGTTTTGGCCGGTCGGGGTGGTCTCGTGGGGATCCGAAAAGGCGTCGCCCAGCTTGTCAATCGCAACTGCTCAAAAGCTGCTTTTCGTGGTACTCGCCCCAAGCGCACAGGGCCTCCAGCACAGGTAACAGGGTGTCGCCGTGGGGGGTAAAGGCGTATTCGACCTGCGGCGGCACGCTGCGCAGGACGGTGCGGCGGACAATCTCGTCTTTTTCCAGCTCCTTCAATTGTGAGATAAGCATTTTCTCGGAAATTTCCGGTATCGAGCGCCGCAATGCGCTGTACCGCTTGGCACCCTTGCGCAGGTGCCAGAGAATCAGGATTTTCCATTTGCCCCCCAGGACGTTTAGGGTCGTGCGCACCCAGTGAGTGCCTTCCGGCTCCGTTTGCTCCACGCTGCATCTCCGCGTCTGCCTGGCTTTAGCTTACTTTTAGGTAAGTACTTCCATTATCGTAAGCAGCTAAATAGCATAGTGATCGTCAAGAGTGGGGGTTGATGCATGTCGTCATTGCAAGGAAAGGTGGCCATCGTCACAGGGGCATCGCGCGGTATCGGCCGGGCGATCGCCGAGGGGCTGGGCAGCAAAGGGGCTTCGGTTGTCGTCAACTACGCGGGCAACGAGGACAAAGCCCGGGAGGTTGTACAAGCCATTGAAGCGACGGGTGGGCAGGCGATCGCCGTCCAGGCGGACGTTAGTCGCGTCGAGCAGATCGATGCGCTGTTCGACGCGACGTTTTCTCGCTTCGGAAGGCTCGATATTCTTGTCAACAACGCCGGATTGTCGATCATGAAACCGATAGTCGAAATCACCGAAGCGGAGTTCGACAGGCTGTTTGCCCTCAACGCCCGCGGTGTTTTCTTCGCCCTACAGCGCGCCGCCTCGTGTATGGCGGAGGGCGGCCGCATCGTGAGCATCACCACCGGCGGCACTGCGACCGGCGCCCCCGGTGCCACGGCCTACGCCGGCAGCAAAGCGGCCATCGAAGGATTCAGCATGTCCCTTTCCAAAGAACTGGGTGGACGCGGCATCACGGTCAACACGGTCATGCCGGGTTTCACGGACACCGAGATGTTCGAAGCGGCGGCCCCGCCGGAGATGAAAAAAATGGCTGAGCAGATGTCCCCCTTTGGGCGGCTCGGCGAGCCGCGCGACGTGGCCGACGTGGTGCTCTTTCTGGCGAGCGAGGAGGCGCGCTGGGTGACCGGACAGCGCATCAGTGCCACCGGCGGGGCCATTTGAACAGCTAGCGGGAAACGGCAGCTGCCGGTGCCGCTTCTTCGCCTTCCAGGCGGGCGATGCGCTCGTCGAGGCGGGCGAACAGTTTGGCCAGGCCACTGTTGGGGTCGCGGCCGATTACATCGATGGCCACAGGCCGGCTCTTGCCGTCGAGCACCTCCTCAAAGCGCACGAACAGCCGGTCCGCCAGGTACTGGCCGCCCTCGATGCTGTCGGGAATCGGGATGCCCTGGTCTTTGAGCAGCCGCTGCAGGGCGACCAGCCGCGCTTCCTCGCTGCGGCCGGGCACGGTCAATTCCTGTTCGATCGCGGCAATCTGCCTTTCCAGTTGAAGGTTGCCGGGCAGATCCCAGTTGCCCCGCCGCTCCAGGCGGTTCTTCAAAGAAAGCTGGTAGGCGCGGGCGGCCAGATCCGGTTCGACCAGGGCCAGCAGGGCGATCGCGTTCGGTTCGGCCAGGATCCCCATCAAGGTGTTGACCAGCTCGGCGCCGTTGCGCCGCAGGATCTTGAGCACCCGCGGGTCGGTGAGGTCAGTGTCGGGATTGCTCTTGGCGACGGCCGCCAGCAACTTGTCGAGGTTGGGCTCGGTCGCGATCACCCGGTTGTAGACGCGGCGCACCACCGAACTGATAAAGGGCATTCGCTGCTGTTGGCCCGTTACCAGCCCTACCACAAAAGCGAAGCCCTCGCGCGCTTTGCTGCGGCCCGCGTCGCTTCCCAGGTCCACCGGATAGGGACCGAAGGGCGTGCGCACCGTGAAGGTCGGATTGAGCGCGCTCCACAACCGGCGACCGGCCAGATCGCGTTCCAGTTGCCCGGGGGCGTCCGTTTCCAGGCGCAAATCGAGGGTGGGGGGTGCGCCCTGCTGGGCGCCCACCGGCAGCGCCAGAACAACCAGCGCGGCAAACAAAACAACGGCTTGTCGGTGCATGGCGGGGCGGTGTTGCGAGGTTGCTGTTAACGTAGCACGGCCCTTTCGCCCCCGCCGCGGGTTCCCCCCGCGGGTAGAACCCGAAGCGGCGGTTTCGCGGGAGGCTGGAGGGCGAATGCGAGCGGACCTTCGTATGCAAAAGCACTATGACCTGGTGGTCGCGGGCACCGGCGTGGCCGGCTCCACCGTCGCCAAACGCTGCCGAAAGGCCGGCTGGAACGTCGCTATTGTCGATTCGCGACCGTTCGGCGGCACCTGCGCCCTGCGCGGCTGCACGCCCAAAAAAACGCTCGTCCAGGCCGGGGAACGGCTCGATCGGTGGCGGCACCTCGCAGGCAAGGGCCTGCGCGCCGAGGACGCCCGCATCGACTGGCCGGAGTTGATGCGCTTCAAGCGTTCGCTCATCGACCCCATCCCGGCTGCGCGCGAGGCGGAGTACGCCGAGGCGGGCATCGAGTGCTACCACGGCGAAGCCCGCTTTGTCGGGGCGAACGCGCTCGAAGTAAACGGCGACCGCTTAGAAGGAGAAAAGGTGCTCATCGCCACCGGGGCACGGCCGGCCACCCTCGGCATCGAAGGGGAAGAGCACCTTGCGAACTCGGACGATTTTCTGGAACTGAGCACGTTGCCGCGGCGCATTGTGTTTGTGGGCGGCGGCTATATTTCGATGGAATTTTCCCACCTTGCCGCCCGCGCTGGTTCCCAGATACACGTGTTGCATCAGGACGAACGCCCGTTGGCCCCGTTCGATCCCGATCTGGTGGACCGGCTCATCGAAGCGACGCGGGAACTGGGTGCCCTGTGTTTGTGCCACCGGGTCAAGGCGATCGAAAAAACCGGCAGCGGCCTGCTGGTGCACACCGACGGCGACGGCGGTCCCTTCGCGGCGGATCTGGTCGTGCACGGCGCGAGCCGCTCCCCTAATATCGAAGCACTCGCTCTCGACCGGGCGGGTGTGGAAGCAGGCAAAAAAGGAATTACCGTCAATGCCCATCTACAAAGCGTCTCCAACCCGGCGGTGTACGCAGCCGGAGATGTAGCCGACGCCCCCGGTCCGCAGTTGACCCCGGTGGCCAGCCTGCACGCCGAGGTCGTCGCCGAGAACCTGCTGTGCGGCAACACCCGCTCCCTCGAAAAGGCTGTCTTCGCCAGCGCGGTGTTCACCGAGCCCACGCTGGCGGCGGTCGGACTTTTGGAAGCGCAAGCCCAGGAGCAGGGACTCCGCTACCGTGCGCTGCTGGACGACCACCGCGAGCGGATCGCCGTCCGCTCAATCGCGGCACCCTACGCCGCTTCCAAAATCCTGGTCGAAGAGACGAGCGGACGCATCCTGGGCGCCCATCTGCTCGGTCCTTTTGCCGCCGAGATCATCAACGTTTTCGCCCTGGCCATCCAGGCGCAAATGGACATCGACGGGATGCGCTCCACCCACTTTGCCTACCCGACCGGCAGCTCCGAAATTTTTGCGATGCTCTCGGGAGGTTGAACCGGGTCTGCGGACCCTCCGCGGGGGATCACGCGTCCATGCCGTTGCGACGGATATAGTCGCGCCGTGCCTGCTCCAGCAGAGTGACAATGAGCTGCTGGGCATCCTGTACCGTGCCGTGCTCGCGCCACTCGGCGCTCAAGGTGCGCAGCAGCTTGTCGAGCAATTGCCGGGTGAGCCGCTCGCCTTCGGGGTCGGCTTTGAGCACGCCGTTGGCCGCACCGTAGGCGGCGTTGAGCGTGGCGTTGACCAGGCCGCTGGTGAGCCGGTTGGGCAAAGGGAGCGACTGTTTGATCGAGTGGGCAAGCAGCTGCTCCAGTTCGGGCCGCACCTGGGGGAGCACTTCTTTGACGACCATGGCGGTCTGTTCTTTGACGAAGCCGTCGATGGCGGTGGGTGGGTCGTTGGAAGCGCGCGGGGCAGCCTGGGCGGCCCGGGGCAGCATGGCGGTCAGGTCGGCGGTGCGCACCGCATCTTGCACTTGGGCGAGGGCCTTAACCACCACCAGGTCGGTCACCTCGTCGGCAATCGCCATCGAGTAGCGGTGGATAATTCCAGCGATCGGAGAGGGAAAAATGCCCAGCCGCTCCAGGCGATCGCCGTAGGTAAAGACGCGCGCCAGGGCGAGCCATCCGAGGTGCACGCCGGGGATCAAGTTGACGGCAGGCAACAGATTCAGCCCATCGAAGCTGTTCTCGGAAAAGCAGCGCTGCCAGGTCCAGCGCGGATGGCTGCGGTAGGTGACAAAGGTGCGCAACATCAGTTCCAGTGCGAAGATTCCCATAAACCAGACATCGACCCGTCGGAAGTACCCGTCCACAAATTCGCCGTCCTCGCCGTAGTTGCGGTAATAGTTGACGGCAAATAGAGGGCGCAACTGCTTGTCAAAAAATTCCAACTGCTGCACCCGCCGCGTGGGAGTCATATTTTGCCCGCTCCAGAAGCGCAAAAACGACTGCTTGGAGGAACTGTCCCCCACATGGCGGCGGATACGGTTTTTGATGCGCTCCAGCGTGCCCTGCTTGCCCGCCAGCTCAAAAGGGCTGTCATCGACAATCTGGGCGCTCAATATCCGCAAAACCGGCAGCAGTGCCGCTTCGCGCGTGGCGTCCCCGGCGTCTGCCGCCGCCTTGTAGGCATCGACCGTGCGCAGGTACCGCTCGGTGATCCGGTGGGGTTCGATACCCTTCATCGGATCGTACAGACGGACCAGTTCGGGCACCCTGAGCACATAAAAATCGCGCAGCTGTACATAGCTCAGATCAAAGATCACCCAGACGAGGTTGACGGTGGCCACCGCCAGAAAAAGCCATTCGAGCGGCCAGAACAGGACACCGCGCCAGGAAACATCGGGTTTGGTCGCCACGGAGAGCCATACGCAGAGTTCGGCACTCCCAATGTAAGTTTAAAAACGCATGCATCAATCCTCCGGCGGTCGGGTTTATTGCCGCCGTTCCATAGGCGCTCGCAGTCGGCGCAAGCCGCCCACCGGGAAGGCTCCTCAGGATCGAGTACCACAAAAGCGCGGCTCGATTCGCCGCCGGGCGGATTCAGTCGGATGGCCTACCGGCAACGGCATCGCCATGCTGTGCTACCGTCCGATGCCCACCTGGCGAATCTACTCGCCGGTGGCTTCTTCCGGGCTGCGGTGGGTAAGGCGTAGCAGCCCGGAACGATCCGGGGGCTGTTGGGCAGCAAAAAGGCCACCCGCTCTCCCGCGCCCACGTTCCACGCTCAGGTGCCAAAAAAAAGCAACGCCAGAGCAATGTTTGTCAAAATGAACACAACCGGAAAGGCGACGCGGGCGACGCGGGTGATCGACGCCGCTTGTCTCGATTTGTTTTCGACTTTCAAGGAATGCTGAACAGTCACTTCGACCATGGCTACAAAGTAAAACAGATAGATCATGAAGATGATCGCCCCGGTGTAGGTCATGTAAGGGGTTTTTGGTAGGTTGTTTGCCACGACCAGATTAAAGGCAATGTGGGCGATCAGCGTCGAGACCACCAGCGTGACGTTTGCCTCGTAGGAAGTGGACCAGAAGGCGGTCCAGGAGATCAACAAGATGAACAGCATCGGCAAAATAATATTGGGGATGTACGAAAAAGATTGCCGGGAGATTTGCAACTGGTAGTCCAGTTTCGATTCGAGCCGATTTTCGAACGCGAAGTTGGTGGGCTTCGCCGCGGCGGTGAAACTATTGATGTCCCATCCCGTCAAGAAGACGTCCTTGTTTTTGCCTGTTTTTGTCGGATCGACCGCGAGCACGATGTTGCGGGTGTCGACGGAACGGACGATCAGATACATGTGCAAAATCTGCGCATCGAAAGGATAGCGCCGAAAATCCAGCGGCGAGAGAAAAAGGACCGCGAAGCGCTCCAGATACTGCACCGTCCCGTCCGGGCTGACGGAGATATCGACCACTTCGCTTTGGCGGGCAGTTTCGATGTTGATAAAGCGTACTTCCGGAACCCAGATCGCTTCGGAAGCGTAGGTTTTGATGCGGACGCCGCTACGGGCAGGATCAAAGGCCAGACGCCTGTCCTTCCAGCGTAGGCTCAAAAAAGCATTTACTTTATATGTTTCTTCTTTGTCGTCGAGGCCATAGCACTCGATAAGGTAGATGCCTGTGGCCACGGTGAGCGGTTCGTCGGCAATCGGTGGGGGCGGCACAAGCGTACTCTGACCCCAACCCGGCGAGCACAGTGCCAGCAGCATCGCCACCGCAGCTGTCGCTTGCCGGAGAAATCGAGATTCGAGCATCCTGGCCTCCCGGCCGGTCAAAAACATGCCAGCGAAACTCCCCGCAGAAATTCGATAGGCCAGGTATAGCCCAACTCGGAGGCAATGCCAGGCCCAAAGCGTCGATCTTTGACATTGTTTACCTGGCTGGAGCCCGTGCTCCGAACAAGAAAAGTGGGCTTTTCGGCCCGCTTCTCCTACATACGCCGTGCAGGGACTCAGGCAGATTCGGGTTTGGGAAGCGAGCTGGGCAGAATCAGCAGCTCGGAGGTGGAGCGCTTCTCGACCATCTCGCGGGTGATCACGCACTTGCGGATATCGGCGCGCGAGGGCACCTCGTACATGACTTCGAGCATCAGCTCCTCGACGATGCCCCGCAGAGCCCGTGCCCCGGTCTTGCGACGGAAAGCTTCCTGGGCAATCGTCTTGATCGCGTCAGGCTCGAAGACCATCTCGACGCCGTCCATGCGCAGCAGGCGCTGGTACTGCTTGAGCAGGGCGTTCTTGGGTTCGGTGAGAATCTCGATGAGGGCTTCCTCGTCGAGGGGTTCGAGCACCGCCACCATCGGAATGCGGCCGATAAATTCGGGAATCAGGCCGAATTTGACCAGATCGTCGGGTTCGAGGGCCTTGAGCGATTCGACCAGGCGCTGTTCGCGCTTCTGGGGCTCGCCCGCCTGTACGAAGCCCATCGCCCGCTTGCCGATGCGCTGCTCGACGACGCGCTCCAGACCGACAAACGCTCCTCCGCAGACAAACAGGATGTTGGCCGTGTCGATCTGGATGTATTCCTGGTAGGGATGCTTGCGCCCACCCTGGGGAGGGACGTTGGCGACGGTGCCTTCGAGCATCTTGAGGAGCGCCTGCTGGACGCCTTCGCCCGACACGTCGCGGGTGATCGAAGGGTTCTCGGACTTGCGGGCGATCTTATCGATTTCGTCGATGTAGATGATGCCGCGCTGGGCGCGCTCGACCTCGCCGTCGGCCACCTGCAGCAACCGGAGCAAAATGTTCTCGACATCCTCGCCCACATAGCCCGCCTCGGTGAGGGTGGTGGCATCGGCAATGGCAAAGGGCACATCGAGCAAATCGGCCAGGGTCTGGGCCAAAAGCGTCTTACCGCAGCCGGTGGGACCGATAAGCAGAATGTTGGATTTTTGAATTTCGACCTCGTCGCCGCTCTCTTCGAGCTTCGAGCTGAGGCGCTTGTAGTGGTTGTAGACTGCCACCGAGAGGATTTTTTTGGCCTCCTGCTGACCGATGACGTGCTGGTCGAGATAAGACTTGATCTCCTGCGGCTTGGGGATCTTCTTGAGGGAAGTGTCCCGGCGGTTGGAGCGCGAGGCTTTGACCTTGGTCGGTTGGGGCTGGGGCTGGGTCGCCCCTTCAAACAGCTCCTCGTCAAGGATCTCGTTGCACAGTTCGACGCACTCGTCGCAAATGTATACCCCCGGCCCGGCGATAAGCTTTCGAACCTGCTCCTGGGACTTGCCGCAGAAGGAGCATTTGAGGTGAGAGTCGTACTTGGGCATGGGGCAGCCTGGGTGTTGAGGGAGCGAGGTTTCAGGAGTTGGGTTGCGCCTCGGGCTCGGTGGCCCCGGCGGCAACTTCGGGGGGAGCGTCTTCGCCCGAGCCCGGCTCAATCGCCTCACCCGGCAAAGTCAACTCTATTGTAGAGTGCTCCGCGAGCCACTCCAAAATCTTCTCCGTAAGCATTTCTTCGCGAGCAAATTCGGCCAGGGCCTGCTCTGAGACTTCCTCCTCCAGTTCGCTGCGCAACTCGGCGATGCGCGCAGCCACCTGCCCCTCTTCGACCACGATATTTTCGGCGCGAGCCACTTGTGCCAGGGCCAGGGTGCGCTTGAGGCGATTTTCGGCGTCAACTCTGAGCGTTTCGCGTACCCGGGGCATGTTCTCCTCGGTGAAGATGCGGCTGGGGTCGATGCCCTGCTGTTGGAGGTTGCGAAAGCTCTGCTCGGCTAGAAACTGCACTTCGCGGTTGACCAGCGTCTCAGGCAAGTCGACGGTCGTCTCGGTCACCAGCGCCTTGATAATGGCGGCGTCGCGGTTGGCGCGGGTCTTCTCCGCCGCCTGCTCGCGCTGCTGCTGCTCCAGAAACGCGCGCAGTGCTTCGAGGGTCTCAAATTCGCTGATGTCACCGGCAAAATCGTCGTCGAGGACGGGCAGCTCTTTGATCTTGAGATCTTTGAGGGTGACGGCGAATTTGGCGTCGATGGCCGCCAGTTCCTGCTGCGGATAATCGTCGGGAAAGCGCAATGCAAGCTCGGTGCTCTCACCAATGTGCATACCGATGATCCCCTCGGTGAAGCCGGCGATGAGCCGACCCGGCAGCAGTTCGACTTCAAAATCGGTGGCTTTACCCCCGACGATCTCGCTGCCGTCCGCCGCCTTGGTGCCCGCAAAGTCGATTACAGCGGTGTCGCCGACCTCAGCAGCCCGACCCTCGACAGGAACGAGCACGGCGCGCTGCTCGCGGTACTGCTCAAGCAGGTCATCTACCTGCTTGGCCTCGTAGGGCACTTCGCTGTAGCGCACCGTCAGGCCGGTGTAGGTACCCAGCTGCACCTCCGGTTGCACATCGACGGCGGCTTTGAAGCTGAGCGGTTCTCCCGGCTGGTAGCGGCCGAGCAACTCTTCGAACGAATCGCGCAGCTGCAGGTTGCCCAACGAAGCAATCGACTCCTGTTCGATCGCCTCTTTGAGGGAGCTGTCGATCAGATTTTCGAGCGCCTGCGCCCTGAGGCGCTCCTTGCCGTAGAACTGCAGCACCAGCTGGCGCGGGGCTTTGCCGGGGCGAAAACCGGGGATGCGGGCGGTGCGCATGGTGTCGCGCACCAGTTTCTCGTAAGCTTGCTTGGATTTTTCGCCCTCGACCTCGACATTGAGGCCCATCTGGGAACGCGGGAGCTTCTCTTGCGTGACTTTCATCGAAATGGCAGGTAACAAAAGCGGACGATGATCTTAGCTGGATTCACGGGTGACCAGCCAGAGGCTAATTGTACACGCTCCCCGGCGCAAAGGCCGGAGTCCTCATTTTTGCTGGAGGAGGCAGCCCGGAGGTTGGGTGCGCGAGCGTTTAAAATCAAGGTTGCAAACGGCACCACATGGCAGAGCGATGGCAGAAAACGAGCGCACCACCGAGAACTCCCAACCGCAGGATCCTTCCTACGCAGAGACCCAAGCCCCCGAGGCGTCCGCTGCGGAAGTGACGGGATTGACCGCCCGCATCGACCAGCTCGCCGCCGAGAACTCCGACCTACAAAAAAAACTCGCCGACTACGAGCAAAAGTACACGCGGCTGATGGCCGACTTCGACAACTTCCGCAAGCGCACCCAGCGCGAAAAAGACGAACTGGCCTATTTTGTTTCCGCCAAGCTCCTCAAGGACATCCTGCCGGTCTTCGACAACTTCGATCGCGCCCGCGCCTTCGCCCAGCCCGACAACGAGCGCGAAGAGAAGCTGCACAACAGCTACCAGCAGGTTTACCGGCAGTTCCTCTCGGTACTCGAAAAGATGGGGGTGACGGCCATGGAGGCGGTCGGCCAGCCGTTCGACCCGGCCCAGCACGAGGCCATCCTGCGCGAAGAATCGGCCGGGGTGAGCCAGGAGACGGTCGTGGCGGAGTTGCAAAAGGGCTATTTGCTCGCCGACAAGGTGCTGCGCCCAGCCATGGTCAAAGTGGCGATCCCTGAAGTGGGTTCCTAGCTGCGGGCGGTTAAGAATTTCGGTGGCCTTCCCGCGCCTTGCAGCGCAGGGTGATAACCTGTTGAAGTCCAAAAGCGGGAAAGTCCGGTGCGATTCCGGTACTGTGCCGCAGCTGTAATGGGCCTCCCAAGTCAGAATGCCGCCTTTGGACGTTGCCTCCGGTCATTCGCCTGCGTCGCACAGGAATGGAGTTCTTCATGCACGGTACGGTCCATCCTTTGTTGCTCATCGGCCACGGCACCCGCGATGCCGATGGGCGCGAGACGTTTTTAGAGTTTGCCGCCGCTTACCAGCACATCGACCCGGCCCGGCCGGTGGTGCCCTGTTTTTTGGAGTTGACCGCTCCGTCGATTCAGGTGGGGGTCGATCGCTGCATCGAGCTGGGTTACCGCGATTTGACCGCGGTGCCACTGCTGTTATTTGCCGCCCGCCACAATAAGTTCGACGTTACCAACGAACTGGACCGCGCCCGCGAGCGCCATCCGGATCTGATGGTGCACTACGGCGGCCATCTGGGCATCACCGCGGGCCTCATCGAACTGTGGCAGGAACGGCTCGCCCGTCTCGACGAACACAGCGACATCCCGCGCTCCGAGACGCTGCTGTTGTTTGTCGGGCGCGGTTCGTCGGACCCCGACGCCAACGGCGACGCCTGCAAGATGGCCCGCCTGCTCTGGGAAGGGAGTGGCTATCTTGGGGTTGAAGTTTGCTTTATCGGCATCACCCATCCCCGCCTGGAGCAGGGATTCGAGCGCGCCTGGACCTGGGGGGCAAAGCGCGTCGTCGTACTGCCGTACTTTTTATTTACCGGTGTGCTCGTCAAGCGCATCCAGGAGACGGCCGCCCTCCAGCAAACGTTGCATCCGCAAGTCGCAGTGCAGGCTCTCGATGAAATCGGCCTCGACCCGGTGCTTTTTGAATTGCTGCGCAGACGCGAGCAGGAGGCGCGCGAGCAACGGGTGGCGATGAACTGCGAGATGTGCAAATTCCGCCGCGCCGTGAGCACCACCCACGGCCACGGGCACAGCCATGCCCACGGGCACACCCACGACCATCCGCCCGCGGACCCCTACGCCGATTTGAGCGCTTACCATCGCCTTGCTTGGCGAGCACCTTAGGTTGTGTGAGAAATCTGCCACACCATCCAATTACTTCGAGTTGTCCATAGCCGTCCGGCCGTCGATTGCGGCCAGAGCTTTGCGGCCCTGGCTGGTATACAGCCGCAGATAGTTCCAGTAATTCTCGTAGATGTTGACCACGTAGAAGCGCGTCTCCTTAAAAGGGATTTGTTCGATAAAATCCTCTTCGTTGGTGATGGGGTTGCGCTTGAGCCACTTGGAGACGTTGCCCGGTCCGGCGTTGTAACTGGCGAGCGCCAGCATCGTGCTGCCGCCGAAGCGCTCGTGGGTATAGCGCAGGTACCAGGTGCCCAGGCGCAGATTGTCCACGGGGTTGGTCAATTCGAATGCCCCCGGTTCGCGCCCGGCGATGAACCGGGCGGTGGCGGGCATGATCTGCATCAAACCCATCGCCCCGGAGCGCGAACGAATGGCAGGCTCGAAGCGCGATTCCTGGCGAATCAGCGACGCGACCAACAGCGGATTGAGATTGCGCTCCTGGGACCACTGCCGCAGTCCGGGAGCGTAGAAGAGCGGATAGGCTTGCTCCCAGGCGCGCGGGTCGGCGGGCGGAGCGGCGAGCAAGGTGAGGGTCGCCTGGTTGATCGATCTGAGGTGCTGGCCGAGGCGGGCGCGCAGTTGCGATTCGGCGAGCTTTTGGGCGGGGGAGAGCTTGCGGCGGTAGGTCTCCGAGTGCCACTGCTGCTCGGCCTCGGAGATTTCGCCTAGAGCCAGCAGTTCGCGCAGGGTGGCGGAGGTTCCCTCCAGCGGCAGGGGAGGCTGCGACCAGTGCACCGAGACGACGGATCGGTCGATGTCGTAACTGCCGTCGGCCAGACCCAGCCGGGCGGCGGAGCGCCAGGCGTAGTAGCTTCGGGGATAGCGCTTGAGCACTTCGCGAAATTGGGAGCGGGCCTCGGCGGTGGCTCCGGCCTGCTCGGCCCACTTGCCGAGCCAAAAAGCCGCCTTGGGCGCAAACGGATCGGCCGGGTGGTTGCGCACCAACCAGCGGGCGTAGGAGCGGGCCGCTCCCGGATCGCCGCGCTCGGCGCTCTGGGCGGCCAGTTCCCAGGCGGCGTTGGGAGCTTTGGCGCTTTGGGGATAGCGCTCCACCAACCGCCGGTATAAGGGAACGGCCATCTCGGGAGCGCTCAATCGTCGCACGGCAATCTGGCTGCGCATCCAGAGCACTTCGTCGCCGCGCTCGGCGAAGGCGCGCTCCCATGGTTCGAGCGCAGCAAAAGCCTCGCCCGCCCCCAGCAACTCGGCGCGCTCGAAGGCTGCCTCGAGCACCAGAGGCGACTGGGGGTGGTGCCGGGACACCAGTTCGTAGAGCGCCTGGGCGGCAGTTTTGTCCCCCAACTTGCGCTGGAGCCGGGCGCGCTCGATCAAGTTCTCGGGGGTCGCGGGGGCGCGCTCATAGGCGGCGAGGGCCTGTTTGGCGTTCACCCGCCGATAAATAGCAGCCACCAACTGCCATTCGGCTGGGGAGAGTGCGCCGGTTTTTTCGCGCCGGGTCGCCACCGCATAGGCGAGGGTGCTCTCGGGAAAACGGGCGAGCAGCGGTCCAGCCAGGGTGCGATCGTCGGGGTTGCGCACCAGCGCCCGCTCCAGCGCCTCGCGGGTGCGATAGTGATCCGGATAGCCGTTCAACAGCGGGAGCAGAGCGGCGCGATCCTGGCGGGCCAGCAATGCCAGCGCGTCGGGAACCAGTGGGCTTTTGGGGTGGGCCTCCAGCCAGCGGCGGCCCTCGCCGCTGGCAACGGCAAGCTTCAACCCGATGCGTTCGGCCAGGGCCGGGTAGGCAGAGGCCAATCCTGCCAGTTGCCGGCGGGCCTCGGCGTAATCGCCCCGCTCGAAGGCAGCACTTCCCCGGCGGTAGCGTCCGGAGCGATCCTGACTGGAGACGGCCACCAGGGTGCCCCCCTCCGTTTGCGGCTTCGAAAAGGCGACCCAGGCGAGACCCAGAGCCCCCGCCAGACTGGCGGCGATCAGCAGCGTCCTGGTCTTAAAACGAAACGGCATCGACATCACTCCGGCCGACCGGCGTGCAGCCAATGCTCCAGCCCGCGGGTCAGCGCGCGGGCGACGCGCTCCTGGTAAGCCGGTGCAGTGATGAGCGTGTATTCGTCGGGGTGGGTCATAAAACCGAGTTCGAGCAACACGGCCGGGGCGGCCGTCGGGCGGATCACCGCCAGACTGTCCCAATAGAGACCGTAATCGGGGCGCCCAAGGTCCCGGAGCAACTGACGGTGCAGCACCTCCGCCAGTTCACGGCTTTGCATGTGGTACCAGTACACCGAAGTGCCATACTGACGCAACGGGTCGCCCGCATCCGGCAGGGCATTGTGGTGCAGGCTCAAAAATACCGTGGGCTGCCTCGCTTCCAGCATCCGGGAGCGCTCGGCCAGCGGCACGTCCACATCGGCGGTGCGGGTAAACCATACCTCCGCCCCGGCCTGGCGCAACTGTTCACCCAGGCGCAATGCGATCGCAAGATTGACGGTTTTTTCGGGGATGCCCGAGGGACCGATTGAACCCGTCTGGGCGCCGCCATGGCCAGGATCGATCATCACCCGCGCCCCGGCAAGCCCGCGGCCCACCCGCGGCCCCTTGCGCAGGGCCACCACCAGCGCATTGTCCTCGTAGCGCAACTGGTAGCCCCACTGCCGCCGCTCGCGCAGATCGACATAAAAGCGCACGCCCTCCGGGGAGACCGTCTCCCACTGCACCGAGCGGATGAGCGGGTCGGGCGCGTCGAAACGAATCAAATCCGTGCGCGCCTGTGCCCCCCAGAGGGTGACGATGAGCCGGTGCTCCTCCTGGCGCACACTCGCCGGCAAACGCATCTCCAGCGGCACGATAAGTTCGCTGCCCGCCGTCGTCACCCGAGTGCGCAGCGCCCCCACCGCACTGGTCGGCAGTGCAGCCCCCACGGGCAATGCCATCACATCCGCCCTGGCAATCCAACCTTCGCCCTGCAGGCGCAGCCAGTCGCCACTCGTGGCGGTGACCCGCGAGCGCACCCCGCGCGCGAGGGGCGAAAGCCGCGCAAATTCGGCCCCCGGCCCGGCCCGGACGATCGCTTCGGCGGCGGTGACTTCGATCACGGTCAGCTGGCGCGGATCGAGACTGGTAATCGTGGCGGGCACCGGGGAGCTGAGTACCTGGCCGCGCCAGCGAAAATCCAGGCGCGGCTCAACATTGCGCCACGATTCGGCCGCCGCCAGACAGCCGCGATAGAAGCCGACAAGGGAGCGGCCGGCCGCACCGCCACTCAGCACCGCCGCCGCGTCCCCCGGCTCCCGAAACGGGGCGGCCTCCGCAAGGGCGATCGACTGTTCCCCGACGCGCGCCTGCAATTGGCCGCCGGGAGTCGCCCGCGCCTCAAAGCAAACCGGCTCGAAAGGCAGCACCCGCTGCTCCCCGCGCGGCAGGCGCGCTTCTAGAAACAACCGATCCCCGGGTACCGGCGGATTCGGGCTCTGGCGGATGACCTGCCGCTCGACAGTTTCGCTCGCACCATTCGCCCCCCGAAAAGTCCAGCGAAAGGTGTTGCTCCCCGTCTGCAGCGCCACCGTCCAGGCAAAATGGCCCGCCGGGTGGCGCGCTACTTTTTGGCCGTTGACCTGCAGACTGCCCGCCCCGGGGGCCGTACCGATGAAATAAATGCTGGCGCTCTCGGTGCGATGTCCATCGGGCGGATAGACCAGTCGCAAGGCAGCTGCGGCCTGGGCCATCCCCAGCCAGGACGATACGAAAAGTGCAGTGGTGAACCGCGTCGCGCTCATTTGCTTCTTACAAATTATTGAGTTTGTTTACGTTACTTGGGGTAGCATGAACTCAAGGACAATGTGAGTTGTTTCACAGGGGTCCGAACTCTTAGCTGGTCCATGCCATGCTGACATACGCACGCGTGCTGAGTCTTTCGGAAGGTGGACACTTTACCCCCTTTGCCCATCTCAACCACCGGATTATCCGCTTCCTCTGCCACTCCCTTGACGCGAGCGAAAACCGCGACGAGCTTTTGGGCGAGGCCATCGAGAACGCCAAGCTGCACTTGAGCCTGCGTAGCGCCCATCGAGCCTACGAGGTGTTCGGCAGCAGCTACACCCAGTTTGTCGAGCAGGGCGTCTGCGGCGAGCGCCTCGATGAGCGCCTGGTGTGCGATCTTTACGCGGTCTACCGCCGCCGCCTCGAAAGTGATGTGGGCGAGTACCTGAAGATGCGTCTGTCCTGAGCCGGTTCAACCGCCGCTCTGCTCGATTGCGTAGCTACCCAGGATATTCAGTTCGGCCACCACCGCTGCCACCTGCCGAAGGGCCATGTTTACCGGTTCAGCCTCGGCTTCGCCCTCGAGATCTGCAAAGAACAAATATTCGCCGATCACCTTTTTGGTCGGCCGCGATTCGATTTTGGCCAGGTTGATGCCGTGGCGCGCGAAGATTGTGAGTACCTCGTGGAGTACCCCCGGCTGGTTGCGGCGCAGGGCAAAGGCGATCGAGGTGCAGCCGCCCGGCGGGGGGAGCGCTTCTGTCAGCGGCTTTTCGCTCACCAGCCAGAAGCGGGTGCAGTTGTCGGGGTGGTCGTTGATCGCCTGGAAGATGACGCTGAGCCCGTGCAGCCGGGCGGCGCGCTCGGAGGCGATGGCGGCAGTGTGCGCTCCGATGTGGCGCAGTGCCTCGCTGGTCGAGGCGGTGGGGATGCGCTCAACGGTTCCAAGGTGTTCTTCGAGCCATCCCTGGCACTGGGCAAGGGCCTGGGGGTGGGAGTAGACCGCCTGGATATCGCTGAGGTGTTGCACAGGGCCGATGAGGCAGTGGCGCACCGGCAGCACCAGCGCCCGGCGCACCTGCAGTTGCGGATAGAGCCAGAGGGTGTCGAGGGTGGCACTCACCGTGCCTTCGACGGCGTTTTCCACCGGCACCACGGCACAGTCGACCTCACCCGCGGCGGCGGCGCGCAAGGTGCCCTGGATGCTCGGGTGGGCAAGCCGCTCGCACTCGCTACCCAACAGGGCCAGGGTGGCTTCCTCGGCGTAGGTGCCGCTCGGTCCCAAAAAGGCGACGCGCAAAATCATGAGGCCATCTTACCGCCGCTCGCTCAGTAACCCGGTGCCGCTGAACAGCTCCGGGGCCATGCGCGCGAGCAGCGGATTCTGAATGGCATTGAAGTAGAACAAGTCGGCCGCCTGGGCGACTGTCCAACCGGCGGTGCCGGTGAGCACCTGGCCGTCGACCACAGCCAGACCGTCAAAGGCCCCAAGCGACAGGGCGATGCGCTCGATGGCGGGCACAAAGGCGATCAGTGCTTCCCCACGGCTCTCGGCGACGATGTTGGCGGCGGCCACCTCCGCCGAGCGCACCGCCAGTTGCCCGCAGGGGGGCAACGTCCGATTGAGTTGCGGATTGAAGGATAGGATGCTGTCGCCAATCGCGTAGGTGCGCGGATAGTCGACCAGGCGCAAATACGGATCCACCCGCAGAAACTGACTTTTGTCGCGCAGAGCGGCGGGTTCTTCCTCCAAGCGTACCGGCTGGCTGCCGCCGGTCCAGAAGACTGTTTGGGTGGCCAGTTCCTCGGGTCCGGCAGGGCCTTCGAGCACGACGCCGTCGGCGCGCACCCGCCGCACCGCAGTGGCAGTCTGCACGATTACCCGATGGCGCTTCAGCCAGCGAGTCACCCAGTCGGAAGCCTCGGCGGGCCAATCGGGCAACAACCGGAAGCCGCGCTGGATGAGGTGAATCTGGATCGCCTCGGCCAGACCGCCGTAGCGGTTGCGCCACCGCCTGGCCAGGTGCACCAGCTCCGCCGCCAATTCGACGCCCGTGATGCCGCCGCCCACGATCACCCAGCGCAACAGGCTCAGATCGCAGCGCTCGCGCTGTAGAGCGTCCTCCAGCCGCGCCCAGTGGCTGAGTGCCTGCTGCAGATCTTCGAGACTATAGAGCGGCAGGGTGTAGCGCGGAGCGCCCGAGGCGTTCAGATTCGCCTCCGAACCGACGGCAATCACCAACCGGTCGCCCTGGAGCATTTCGTAGTCGGTCTCTACCGCCGCTGTCTCCGGATCAAAACCCAGCGCCGTCGCCTGCAGGTGGCGCACCCCCTCGGGCAACACCCTTGCCAGAGGCACACTCACATCTTTTGGGGCGATGCGCCCGGCGGCGGCGGCCACCAGCCGCGGGCGCAAAATGTGTTCGCGCCGCGGCTCGACGAGGATGACCGGCAGATTCTGAGCGGCCAGCCGCTGTACGGCCCGCAGACCCGCATACCCACCACCGACCACGATTGTTTGCATGGGTTGTCCTGCAACGAAATAACAACGCTTCTAACCCAATTCTAAAAGCGGCAAAGCACCAACTTCACCACAAATTCAGCACAGCTACTCTATTTCAACGAAAACCCTTGAGGATCTACATATAGTGTTCTAGAATCTGAGACAGGTTTGTCGGCGCTACATGTAGTGGCTTGCGGACCCAATTTTCCAAAGCAGCAGCAGTAAAGTTGCGGGTCTTTGTTTTCAATTTTGGAGATAACTCTATGAATCCGCAAGGTCCGGATCCGGAGATCGATCTGCGGGACGTTTTGCGCGAGCGCGAGCGCGCCATCGAGGCAATGGGAGCGAGGGCTTACGACACCGCCGTCCTCGAAGCCATCGCCCATCTGGCCGTCAGCGACATCCTCTGGCCGGAGAAAGCAATCGAGCTGTTGAAGCCATACTTGCAGGGCCGCTTTGGCCCGCACGGTGCGAGCGTGGGCATTGCCGCTTTGCAGCGACTAGCGGACGACGCCTAGAGCATCGGTCCAGAACCAGCAGTTGACGGTAGAAGCCGCATCCTCTTTTTTGGAGACGACCTCTACCTCCTTCGCCTATGCAGCCTTCTGTCCGGCAGCCGCCAGTGGAACCCTCACCCGCCGAGCAGGCTATCCTCCAGCGTATCCATAGTGACCGTGGACGCAGCGAACAGTCCGTTTTGCCTGGCTACGGACGGGAGTGCCCAAAAGCCTGCCAAGATTGCCAACCCCGATGCGCTTTGCGCTCAGGGGTTGGGAGGCGTGCCCGTTTGCAACAGATGGTGCAGGGGACTTTTACCGGCCTGCTGTCGCCGCTGGAAACGCCCCGGCAGCAACTGGCGCAACTGGCGCATCAGTTGGCTGACCGCTCCGGCGTTGTGGGCGCGGCTCAACTCTCCCACCAGCCACAATAGGGGAGCAGCACCTCCCGAGGGCGCCAGTCCGATATCCCCACCCCGGCTCACCAGCGGGATGGCCGAATAAAACAAACGGTAGCGGGTACCCAACTCGTCGAGGGGTTCGATGAGCGCCTGCAACCGCCGCTCGATGCGCTGGCGATCCCGCAGGCTGGGCTGCTCGCCCGTGGTGCCGTCGGCAATCAAATCGCACTTGGTGATCACCAGGGCAAAGGCGTACTTGAGGCGGTTGAGCTGTACCAGGGTGGCAATCGCCATCACCTGCACAATCAAGTCGCGCAGATCGTCGAGGTAGGTGTGGCTGTGCACGAGGGCCTGCCCGTCGATGCAGACGCAGCAGCCGTGGGAAGTCAGCACGATCTCCCGAAAGGCAGGGTTGGCGTTGTGGCAGGCTTCGCCGGGCATGTCCCGCAGCCGGAAGTCGCACACCGCCGACGGTCCCCACAGCCCCTGGCGCTTCAAACTGAAGTCGAAGTGGGTAATTTTCATAGTTCCCGGCGGGTACTGGCCGTTGCGGACAATGTAACCGAGCACCTTTTCGATACTTTCCTGGGACTGGTGATCTTTGCAGTCAAACCACAGCGGCAATTTTGCCTGGGAGGGATGGCAGGCGTGCAGCTCGGCATAACTGCCCGCTAGAAAGACGGTCTTGCCCACACCGCGCTGGCCGAGGCTGAGCAAGTTGAACGCCCCTGTCGTTTCTTCTGAAAGCATGTACAAACCTTTGATTGTTAGCAATGTCCACGGGTGGATACCGAATCGGTGGGGAGAACCTCTATATGAACCCAATTTTTGCAGCGCCAAGGTGAAAAATACACCAGATATAAATGCAACAATTTATGAACCGATTCGGCACAGGCACAGACTCCGGTGCTTCGGACGGGTTTTTGGGATTCAGCTGAGCAATGGGCGCTCCTGGGCCAGGAGCGGACGCTCGGCAGGCAGGGATGCGACCGGTTGGGTCAGCTCGAAGCGACCGGAGGCAATCCATTCTTTGAGCACCTGCGCCACCCGCAGCGAGAGGGCGGTGCTCGCCAGGGGGGCAGTGCGCACCTTTTGGCCCTCGATAGTGATCTGGCCGCTTTTGAGTTGGGCGTAACTCACCAGTCCAAAGGTGGGTCGCACGCGCCGGGGGATCGAAAAGTCGATAACCGGGGCGACCAGATCGCCGTCGGCAAGACTCGCAGCGGCCACGACCGCTGCGTCGGTGACCGGTAGGGGAATACCCACCCCCAGCATCAGCGACGGACCGTAGTTATAGAAACGACAGCCGCGCACCCAGAACGGATCCATTTGCTTGAGGTCGCCGATTAGAGCCAGGGTGGCGGCGGGGCCGACGGGGGAGCCGTTCGGCAAGCGCCTTTGGGAGGAAAAGTGCTGGGTGCCCTCCCAGGCGACGTAGCCGATGCCCCCGCCCAGAAAGATGCGGGTGCCGATGCCCACCGAGCGCAGGTGGGCGTCGTTGAGCAAAGGGCTCAGCGCACCGACGCTCGCGTAGACGGCGTTGCCCAGGCGTGGCTGGAGCGTACCCAGATAGGTATAGAGCGGCCGATCCCCGCCGTTGACCCCGACAATAAAGTTCTGATAGGCATTGCGCGGATTGAACAGGTACGCCTGGTTGATGCCGTCGAGCTGAACCTGGCATTCGTATTCGCGGCGCGGGTAGCAGTCGGCGGGCAGTCCCGTTGCCCGAAGGCGCACTGCCCGCCCGGCCACCAGTTCGGCGATCACGTGGCCGCCGCCGTAGTCGAGACTCTCCCCCATCTGGGCCGCCCCCAGGTACAGGTCGACCGCCCCGAAGCCGCAGTACGCCTCCACGCCGTTGAGCCAGGCTTTGGCGAGGCGAATGGGCGGGTCGGTGTGTCCGATGTTGAGAATCGCCCCGGACGATTCCATAGGCTCGAAGGTGCCGGTGGCGATCACATCCACCTCGGCGGCCACCGCCGCCACCCCGGCCGCACGAACGGCCGCTTTGAGTTCGGCCGCGGTGAGGACCCGTACAGTTCCCCGGCGGATTTTGGCGTTGATCTCGTCGATGGAGCGTTCGGTAGCCATGGCTTACTATGCTAGCGGCTCGGATGCGGCTATGCCGGGCGGCGGCTACAGGGGATAAGCTGGCTATATGGCCAGCTCGTCTTTGTCTCAGCTTTACAGCTACCTCAAGCCGCACCGGGGCAGCCTGCTGCTGGGTGTCTTCACCCTTCTGACGACCAATGCCCTTGGGGTGGCGATTCCCTGGCTGCTCGCCCAGGCGATCGACGATCTGGGGCGTAAGCTAACCAGCGGCGGATTGCTCTACTACACGCTGCTGATTTTGGGGCTCGCCACGGTCATGGGCCTCATCCGTGTCTGGTCGCGGGTACTGCTGTTTAGCATCGGTAGGCGCGTCGAATTCGACCTCAAAGGCCGCATCTTCGCCCACCTGCTGCGCATGTCCCCTGCGTACTTCGCCCAGAACCCGGTGGGGGACTTGATCAACCGCGCCACCAGCGATGTGGAGAACGTCCGGCGGCTTCTGGGTTTTGCACTCTTGAGCATCATCAACACCTTTTTTGCCTACACCCTGACTTTGCCGGTGATGCTCGGCCTCGATGGGGCGCTGACGCTGCAGTGCCTCGCGGTCTATCCGTTGATGTTTTTGGCGGTGTGGCTGTTTTCAGACCGGCTGCGCAGCGAACAGATTGCCGTACAGCGCGGCCTCGATGGCCTCAGTTCGCTCATTCAGGAGGATATCAACGGCATCTCCCTCATCAAGGTCTACGCCCAGGAAGAAAACGAGCGCCGCGCCTTCGATCAAAAAAACGAGCAACTGCTGAAGGCCAATTTGAGTCTTGCCCTGAGCCGCAACTTGATCTTTGCGCTGTTGGGCGGTCTGGCGAGCGGCAGTTTGCTGGTGTTGCTGTGGTTTGGGGGGCCGCGTCTCGCGGAGGGCAGCCTGACCATCGGCGCCTTTGCCGCCCTGGCCATTTATATCGAGCGTCTGGTCTTTCCGACCGCGCTCTTGGGTTTTACAATCACCTCCTACCAGCGCGGCCAGGTGAGCATCGAGCGCATCGAGCGCATCCTTTCGGCGGCTCCTTCGATCGTCGAGCGCTCCGATGCGGTAAGCCTCGAGCCGGTGCGCGGCGCCCTCGATGTCAAAGCGCTCACCTACTTTTTTGAAGACAGCGACCGGCCAGCCCTCGACGGGGTCGATTTCCACGTCGAGCCGGGCGAGAGTGTGGCGATCGTCGGTGCGATCGGCTCGGGCAAATCGACCCTGGCCAACGCCCTGCCGCGCCTGTTGGAGATTGCCCCCGGCCAGGTGTTTCTCGATGGTGTCGATGTGACCTACCTGCGCTTCGACAGCTTGCGCACCGCCATCGCCTACGTCCCGCAGGAGAGCTTTCTGTTTAGCGCCACCGTCGAGGAGAATATCCGCTACGGCCGCCCCGACGCAAGCGAGCAGGCGGTGGTGGCGGCAGCCAGGCAGGCGCGCATCCACGACGAGATCACCGATTTTCCCAGAGGCTACCGGACGCTGGTGGGCGAGCGGGGGATCACGCTTTCTGGCGGGCAGCGCCAGCGCGTCGCCCTCGCCCGCGCCTTTTTGATGGACGCACCGGTGCTGGTGCTCGACGACTCGCTGGCGAGCGTCGACAACCAAACTGCCGAAGAGATTCTCCAGCACCTCGCCCGCCAGAAGCGCACACTCTTACTCATCACCCACCGCCTGAGCGCCGCCGCCGCCTGCGATCGGATTCTGGTTATGGAGCGCGGACAGGTTGTCGAAAGCGGCTCCCACACCGAACTATTGCGCCGGGATGGCCTCTACCGCCAACTGTGGGAGCAGCAGGAACTGGAAAAGGCGCTGAGCTAAAGCCCAGCGCCCCAAAAATTATTCGATTGTTTTGCCCCGATTAGCTGCCGGGCAGCCGCTTTTGGGACCGGTCGCGTCGGATCAGCCAGATCACACCGCCCACCAGGGCGATAGGCAGTGCGTACTGGGCCAGAAATCCCAACAGCCCCGCCACCAAAGCCAGGGGTAACACGATGATCTTGAGGGCGGTGCCCAGCACCACCAGGGTGAACAGCGCCAGGGCCAACTTCAGGAACAGCGATAGCATTGGTTTGCCTTGAATAAGCTCAATCGACTTTAGTCTATCAGTGTTAATTCATCGGCGCAACCGTTCACCGCAGTGCCGAAATGAATTTTTGTACAGGTGGTGTGGTTCGATAGAAAGGGCGAGCGGGGTACACAGTGTGAAACGGACGATCGTGGCGGGATTGGTGCTGGGGCTGGTGGTCGCGTGCGCCGGGGGCGATCGGCCTGCCGAGAAGACCGCTGCCCCCCGCAGCAGCCGAGGCCAGGTGGTCGGGGTGCGCACGGCCCAGGGGGTGATCTTGCAGGTCAAAACCCTCGAACGCCTCTCCTCCGAAGAAGCAAAGCTGACGGTGCGCATTTTCAACCCCGGGGCGGTGCCGCTGCCCCAAAAAGTCGGGCCGGAATATTTTTTTGTCGGTCCCAATGAAGGGGCCGGCTTGCCGGTGCGTTCGGTGGATGCGGCGAGGACGACCCTGGCGCCAAAAGAACTGGTGCCCCGCGAAGCGACCGAGGGTGAGCTGTTGTTAAAGCTGCCCGGGCCGGGGGCAATGAAGCTTTATTACGGCGAGACGCCCGAGGTCAATATCTTCGTAGTCAGAATTCCGGCGGCTGAAAGCTAAGAGCACTGCCACGGGTGTCGGTCTGCACCTCCCCCGCTTCGAAGGCTACCCGGCCGCCCACCACCGTGAGCACCGGCCAGCCGGTGAGCGACCAGCCCTCAAAAGGACTCCAGCCGCACTTGCTCGCCATGCGCTCGGCGCGCACCGCTTCGTAGCGCTCCAGATCCACCAGCACCAGGTCCGCGTCGAAACCGGGCCTGAGTGAGCCTTTGTTGGGGATGCCGTAGGCTGTTGCCGCCCCCCGGCTCATCCAGCGGACAATCTGCTCGAAGTTCACCTCGCCGCGCGCCAGAGCCGTGAGCATCAGGGGCAGCGAAGTCTCGACGCCCGGCATTCCGGCCGGGGCCTCGGCGTAATCGCGGTCCTTTTCGCGCAGCAGGTGGGGGGCGTGGTCGGTGGCGACAAAGTCGATGAGCCCTGAGCGCAACCCCGCCCACATCGCCTCACGGTCAGCCTCCGAGCGCAGGGGCGGATTTTGCTTGGCGCGCATGCCGATCGTGTCGTAGGCGGCTGTCGAAAGAAACAGGTGCTGCGGGATCACTTCGGCCGTCACCCGAGCAGGTTTATCGGCTCTTAGCAATTCCAGTTCTTCGGCCGCCGACATGTGCAGGATGTGTAGGCGCCTGCGGTAGCGCCGCGAGAGTTCTAGGGCCTGGGCGGTGGCCAGGCGTGCGCACTCGTTGTCGCGCAGTTCGGAGTGGACGTGGGGGTCGGTGCGCCCGGCAAACAGCCGCGTGCGTTCGCGGATGCGCGCTTCGTCCTCGGCGTGGACGGCAATCAGGCGGGGCACCTCTTTGAAGATGCGCTCAAGGGCCACCGGATCGTCTACGAGGAGATCGCCTGTGGAAGCGCCCATAAAGATCTTGACGCCGCAACTGAGGCCCGCCGCCTGCTGCAACTGTTCGATATTGTCGGCGGTGGCGCCCACGAAAAATCCGTAGTTGACCACGCACTTGCTCGCCGCGCGCGCCAGTTTGTCTTCGAGGCGTTCGACGGTAGTCGTGGGAGGCGAAGTGTTGGGCATCTCCAAAAACGAGGTCACGCCGCCGCGGGCACAGGCCCAGGAGCCGGTTTGCAAATCTTCTTTGTATTCTTTGCCCGGCTCGCGAAAGTGCACCTGCGGGTCGATCACCCCAGGTAGCAGCACCCGCCCCCCTCCGTCGATCACCCGGTCGGTGGGGCTATTCAAAGCGCGGTCCATCGCCTGGATAAGACCACCCTGGCAAAGCAGGTCACCCGCATAGAGCGAGCCGTCGTCAAGGACCATGCGCACGTCGCGCAATAGCAGCGGGCCAGTCAACAGCCTATCCCCGTTCATCAATGCTTCATCAGCATACTGGGGAGGATGCAAATAGAGCAGAAGTGTTGAATCAGTGAACGCTTGCACACAGTTCGAGCGGCCAGACCCTGCGCCTCCAGCTGCCCAGCAATTTTCCCAGCCAATGCACATAACTGACTTCCTGACACATACAACATTGCAAGTAACGCAACTTATCCAACCGTTTACTCCCCCATATCTTCGGCCAGAAGTGTTGAACGCTAGGAATTGGGGTTACAAAAAGAAGCCCAAAATCGTGTAGACTTTGGGCTAAGTGAAATAATTATTGTTGAGCTGATGCTACTCGATTTTCCGCAACTTGTCAAAACCTT
>JAHHGR010000052.1 GCA_019359725.1 Aphanocapsa lilacina HA4352-LM1 | reverse complement strand
CTTGCAATGTTGCATGTGTCAGGAAGTCAGTTATGTGCATTGGCTGGGAAAATTGCTGGGCAGCTGGAGGCGCAGGGTCTGGCCCCTCGAACTGTGTGCAAGCGTTCACTGATTCAACACTTCTGGAATTTTCCCTAAGCTGATTGTAGGGATCATAAACACTGCCCAGCGTCGAACCAGCGGGTACAGCAAAAGCAGATTTGCCGCTGCCTGCCAGGAGGCAGGTGGCATCCGTTGTTACCATTATCATCTCTCTTCTGTTCATAAGTGAGAACTTCTAAGGCGAAATGCAAGTACGTAAACGACTGTAGTCGCAAAAAAAAACAGAATCAGTATCTGTTGATACGTTTTTTAGTTTTTAAGACATTGGTGATTTTTGTAATAACAGCGACTTCCATAGATTTTTTGTAATAGGGTCGCCAACTGCAGTTGTAATAGTCGTTTTAGTGTATCCAAAGTTCCGCTGTCTATGATTTACTGCAGATGAACTTGCGTGACGCGCAAAACTTTGAAACTCCCTACTTTGAACAATTTGGTCGCCCGAATCCGCTTTTAGAAACGTCCAAGAGAGCGGAAAAAATCAAAGGGCAGTGACCAATCCGCTCGATCCGGCAGGCATGCTGGTGGAACGGCCCTAGGGGAAACACCGAGATGGGAAGCGGACACGTCCACGCCCCTGCCAACTACAACCGCGCCTTCGCAGTCGGCATCGCCCTCAACGTTGGCTTCGTGGTGATCGAGGCGGTCTACGGGATCCTGGCGGGCTCCCTGGCGCTGCTGGCGGACGCCGGGCACAACCTCAGCGACGTGCTGGGGCTGGCCCTCGCCTGGGGGGCAAGCGTGCTCACCACCCGCCACCCCTCGCCGCGGCGCACCTACGGGCTCAGGCGCTCGTCGATTTTGGCCGCCCTGCTCAATGCCGTCACGCTGCTGGTCGCCGTGGGGGCCATCGCCTGGGAGGCCGTCATCCGCCTGCAAGATCCCGGTCCGGTGGCGGGAGGCACAATCATCTGGGTGGCGGCCGTCGGCGTGCTCGTCAACTCGGTGAGCGCCTATTGGTTTGTGAAAGGCCAGGCGGATCTCAATGTACGGGGGGCCTTTTTGCACCTCGCCTCCGACGCGGCCGTATCGCTGGGAACTGTGTTCGCAGGAGCCGCCATCCTGCTGACGGGGTGGACCTGGCTCGACCCGGTCGTGAGCCTGGCGATCGGCGTTGTGATCGTCGTGGGCACCTGGGGGCTGTTGGTGGACTCACTGAATCTGGCCCTCGATGCGGTACCCGAGGGGATCGATCCCGAGGCGGTCAAAACCTACCTGCAGAGTCTGCGCGGAGTGGGCGAGGTCCACGACCTGCACATCTGGGCGATGAGCACCACCGAGACGGCCCTGACCGCCCACCTGGTCATCCCGGGCGGACCTCCCGGCGACGCCTTTCTGGCTGCCACCTGCCGCCACCTGCACGACCGCTTCGGCATCGAACATGCGACATTGCAGATCGAGACGGGCGATCCTGCCCATCCCTGCTGTCTGGCCCCGGATACCCGGGTTTGAAATCCCAGAGGCGAGCTGCTCGGAGATTCCTGATGGACGACACTGCAACCGCCGCTTTGCTGTGTCGCAAGATTCTTGTGCCCTGCGTCGATC
Organism: Aphanocapsa lilacina HA4352-LM1; assembly: GCA_019359725.1. Classification (GTDB taxonomy): domain Bacteria; phylum Cyanobacteriota; class Cyanobacteriia; order Gloeobacterales; family Gloeobacteraceae; genus Gloeobacter; species Gloeobacter lilacinus. The sequence goes on along the minus strand of JAHHGR010000052.1, from coordinate 28,779 downwards.
TTGCCAGCGCCTCGGCGTCGATCACTGCCGCTGCGGCTCTAGCGACCGTGTTCGACAGCGAAATGTTGGTGCTGCACGTCGTTCACCCCAGGGAGTACGTCGATTATGCCAAAGAACACATCCACGATCGCGTCACCCCCCTGCCCGTCAACGCCCTGCAAAGCTTCGAGCGCAAGCTCGCACCGGTGTTGGAGCGCTTCGCCGCGGCTGGGGCGCCCGCCAGACTGTACCTGGAGACTGGCGATCCGGGAAGTAAAATTTGCGAGTTCGCCGCGGCACAGGGAGTGGATTTGCTGGTGATGACCCGAAGAAGCCTCGGTTTTTGGGATCGGCTGAGGGGGGGCGGCAGCGTTACCGAATACGTCCTGCGCCACGCGCCGTGCTCGCTGCTGATTGCCCATTAATCGAACTCGACGCACGGCCTGGGGAGAGAATATGGCAGCAGGGCAACGCCCGTGCCCTTAGCGCTCGGCTTTGGCCGCCCCGGCTCCTGTCGCACCCACCGCCTGGCGCTCGCGCCACCAGACCAGCAGCGCCGCCGCGATAAAAATACTGGAGTAGGTGCCCACGACAAAGCCGATGATCAGCGCCAGGGCGAAGTAGCGGATACTCTCGCCGCCGAAGATCGAAAGCGGCAGCAGCACCAGCAGGGCGGCGATGTTGTTGTTGACCGAGCGCACCCAGGTCTGGTTGACCGAGTCGTTGACGATATCAGGGAAGGGTTTCTTGCGCGAAAGGAACTTTAAATTCTCGCGCACGCGGTCGAAAACGACCACGGTGTCCTGCACCGAAAAGCCCACAATCGTGAGGATGGCGACTACGAAGAGCGTGTCGACCTCGATGCCCAAAAGCAGTCCCAGAATGGCGAAGACGCCCATCGTCGCAATGACGTTGTGGAACATGGCGACGGCGGCGCAAAGGGCGTAGTCGAGCTGAAAGCGAAAGGCCAGGTAGACGAGGATGGCCGCCAGGGCGAGGGCCAGCGACAACAGGCCGTTAAAGAGCAGTTCCTGGCCGAGGGTAGGACCAACGCTCTCGATGCGCTCCAGCTGAAAGTTGCCCAGATCGACTTTCAGGGCGTCCTGAAGTTTGCTGCGCTCCTCCTGGCTGAGCGGCCGGGTACGCACGGCGATCGTGTCGTTGCCGATTTGCTGGACAACACTGTTGGGATAGCCCGCCTCAGCCACCTCGGCGCGCACCTTGGCGATGTCGGGAATCGCCTTCGGGAATTGCAGCTGCAGCAGCGTGCCGCCGGTGAAATCGAGGCCCAAACGCAGGGGACTGCCCAGGGTGAGCAGCGAAATGACCATGGCGACAAGACCGATACCCAGTCCGATGCCGGAGGCGGTAAACCACCTGGACTTGCTCTTGGCGACTTCGATTTTCATGGGCGCACCGCCTTGGCAGGAACGTCACTAACCCCAAAAAGCGCCGGTTTGCGCAGCGCGGGAAAATTCAAGATCGTCAGCAAAAAGGTGCGCGAGCAGGTGACCGAAGTGAACAAATTGACGATGAGGCCGATGGCCAGGGTGAGGGCGAAGCCCTTGACCAGCCCCGTGCCCAGCCAGAAAAGCACCGCACAGGAGATGAGCGAAGTGGCGTGGCTGTCGAAGATGCTTGTGAAGGCTCGCGAGAAACCGGCCTCGACCGCAGTAAAAAGCTGCTTGCCGGCGCGCAGCTCCTCTTTGGTGCGCTCGAAGATCAGCACGTTGGCGTCGACGGCCATGCCGATGGAGAGGATAAAACCGGCGATGCCCGGCAGGGTGAGGGTGACCGGGATCAGCTTGAAGATGGCAAAGGTGGAGAGCCCATAGATAATCAGAGCCATATCGGCGATCAGTCCCGGCAGACGGTAGTAGGCCACCATGAAGATGAACACCAAGAGCGTGCCTGCGATGCCGGTGTAGAGGCTCTGGCGCACCGAGTCGGCGCCGAGGGTGGCGCTGACCGTCCGGTTTTCGATAATTTCGACGGGCACCGGCAGGGCGCCGGCTTTGAGCTTGATGCCCAGTTCACTCGCCTCCTGGGCGCTGAAGTTGCCGGTGATCACCGCCTTGCCGCCGGTGATGCCCCGGTCGACAAATTCGACCCCGACCGTCGGGGTGCTGATCGCCTCTTCGTCCAGAAAAACGCCGAGTCGGCGGCCGGTGCCCGCCAGGTCGCGGGTGATGCGGGCAAATTTTTCGCCCCCGGGACCGGTAAATTCGAGAGCCACCTCCCAGCCGTTGCCGCTCTGCAGGGCCTGGGGAAAGGCGTTGGTTAGATCCGCACCGGTCAGATCGGTCTTTTCGAATTCGCCGTTGGGCGCTTCTTTGCGAAATTCGAGCTGGGCGGTGTCGCCCAGAAGCCGCTCAGCCTGGGTGGGATCTTTGACCCCGGGAAGCTGCACCAGGATCTGGTCGCTGCCTTTGAGCTGCACCACGGCCTCCGAGACCCCGAGCCCATTGACCCGCTGCTCGACGACGGCGGCGACGCCCTTCATCACTTCCTGGTTGATCACTTTGACTTTGTCGGTGGGTTTGGCCAGCAGCGTCAACTGGCTACCCCCCTGCAAATCGAGACCCAGCACCGTCGGCCGGGTGGCCACGATCAAAATCGAGCCGACGATGACGACCGCAACCAGGAGCAGCAATAAAGTTCTCTGACGCATAGCAAGGTGCAACGGTAACGCACCTTATCCTAGCGTTCTGTGGATCGGCCCGGCCAGCTAGCGCGGTCGGCCCAGTTCCTCGACCAGCCGCTCGGTCCGCCAGGCGAACACCCCTTCGAGCACCGGCCGCAGCAACGGTTCATCCAGCAGCGGGTTGAATTCGAACAGGACGCTCTCAACCACCAGGGTCCTTTCGGGGGTCAGGGCGCTAAAAGCATGGGTGTGCTCCCAAAAGCGAAACGGTCCACTCACCTGCCGGTCGACAAAGCGCTCGGGCGGTTCGAAGCGGACAATCTCGACCTGCCAGTCGATGGCCGCCAGATGCGGCACCAGCGACAAACGAACCGTGAAGCGGCTTGCGAGCCCGTAGAAGGGGGGTTTGTCGAGCACTTCGACGATCGGGTAGGGCAGGGAAACGCGCTCGAGCAGTCCGAGATCCTGGTGGGCGGCCCAGACATCGGCAATCGGGCGACTGACGACAGCACTGCTTTCGAGGCGTTCCATGGGGTGTCCGTTACGAGACGCGTTGCTGGCGGTTTTGCTGGCGGCGCTTGTACCAGTGCAACAAAGCGCGGCCGAGGCGCTGGGAGGAGTGGCGGATGGTGTCGCTTGCGTGATCCTCATCCATGACGTTGGCAAGCACGATCTGCAAACCCATCAGCGCCAGATTGTCGCGGTCGACCGTCACCGGCTGCGACTGCTGCTTGGCGTAGCGATCGAGGTTGCGGGTGGGGGTGTCCTTCTGGACCATGACCGCCTCAAAAAACGGTCCCCCCGCCGCCACTTCCAGGGCGCGCACGTGGTCGCTCACCGAATAGCCGTCGCTCTCACCGGGCTGGGTCATCACGTTGCAGACATAGATCTTGTGGGCGTTGCTCGCCTTGAGGGCCTGGGCAATTTCGGGCACCAGCAAATTGGGCGCGATGCTGGTGTAAAGCGATCCCGGCCCGATGATCACCAACTCGGCCTCCCGAATCGCCGCCGCCACCTGCGGCAGGGCGCGGGGTGCGACCGGCGTGCAGCCGATGCGGGCAATTTGACCGCCCGCGTGGGAGATGTTCGATTCGCCCTCGATGTGGCGGCCATCCTCCAGATCCGCCCAGAGGGTCATGTTGTCGAGGGTGGCGGGCAGCACCCGGCCGCGAATGGCAAGGACCTTCGAACTTGCTTCGACACCCTTCTCGAGATCGCCGGTAATTTCGGCCATCGCCGTGAGAAACAAATTGCCGAAGGAGTGGCCCGCCAGACCTTCGCCCAGCTTGAAGCGGTACTGGAATAGCTCGGTGAGTAGTTTTTCTTCGTCGGCCAAAGCCGCGAGGCAGTTGCGCAGATCTCCCGGCGGCAGCACGCCGAATTCCTGGCGCAACCTGCCGCTGGAGCCGCCGTCGTCGGCGACGGTGACCACCGCCGTGATATTCGTGCTGTAGCGCTTCAGCCCGCGCAGAAGGGTCGAAAGACCCGTGCCGCCGCCGATGGCCACGATCTTCGGTCCCCGGCTGAGGCGGCGGCGCTGGTAAAGTCTTTCGACCAGATTGTCCTGGCCCTCCGGCACCAAGACCTCGGTAATCGAACTGAGGGTGAGCCTGAGCCCCATCACCACGCACAGCAGCCCGACCGCCAGGACCAGCGGACCGCTGATGTCGTTGGGCAACAGATCGGCGAGCCCCTGCACCAGGCCCCACAAAAAGCGGCTGCTGTAGAAGATGGGCCGTAGATCCACCCAGATCGCCAGCCCCAAACTCACAAAGATGGTACCGATCACCACCATGCCCAGCCAGCGCTTGACGCGCATGCCGGGGTACAACCATTTGCCGAACTGGCCCGTGAGCTTGCCCACACGCAAAGCGCTCATCGACTCAACTCCTGCAGGCGATTGACCGCCAGATCGCGGTGGGAGGGGTGGCAGGCAAAACCTTCTGCCGCCAGATCGCCGCTGAGGCGCTCGACAAAGGCCACCGAGCGGTGCTGCCCGCCGGTGCAACCGATCGCAATCAACAGCTGACTCCTGCGGTCCTGGCGGTACTGGTGCAACAAAAAGCGCAAAAATTCGAACAGCGACCGGTAGGTCGCCTGGGACTGCTCCGAGGCAAATACATAGTCTGCCACCCCGATATCGAGACCGGTGAGCGGCCTCAGAGCACTCTCGTAATAAGGATTGGGTAAAAAGCGAATATCGAGCACAAACTGGGCGTCGGCGGGCACGCCGCGCTTGAAGCCGAAGCTCATCACCGTCACCGGCAACTCGGGGGGCCGGCCGCCGACAAGCGCCCCCAGGCGCACTCGCAACTGGGCAAGCTCAAGTGGGCCGGTATCGACGACTTCGTCGGCCAAGGCGCGCAACGGTTCCAGGGCGGTGCGCTCGGCGCGGATGGCGGCAAGCAAACCCTCGCCGTGGTCAAACCAGGGGTGAGGACGCCGGGTGAGGGCATAGCGGCTCAAAAGCACCCCTTCCGGGCAATCGAGATGCACATGCACCGCCGTGCGGGCAAGGGAGCGCAGGGCGACGCGCGCGGCAATGAGCCCCGCCTGCGCGTCCACCTCCGGTCGCGAGGCCAGACACAGCACCAGCCGGGGGGCAATCGGTGCGTAATGCTTCAAAAATGTCGGCACCAGCTCGGGCCAGACGTGATTGAGGCACAGATAGCCCAGATCTTCGAAAATGCGGATGGCCTCAGTCCGCCCCGCTCCGGCGGGCGAGGTGAGCAAAACCGTATCCACAGGAGAACCTGGCGCGCTGAAGCTGGTCATGATCGGCACATCACTCGCAAAACATTGTACGGTATCGGAGCAAACATTCCCCAGCCAGGCAAACACCGAACCCGCTGAGTGAGTAATCGCTCCGCAGCGAAACGCGCTATAGTAAGTATGATGCAGGCCGATTAAGTTAAGTTAAGAAGCATCCCAACATAAAACAACAAGGATTACGAATGCCACGCGTGCTTGTTATAGACGACGACCCTGCAATTTTGGAACTCGTCGCTTTCAACCTGGACATGTCCGGGTACGAGGTGATCGAGGCGCCGGATGGGCACAAGGGTCAGGCGTTCGCTCTGCAGATGCTGCCGGATTTGATCGTGCTCGATTTGATGCTGCCGCAGGTCGACGGTCTGACTATCTGCCAGCGTCTGCGCCGCGACGAGCGCACCGCGGAGATCCCGATCTTGATGCTCACCGCCCTCGGTCAGATCAAGGACAAAGTCGGCGGCTTCAACGCCGGGGCCGACGATTACATGACCAAGCCGTTCGAGATTGAGGAGTTGCTGGTGCGGGTGCGGGCCCTGTTGCGGCGCACTGACCGGATGCCCCAGGCGGCACGCCACGCCGAGATTCTTTCGCTCGGTCCTCTGACGCTCATTCCGGAGCGCTTCGAGTGCATCTGGTTCAACAAGCCCATCAAGCTCACCCACCTCGAATTCGAGCTGTTGCACTGCCTGCTGCAGCGCCACGGCCAGACCGTTTCTCCAAGCGAGATTCTGCGCGAAGTCTGGGGGTACGACCCGGACGACGACATCGAGACTATCCGCGTGCACATCCGCCACCTGCGCACCAAGCTTGAACCGGATCCGCGCCATCCGCAGTTCATCAAGACCGTCTACGGTGCTGGCTACTGCCTGGAGGTTCCCCAGGCCATCCAAGACGGCCAGATGATCCAGCCTGCGGAATAAATTTGCGAGCGGCTTACCGGTTTACCTGGGCTTGCGGTTGGATACACTGTTGAAGGCGCGGCGCTGCCCGGTGGGTGGTGCCAGTCTTTAGTTTTTTTTTCGCACGCCTTGCTGGTACCCCATGCTACTCAATAATGGCTAGATGCTTGCTGAACGAGAGATTCTGGATTGCCTTCCTTTCGGGCTGATTATAACCGACCGGGAGGGCCGTATCCTCCTGTGGAACGATGCGATGGAAAGCCTGACAGGGACGAAGGCTGCCGATGTACAGGGCGGGTGGATTCAGTGTTGGTCGGCGGAACTGGCCGAGATCGGCACCCAGGGCTACATTTTTTTGCGCAACGGCGAGGAGCAGAGTTTCAGCCTCAGCGTGCGCACCGCCGTCAGCCGCAAGGGCCATCGGGTGTGGGTGTTCATTCCCGACAGCCGCCAAGAACTGGATCAGGCCCAGACCGACTTTATCTCGACCGTCTCCCACGAACTGCGCACGCCGCTTACCAGCATCAAAGGTTTCGTCGACACGCTGCTGCGCTCGGGATCGCAGCTGAGTGAGGCGCAGCACCGCCGGTTTTTGCGCATTATCAAAAACCAGGCCGACCGGCTCACCCGTCTGGTCGAAGATATTCTCACCGTCTCGCGCATCCAGTCGGGGCGGCTCAAGAATTTGCCCCAGAGGCTCGATCTCGGGGAGATGATCGACCGGGTCTTCGAGAATTTGGCACAAAAGTACGGAGCTGAGCGCATGCGCCGGGAACTGCCCGACGCCCTGCCCGAGGTCTGGGCCGATCAAGACCGTCTGGAGCAGATTCTCACCAACTTGATCGACAACGCCCTCAAGTACTCCGAACACGGTGCGCCGGTGTGCGTGAGCGCCGACCTCGACCCGGAAGATCGCAATGTGCTGTGGATTGCCGTGCACGACCTGGGCATCGGCATCCCCGAAGAGAACCTTGACCAGATCTTCAACCGCTTCAGCCGCATCGATTCGCCCCTCACCCGCGAGCGCGAGGGTACGGGTCTTGGGCTTTATATCACCAAGTCCCTGGTCGAGAGTCTGGGGGGCACCATCCACGTCGAGAGCCGCTACGGCGTGGGCAGCACCTTTACGGTGAGCCTGCCCGCCGTCCAGGCCGGGGCGATCGAACCGGGCGAGGAAGGGTGGCATGCCTGAGCAGCGCGAACAGCAATTGCCCGAAGTCCTGGGATCGGCCGAGCACGCAGTGCTCGACCAGTTTTTGCACCGCGGGGACTGGGCGCTTCTGTATGTCGACTTGCGCGACTTTCGGCTTTACAACCAGCTGTATGGGCGGGTGGCGGGTGAGCAGATGCTTGTAGCCCTCACGAACACCCTGGAGCAGTGCGTCGATGATCACAGCCTCCTCTACCGGCTCGGGGCGCAGGAATTTCTGGTACTCACCGAGAACGCCCAGGCCGAGGCACTCGCCAGCAGCGTCTGTCGGCACTGGGGCAAGGTCTCGACCGGGTTTTATACCCGCCAGGATCGCCAGCGCGGCTTTATGGTCGGTACCGATCGCCACGGCATCGGTCGGCGCTGTCCGCTGGTGGCGGTCAATATCGGCATCGTCCCTTCGACCGTCCAGATCGATCGATCGCTGGCGGAGATCTTTTCGAGCGCCCTGGAGAGCAACCTCCAGGCTCAGGCGGGGGTCGACTGCAGCTACTGCGTCGCGACCCCATCGGCCCCTCAGCGCGGGGTGGGGACAGGCCCCCACCGGGTGTTGGTGGTCGAGCCGGACGCGGCCCTTGCCTACCTGTTGCAGACCACCCTGGAGATGCGCGGCTACGAAGCGGCGGTCACCAGTTCCGGCCAGGAGGCCTTCAAACTCGCCGTCACCAACCCGCCGAAGGTCATCATCCTCGACCTGTTCACGTCTGACTTGCCGGCCGGGCCGTTTTTGTGCCAGGAGTTGCGCCGCCAGCCGGAACTGAAAAATACGCTTTTGATCGTGGCGGCCACCAACGCCGATCGCGAGGAGTCGCTCGCAGCCGGGGCCGACCTGTTCGTGCCCAAGCCGTTTGAATTGAGCGATTTGTTGGGATGGATCGACCGGCTCATCGAAGAATCGGCCAAGATGGTCGATCTCCCCAACGCCGACCGGCACTTTCGCAGCTTCCGGCGCTAGCGCCATTTGCGCTTTGGCAGCCTGCGGCTGCGACTTTTGGGGGTTAAGCTGTCGGCAGAGTACCGGCTCGGAGCGGCTGTCCGATGGATACAATCTACGCGAAGGACTTCAACCTCTGGCTTCGGCAGACAGTTCGACTCTTGCGCGAGCGACGCTGGCAGGAAGTCGATCTAGAGCCGCTGATCGAGGAGATCGAAAGTTTGGGCAAAAGTGAACGGCGCGCCATTGCCAGCCAGCTGACGCGCCTGCTTCTGCACCTGCTGAAGTGGCAATACCAGCCCCGACGCCGCTCAGACAGTTGGCTCGATTCGATTTCAGACGCGCGCACCCAGATCGAACTGGCTACCCAGGATAGCCCCAGCCTCCGCGATTACCCGGCCGAGCAGCTTGAGCCAAGCTACACCCGGGCTCGGCAAAAAGCGGCCACCCAAACCGAAATACCGCTTTCGACCTTCCCGGAACAGTGCCCGTATGCCCTGCCTCTGGTTTTAGAGGACAGCTGGTTGCCGGGAGAACGATCTTAAAACAGCGCATCAGGCGCTCCCCACCCGCTGCGCGCGAGCCTGCAGATCCTGCACACAGCGATGCATCTGGTGGGCCATCTGCTCGGCGTTTGCGTGGTAGCGCCGTCCGTGGCCGGGAAGCACCCACTCGAAGCGGTAGCGGGCCAGGGTTTCCATCGAGCGCACCAGTGCGCTGCGCGAGTACCAGCAGTAATTCCAGAAGCCGACCAGTTGCCGGCGGTGCTCCGACCAGGCGAGGTGATCGCCGCTAAAGCAGAACTGCTCGCGCAGCAACAGCACTGTGTGCCCGGGGGTATGCCCGGGAACGGGCAAGATGGTGATTCCCGGGGCAAAGGCGATCGGGTCCGCTCCCTCCAGAGCGATTTCAACGTCGCGGGTGGCGGCAGTGAGGTCGTCCCGGTGCATGATCCGTTCGCAGCCGAAGTGTTCGTGGAAGCGGCGGTGGTCGGCCACATCGTCGCGGTGGGTGAGATAGAGATAGCGTACCCCTCCCAGCGCCTCCAGGCGCTTCACCAGCGGCGGGGCGAAGCGGGGCGAATCGACGAGGATATTGCCCTCGGACCGGAGTATCAAATAGCTTGCCGCCCCGTAGGACGATTCGGCGTGGTAGCCGCAGTAGTACACTTCGTCTTCGATCGGAAGCGGAAAATCCGCCTGGGCCGCCTGGATGTCCGCGGGTTTGTGGACGGTACCAATCGAAGCGGTGGGGCAGGCCAAAAGTGCGTGCAACGCCCGGCGCCGCTCGGTCTCGTTCGCCGGCTGGTGGTGAACCGCCGATTGCGCCCCGGCCTCGTGAAAGGTCTCGGGTGCCACCCAGCGGCAGGTGTCGCAGTCGATGCAGGTGCTATCTACGTAAAATTCGCCCTCGGCGTTCTCTTTTCGACGCCTCTCAAGAGTCGCCATGGTGGGCCTCCTGAAAACTCCAGGATAGCTTTCGGTGAGCTGTGTCTAGGGGTGTGGCTCAAGCAGGCTCGCGGTCTTGTCGCACCAGCGCATCAGCGCCTCGCTGGTCTCCAGACCGTAGCTGATCACACTGTGCCAGTAGATGGCGTCGGGCAGGTGGGCAAATTGGGTGTCCACCATCTGCAGCAGCGCGAGAAATTCGCCCTGCTGTTGTTCTTGGCGCCAGCGGAAGCGTCGCAGATGGGCCAGGCAATCCGCCGGGCTCATCTGCCTGCCGAAAAACAGTTTCAACAGCAGTTCATTGCGCTCGGTAGCCGGTTCGACGGGTTCTTGCAACCAGGCGATCAACTGCTTCCGGCCGCTGTCGGTGAGCGCGTACACGTAGCGATCCGGCTTGCCTTCCTGACGCTCGACCGTCCGGGTGGCCAGACCCTCCTGCACCAGCTGCCGGAGGATGGGATAGATCTGGCCGTAACTTTCGCTCCAGAAATGCCCGATGCTCGCAGCGATTTTCTTGCGGATGTCGTAGCCCGACATCGGCTGCAAGCTCAATAGTCCCAAGATCGCGAACTTGCTCTTGTTCTTCCCGCCCATCGCTCCTGCGCCCGTCCTCCACTGCCGATGCGTCCTTTCCTATGGTCGGCTAGAGGCGGCTGGTTGACCAACCGCTCGCCTTTTTATACTTTAGATATATCTAGAAGATATAAACAAGGGAGTGCAACTGTGCGGGCATTCGTGACGGGGGGAACCGGACTGTTGGGCAGCAACCTGGTGCGCCTACTGGTGGAGGGGCGGCACGGGGTGCGGGTGTTGGCCCGCGATCCTGAGCGGGCGCGGCGGGTGTTGGGCGATCTGCCGGTGGCGGTGGTCGCGGGCGATCTGGCCGAGGTGGATGGATTTGCCGGTCACCTGGCCGGTTGCGATGTCCTTTTTCATGCAGCGGCCTACTTTCGGGAGTACTTCCAGCCGGGCGATCACTGGCAGCGCCTGGAGCGCCTCAACGTGCGCTCGACGGTCGCGTTGCTCAAGGCGGCCGAGCGGCGGGGCGTTCAAAAGGCAATTTACGTCAGTTCCTCGGGGGTGATCGGGCCAAGGCCGGACGGGCAGCCTGCCGACGAGTCGGACCTGCCGGGAGCGCTTGCCCTCGACAATTTGTACTTTCGCAGCAAGGTGCTCGCCGAGGCGGAGGTGTATCGGTTTTTGGCCCATCACGACCTTTCGGTAACGCTCATCTTGCCGGGTTGGATGTTCGGTCCCGGCGACAGCGCCCCCACCGAGAGCGGCCAGTTGGTGCTCGACTTTGTGGAGGGCAAACTGCCGGGGGTGCTGGAGATTCCCGGTTCGGTGAGCATCGCCGACGCGCGCGATGTGGCCCTCGCAATGCTGCAGGCCGTGGAGCACGGCCGCAGCGGCGGGCGCTACATCGTCTCGGGCGAGAGTTACGACTTTGTGCAATTGATGGAGAGCCTCGCCCGGGTGAGCGGTCTTCCCGCCCCGGCCCTACGCATCCCCTACAGCGCCGGCCTGGCGCTCGCCTGGGTCTCGCAGAACTTTGCGAAGCTCAGTGGCGGCAAGACGGTGCTCACCACCAGCGGCCTGCGCACGCTGGCCGATTCGGTGCGCCTCGACAGCGGCAAAGCCCAGCGGGAACTGGGCTTTGTGGCCCGGCCGCTGGAGGAGACCCTGCGCGACGAAGTCGCCTGGTTCCGCGCCCAGGGCCTAGTTGCGGCCACGCGCTAAACGAAGCTGCGGTCGATATAGCACCAGCGCCAGTCTTCGCCGGGCTCGAAGGAGCGGACGATCGGGTGACCGGTGTCCACAAAGTGGTGGGTGGCGTGTTTATTCTTGGACGAATCGCAGCAGCCGACGTGGCCGCAGCTCAGGCACTCGCGCAGGTGCACCCACCGCTCGCCTGCGGCGAGGCATTCCTCGCAGCCGTTGGCGCTCGGGGTGACGGTGCGGATTTGATCGATGTGCTTGCACTGCCCGCGTCGCCCCCGACGTGATGGTCATCTTTGGCGTCGCCCCCGGCGGCCGGGACAACTACAAACTCTGGGAGGAAGGCGGACAGGTGCCGGCCGTCATCTTCGAGATCACTTCCAAGGGCACCCAGGAGAAGGATAAGGCCTTCAAGAAAATGCTCTACGAACGGCTGGGGGTGCGCGAGTACTGGCTGTTCGACCCAAAAGAAGAGTGGATTGCCGGACAGCTGCAGGGGTACCGGTTGGTGCCCGTCGAGGTGGACGGCGAGCAAGAAGAACTGTACACCCCGATCGTCGATGGCCGGATTGCACCGCTCGGGTTGCGCGTCGCAGTGGATGAGCAGTTGCTCGCTTTTTTTCGGGAAGACACGGGAGCAAAATTGTTCTTGCCCTCGGAGCTGCATGCTGAGCTGAGGCGCACGGCAGCCTTGCTCGAACAGGAGTACGCACGGGCCGAACGGGAGCGGGAGCGGGCTGAACGGTTGGCGGAGTACCTGCGCTCCCAGGGCATTGACCCCGATTCGATTGCCTGAAAGCACCCCCAAAAAAACCGGCGCCGCATGGGTGGCGCCGGGGCAGGGAAAAGCGAAGACAGATAACTCTCCAGAGCGACCGGCAGGCCGGCTAAAAACCTCGATGGGCAGCGGTTTTTACCCTGACACCCGGCACCTGCCCTAGAGCGGCCGGTAGGTGCGGTAGTTCATGCTGGGAAAGATGTTGTCGACCGTTTCGACTTTCTGGAGCCATTCGCTGTCGATCTTGCCCTGGTGGATCGCTTCGAACAGACGATTGAAGCGCAGCAGGTGCGACCGGGTGCGGCGCACGGCGTAGGGGACCATGGTGCCCGTGCGCATGATGAAGGCCCAGTCGGAGGATTGGGCAAGCAGCACCTCGCGGGCCGCCTGGTTGAGCACGCGCCACTCCAGTTCGTCGGCCGGTTCGCGCCGGGCGAGGTCAATCATCCGCTCGGTGGCTTTGTGCAGGTGCGGGTAGATCCAGGCGTTGGTGTCGTTGAGCCAGAACTCGTGGAATCCCTTGGCCCCCCAGCTTGACTGGGCCGGGTGGCAGACCTGCTGGGTCGGGTTGGCGCGCAGGTAGTCGGCCAGGTGGGTCATCTGGTAGGTGCCCTGGTCGTAGTAGGACTTGCGGAACAAATAGTTCAAAAACCACGGCCCCTCGTACCACCAGTGGCCAAAAAGCTCCGCGTCGTAGGGGGAGACGACGATGGGCGGGCGGCCCATCACCCCGTGCAGGTACTCGATCTGCTGGCCGCGGTTGAACATGAAGTTGCTCGCGTGCTCGGCGGCTTTTTCGCGCGCCCAGTAGGGGTCGTAAAGTTCTTTGCCGCCCATGTCGCCCTGGCGGCTGGTGATCTTGTGGTATTTGACGCCGACGTTCTTGCGGGTGCCGTTGGGCTGGATGTAGGGCTTGATATACTCGTACTCGGCTTCGTAGCCCAGATCTTTGTAAAATTCGCGGTAGGACGGGTCGCCCGGGTAACCCACCTCCGAACTCCAGACTTGCTGAGACGATTCGTAGTCGCGGCCGAAGGCGGCTACGCCGGTGGTGGTAAAGATGGGAGCGTAGGCGCCGTAGCGCGGCCGGGGCTTGGCGTAGAGCAGACCGTGGGCGTCGGTCAGAAAATAGCGCAAACCGACATCGGCCAGCATCCGCTCAAGCCCGGTGTAGTAGGCGCACTCCGGCAGCCAGATCCCCTTCGGTTCGCGCTCAAAGTTTTCGCAATAGTGATCGAAGGCCGTCTTCAGTTGCGCCCAGACCGCCTGCGGGTACATCTGCATCAAGGGCAGATAGCCGTGGGTGGCGCCGCAGGTAATAATTTCGAGATTGCCCGAATCTTGGAACTGCTTGAAAGCACGCACCAGATTGCCGTCGTAGCGCGCCCAGGTGGAGCGGGCGGCGGCAAAAAATTCTTCGTAGTGGTGGGCCAGGTAGTTGAGGTGCCCGTGGGTCTTGGTGCGCTCCGATTCTTTCTGTGTCAGCTCTTCGAGCTGCGCCAAGTGCAGTTCGAATTTTTCCTGCAGGTACGGATCGCGCAGCATCGAGACCAGGGGCGGCGTCATCGACATGGTGAGCTTGAAGTCGATGCCGTCGGCGCGCAGGCCCTCGAACATGTTGATAAGCGGAATGTACGTCTCGGTGATGGCCTCGTAGAGCCACTCTTCCTCCAGGACGTAGTCGCTTTCTGGATGGCGCACGAAGGGCAGATGGGCGTGCAGAACAAGTGCCAGATAACCCAGGGGCATGGCGGAACCTCGAAGTAAATTGTCAAAAGTCAGCGGGTGGTCGGGGCGCGGTTCGCCGCGCCCCGGTAGTGAAGCGCTCAGTACGCTTCGATTTTCATCTCGGCTTTGGTGTTGGTGTGGCGCAGAGGCGTCTGGCGCATAAAGCGCATCGTGATCGCCCGGCGCTGCTCGCCGTCCACCGCTACCGCCTCGATTGGGAAGTTCATCAGCCCGTCGGGGAAGGCGTACTGGAAGCGGAAGGTGCCGTCGGGGGCGAGATCAATACGCTGGCCGCCGATGGTGACCGAGGCGTCCGGTTCGGTGGCGCCGTAGATAATCAGCTCGGCGTCGGCCACCAGCCAGAAGCCGCGGGCGCGGCCGGTCGGCACCGAGGCGCCGGAGAAGAGGGCGCCGGAGAAGAGCGCTCCGGAGAACAGACCGAGTCCCGAGGGGGTAATAAACGAACTGATCGCCATCTCCGAGAGCGGCACCTGTTGTTGGGAGCCGAACAGCGAGCCGGTCACCGCCGCTTCCATACCGCCCGCGTACTCGAAGAGCGCCTCGTGGGGCGTCAAGCCGTAGCCGCGGGTGAGGCCGCCGCCCTGCAGCGCCGGGGCGGCCGCATAGGGGGGCACCAGCGTGTAGACGGTCTTGCCCTTGAGATCCATCTCAAAGGGAATGGTGACAAACCGGTCGTCGATCCAGTCGGACGGGTACATCGGTGGAATGCGCACCGAAGCCGAGCGCGCCGCCACCAGCCAGCGCCCGTCGCTGGTGCGATAACCGATGTCGGTCACAAAGTCACGGTCGCTGATCGGAATTGGAATGTACCACTCGCGCGCCAGTTCGTCACAGGGAAATTCCTGAACGCTGTGGCTGTTGTAGCCGTTGAAACTGATATCGGTGACATCGTAAAGGCGCAAAGAAAGCTGCTGGCCGCCCTGGCGGCGCAGCTCCTCGCGGTGCTCGTTGGGCACATCCCAGTAGACGTAGGCCCACTGCGGGTCGCGGGGCAAAATCACAACGCGGCTCTCGCCGTAGCCGCCGGGGAGATCCCCGAGATCTGCGTCGATATCCGAGAGGTCTTCGATTTCCATCTCCGACGCGCCAACGCGAAACTTGCTGTCTTCCACTTCTGCCTGGGCCTCCAAACCGCGAGTACGTCTGCCTGTTTGTTGCTGCAATTGAGCTTCGTGAATCGCCTCTAGCAGTTCCGTCTTTGTCATGCGGCTGTAGCGCGAAACTTTGTACTGCTGGGCCACCGCCCGCAGCTGCCGGAGGGTCATCTCTTCGAGGGACCACTGCTCATTCGGGGACATAGCAAACTCCCTAGCTGCGCAAAACCGTCACTTGCGAGCGCGCAAGGGCTCCAGGAGGAACCGCTGACGGGGTGATCCCGATGGGGATCGAGGTTTGGTTCTATAGTGCCAGGCATTTGTACTTAGATCAAGTCTTTGATCCCGCCGGGGATCACGACCGGTCCTGCCGCTGGCGTAGGATGGATCGGTGTGCTTGTGCTTTGCTATCTATGCCTTACCAGGAGATTTCCGTCGCCGAACTCCAGCGCAAACTCGCTTCGCAGGCCGAAGACGTCCAGTTTGTCGATGTGCGCGAACCGGAAGAATTAGAGCAATCCCGGCTCGACGGCTTCATCAACCTGCCGCTGAGCCAAGCTCAGGAGTGGTCGGTGCGCCTCGGCGAGATTCTCGATCCGCAAAAGGAGACCGTGGTGCTGTGCCACCACGGCATGCGCTCCGCCGACCTGTGCTCGTTTTTGTTGCGCCGCGGCTACGAGAACGTTAAGAACGTCCAGGGCGGCATCCACGCCTACTCGCTGTACGTCGATCCGAGTGTGCCGCGCTATTTGTAGGAGCGCCTCGATCTTGTGCTCCCCCACGCGTCTACGGAGTCCCGGCCGGACCGCTCACGGTGCGCCTTACGGAAGATTTGAGAACAGACCTGCCCTAACGACATTGCCAGAAAAGTGTGCCCATCTATGCACTTTACCGCTGTCCTGCACCAGTATTGTCGCCACCGCAAAGTACAATGAAGCCAGTGAAACAGCACCAACTTAGTGCGGTATCTGTGCGAGTCCGCAGTGCGAAACGTTCAGCATCCGAAGGAAAATAGGCAGGATGACCATCAGAGCTATCTACATGGACAACAATGCCACCACCCCGGTCGACCCGGTGGTGCTGGAGGCGATGTTGCCGTACTTTACTGAAAAATTCGGCAACGCGGCCAGCCGCAACCACGCCTACGGCTGGGAAGCGGAGGCGGCGGCCGAAAACGCCCGCGCTCAGATCGCGGCGGCGGTGGGAGCCGACCCCAAAGAGATCATCTTCACCAGCGGTGCCACCGAATCGAACAACCTCGCCCTCAAGGGCGTGGCTGAGATGTACCGCGAGAAAGGCAACCACATCATCACCGTCGTCACCGAGCACAAGTGCGTCCTAGATAGCGCCAAATACCTCGAACGGCACGGCTGTCGTGTCACCTACCTGCCGGTCAAGCCCGACGGTCTGGTAGATCTAGCCGAGTTGGAAGCGGCAATTACCCCCGAGACTGTCTTGATCTCGGTGATGTTCGCCAACAACGAAATCGGCGTCATCCAGCCCGTCGCCGAAATCGCCAGGATTGCCAAGTCCCGCGGCGTGCTCTTTCACACCGACGCCGCCCAGGCGCTGGGCAAGGTGCCCATCGACGTGCAGGCCATGGGTATCGATTTGATGTCGATGTCGGGCCACAAGCTCTACGGCCCCAAGGGCATCGGTGCTCTGTACGTGCGGCGCAAGAACCCGCGCGTGCGCCTCGAAGCGCAGTTGCACGGGGGCGGCCACGAGCGGGGCATGCGCTCCGGTACCCTCTATGTGCCGCTCATCGTCGGCATGGGTGCCGCGGCTGAGCGGGCAACTCAAAATCTTGAAGCAGAGGCGACCCGCACCCGCAAACTGCGCGAGCGGCTCCTGGAGCAGATTACCAGCCGGTTGAGCGAAGTCTACGTCAACGGCTCGCTAGAACATCGCCTGTCCGGCAACCTCAACTTGAGTTTTGCTTTCGTCGAAGGGGAGGCGCTGCTGATGGGTCTCAACGATACGGTGGCGCTCTCCTCGGGGTCGGCATGCACCTCGGCGTCGCTGGAGCCCAGTTACGTGCTCAAGGCGCTGGGGGTGGGCGACGAATTGGCCCACTCCTCGCTGCGCTTCGGGATCGGCCGCTTCAATACTGAAGAGGACATCGACCGTACCAGCGCCAAGATCGTCGAGGTGGTCAACCGCCTGCGCGAGATGTCACCCTTGTGGGAGATGCACCAGGAAGGCATCGACCTGAAGCAGGTAGCCTGGAGCGCCCACTGACTTTCTTTTGCCCACCGTACACCCTGAAAGGATCCCAGGCCATGCCCTACAGCGATAAAGTCATCGACCACCACAACAATCTCCTGAGCCTGCCGCCGGTCAAGATCTACTGCTCGGTGCTGGCCGAGGATGCCATGCGGACTGCCGTCGCCGACTGCCAGGCCGAACAATCCAAAACCCTACCCACCCAGGAATGACACCATGACCACCGGCATCGACACCGCTCCGGCCCGTCGCCTTCCGCGCCGGGGCATCCAGATGACCGAAAGCGCCCTCGCCGAGGTGATGCGCCTGCGCGAGCGCCGCGGCGGCGATCTGATGCTGCGCGTCGGCGTCAAAGGCGGCGGTTGCTCGGGCCTCAGCTACACGATGGACTTCGAAGAAGAATCCAACGTCACCGCCCACGACGAGGTCTTCGACCACAGCGGCTTTAAAGTTGTCTCCGACAAAAAGAGTCTGCTGTTTCTCTACGGGCTGGTGCTCGATTACAGCGACGAATTGTTGGGCGGCGGCTTCAAGTTCAACAACCCCAACGCCGAGCGCTCCTGCTCCTGCGGCAGTTCCTTCTCGGCCTAGCGGCGCACCGCCCCATGGGCAGTACCACCCGGCTGTTTCTCGACCCGGTTCAGTTTAGTGCTGATACCGCCCGGCTCGACCCAGCCCAGTCGCATTACCTCAGGCAGGTACTGCGGCTGCGGGACGGAGCGAGCTGCATCATCGGCGACGGTCTGGGCAACACCTGGCAGGCGACGCTTGCGGGCAACACCGCCCGGCTCGGCCCGCTTTTGCCCCGAACGGGCGAATTACCCCTGCCGGTCACCATCGCCTGCGCGGTTCCCAAGGGCGATCGCTGGGACTCGCTGTTACAGAAGTCTACAGAGCTGGGGGCAGACCGGATTGTGCCGCTGGTGTGCGAGCGCTCGGTGGTGCAGCCGGATGCCAAGCGGCGCGTGCGCTGGCAGGCGATCGTCCGCGAAGCTGCGGAGCAGTCGGAGCGCGCCGTGCTGCCCGTCGTCGAGCCACCGGCCTTGTTCGGTGGGTTCCTGAAGCACCCTGCCCGGGGTACCCGGCTTATCTGCACCGCCCGCGGTGTGCGGCCGCCTTTGTTGAATTTTTTGCCGGCTACCGCCCTGACGTTGCTATTTGGTCCGGAAGGGGGGTTTAGCGAGGGCGAAGTGGCCGCAGCCACCGACGCCGGCTACCAGGTATGCAGCCTGGGCAGCCGCATTCTGCGCACCGAGACCGCACCGTTGCTCGCCCTCGGTTGGATTGCCGCCTGGTATGAAGGGAAGCCTGAGGACACTTGACGCTCCCTGGCGCAAATGCCACGATCGAATGACAAGATGTTACGCACAAGCCGCCGAGGATGCCATGCTTGTCCCTTTCGACCCTTCGCAATTCGAATCCGAATCGGCCACCGGCGAGCGGCCGCAGGATAACAAACTCGTCCATTACTTGCGGATGCAGCCGCCTGAGTTGCTTTCGCAGATCGCCCAATCCGTCACCCCAGACGTGCACCAGATGATCGCGGGCAATATCCAGGGGCTGATGGGTAGCCTGCCGAGCAGCCAGTTCAATATTCAGATCAGCACCAACCGCGACAACCTCTCGGCTTTGCTCGCCTCGGCGATGATGACCGGCTATTTTCTGCGCAACGTCGAGCAGCGCATGGAACTGGAAGGCCGCTTGAATGCCGCCCTTGGCGGTGAGGACTGAGCACGTCCGCCGTTGCCATCTCAGCCGATGCCTCACCCCGCGCTCCTGCGGCGTCAGGCATTTTGCTATTTTGCTGAGTAACGGTCCCAACGCGGAATCAGGATAACAAATCCCGAGAGGCTCTGGGGGTAGATATATGCGTGCGCTGCAGACAAAACTTCGCGAACAACTTGGTGGCAGCATGAAACCCTTACCCCCGCAATCGAAGGGCTATGCCAAATTCCCACAAATAGTGTTCGCCAGTACAGCGTGCCGTTTACTACCCGAACAAAAGGGACTTGTCGCGCGCTTAGAGGACGCCGGTTTCTTTTTCATTTAGTGAAGGGTATTCGTCTTCATCGGTCGAAAGCAGCGTCGAACCCTTCGCCCAAGTGAGCAACGAAATCAAAAACGACTGGTAGCCAACGTGGCGCCTTTGGGCTTCGTCCTTAAGCCACTTAAGCAGCTCTCCGGGCATCCGGATGCTGATGAGAAAGCGTTCGTCAGTCTTCGCCGCTTCAAGGGTTTCATCGAGACTAGTGCGGGGCTTGTAGGCAAAACGTTTCCACACGTGGCGGTAACGATAAATAGTGCTCACCGAGAGCTGGGTCTCGGAGGCGAGTTCGCGCACCAACTGGCTACTTTGCATCGGCAGCGCATTCTTTTTATGCAGCGCCTTCAATGCCAACTCGATCTTCTCCTGGTTTTCCATATCTACTGTTTTCCCTCCGGGATCATGGCTTGCTATCGCAAACTATACATCAAACATAGCTAAGTTCCCGGAGAAGCGGGAGGCGATTTTTTGACTTTTCTGCAATCTAGGGCCTGCAGAAGATCGGGCACATCGGTAACCAAGCCGTTCACCCGCCATTCGGTAAGTACAGCCATTTCCTTGGCATCATTGACAGTCCAGGGTATTACCTGTAGACCGGCCGCCTGGGCTATCTCGACTGCGGAGCGATCGATAGACTGGTAGTAGGGACACCACAGCTGTGAATTAAGGTGTTGCATATCGGTCAGCAAATTGACCGGTGTATGTGCGGTAAGTAGGGCAGTTCGGATCGTGCGATTGCACTGCCCGATCGTCTGAAGTGCGCGGGGCACAAAGGACAGAACCACAACATTCTTACAGAAACTCGATCGTTCAATCGCAGAGGCAACATACCGTTCGAAGCGCTCGGCATGGGGGCCAAGCCAAAGGGCGTCATAAAACGGGGCGCGTTTGATCTCAAGAAATATGCGAATGCTTCGCAAATATAGTGCCTGTTCGGCACCCAATTGCCCATAAGCCGCTAGCAACGCGAACACCTGCTCGAGGGTAGGCGGCACAAAGACGCTAGGTACATTTTTCATCACCAGCGGTGCGATCCGGCCTGTATAGAGGGTTTTTGGGCGCTCCGCGGGCCCCAATTCGAACTGGCAATCAGCGATGTAATTATCTTGAATCGTTGACAGTGCCAACTCCCCCCAGCAGGGTGGCTCCCCAGGAAGCGGACCGGTGCTGAGGCGGCATTTGCCGGGTAGTGGGCGCGGGTCGTGGCTGACCAGCACCTGGCCGTCGCCGCTCAGGTGCAAGTCCATCTCGATACCGTCGACGCGCAGGTCGAGGGCTCTTTCGAAAGCCGGCAGCGTATTCTCGGGCACCTGCGCCCGGCAGCCGCGGTGGGCGATGACGAGCGGTCTAGCGGGTGGGGGAGAGGGCATTGCCCCGCAGCAGCGAGCCGAGCGTCTTGAGGGTGATCTTGGTCTGCACGAAGGGACCGGCGGGGACCACGGTCTTGTACAGGTACGAATCGAACGTCAGCCGCTGCACGTCGCGGTCGGCGCACATCTCGACGAACGCCTCGCGGGTAGCGTCGCTGCGGTAGAAGACATCCTGCAGGATCGAGAGCACCCGGTAGGTGAGGCCGTACTGGCGGTCCCAGCGCCGCACATATTCGCCCAATTGCGCTTCGGAGGGCAGCTTGCCTCCTGCTGCCGCCTCGACGATCGTCTGGGCGGCCATGCGGCCGGACTTGGCGGCGAAGTAGATGCCCTCGCCGCTCGATTTGGTGACGTAGCCCGCGGCGTCGCCCACCAGCATCACCCGGTCGACCACTCGGCGCGGGCGCGAGCGCTCCGGCAGCGGGTGCGCTTCAATTTTGATAATTTTGCCCCCGGCGATTTTGGCCCCCGCCCGTTCGCGCAGCGCCTTCTGCATGCGGCGGATGCCGTCTTTGTTGGGGGACATGGTGCCGGTGCCGACAGCGACGTGATTCGACTTCGGAAAGATCCAGGCGTAAAAATCGGGCGAGACGTCAAAACCCAGGTACATCTCGGCGCGGTCTTCGTAGTAGGCCATCTTCTCCGGCGGCAACTCGATGCGCTCTTGAAAGGCGATGGCGTAGGGCACGTCCCCGGCGTCGATGGTCTTGGCGATCTTCGAGTGAAAGCCGTCGGCGCCGATCACGATGTCGGCTTTGAGGGAGCGGGCGTTGCCGTCCTTGTCGCGGTACTCGAGCACGTAGGGGGTGCCGCGCTTGAGTTCGGTGAAGGTGCCCTCGATCAGGTGCGCTCCCACCGAAGCGGCCCGGTTGCGCAAGAACCCATCTAGCACCTCGCGGCGGCACATGCCGATGTATTCGTCCTGCTTGGTAAGGGAGATATCTACCGCGTGGTTGCTTGGGGCAATCATCGACATGTTGCGCACGCGCCGGTCGATAATCTCGCTGGGCAAATCGAATTCGCTTACCATGCACAGCGGAATTGCCCCGCCGCAGGGTTTGGCGTTGCTCAGGTTCTTCTCTATAAGATAGGTTTCAAACCCGGCCTTCGCACAGATTTCGGCGGCGCTCGAGCCGCCGGGACCCGAACCCACCACCGCTACTCGAAGTGTCACTGGTTTCCCTCCGCCGCAAGACGCCCGACTGGTGCGCATATTAACATGCACTTTCGCGGCTCCCGGTGGGAGGTTGCGCAGTGTAACAAAACGTCGCGGCCGGGTTAGCGCTCGCGGCCCTTGTCCAGAATCTTGAGATAGAGCCGCTTGTAGCCGGTCTCCAGATCGTTGGTGGGGTCGGTGAGTTTGCCGCGCACGGGCGTGCGGCCGTAGGCGCTGGTGAATTCGTAATTGTCCCCGGTGTAGAGCGCCTCGTTGACGTCGGTCGATTCGGTACCGCCCATTAGTTGCCAGCGTCCGCCGATAAATTCGAGCTGGTAGCGCGCCTTATCCAGCGTCTGCGACGGGCGGACGATGCCGGCTCGAATCAGGCCCTTAAACGGACGGTCGGCCCGATTGGTTTTGCTGACTTGAAAGTGCACGTCGGCGTAGCGGCAACGGCCGCTCTGGCAGAAACGGGTTTTTTCGAGCTGTTCGATGATTTTGATCAGGCGACTGCGCGCCTCGGCCTCGCTCACTTTGCCCGCCGCCCCCGCCGCGAGCATTCCGGAGGCAAGCACGGCCATCAGGCCCAGGGTCTGTCTTCTGCGCACTTCGCGATACCTCCTGCTATGTCGTCACACCCTGGGGGGCCTCCAGAACCTGCCAGACCCGCGCGAGCAGCGCGTCGAGGTTGCTTCTGGCTGCCGCTGAGATTACTAGCACCGGCTCGCCTGTCTCAGTTGACAGAATCCGCCGCCAGTGCTCCGCCTCCTCAGGCAGGCAGACATCGGCTTTGTTGAGCGCGACGATCCGGGGTTTATGGAGCAACTCGCGACCGTAGCGGCCCAGTTCGTCGATGACCGTCCGGTAATCGGTCAGCGGATCGGCACCATCCAGGGCAATCAGATGCACCAGTACGCGCGTGCGCTCGATATGGCGCAAAAATTCGTGCCCGAGCCCCACTCCCTGGTGGGCACCCTCGATGAGCCCCGGAATGTCGGCAAAGACGACCCCATCGCCGGTCACCCTGCGCACCACCCCCAGATTGGGCACCAGGGTCGTAAACGGGTAGTCCGCGATGCGCGGGCGTGCCGCCGAGAGCACCGAGATGAGCGTCGATTTGCCGGCATTCGGTAACCCGATAATCCCGACTTCGGCGAGCAGCTTCAATTCGAGCAAAAGCTTGCGCTGCTGGCCCAATCTGCCCTCGGTGGCGTAGTCCGGGGCGCGGTTCTGGTTGCTGGCAAAGTGGGTGTTGCCGTGGCCGCCCCGGCCTCCTACCGCTACCACCAGCCGCTGGCCCGGTTCGGTAAGATCGCCTATCGTCTCGCCGGTCACGGCATCTTGCACCACCGTGCCGCAAGGAACAGCAATCACCAGGTCTTTGCCCTTGGCGCCGGTGAGATTTTTGGGGCCACCCTTGGTGCCGTCGTCGGCTTCGAAGCGGTGGCGGTACTTAAAGTCGAGCAGCGTCTGCAGGTTGGCGGTCGCCTCCAGCACCACTGCGCCGCCGTGGCCGCCGTCCCCGCCCGCCGGTCCACCCGCCGGCACGTACTTCTCGCGGCGGTAGGCCACCATGCCGTCGCCTCCCCTACCCCCTTCGACCTCGATTTCTGATCGATCGATAAACTGCATCGTCCGCCTATGCGCTCAGATCCCATCGTAGCCAGCCGAGACCGATGGGTGCAGTCGTTCCACATCGAGCACCCGGGCATCAAAGACATGCTGCAGAACATCGCCGTTGAGGAATTCGGCTATCTGGAGATGGTGGGCAAGCTCATCGAGGGGCACACCAAAAACGTCGGTCAAACCGATGCGTTCAAGAGCACGCTCTTCGCCGTGCGTGGCGGCGGACCGCACTTTACTAGATAGCCAGGGGTCGGCCTGGACCGCCGCCTACCTCAACGAAGGGGGAGACGTGGTGCGCGACTTGCGCGCCAACATCGCCGCCGAGGCGGGAGCAAGACAGACCTACGAAGCGCTCTATCAAGCTGGCCCCCGACGAAGGCACCCGCAAGACCCTGGTACACCTGCTGACCCGCGAGATCTCCCACACCCAGATGTTTATGAAGGTCCTCGATTCGCTAGGCCAACTCACCGACCCGCTGTTCGGTTCGATCGAGCCCGATGAGACGGTGCGCCTGTACTACAACCTGTCCTCCAATGGGGGGCAGGCCGACGAGCGCGGCCCGTGGAACACTGAACCCACCTTCGAGTACGTTGCCGATCCGGCCTCCCGGATGCAGTAACAAGAGTCGAGCCCATTGGAGACCTGTGGTGGTTCTCCAATGGGTCTGTTCGGTTCTACCGATTCCGACTTGTCACCCCTTCCAGGAAACCACCCGAGTCCCTCGGGGGAACGGTGGTATCTTGAGAGAATGCAACAGGCAGGAAGGAGGTACCCCCTGGGGGACATCGAACTGGCCTTCCGCAAGGCATGGTTGTTTCTGTACGCGCGCGGTGTCGGCCCCGACTACATCGCTGCTCTGGAAGCTTTTGTGCGTGCGACAATCGCCGCCTACCGCCAGGGGCTAAGCCTCGACCGGTTAAAACTTGAACTGATTGCCAACCGCAAGCTGACCGGCAACACCGCCCTCGATGCCAATCTTGCCTTTGACCCCGAGGAATTGGGGGTGCGCGATCTGTGGCTGAGGCTTATCTATTTGACGCTCGAACTGGCAGGAGAGGCGCTCCCGGGCGAACCGCTCGCCAGCCCCGAGCCGAGCGCCGATGAGACCGGTGTCGAGATGCTGGTCGAAGGGGTGATCCGTGCCCACCGCGACGGCTACACCCTCGATTCGTTCAAGTTCGAGCTGGCCTTTGAGGGTCGCCAGATCGAGGATCCGGAGCAGGCGGCTCTGTTCAGTCAGTGGCTGCGGATTATCTTTATGTGTTTGCAACTGCGCGCAGAAGACAATCTCGAAGCGGACGATCAAAACGCATAGCTGTTGTTGCCCGTCCGCAGCCGCACCGGCACCGCGCGGCCCCCGGTGAAAGCAATTTTGTGTCGGTGGAGCAGCTGTCTACGCGGCTGGAACTTGCATACCCCGTTGCACGGCGGGCCGGGCTTTGAGCCGCTCGAACCACACTTCGACGGCGGGAAAATCTTCGAGGATGATGCCCTGGAAGGCGTGGATCTGCACCCAGGGGAAAATGGCCACATCGGCAATTGTATACTCGCGGCCCGAAACATACAGATTGCGGCTCAACTGCCGGTTGAGCACCCGGTAGAGGCGGATGCTCTCGCGAAAGTAGCGGTCGATGGCGTAGGGGACGTGCTCGTCGGCGAAGCGCTTGAAGTGGTTGAGCTGTCCGAACATCGGCCCCACCCCGCCCATCTGCCACATCAGCCACTGCAAGGCGGCGTAGCGGGCGGCAGGTTCGCTCGGGAGCAGTTGGCCGGTCTTATCGGCCAGATAGATCAAGATGGCCCCGGATTCGAAGAGCGTGAGGCCCGTGTCGTGGTCGACAATCGCCGGGATCTTGCCGTTCGGGTTGATGGCGAGATACTCCTCCCGGTGCTGGTCGCCGCTGGAGATGTCTACGACATGGACGGTGTAGGGCAGGCCCACCTCCTCCAGCATCACCGAGACTTTGCGGCCGTTGGGGGTGGTGAACGTGTACAGGTCGATCATGGCGCTTCGGACGGTTGCGGACGAGTTCCAGCATAGGCGAGCCCGGGTCGCCAGATGGGCTTCACCCCCCGGCTCACCTGGTGGATAAGCCAGTGCTCCTCGGTGCGCACCGCCCCGAAACCGGCCGCGGCCAGATCCCCGGCTAGATCGCCCGCCGCGTAGGCTCGGATAAACGGCTCCTCAAAAATCTCGCTGAGCCACCCCACCCGGCGCAGGGTGCTCTGGGCGCCGTCCAGAATCAGGCACTGCCCCCCCGGCACCAGCAGCCGGTGCATCTCGGCAAGGATAACCGGCACCTCGTCAGGCGGGGTCTCGTGGAACAACAGCGACGCGCTTACCAGGTCAAAGGACGCCTCCGGCAATCCGCTCGCGCGCGCATCGCCATGCAGCCATTCAACGGCAAGCTTTTCGCGCTTAGCCTTGAGGCGGGCTGCCACCAGCATGTCGGCAGAAAGATCCAGACCCGTCACCCGCGCCCCGGGAAAAGCGCGCGCCAGAAGTACCGTCGTCGAGCCGGTGCCGCAGCCTAGATCCAGAATCCGACCCGGCGGCCGGGTGACGGCCTTGACCAGACACTCGCGCACCCAGGTTTCATTGGGCCACAAAACGTACCGGGTGATCGGGTCGTAGGTGACGGCGGCGCGCATGCTCAGGTAGCCGCCCGGGATGCCATGGAAGTTGTTCTCCAGGTAATAGGCCGGATATTGCACCTCGAGGCGGCGCAGTTCGGCCGTGGCCTGCTCCCAGTCGATACCCCGGTAAGGGCGCAAGAAGGCGTCCTCGTCGATGAGCGCTCTGAGCACCGGCGCCAGGTAACGGTCGAAGAGGGCTTCGCGGGTCATGGGCGTGACAGATGGCGACGTTTCCCTTGTACCATCGATGCGGATAAGCGCGAATGGGAGCGGCGTGGGCTACTACCGGTTGCAGCCTCGGGCCTTCAGCCCGGTGTATCTGACGGATCTGGCAGGTCAGATCCTCGCTTCGCCCTATCTGGCCATCAACAACCTCAACCGGGACTTTGTGGCCACCCGCGGCTTCTCGGTCGTCTCCACCCGGGCGGGACTGGCGACCGTCCGGCGCCGGTTTCCATTTTTTGGCAGCTATCTGGATCTGGCTTTGGTGGAGGAGTGCAACGCTTTTTATCTCAATCCGCTGCTGCTGGAAGAAAATTCGCGCGTCGATCCCCATATTGACCGCAGCCTGCGCTCGTACTGCAAGACCATCGAGCCGCCCTTTGCGGTGAGTGTGCTCTACGTGCAGGTGCCCACGGCTCTAGAAGGCGGCGAACTGGTGCTCAGCCGTGCCCGCAGGCCGGTGGGCCGCATCCGGCCTGAAATCAATTTGCTGGTCCACTTTCAAGGGGATCTCACCCACGCGGTCGAGCGGATGCGAGCACCCGGCCGCCGGTTGAGTCTGGTGTGTGAGCAGTACCAACTGGACGAGGAACAACTCGCCCAGATACCGGAATTTGTAATCGAATCGCGCGCGGCGGTCCGCCGGGGGGGCTACTAGCCCACCGGGGCCACCACCCGGCCGAGGTGCGGGTAGAGCGGGAAGCGCGCGCACAGCGAAGCGACCCGCTCCAGGCAGTCGGCTTCGACCCTGGCGTCGGCAGGTTGGGTGAGGCGGTTGGCGATGATCTCGCCGATTTCGCCGAATTCGGCCGCGCCCAGGCCGCGGGTGGTCATCGCCGGGGAGCCCAAACGCAGGCCGCTGGTCACAAAGGGCGACTGCGGGTCGAAGGGGATCGTGTTTTTGTTGGTGGTGATGTTGACGTCGCTCATCAGCAGGTCGGCCTGCTTGCCGGTGAGGCCTACCGAGCGCAGATCCACCAGCATCAGGTGGTTGTCGGTGCCGCCGGAGACCAGGCTCAGACCGCGGGCCGTCAGGCGCTCGGCCAGGGCGCGGGCGTTGGCCACCACATCGGCGCCGTAGGTCTTGAATTCGGGCTTGAGGGCCTCGCCGAAGGCGACGGCCTTGGCGGCGATCACGTGTTCGAGGGGACCGCCCTGGATACCGGGGAAGACCGCTTTGTCGAATTTTTTGCCTAAGGCCTCGTCGCGGGTGAGGATCAAGCCGCCGCGCGGGCCGCGCAGGGTCTTGTGGGTGGTGGTGGTGACTACGTCGCAGTGGGGAATCGGGTTGGGGTGTACCCCCGCCACCACCAGCCCGGCGATGTGGGCGATGTCGGCGAGCAAGTAAGCTCCCACTTCGTCGGCGATTGCGCGGAAGCGCTTGAACTCGATCACGCGCGGGTAGGCCGAGTAACCACAGATAATCAGTTTCGGGCGGTGGATATGGGCCAGTTCGCGTACTTGATCGAAGTCGATGCGGTGGCTTGCAGGATCGACGCCGTAGTGGAGCGCCTCGAAGTAAATACCGGACTGGTTTACAGGTGAGCCGTGGGTGAGGTGGCCGCCGTGGCTGAGGTCCATGCCCAGAATCTTGTCGCCGCGCTCCAGGAGGGCCAGAAACACCGCCGCATTCGCCTGCGCGCCCGAGTGGGGCTGCACGTTGGCGTGGGCGGCACCGAAGAGCGCCTTGGCGCGGTCGATGGCAATTTGCTCGACGGCGTCGACAAATTCGCAGCCGCCGTAGTAGCGCTTGCTGGGGAGCCCCTCGGCGTATTTGTTGGTGAGCACCGAGCCCTGGGCCGCCATCACCGCCGCCGAAGTAAAGTTCTCGCTGGCAATCAGCTCCAGGTGGGAGCGCTGCCGGTTCAGTTCCCGGTAGATCCAGCCAGCCACCAGCGGATCGGTTGCGCGCAGCAGATCGTCACTCACAGGCATGTACCTCGCGGGCAATATAGTAAACCACCCTCGATCGATAGCATATCGGCAATGCGTCTGCGGCTGAAGTCAAAAAATCCAGGATTGAGCGACGATTGCAGGATGATGCAGGCTGCGTGGGTATCCTGCCTGTGTAGTCTTCATGAGACATAACCCTAATCTGTCAAACCTGGAGAAACACTCGGAATCCATTCATGTGTTCTATCAGTGGCCCATTCAAGTTTGAAGTGCAACAGCACCTGACTGAGCTAAGAATACCTCCCGTGGTGTCCGATAACCAAGCACTTTTCGCGGGCGGTCATTGATCATGTCCATTGCCCTTTGCACCTGCTC
>JAHHGR010000051.1 GCA_019359725.1 Aphanocapsa lilacina HA4352-LM1 | reverse complement strand
GAGTTGCAGGAGAAAGTGTGCGAGCTGATGGTGAATACAACGAAAGAGGTCATAGCATCGTTGTCGGGCTATCCCTGGATCCTCGACTCTTTAAATCGCGCAGGTATTTAGCTAAACGGTATGACACATTCCGTATCGGTTGGAAGAGCAGGGCACAGTCAATTGCCCATACCTCCCCGGCGCACCGAGGGACAAGCTACCGGCCTCGTGCCGGTAGTGTTGACACAGATACTTATCATCAAGGTGCGCTCCGTCAATCCAAAGTGGAGCAACAGAGATTGCTACTCTTTCCAGGTTCTTCACAATCGAATGCTTAGCCGGAAAAACAGCGAAGTCGAGCGTTCGGGCTTTGCCGACTGAAGCCTGCGGCCCGCGACACCCCCCAAGGCCGAGGAAGTGTCCGGGTTCGGGCTACCCCCACCAGCACTCAGGAGTCGAAAAGATGAAACGCGAATTGCTGACGGTTGCCCCGGCAGTGGCATGGCTGGCTCTATCCGCCGCTGCCAGTTTTGCTGAACCTGCCCCGATTGTCTACTCGGGCGAGATACAGACGAGATCCTGGACTGCCGGTGAACTTTTTCTGGTGCGCCATCCCTACACAAACGTGCTTGAAAAAAGTGCGCAGGTGCAGGTTCCAGGCAAGACTATTCAGAAAATCAAAGATCTGCAGCGCACCCTCAGAGAGCAAACGAGCACCCGCGCCTAGCCATTGTTAAATCAGGACGCGGCTTTTTGCCCCGCTTTGGGCAGCAAGTCGGGGTAGCGGTAGCTGTAGTAAAAATAGCGCGCGTCGTCAAAAGGCTGCAAATTCCAACCCGCTTGCTGCACCCTCTGGTAGTAGGCGAGAAACTCCTGCAGTTCCTTGCGCACCTCCTCATCGAGGGCTTTCTTTTGCCCCAACAGGGCGGCGCGCTCGGCCTGCTTGGTGGGGCCGACGGCGCGCTTTAAGTTGAGGTTGGTGTTCTCGATTTCGGCCACCGACTCGTCGATTTTGTTGAGCAACGCCCGCGAGGCTTTCTGGGCGTCGCGCTCGGAGGTGACGATAATCTGCCCCTGCAGCGGGGTGCGCACCTGCACGCCGCCATTGGAACAACTCACCACCAGCACCAGCACCAGCGGCGCCACCAGATACCCCAAACCCATAGGAACCTTCAGCAAAAAACCTTCAGGATCCTAGCAGGAAAAGATTCGCCGAAGCCCAGAACAAGCCATCCACCAGCAACGTGCTGAAGACCGCACCGCCAAAAGCCCACCAGTACAACTCCCGCGAACGCACAGCCCAGGCGGTAATGGCCATCAGCACCAGGCACGTCCCGGCGGCCATCACCGCACCCAGAGGGGTGTGCATCTGCGCAAGCGCGGCGGGTAGCACCCGCACCAGATCGACGCCGCTGTCCTCGGCCACCATCATGCGCTCCCACCAGGGCATCAAGCCCACCGCCATGCAGTAAAAATCTGTGATGCAGGTACCCAGGAACGAACCAAGAAAAAACAAACTGCCCACCCGGAAGTAACCGAAGGCCAGGGCCGCCAGGGCAATCGGCACCGGGATCGCCTCCACCGGCAGATGCAGCATCGGGTCGGTGCGCAGCCAGCCCCAGTACAAGCTGCCCGCCCACCAGCTGAGCGTAAAGCCGAACAACAAGTCGCCCCAGACCTGAAAGCGCGTGCGCGCCCACAGCCACAGGCTAAATCCCAACCAGCCCAGGGTCGCAAGCAAACTCACCGCCGGGGCGACCCGCACCAGGGGCGCCTGGAAGAACACTGGCACCGACACCAAAAAGACCGATACGGCAAATACCTGCCAGCGGGAAGGCTGCAAAGCAAGCGGAGCGGCGGCGAGGCGATCGAGTAGGAGCACGGGCTTTACAGGTTGGCGGCGTTTCGTAACCAAGCTTAACATTGCTCTTGCGGTCCGGCGCATCGAATCTGGTGTCTGGCGGCGGGATAGCGTCTGGCGCCATCCAAAAAGCCCCGCTGGACCGGGGCCGCAGAGATACTGTACTGCATCCCCTCCCTGGGTATGTGATGGATCGGCGGCACCGCTTCGCTTTACAGGCCGAAATATGGGTAGCGGACTACCTGGCGGCGCAGGGCGGGCGAGTGCTCGCACGGCGCTGGCGCTGCCGGGGGGGCGAGATCGACTTAGTCATCCGGCTGGATGGGGTGCTCTGCTTCGTCGAGGTCAAAGCCCGCGGACGCAACAGTTGGGACAGTGCCGGATGGGAGGCGGTGGGCAGCGTCAAACAGCGGCGGCTGCTTCTAGCTGCGGCGCACTTTCTGGCTGCGCACCCCGAACTGGCGCGCTCCGTGTGTCGCTTCGACGTGGCGCTGGTGGGGCGCACTTCGGGCGGGGGCGTGCGGTTGGTGGCTTATATCGCCGGTGCTTTTGAAGGCAGCGGGCGCTAGGATCGAGCCGCGGCGCTTGGGAGGCCCTGATGATCAAGGTGCTGGTGCCTTTGGCGGAAGGCTTCGAAGAAATCGAGGCGGTGACGATTATTGACGTGCTCAGGCGCGCGGACATCGAGGTGACGGTGGCCGCCCTGGCTGACCTTTCGGTGCAGGGTTCCCACGGGATCACCCTGGTGGCCGATACGCGACTGGATAAGATCAATCCCCTTATCTTTGATGCAGTAGTGCTGCCGGGCGGGCCGGGGGTGGCCAGGCTGCGCGCCGACGGCCGCATCCGCAAATTGCTCTTGGAGATGCGCGCCGCCGAGCGGTGGACCGCGGCCATCTGTGCCGCTCCGACGGTGCTCTCAGACGCGGGTCTGCTCGCCGGGGCGCGTGCTACCAGTTATCCCGCAGTACGCCCCGAACTGGCCGTCGCCGAGTACCTGGAGACCAGCGTGGTCGTAGACGGGCGGATCGTCACCAGCCGGGGTGTCGGAACCGCGCTCGATTTTGCGCTGAAGCTGGTGGCGCTCTGGGAGGGCGAATCCAAAGCCCAGGCTCTGGCGCGGGCCATGGTGGTCGGCAGCGGCTAAATTCCCGAACGGCCGAGGGTCGCATACATTAGGTAAGAACCATCGAGATCGCTCCGCGTGCTTTACCGTCGCTTCGGCAAAACCGATCTGCGCCTGTCGGTGTTCACCTTTGGGGCGATGCGCTACCTTGCCTCCCAAGAAAACGCTGTGCACACCGTCAAAGAAGCGGTGCGACTGGGGATCAACCACCTGGAGACAGCCCGGGGCTACGGCGAGAGCGAAAAATTTTTGGGGGCGGCCTTTCGAGCCGGTGTGCCTCGCGATAAAGTCTACGTCACCACCAAGATCCCGCCCACCCCGGACGGCGAGACGATGCGCCGACAGATCGAAGAATCCCTCAGCCGCATGGGGATCGACCGTATCGACATCTTCGACCTGCATGGGATCAACACCCGCGAGCATCTGGAGCTGTCGGTGCGCAAAAACGGCTGCCTGGAGGCCATCCGCCGGGCCATGGCCGAGGGGCTCATCGGCCACTTGGGCTTTTCCACCCACGGCTCGCTCCCACTGATTCTCGACACGATCGCCACGGGCGAATTCGAGTCGGTCAATTTGCACTATTACTACTTCAACCAGCGCAACGCCCCGGCCGTCGAGCTAGCCCACCGCCTCGACATGGGCGTGTTCATCATCTCGCCCACCGACAAAGGCGGGCAGCTGTTCAAACCGCCGGCCCGCTTAGTTGAGCTGTGTGCCCCCTACACGCCCATCGCCGTCAACCACCGCTTTTTGCTCTGCGATCCGCGGGTACATACGTTGAGTTTGGGGGCGGCAAATGCAGCCGAATTTGCGCCGCACCTGGCGGTGGCCAACCTGGGCGGCCCCCTCAGCGCCGAGGAAGCGGCGATTATTGCCCGCCTCGACCGGCAGTTCCGCGAGATCCCCTCGGCCTGCGAGCAGTGTTACCAGTGTCTTCCCTGCCCTGAAGCCATCCATATCCCCGAGGTGCTGCGGCTGCGCAATCTGGCGGTGGGCTTCGAGATGGACGACTTTGCCCGCTACCGCTATAACATGTTCGGCAATGCCAGCCACTGGTTTCCCGGCACCAAGGCCAACAGCTGCACCGAGTGCGGCGATTGTCTGCCGCGCTGCCCGGTCGGCCTCGATATTCCCGCCCTGCTGGGGCAAACCCACCAGATGCTGCACCAGGGCGAACGCAAACGTTTGTGGGGTTGAGCACCATGAACCAGACCCATCCGCAGTACCACAAAGACCGGCAAGCCGTAAATCAGCTGTCGCAGGACGCACCTGGCGATTACCATCTGGCCGAACTGGCGCGGCTGTTGATTCGCTATCGGGGCTTTCCGGGGGCTGAGGACATTCAGCGCGACCTGCAGGGGCTGCTGAAGAGCTGGCAGCTCACCGAGGAAACGCTCTTTGAGCGCACCCGGCTTATCCACACCAGCCGCCCTGTCTACCGCAACTCCGACGCTTCCCAGGAAGACTGGTTCTGACGATGCACCTGGTGCGCTGGCCGTTCGGGTTTTGTCTGGCGCTGACGCCCGTTGTCTTTGTGCCTCCAGACTTTGAGCGCTGGCACCCCATCTACCGCGAGGCGATCCTCGCCCACGAGCGCGTCCACCACCGCCAGCAGCGCGCCCTCGGGTTGGTGCGCTTCTGCTGGCTCTATACCTTCGATGTGCGCTTTCGCTGGCGCATCGAGCGGATGGGCTACGAGCGCGAAATGTACGAACTGGCGCGCCACGGCCTCAAAGTGCACCCCGAGCGCTATGCGCGCACCGTCTCCTCATCTTTGTATTGGGGGATGATCGACTACGCGGAGGCGCGGCTGTGGGCTGAGACCTTCGCCCACTCGCTGCGCTGGCGCTAGCTAAGGCCTGAGCACCGTGGTCCACAATCGGCGCTTGGCGTCCCAGAACGGGGCATTGGTGCGGCCGATGATGCTCGGCCCCCAGTAGCGGCGCGAACCGTCCACCGTAAAGATAGTGATCACGTCCCCTTCGCCCAGCACAATCGGCCGGTCGGCCAGGGCCAGACGGATCCCCTCGGTACCCCCTTCGCCGGGGGCAAAATCCCAAAAAGCGCCTTCGAGCGAACCGTCCGCCTTGGTCACGACCACCCGCACCGGGTAGGGGGTCTTGTTGCCGACGCGCACTTCGCCGTTGCGGATTGCTTTAGGTTGGGCGAGAGCCATTCCGCAGCCGAGCAGCACTGGAAGGGTGATAAGTGCCGCCACTTGCACCGGGTTGAGCCGCGACATAGCGCTCTAGGATCCTTTGACGCCTGGTAGAGCCGATCTTCGCCTATTTTTTGGGCAATTCAAGCGCCCCTGGGAGGAGTTTCGCGGCGGCGCACGACGGTCTGGATGCGCAGGATGCGTTCGGCGATTTCGGCTGCCGCTTCGAGGGCGCAGGTCTTGACCGCCAGCGGGTCGATCACTCCGGCTTGCCACAGATCGACCACCTCGCCGCTCTCGCAGTCGATGCCCAGGTGCGGGTTGGCGGTGCGCTGGTGCATCGCCTCCAACTGGGCGACTTTTTCGAGGGCCGAATAGCCACTGTTGATCACGATCTGCTCCAGGGGCCTGCGCAGGGCGGCAGCCACCGCCTCGATGCCGTAGCGCACCACCCCCTCGGTGCGCGCGGCCAGGGCGCTCACCGCCCGGCGGCTCGCCAGTTCCGCCACCCCGCCGCCCGTCACCACCCCCGAGGTGAGGGCGGCCTGCAGCGCGCTGCAGGCGTCGACGGCGACGCGCTCCAGTTCGGCGGCCACCTCGGCGCTCACCGCGCCGACGATCATCGCCGCCAGGGGCTCTCCCCCCCCGGCGCTGAGGACGAGTTTCTGGGAAGGGCGTTCGTAGCGCACCGTCGCCTTGCCCAGTGCCGGGGCCAGGGCGGTCGCCCCCCGGGCCAGCTGGCCCTGGCGCACCGGCACCGCGCCGCTGAAGCCGGCCGTCCGCTCACTGTCGCGGCGCAGGATTCGCTGCAGAGCAACGATCCCCGCCTCGGCCAAGAGCGGTTCGGCCGTTGGGGAAATGCTCTTTTCGCACACCAGCAGCACCACTCCAGCCTCGACGAGAACCTGCACCCGGCGGCGCAACTGCTCCTGGGCTTCGAGGTAGCGGGCAAACCCCCCCTCGGTGGCGAGCACCTGGGCATCGAAGCTCTCGGATTCGAAGGGGTCAGAAAGTACCAGCACGCCCCCAGTCCGGGAAAAACCCTCCGGCGGCAACTGCAGCGGCTGCTTGGCAAGGACCAGGCCTTCGATCCAGCGGTGGGACTCACCCACGCGGGAGCTGACCAGTTCGCCGAGGCGCACGCGCCCGGCGCGCAGGCGCTCGAAGCCGATGTGGTTCGCCGCCTCCCGGACGATCCGGGCAATGGCCGCATCGCCGCGCGCGGCGATGCGGGTGACAGCCGACACCCGCGGATCGGCCAGGTCCGTGACAGGCACAGCGGCGCTGCGCAAAGCGTCGAGGGCCGCTTGCACCCCGGCGCGCAGACCCGCGATCAGCGCATTGATGGCGATGCCCTGCTCGACGCGCTCCAGGCAAGCATCGAGCAGCGCCCCAGCCAGGACCGTGGCGGTGGTGGTGCCGTCGCCGACGCTGCGGTCCTGGGCCTCGGCCACCTGGATGACCAGACGGGCGGCCGGATGCTGGGCGTCGAGCTGCCCGAGGATTTCGACGCCGTCGTTGGTGAGGGTCATGCGGCCCGCGTCGTCCACCAGCAGCACATCGAGGCCCTTCGGCCCCAGGGTGCCCGCCACGGTCTCGACGATCGCCCGCACGGCGGCAATATTGGTGCGCAGCACCTTCAGGTGTCCCTCGGCGGTCACACCAGCAACCCCTCGAAGCCTTCGTTCTCAGGCTCCACCAGCGCCCGCAGGTGCTCCCAGATGTGAAAGGTCACCCACGGGTCGAGGGCGGCGTAGTCGAGCTGTTCGGCCGTGAGCGGTCTGAGCGCCCAGTTGCTCGCCTGGTAGCGCTTGTCCAGTTCGATGCCCAAAAAGTGTGCGCTCAGGGCTTTGAGGGAATTGCGCTCAAGGGCACCGCGCCTGGAGGCCGGGATCGACCGCGCCATCTGCAGCGTGCAGACCACCGAGCGCGCTTGGGCGGCTCCTCCCAGGTAGGCCAGGTCGTAGGGAGCGTTGTGGACGAGCTTGACAATTTCCCAGTTGCGCATGGTCTTCTCGACAAAGGCCGTGAGATCCACCGCGAAACAATCGATCACCCAGACCGCCTCGCTCGTCCCGTCCCAGACCTGTAGCAGCGATACGCGGTTTTTGCCGGTACTCACCTGGTGCCAGTGGGCCGTTTCGGTGTCGACGGCGAGGACTTTGCGGGTCTGCCAGCGATCGACCAGTTCCGACAGCTGGGCCGTTTCGGTAACTAGAATATAGGGAACCTGGTGGCGACCCATAGACCACAATCCTTTACTTGATACTTTACCCGGCAGGATGCACGTCGCCCAGGGGAACCGCCCGCTCGGCCCCAGTGACCGCGGGCAAATTCCCCGGCGCCCCGGTACAGCGTAACCAGGCCAGCAGCGCAAAGGCAATCGCCTCTTTGAAGTCGGGATCGATGCCGGCTTCGTCGCTGACGGCGACGCGCGCCGGGGCGAGCAATCGCCCGAGGCGCGCGCGGATATAGCCGTTGCGCGCCCCGCCCCCACACAGGAACACCTCTTCGGGAAGCCGGGGCAGAAAATCGCGGTAGGCCCGTTCGATCGAGCGCACGGTCAGTTCGCTCACCGTCGCCACCCGGTCGGCCACCGGCAGGTGGGCGCTCTCCTCGGCCAGCCGCCGGGCGCGCGCGTAGCCGAAGTACTCGCGGCCGGTCGATTTGGGGGGCGGCCGGCGAAAGTACGGATCGGCCAGCCACCGCTCCAGGCAGTCCCGATCGACCGTGCCTTGCAGCGCCAGGCTGCCGCCTCGATCGAAAGGTTCGCCCAGGGCAATCTGCACGGTGCCGTCGATAAGCAGATTGGCCGGGCCGGTGTCGAAGGCGATTACTTCCTCGGGGCCGCCCCCGGCGCGCAAGTAGGTGACGTTGGCAATACCGCCCAGATTCTGGATGCAGCGGTCGCGCCGGGCGTCGCGCAACAGCAAATAGTCGAGGAGCGGCACCAGGGGGGCACCCTGGCCGCCCGCCGCCATATCGCGGGTGCGAAAGTTGCCCACGGTCGTCACCCCGGTGCACTCGGCAATCCAGGCGCCGTCGCCCAACTGCAGCGTGTGTCCCGCTGCGTTTTCGGCTGGGGGCTGGTGATGAACGGTCTGGCCATGGGAGCCGATGCAGGCGATCTGCTCGCAGCGAAAGCCCGCCTGATCGATAAGTTGCAGGGCGCAGTCCGCAAAGGCAAGGGCGACATCGCGGTGCAGAGCACTCACCTCGGCTACTGGAACGGGTTTGCCCTCCGCCAGATGCAATAGCCGCCCGCGCAACCCTTCCGGGTAAGGTAAGGCCAGCGTAGCAAGGGTTGTTACGGCCGGCTGCTGCGCGCTGCCTGCAATTGCCACCAGTGCCCCGTCGATGCCGTCTAGCGAAGTGCCGCTGATCAGCCCGACCGCCAGCGTTGAATCCACGCGCCTTACCTTTCGAAGCTTCCCAGCAATTGTAGAAGCACCTGGCGCCGTCCGAGCGGGCTGAGGCTGTGCAGATCTACCGCCCCTTCGGCAAGTTGCACGGTCAGATGGGCAAACTTGTTGGGACGGGTCAGCGTCGAAACCAGTGCCTCGCGGCCAAAGACATTAATCCCCAGGTGAAGGTCGTGCGGCTGCCGGTCGAGCCAAAGACCGAGGTTTTCGACTTGCTCGGCGCGGGTGGCGCCCAAAGCGTCGGGATTGAAAGTCTGGGCCAGACCCGTCTGCGGCAGCGGCAGCGACTGGGCGTAGCGCAGCGAACTGGTGTCGATGGTTACCTCGCCGCAGAAGCGCCGGAAGGCCCCGCTCAAGGCCGCCGACCAGAGCACCAGCAGGTGCGGTTCGGCTGCTGGTCCCAGGGTGTAGTACGTGTTGACGAAGCGAAAGTCGGTGCGGGTGACCAGCGGCCTGCCTTCGGGGTCTACGCCCGCAGCCAGGGGCAGGTACAGTTCGCTCAGCGTCGGCTGGGGCAACCGCAACTTGATCATCAGGTCGTCTACCAGTTCCTGGGCTTCTTCTTCGACCAACAGGCCGCGAGCGAGGTCGCGCTGGAAGTAGACATCAAAAAAAGTGTCGAGACCACTGACGGTACGGCGTCGGTCAAAAAGCGGATCGCGGGTGGCTAACAGCGCCAGATAGGTCCACTGGATAGCCTGCTGGGCGGTGGCCGCCGGTCTGCCGATATCGAGGCCGTAGCAACCGGCGAGCGCTTCGACTGTCTCGACGGCCCCCGACTGCATACCCAAGCGGCGCAATCGCTGCGATCCGTACAGGGCCAACTGCCGACAATCGCTCCCCACCGGCAGCTGCTCGACATCGAGCGGGTCGATCAGGCCATAGATGAGTTCTTCGCGCCGATCGAGGTAGTCGGCGCCGAATATACCTGCTGGGGTTGCGCCCGGACCGGCGCTGCGCCGGGCAGTGGCCCGCGCCGCCTGCTGAAGCATCTGCGCCTGCACCCAGAGCGCCTGGGTGCGCTCGGTCGGACCGGTCAAATCGCTGTCGTCGCCCAGGTATGGTTCGCAGTTGGCGGCAATAAAATTTTCGACGTCGGTGCGCACCTGCCAGTTGCCTGGTCGGAAGCCCTGCCAGGGATCGGCGGGTATAGGTTTAGGCACAGATCTCGACACCGTAGGAACCAGCGCAACCGACACCTCCAGTATCGAGAACATCGCCCCGAAGCGACCGGCTTCCCAACGCAATTTGAAGAAATTTGAAATCGGTTTGAATAAGTTCTTGTTTCTTAGTGATCCCTGGGGTAGAGGCATCAAAATTGTCGCCATGCCCCCTGCGCAGGCCCATTCCCTTACAGTACCTTTGTTTAGAATCGTTTGGAAGGGGCATGGCCATACTGCAGCGTTGGGCCGCTGGCAGTTTTGTCTGGGCATTGCTTGAATCGCTGGCGCTTGCGGATGCGCCGCTTCAGCGCTGGTGGCGGGCGAGCCTGCCGGGCCGGGTGCAGCAATGTCTGCTGCACTGGTCCGCAAGCAGCATGGCGGCCCGGGCGGCGGAGCCGGTGGCCATGGGAGTGTTCTGCCTGCTGCTGTTGATTTCGCCTTTTGTGCCCACGGTGGCGGTGGGTGCGGTGCTGACCGTGGGTCTCGCCTTGGTGGTCCTGCTTTTTGCCGCGCGCACCCGGCTGCTCTCGCCGCTCGCTCTGCCGGTATTGGCCTTCTGGCTGAGCGGCTGGGTGTCGCTGATCGGTTCGCCGCGATTGCTGTTGAGCCTGGACGGCTGGTTGAAGATGACCCTGTACGCGGGGGGCTTTGCCTTGGGAGCGCACCTGCTGCAAAAGCCGCTTTATCGCACCCTGGCGGTGGGCAGTTATCTGGCAGCCACTCTGCCGGTGTCGATCTATGGGCTATTGCAGTACGTGAACGGTGCCCCGCCCCTGGCCACCTGGGTGGATCCCGAGTCCTCCCTCGCCGACACTACGCGCGTTTACAGTTTTCTGGGCAACCCGAATCTACTTGCCGCCTACTTGATCGCCGCGATCCCGCTCGGGGTGGTGGGGGCGCTGGTTTGGAAAAACTGGGCGGCTAAGGTGATGGCCGCCCTTGCCGCCGGGGCAGGGGCGCCTTGTCTGGTGCTCACCTACTCGCGCGGCGGCTGGATCGCCCTGATGGCAACCGTTCTGGTGCTGGCGGTTCTGCTGTGGCCGTGGTTGGGCGAGCGGCTGAAGCCCGAGTGGCGGCTCTGGGTACCGGTGGTGTTCCTGGGGACGGTGGCAGCCGCCCTGGTGGTGGCGGTGGTGGCGGTACCGGCGGTGGGCGAGCGGGCTTTGAGCATCTTCGACGGCCGCGACGATTCGAGCAACAACTTTCGCATCACCGTTTGGGGTGCGGTCTTCGCGATGATCCGCGCCTACCCGCTCACCGGTATCGGTCCTGGCAACCTGACTTTTGAAGCGATTTATCCCTTTTTCCAGCGCCCCAAATTCGATGCGCTGAGCGCCTATTCGATCGTGCTGGAAATTACGGTCGAATTGGGGATCGTCGGGCTTCTGGCTTTTTTGTGGCTGGCGAGCGCCCTGTTGGTGCAGGGCTTCACTGTCTGGGTGCGGCGTGCAGAACCGGTCGGGGCGCTCTGGTGTGCTGCCGCCACCTGTGCGGTGGTCGGGCTGTTGGTCAACGGTCTGAGCGATACCGTCTGGTTTCGCCCGTCGGTGCAGGTGGTCTGGTGGATGCTGTGCGCCCTCATCGGCGCGGAATACCTGCGCGCCCACGGTCAGGCCGATCAAGATTGATCCTCTCAGAATCGGGCGAAATTGAGCCGTGGTGCTGCTGGCGAACGGGCGGTGCTTGGCTTGGTTCGCCTGCCGCGGGGTGTGCAAGAATGTCTCTACCCACCTCCGTAGGGAGCGACAAAGATGCGAGCAGTGTACATTCTGATATTTGTCCTGGCAGGGGCGCTGCTGCTGGTGCCTGTCGCCGCCTCGGCCCAGATCACCACCACACCGGGCGCAACGGGCACCACCGGCACGACCACTACGACCGGTACCACGACCGGCACGACGGGCGCGCTTTTTATCAATTCGACCGTCTCGACTGCTCCTCCCGTCTACGCCGGTCCAGTCCAGCCGGGACCGACCTACAACGGTCTGAGCTCCAGCGGCGTCTACAACTCCAATGGCACGATCGTTCCCGGTACCAACGCCCTCAGCAGCGGCGTCTACTCGGGCCTGCCCGCTCCCACGCCCAACTTCAACTTCACCGCTACCAGCGGCGGTACGCTCGCACCCACCAATGCCCAGGGAACGACCCAGCCGACCCGCTAGAGCATAATCAGTCCCCGCCTGACGCCCAGGGTGACGGCTTCGGTGCGGCTTGTGGCCTCGAGCTTGCCGAAAATTGAGCCGATGTGAAATTTGACGGTGTGTTCGGAAATTTGCAGGCGGCGGGCGATGGTTTTGTTGCCGAGGCCCTCGGCGAGCATCGAGAGCACCTCCACTTCGCGCGGGGTGAGGGGCTGTTCGGGCGCTTCGGTGGGTGGGCGCGGCTGGCCGGGTAGAGCAGAAAGCATCGCACCCAGCAAGTCGGGGTGGATCGCCACCAGCGCACCCGCTGCCGCTGTGATCGCGGCGGTGATCTCAGCGGCGGTGGCGGTGCGCGGCAGCAGGGCGCGCACGCCGGAGCGCAGCACATCGGCCAGCCAGCTTCCTGCGGTTTCCTCGGTGAGGAGGACCAAAGGGACCGCCGGGACGCCCTCTCCTTCGATTAGGGATGGGACAGGGCCGGGAAGCCAGTCGAGCACTGCGTCGTCAGCGCCATCTTCGAGGTCGACCAGCACGACCTCGGGCTGCAATTCCTCCAATAGTTGCGGCAGCTCGGCAAGGGAAACGGAGTGGCCGACGACGGTCAGATCGGGGCTGGCCGCAACCAGGGCAGCCAGCCCGGCGCGCACGACAGCAGCATCGGCCGCTACCGCCACGCGAATCATGCTGCGGTCCGCCCGCAGGCGGACCAAAACCGTGCCGCCTCCAGACTTTCCGCTTGATCTGGGTGCTGGGTGTTCACGCCCCTCTCCGCGGCCGTTCGCCGACAGTGACGGATACCTCGACTCGCTGACCGCCCCGGACGATCTGCACCGGCAGGCTCTTGCCGACCCGCTCGGGGGTCAACAGGGCCAGCACCTCCTCGGTGTCCCCGACGGTGTGGCCGTCAATCCCGACGAACACATCGCCCAGAAGCACACCGGCGTGCTCGGCGGGGGAGCCCGCTTCGAGGTTGACGACGATCACCGCACCCGTACCGGGCAAATTGAGGGTGGCGCGCAGGCTGTCGGGCAGGCGCACCGGCTGCATACCGATGCCCAGATAGCCACGGGCGACCCGCCCGGTGGCCAGTAACTGGTCTACCACCCGATCGACGGTGGCAGCCGGAATGGCGATCCCGGTGCTGCGCGAGAGCGCGGCAGTGTTGATCCCGACGATGCGGCCTTCGGTGTCCACCAGAGCGCCGCCGGAAAATCCCGGAAACAAACTCAGATCCAGGCGGATGAGCCGGTCGATCTGTCCACCACGCCAGGTGCGCCAGGGACCGCCCACGTTGCAGACGGTGCCGAGGCTGGCACTCAGGCCGTGCTCGCCCGGGCGGGCGAGGGCCAGGGCCAGATGCCCGACTTTGAGCAGTTGGGCATCGCCAAAGGGCACATCGGGGGCGGGGACAGCCGCCAAGCGCAACACCGCCAGATCGGTGCCGGGATCGCGCCCGGCCAGCGTTGCCGCCACCGGGCGCCCATCGTGCACAGTGACGGTTATTTCGTCGTCGCCCTTGAGCAGATGGTCGGCGGTGACAACTACCCCTTCGCGCCAGAGCACGCCGCTGGGCGCGCTGCGCGAGTGGGTGTCGACGGCGACCACCGCCCGGCCGGCCGCTTCGACGGTGTCGGCCAGAGCGTTGGAGAAAGCTTGCAAAGCACCTGTCGGTGAAGTCATGGCGGGCTCCGAAATTCGAATGGGACAGGCTGGTGGCTGTCCTGTACTCCAAGCTTGGAGTACTGTGGAGCCAGATACCATCTGCGGATCGGCTAGCGGCCACCCGGAAAATTGGTTAGGAAATGGGGAAGACCAACAGCATGGCAGAGCGCATCACCATCGAATCGAAAGACGGCAGCTTCGGCGCCTACGTGGCCAGGCCGAGTGCGCGCCTCGGCCCCGGCCTGGTGATCATCCAGGAAATATTTGGCATCAACGCCACGATGCGGGCCATCGCCGACGCATTTGCCCAGGCGGGCTACATCGCCGTGGTGCCGGATTTGTTCTGGCGGCTGGAGCCGGGAGTTGAGCTCGTTGACCAGGGTAGCGATCTCGAAAAAGCCTTCGGACTCTACAACGCCTACGACGAAGATCGGGGCGTCACGGACCTCATCGCTGCCCTCGTCTCCGTCCGCCAGCTGGAGGGCTGCACCGGCACGGTGGGCACGGTGGGCTACTGCCTGGGGGGCAAACTCGCCTACCTGATGGCCACCCGCTCCAACGCCGACGCCAATGTCAGCTACTACGGGGTGGGTATCGAACGCAACCTGGAGGAAGTGGGCAACATTTCCCGGCCGCTGCTGCTGCACATTGCCGAAAAGGACGAACTGGTCGCCCCGGCCGCCCGGGGGCGCATTCTCGATGCCGTGGCGCAAAATCCGCTCATCACCACCCACCTCTACCCGGGCATGGGCCACGCCTTTGCCCGGGTAGACGGCACCACTTATCAAATAGAAGCGGCCGAGCTGGCCAACGGCCGCTCCCTCAGCTTTTTGAGCAGCCACCTGGGCTGAAGGTTTCCAGCGCTGATTCAGAATATAGTTTCGAGGCAGCGGTAGTCGGCCACCTGGATGCGGCTGGACATAGCGGGTTGGAGTAACCCTGACTTGACTATCCAACCGGCTCGGAGTCGGCATCACACCTTGCCAAAGCGACGCTGACGACCCTGGTAAGATTGCAGCGCGATGTGGAAGGCCGCCCGGTCAAAGTCAGGCCACAGCACGTCGGCTACGTAAATTTCGGTGTAAGCCAGCTGCCAGAGCAAATAGTTGCTCAAACGCTGCTCGCCGCTGGTGCGGATGAGTAAGTCGGGATCGCTCAGCTCGCGGGTGTAGAGGTGTTCGGCAAAAAGCTTCTCGTCGATCTGCTCGGGCAGGAGGCAACCT
This sequence comes from Aphanocapsa lilacina HA4352-LM1, assembly GCA_019359725.1. Taxonomy (GTDB): domain Bacteria; phylum Cyanobacteriota; class Cyanobacteriia; order Gloeobacterales; family Gloeobacteraceae; genus Gloeobacter; species Gloeobacter lilacinus. The sequence goes on along the minus strand of JAHHGR010000051.1, from coordinate 16,039 downwards.
GTGCGCACCTGCTCGGCGAGTTCGCGACAGGCATTGACGATCTCCTGCCGACCACCGTAGTTGGTAGCAACGGTGAACTCGACCGCCGTGTTCGCCTCTGTGGCTGCCATCGCTCCTTCGATGGCACTCTGCAAAGCTCCGGGCAGATGGGCAAGTGCTCCGACAAAGCGAATACGCACCCCCTCATCCACCATCTCCGAAAGCTCGCGGTTGAGTACTTTCTCAAAAAGAGCCATCAAAAATTCGACCTCGTACTGCGGCCGCTTCCAGTTCTCCGTGGAGAAGGCATAGACCGTAAGAGCACCGATGCCCCAATCCTTGCAACAGCGCAACAGCTCTTTGAGGGCGCCCACCCCAGCCTGATGGCCCACCACGCGGGGAAGGTTGCGCTTTGACGCCCAGCGGCCGTTGCCGTCCATGATGGCGGCGACATGGCGCGGCAGGCGATTGGGATCAAGATCGGGGGGCAGGCTGCGCAGGAGCGTGTGCGGGGTGGTCATCGATTTAGTCGTTGTTGCCCGATTGGCTGGAGGAGGCGGGGAAGAGCTTGCGCGTCCAGTCGCCCAGCGCTGGAATGGTAAACACCGAGGGGGGCTCGTCGCGCCGGTAGCGGCGGTTGAGCGCTTCGGCCAGCTGCTCGACGGTGAGCGGCCTCTGCAATTTGCCGCGCTCGGCGAGGGAGATCGAACCGGTCTCCTCGGAGACAACGATGCACAGGGCGTCGGTTTGCTCGGTGATGCCCATCGCCGCGCGGTGGCGGGTGCCCAACTGCCGCGCCGGGATCTGGGTGGACATCGGCAAAATTACGCTCGCCGATTGAATACGCCAGTCGCGAACGAGCACCGCACCGTCGTGCAGCCGCGTCTTTGGATAAAAGATGGTCAACAGCAAGCTCTTGGAAAGAACCGCGTCCATCGTATCGCCCGGATCTTGTAAGAGGCGATCGTCGATGGGACTCTGCTCGATCACTATGAGGGCACCGGTGCGCTCCTCAGAAAGATCTTGAACGGCATCAAGCAACTCGTCGAGGGCTTCTTTCTCAAAGTCGGGCACCCGATCGGGCTTGAGTAATGTGAAGATCTCGCCCCGGCCCAACTGCTCAAGAAAACGGCGCAACTCCGGCTGGAAGATGACAGGCACTGCCACCGCCACCCCGATCAAGATCTTATCGAGGATGAAATTGAGGGTGGTCAATCCGAGCAAGTTGCTCAGAAAAAAGGCGCCCGAGAGGATCAAAAAACCTCGGATGAGCCAGACCGTGCGGGTCTGGCGGATCAACTGAAAGGCCAGGTAGAGCAGCAGGCCCACCGCAGCCCAATCGAGAATCGAAATGATGAGCGGTCGCAGAGCCAGTTCGCCTGACAGTTGTTCTAGGGGGCCATTCATGTCTGCAGTCGTTCCGGTAAACAGTCATAGCGCAGCAGGTCGTCCAGGCTCTCACGCTTGACGATCAGGGCCGCTTCACCGTTGCTCACCAGCACCGCCGCCGGGCGGGGCAGACGGTTATAGTTCGAAGCCATACTGCAATTGTAGGCACCGGTGCAAAAGACAACCAGGTAATCTCCCCTCTCAAGTAGAGGCAAATCCACATCGCGCAGCAGCACGTCGCCGGACTCGCAGTGCTTACCGGCCACCGTTACTTGCTCGCGGCGCCCATCGTGCATTTTATTGGCGGCAACGGCCGTGTAGAGCGCTTTGTAGGTCATTGGCCGGGGATTGTCGGACATGCCGCCGTCCACAGAAACATAGGTGCGAATCCCGGGCACAGTCTTGGTGGAGCCGACGGTATAGACCGTCGCGCAGGCAGGACCCACCAGAGAGCGGCCCGGTTCGCACAACAACTTTGGCAAAGGCAGATTGTGGGTCCGGCAGGTGCGGGTCACCACCTCGCAGATTGTGCCTACCCACTCGTCGATAGCGGGCGGGTCGTCTGCGTCGGTGTAGCGGATGCCCAGGCCGCCCCCCACGTTCAGTTCACTAAAATCCGACAGACCGAGGGCGAAGGCCTTGGGATACCACTCCAGCAATAGTTGGGCGGCATCGCCGTGGGGAGCAAGCTCGAAGCTTTGCGAACCGATGTGGGCGTGCAGGCCGACGGCTCTGAGGCTGGGGGTGCGCGCCAGGTAGGCGAGCACTGCGGCCAGTTCGGACGGATCGAAGCCGAATTTGCTGTCGAGGTGGCCGGTGCGGATGTATTCGTGGGTGTGGATGTCGATGCCGGGGGCGACGCGCACCATCACCCGCACCGGGCGGGCGACCGTCATGGTGCTCAAAATCTCAAGATCGAGCCAGTTGTCAGCCACCACCGTCGCGCCGACTTCTGCTGCAAAGCGAATCTCCACTTCAGATTTGTTGTTGCCGTGCAGGTAGACCATTTCACCAGGCACCCCTGCGCGCAGGGCCGTGTGGACTTCGCCCGCTGAAACCGCGTCGATTCCCAGGCCGCAGCGATGGACGACGGCGCAGATGGCCAGGTTGCTCCAGGCCTTCGAGGCGTAGAGCACCCGAAAGTCCCCTGCGTAGTGGCGCTTGAACGCTTCGACGTACTGGGTGCAGGCAGCTCGCAGCGTCGCCTCATCGAGAATATACAGCGGTGTGCCGAAGCGCTGGGCCAAATCGACCACATCGCAGCCGCCGATGATGAGGTGGCCTCGATCGTCGGTGCGGGTGGCGAGCGGTGCGATCGCCTGGTTCGGCGAAGGGAGGTCGGCGGGCATAGGAGGACGGCGGCGATAGTTTCTATTAGTTTACCTGCAAGCCTCCTCCGGCCGCGCCTGCCATTCGTCCAAAGTCCACAGAGATCCCCCGGGCGGCAGGCGATAATCGACATTGCCTACAACCGAATCGTCTCTATGCCGAGATACCGTGAGCGGTTGGCGGGGGGCCTGGTGGGTCTGCTGGTGGGAGACGCCCTGGGGGTACCCTACGAGTTCAACCCATCCGCCAATCTGCCTCCCATCGACTTGATCGACTTCGAGCCACCCCCCGGCCACCCGCCCACCCACGCGGTCCCCGCCGGTACCTGGTCCGACGACGGGGCGCAGGCGCTGTGCCTACTCGCCTCGCTGCTGGAGTGCGGAAGGCTCGATGTCGAAGATTTGGGCCGCCGATTGCTGGCCTGGCGCGACGAAGGCTATCTGGCCGTCGACGGCCGCGTCTTCGATGTCGGTATCCAAACGGGCGAAGCGCTTGCGGCCCTCAGGGGCGGCGCTCCCGCCCTGCGCTGCGCAGCGGCGGATGAGCGCGCCAACGGCAACGGTTCGCTGATGCGGGTGCTGCCCCTCGCTTTATGGCACCGCGGCAGCGACGCAGAACTGGCCCGCGATGCCGCTTTGCAGTCCCAGATTACCCACGCCCACCCCCGCGCCCAGTTGTGCTGCGCGCTCTATTGCCTGTGGGCGCGGCGCATTCTGGAGGGGGAAGCCCGGCCGTGGGCCGCCGCCACAGAATCGGTGCGGGCGCTCTACGCTGTCGAACCGGTGGCCCTGCGGGAACTGGATGCGGAGATCCACCCCGAGGCGCCGCCTGGGGGCCGGGGAAGCGCCTATGTGGTGGACAGCCTGCACTCGGTGCGCTGGGCGGTGGAGGCGGGGGCAACCTATGAGCAGGTGGTGAAGCTGGCCGTCTCGCTGGGCAACGACACCGACACCACCGCCTGCCTGGCGGGCGGGATCGTGGGGCTCCAACAAGGGATCGAGGCCATCCCGGAGCGCTGGCTGACTCGCCTGCGCGGTAGAGCGCTCTACAAGCCTTTGCTGGAGCGGCTTCTAGCGCAGTAACAGCTTGCTTTGAGCTTTCTCCCAGATTCCGCAATGCGCCCAGCTAACTATTACTGCTTGACAGCTCTCTGCTCTCTGCAGGAATGCAGCGTGGCCTTTGCCTGCTAAAGCAAGCTCGCTGGCAAGAAGTCTCCGCTGTGTATAGAATTTGCTTAGCTCGAGCGCACTTTCAGGAGTCGGTGGGGTGAGCGAAAGAATTGACCAGATTCGAAGTGATGCCATCCTGGTTTTCGAATGTTACGCAAATTACATAAAGCATATCCAGAAAGAGTTTTCTTCGCTGGATGAACGTTTGCACGAGTTGAAGCTACAATCAAAGCACTCTTGGCGAGAAAAGTTTGAGCGGATTCCACAAATCTTACTCTACTTTATTGATTATGTTTGTGCCCGACTCGAACGAGAACCTTTACAGCGTATTTTACTAGTCACGCTCAAGCAAATTGCTAGAGGATTGACAAGGGAACTTCCGCGGCACAGCGACCAGTTGCGGTATCTTTACCTAGATATCAGCGCTTTTATCAGCGAAAATCAGCCACAGCAGCGGTGGTTTTCCAGATACAAAGGCTATTTTTTTATAGCAGCAATCTGCGCGACTTTCTATTGGATTTTGCCGGTACAAGAACAGAAGCAAGAACTTCTCGATCTGGCCCTTGCTTTTCAGGATTCCTGGAGAGCTTTTGTTGACCAACTTGAAAAATCTAAGTCTATCGGTCTCACCATGATAGAGTTTGCTTTTGCGGCTTTGCTCTGGTCAATGGTGTCAATTGCGCTTTATTTATTGTTTCGTTCGGATGTGGAACTTCAAAAGCGAGTTATTCTTCGATTTGGACAAGAATTTCCAGTAGCGTGGAATTTGAGTTCAATTTACGAATTTCGCCGCCATAAACGAATCCAGTCAAGATTTGCAGAATCAGAGCCTACCTGTCTCGAACTTGCTCAAGCCAGACTTTGGAAAAATTTAGAATTAAAGCCAGAGATACAGCGTGAGTATAACACCGAGTTTTGGGCCGGCCTGCTGCCCCAGATAGCGATATTGATCGTCGTAGCAGTGTTTGAAGTACTTGCGGTTCTGCTGCTGCGGGTGGCTCAACCACAAGCTATTGGCTCTATCTTGTTTTCTATTTTACTCGGCATATTTTGTATTGGGCTTCTGGTATGGGATCTCAAGAAAGCGTGGAAAATTCGAAGGGAGTGGCAAATTTTGTTGGAGGGTGAAAGCCTTAAAATTGAGACGGAATTGTCTCACCATGTTGATCTAGACGAAAGGCAAGCGCTCACATCTGATGATCACAAAGTCAAAGAGGCAAAACTTGAAATTGCTGACGGATTGCCAGTTGTTCACACGCAAGTAGATACAGATTTGGTCGCTGCAATCCGAAGTATGCGAGAAGAGTGAGACTACTTTTCGATACAAACATCCTTATTGCAGGATCTGTTCCAGGCCATCCCAATAGGGAGGGGTGCCTTCCCCTGTTGCAAGAAGTTGTTTCTAGGGTTACCGAAGGCTACATTTCCACTCATTCCCTTAGTGAATATTATCGTTACATGACCGGGAAAGCACAGCCGCAACTAAGTCCCAAAAATACAGAAAAGGCTATTCGTCAACTGTTGATTAATTTCACTGCCGTTAGCCTTGATGAGGGCGACTATCTTGCCGTGTTTGCTCGAATGCGCATTCAGTCTCTTCATGGCGCAATCGTTTATGATGCAATAATAGCTCAGGCCGCATTAAAGGCAGAAGTCGACTATATTGTGACTCTAAATACGTATGATTTTAAGCGTCTAGGAGCTGACGTAGCCTCACTTGTTTTTATTTTTCAATAGAAGCACAGGTTTGGAAATCAACCGATGTAGTTTGTCCCTTAGGAACGACTGCGACGGTCGGCCAAGTTATCCTGTGGCGCGGTTCGACAAATTCGAGGCAGCAGAAAATCGCTATCTGCACGCCTCCACCCCTTAGCAAAACTTCACCATAATGCAGCTGGCCGTCCCGCTGGGCAACGACACCAACACCTGCCTGGCAGGCTCGTGGGGCTCCAACAAAGGATCGAGGCCATCCCGGAGCGCTGGCTGACTCGCCTGCGCGGTAGAGCGCTCTACGAGCCTTTGCTGGAAAGGCTGCTGGCCTGGTGAGAATTATTGTGTCGAATTTGCGATCCGCTGCGGCGCGACGCGCGTACTTTCTGGTGAAACCGGTCCTGCCCGCGGTCGTCTCGTTTGCCACTGGTTTTGCTTCGCCGATTTTCAGATGTCGATTGCGGCGCCGCGCCCCCTGGAAGGCGCGGCGTTTTTCTGTCTAGGGCCTTAGCCGATGTAGCGGGTCTCGACAAAGTGGCTGTGGCGACCGGTCAAGTCGGAGAGGGTGCGCGCGCCGACAATTTCGAGGTTGCGGGGAATCGCGGTGGTGAGGTGGCGCTGGGCCAGGGCGCCGAGGCCTGTGGCCAGTTGCGAGGCAGCGACTGCTGCGGTGCAGAGGGCTAGCAGTTGCGGCAGGGGGCGGCGCGGTAAAAATAAACCCGCGCCCAACCCGACCCCGGCGGTGATCAGCATGCCCACCGAGAGGTTGGTGCCGCAGCGCGGGTGGATAGCAAGGTTCTCTTCGCCCCGGTTGATGCGCTCCAGGGCGCGGTGGGCGGCGCGCAACAGCGCCCCGGTATCGACCGGGCCATAGATAAAAAAGCCACGATCGGTAGAAAAACCGCTCAATTTGAGATCGGGATCCTGTTCGGAGAGCACCCAGATGGTGGCGTGCTCGAGGGCATGCACCTGACGGATGCGCTCGAAGAGATCCTGCAGCGCGCTGAGGGGCGAATCGTCCCGCTCGATGGTCACCGGCCGGGGCAGATCGTTGGTGTGGGTCATGCGCTAAACCTCCGGGCACTAGAGAAACTGGTGGCTATCGGGCTGGATGACGATTTCGTTAGGAACACCGGGGGAGGGGACGGCGAGGGCAAAGGCGACAGCCTCGGCAGCGGTCTTGGCACTCAACATTTTGTCGCGCTGCACGCGCATGCCGGCGTTGTCCCAGAAGGGTGTGTTTACCCCACCCAGGTAGAGCAGTGTGAATTTGACGCCCGCGCGCTTGAGATCGAGGGCCATCGACTTGGTGAGGCCGACGACGGCATATTTGGAGGCGCAGTAGGCGGCGGCCGTCGCCATCGGGTGCTGGCCGAGGATGCCCGGAATGTTGAAGATGTGGCCTCCCCCCGACTGTTGGCTCATCAGGGGCACCGCCGCCTGGCAACTCAGGAAGGTGCCTTTGAGGTTGACGGCCATCTGCCGGTCGAGGTCCTCCTCGCTCAGGTTCTGAATGGGCTTGAGGACGCCAAGGCCGGCGGCGTTGAGCACAACGTCGATCTGACCGAAGGTGGCGGCCACCTTGGTGTAGAGATTATCCACCTGCTCTTTGACGGTGACGTCGGTGGCCATGGCCAGGGTCTGGGGACTGCCGGCCGCTTCGCACTCGGTCGCCAGAGCGTCGAGCGCAGCCTGAGTACGCCCCGCGAGTGCCAGCGAAGCCCCCTGGGCGGCCACCCGGCGCGCTACCGCCGAACCGATCCCGCCGCTTGCACCTGTGATCAAAACCACCTTGCCCTGCATGCCCACCTCGCGCGTACTCCCTCCCATCTTGGTGCGCGATCCGCCCGACGTCCACCGCCAGATCCGCCCAGGGGAAGGAGCGTAAACCCAGGAGCAGTGCTTAAGATTGTCTTAGCGATGGATAGATTGCAGCGATGACTCAGCAACAACCGGCGGCGAGGACACCGAGTACCCCTCTGGGCGACAGCCTGCGCAACTTGGTGCAAGAACGTCTGCAGAGTGCAAGCCGCGTAGTCGAAGGTCAGATCGGCCCACAGGTGATGACCTGGGTAGCCGCTACGCGCTCGCGGTTGGGCGATTCGCTGCAGGCGGTGCGCACCAGCGACTGGATGCAGCAGATTGGCCGCACGATCGGAGCTAACTGGATCTTGCAACTGCTCGATCAGGTCAACGTCCAGAAAGTGCGCGAGACAGTGACGACACTCCAGATCGAACACCCCGGCGAGTCGCCGCCCGAACTGGCCCAGCGACTTATCCAGCGCAAGGCGGTGTTCGCGGGTGGAGTGGGTGTGGCAAGCGGCCTGCTGCCGCCGGGCATCAACCTGCCGATGGTGGCGGCGGACGTGGTGGCTACGGTGATGCTCGAAATCGAGCTGATCTACGAGATTGCTTGCCTCTACGGACTGGATCTGGGTGATCCCGACCGCAAGGGCGAAGCGGTTCTGGTACTGGCCCTTGGTTCCGGCGCCGATCGCCTGGCCGGGGCAGGCACCCAGGCGCTCAAGCAGGCGGTGGGTCAGCAGATGGCCAGGATAGGCACCGAGCAACTGGCCCGCCTTGTGGGTAAGCAGCTGGCGGAGCGACTCCTGCTCAAAGGCGTGCCGTTGTTCGTAGGGGCGCTGGTGGGCGCGGGGGTCAATGCAACGGCCCTGATACTCATCGGCAACACGGCGAGCAAGTTCTACGCCTCGCAAATTTCGGTTGATCCGGTTGCGGACACCGCGACGCTGAAGAGTCTTCCTGCCGCTTGAAGCTTATTGTTGCAAGGTGTGGGTGCGGGTGTTGTAGCGGGTACCCCAGGTGCTGGTCTGGCCCAGGATATGCACGCGCAGATTCACCAGAGCGGCGGCGCGCAGCGAGCCGTCCCCTGAGTCCATGGGCGCGGCATAGGGTGAGAGGCCCTTCGCCTCGATCTTTTTACCGTCCAGCACGATGGCCGCCGCCTCCGACCCGCCGGTACCGGCCCCGAACGCGATTGCATCGGGGCTGCTCTGGGTCCGCGAAACCTTGGTGCCCACCGACAACAAGATGCCGGTGTAGTGCGGATAGTCGTGGAGAGCCCTGAGGGTCGTCTCCTGAATGGCGCCGCGGTTGTCCGGGTTCTGGGCGTCGTTGAGGCCAAGGGAATTCAAAATGTAGGTGCTTGCGGTCGTAGGGACAAGGCTGTAACTCTGGGGAAAATAAGTGGGATTAAGGGCATAGAGGCGCTCATTGCCCTTTTTGCTGCCCTGGATGGTAAGCGCGCCGCGGTTGGCGGCGCTGTCACCCAAGTAGCTCACCGTCACGACCCCCGCCGGCTGCGCGGCAACTGCGCGCCCGCTCAGGTTGAAGCTCCAGCCCTCGGTGAGCACATCCGCCCGCACATTGGTCATATAAAGCGGTGCCCCGCTCGGTCTATGGGTCACAGTTTCAGGGGTAGTCTGCAAAAACGAGACCGACCCCTGGCCAATCACCTCGGCGAGCGCGCCGCGGATGGCAAGCCCGGTCTGATCCCCCAGGCCGATGCCCAAAACCCCTGTCACCAGACTAAAATCTTCATTCGCCTTTGCCATCACCCCCAAAAGACGGGCAAGGCGACCTCGATCGTTAAAGTGCGAATCGATCACACTGCCGGTGACAAAGCCGAGAAAGTCGGTGTGGATGCCGCTGCCGCCGTCCGCGTCGTCTAAATAGCGCGTCTGGGCATTGGTCAGCACATCTTGGGAAATCAAATCTTTCTCGCCCGCCAGAGCGTACTGCGATTGGCTCATCGCCCCGGCGCTGGTACCCCCCACACCGCCACCGCGGGTCTGCACCACATAGCGAATGTGATCCTCCAGGCGGGTGTCGTTCCAGTTGTCGTAGTATTTGCCCTGGTCGCCGCCTTTGATGAAGATGGCGTCCACCTCGCGCACCCGATCGACCACAGCCGGGTCATTGGCCTGGGCGCGGGTGGCCACCAGCACGTTGAAGGCGTCGTCCGCCCCCAACCACTCGAAGTACTGGGGAATAAAATCACTCTGGGACGAGTCGGCGATCACAGCCACTGTCACACGACCGTCGCCATTGATGTCGCCCGCTTCGACCAAAGTCGGATAGAGCCGGTAGGACCAACTGGCAGTATCGCCGATATCGCCCTCGGAGCCGCCTCCAGCCACCATCACCACTCCCTGGGCGCAACAGGGCGCAGCCAGCAGCATCAGCGCCGGCACCAGGTTCAAGAACTTGCGCATGGGACACTTCCTCAAGACCGTAGGAAGTATATCGCACAGGCTTGCGGGTGCAGATACTTATGTAGGCGGGTCGTCCTCGTCTTCGATCTGAATGGGCCGCGGTTCGTTGCCGGTCGGCTTTTTCGCCGCCGGGTCCTCGTAGCGCTCGATGACGACCTTGGCGCGGGAGACCACCGCTGCGACACCCGCCACCCCGGCGAGCAGCGGAGCGAAGAACAACAGGCCCGCCCCGGCGGCCACTCCGATGTTGAGGGGGATCTCAAGCAACGTCTTGCCCTGAGGATCTTGAATCATGATGCGGCGAACGTTGCCTTCCTCGATCGCTTCTTTGACTTTGTCTACGAGTTGGTTGCCAAGGACGTAGGCTTCCTCGGTGAAATTGCGGTTGTGTGCCATGGCCATCGCGCTCGTCTGGTGTTGTTTCTATTGTCCCATTCCCTTCTGGGGATGTTCTAGGAAAACCGCTCCGGCCCGCAACCGCGGGCCGGGACGCTCGCAACAGCAAGTTACTGGCGGGCGCTGGTGGCCGGTTTGGTCTCGATGAGCTTGGCCAATACCGTCACAGCGCGCTGGTACTGGATATCGGCGCCGGTGGCAGGCTCGATGGGAGCCTTGCGCGCCTCCTCCGGAAAGGCCACGACCACATCGGGCTGGATGCCCTTTTTGTGGATGTCGTTGCCGGAGGGGGTCAGGTAGTGGGCGATGGTGACATTCACCCCGGAACCGTCGGAGAGGGCGTTCACCTGCTGGATGACCCCTTTGCCGAAGGTCTTCATGCCCACCAGGGTGCCGCGCCGGTTGTCCTGGATGGCGCCGGCGAGAATCTCGCTGGCCGAGGCCGAACCCTGATCGATCAGCACCACCAGGGGCAGGTTGGTCACCGGGTGGCGGTCGGCGGTCAGCTGATCCTGGGTGCCGGCGCGATCGACCGTCGAGACAATCGTGCCTTGGTCGAGGACCAGGCTGGCCACGCGGGTGGCGGCATCGAGCAGACCGCCGGGGTTGCCGCGCAGGTCGAGCACCCAGCCTTGTGCCCCTGCTTCGCTCAGCTTGGCAAAGGCCCGCTGCATCTCGTTAGGAGCCTTTTCAGAAAATTCCGCAAGGCGGATGTAGCCTACTTTGCGGTCATTTTCTTCTTTTAGGGAGCTGGTGACCACCTTCAGTTCGATCGGAGCGCGGGTGATCGTAAAACTCATCTTCTGCCCCGAGCGCATCACCGACAGCGTTACCTGGGTGCCGCGATCGCCGCGGATCATCCGGGAGACCTCGCCAATTTCGAGCTTGGCGGTCGCTTTGCCGTCGACGGCAAGCAACTCGTCTTTGGCCTGGATGCCCGAGCGGCTGGCGGGGCTATCTTCGAGGGTCTTGACCACCACCGGCAGTTTGCTCACCTGGGAGACCCCCAGTTGGATGCCGACACCCACCAGCTCGCCGCTGGTCTGATCGCGCAACGCCTGAAATTCGCGCGGGTCGAGAAAGCGGGTGTACGGATCGCCCAGCACCTTCAAGGAATTGCGAATCGCCTCGTAGGCTTCCTCTTTGTTTTTGTAGTCGCGGCCCAGCAACTGCCCGCGCGCCGCTATCCAGTTTTGTTTGTTGAAGGTCGGATCGACGAACTCGCGGTCCACCGTCTGCCAGACTTCATCGACGATCGCTTTGGGTGAATCTTCGAGCCTGGCTTCGTATTCGGCGCGCAGCTTGACGGGCTGCTTGGGGGCGGCCGTCACTGCGGCGGGGCCGACGAGGCTGAGGATGACCGTGAGCAGCAGACTCTTTCGGAAGAAATCTTGCATAGTGTTTTCGATCATTGCGCTGCGCTGGTAGTGATGGTCTGGACTGCAAGACGCCGCGGGTGGCCCCGAAGTGCCCGCACCAATTAGAGCCAGTCTATCTGCTCAGGCCGAAACCGGGGGGGCGGAGCGAAAAGAGCCTGCTATCTTAGTTGAAGCATTCGTAACAATGCGCGGGCAAGGCGATGGACTGGAAACTGGTGGGCGTCACTTTTGGGGCCATTTTCCTGGCGGAGTTGGGGGATAAGACGCAGCTCGCCACGTTTTTGATGACCGCCAAGTCGGGCTCGCCCTGGGCGGTGTTCCTGGGCTCTTCGCTGGCGCTGGTATTGGCGAGCCTGCTGGGGGTGCTGGCGGGCGCGTGGCTGAGCAAGCTTATTCCTCCTACCTATTTGCAATTGGGCGCAGCGGCGGGATTTGTGATCATCGGCTGCTTGATGTTCTACCAGGTCTGGCGCGGCGGCTAGGGCAGGGCAACCAAAAATTTGGCCCAGGGCTGGCCCCACATCTGGGGTCCCTGGGAGATAATAAACAAAATCATCCGCCGAGTCGATATTTATGTCTTTGCACGCCGAACTTCATCGTCACCTGGGCGGGTCGGTGGTCCCCCGGATCCTCTGGCGCTACCTGGTGCGCCAGGATCACCCGCTTGCTGAGCAGTATCCTGAGTACAAAGATTTCGAAACCTTTTTTACCCGCCCCCGCCGCAGCCTCGAAGAATACCTCGAACTGCATACCCTCGTCGAGCACGTTCAGACGCTCGATGCCCTGCCTTATTTTGTCATGCGCCTCATCCGGGGCGCTTATATTTTTGAGAATCTCGCCTACCTCGAAATTCGCTACACGCCCTACCTGCGCACCGACCGCAACTTAGGTGAGGATCAGCGTATCGCCCAGATGGCCGAGGTGGTGCGCGCGATCGGCGATGCCGCCCGCTCTCCCGAGTACCCGATCGTCACCAGCCAGATCCTCTGCATGCACAGCCGCCTCAGCGATAAGGTCAACCGGGCGATCGTGGATCTGGCCGCTGCGATGCCCGAATATATCTGCGGTATCGACGTGGCCGGAGGCGACAGCCACTACGCAGCCCGGCTCGAGACGTTCGCGGATCTCTACAAATACGCCCTGGCTATGGGCATCAAGACCACCGCCCACCTCTACGAGACCAAAAACGGCATCTACCCGCAACTGCTGCCCTACGTCTGCCGCATCGGCCACGGCATTCAGATTCCGCTGCTGTACCCGGAGCTTTTGCCGCAACTGGCCGCCCGCCACCAGTGTCTGGAAATCTGCCCGACCACCTATATCAAGACCGGCACCCTGAGCGACATCGGCCAGTTGCGCCCCGTCTTCGAGCGCTGCTTTGAAGCGGGAGTCGACATCGCCATCTGCACCGACAACGCCGGTCTGCACGATGTGCGGCTGCCCTTCGAGTACGAAAATCTGCTCACCAACGACGTCATCGACTTCAAGCAGCTCAAAGCCTGCCAGGAGGCGAGCTTCCGCCACGCCTTCGCCTGGCCCCACGCCAAGCCGCCCCAGGCGATGCTTACCGCCCAGACCGTCGGTTGAGCCTGCGGCCCCGAGGCTACTCGGTAGTCCTGACACTATATGTGGTGTTAGACTACTTCCGGTCACGGCCCGGGTTCCTATGCGCGTTCAAGCCGTCCACAAGCAGCCTTTTCATGCCATTCCCTACCGTGCCGTTGCCCCGAGCGGTGAGGTGCGCAACCGCTGGTTCGGCTTGTCCCACGCGACGGTGGACCGGTTGCCCGAGGGGTGCGATGCGGTGTTTGCCTGCTCGGATTTGCAGGGGATCTTCGAGCGGGCGGGCGAAGAGGCGCCCCGTCTGCTCGGCGAAGCGGTGGCGGCGGAGTTGGCGAAACTCGCGGGCGGCGGTTATTTGCCCGGGGCCGCTCGGGTGGGGGTACTGCTGTGCGGCGATTTGTTCGTGCGTCCCCAACTCGACCGGCGCGGCGGCATCGGCGATGTGCGTCCGGTGTGGCGGGCTTTTGCGCGGCACTTTCGCTGGGTGGCGGGGGTGGCGGGCAACCACGACGACTTTGGCACCGCCAAGGAGCGCGCCGCTTTTTTGTCTGAACCCGGCATCTATCTGCTCGACGGCGAGGTGGTCGACCTGGGCGGATTGCGGGTGGCGGGCCTAGGGGGGATCATCGGCGATCCGCTCAAGCCCCAGCGCCGCAAGGAAAAAGATTTTGTGCGCGCGCTCAAAAAGCTCGTCGGTGCCCGGCCGGACGTGATGCTGCTGCATCAGGGGCCGGACGCGCCTGAGTTCAAATTAAGCGGCCATCGGGCCGTGCGCGAGGTACTCGGCCGCGCCCCCGTACCCCTGGTGATGAGCGGCCACACGCACTGGAAAGAACCGCTCGCTACCAATTTCCGCGGCTCGCAGCTGCTCAATCTCGAAGGACGGGGCCTGCTGCTGCAGCGCGGGGTACCCAGCCTGCCTGCGGGACTCAAGTTGCAGTTTTCGGGAGCGCACTGGCATCTGGCAGCGGAGCTGTGAGAGCGCCCTCGGCCAGTACCCGCCGGATCGTTTCCGCCTCCAGATCTTTGCCGATGATCACCAGATCGGTGCGCCGGGTTTCACCTTTGCCCCAGGGGCGATCGAAGTAGCGCTCGAAGCGGTGACCCACCCCCTGGATTACCAGGCGCAGGGGTTTACCGGCGGCGTGGGCAAAGCCCTTGACCCGATAGATTTCGCAGGAGCGCACCAGCTGTTGCAGTGCCGCCACCAGCCGGTCGGGATCTTGCGGTCCTTCCAGCCGCACACTGAGCGCCCGGATGTCTTCGTCGTGTTCGTGTTCTGCTTCGCTGTCGTGGTGGCTGGGGCGGTTGGCGATCTGCTCTTCGACCGCCTGGCCCAGGCCCAGCAGGGTACGTGGGTCCACCCGGCTGTGGTGCGCGGCGATGAGCTTCACCGAGGCGGGCAGCAGGGCGCGCAGGTACGCTTCGCCGGCCGGTTGATCTTCCGGTGCCACCTGATCGGACTTGTTGAGCAAAACCAAGTCGGCGCAGGCCAGTTGATCTTCGAATAGCTCCACCAGTTCTGCCTCGGTCGCACCGTGGCCCAGGGCGTCGCTGGTGCCCTCGAACAGGCCGCCCCGGGCAATAGAAGCGGCATCTACAATCGTCACCACCCCGTCAACCGTGGCGCCATTGCGAATTTCGGGCCAGCGAAACGCCTGCACCAGCGGTTTGGGAAGCGCCAGGCCGGAAGTCTCGACCAGAATGTGGTCGATCTCACCCCGGCGGGCGATGAGCCGCTGCATGGTGGGCAGAAATTCTTCCTGCACCGTGCAGCACAGGCAGCCGTTGGTCAATTCAATAATGTCCTCCTCACCGCAGCCGCCGCAGGCTTTCACCAGTTCGCCGTCGATGCCCAGTTCACCGAACTCGTTGACCAGCACAGCGATGCGCAGCCCCTGGTTGTGGGTGAGGATGTGGCGGATGAGGGTCGTCTTGCCGCTTCCCAAAAAGCCGGTGATCACCGTGACGGGTACTTTCTGCATGACAGGCCACGTAATGGAGCTTCGTCATCGTACACCGACTGCCCCGGATGGGTGGTCCTCGCCCGGCTACCTGATATCGCTCCCGGGACGCAGGTCGATCCGAAGCTGGAGATACTAGTCTGTAGACACTTCGGCGTAGGTTGGTAGCCATGAATCGGATCTTTTCTTTGTTGATTGGCGGTTACGGAGGCGCTTCACCTCTGGCGGATATCGGTTTGCTGGTGCTGCGGGTGTTTGCTGGGCTCACGATGGCAAGCCATGGCCTCGGCAAGGTGCCGCCCAACGAAGGGCTGGTGGAGACAGTGGCGAGCCTGGGCTTTCCGGCGCCGGTCTTTTTTGCCTGGTCGGCGGGCCTTGCCGAACTGGTGGGGGGCATTCTTCTGGCAGTGGGCCTTTTGACCCGACCGGCAGCGGCTGCGATTCTCTTTACGATGCTGGTGGCAGGCTTCATCCTGCACGGGTCTCAGCCTTTTGCCGAAAAAGAATTGGCCCTGTTGTACGCGGCGGTGTCGTTCGCCTTTTTGTTAGTCGGGGCGGGTCGGTTCAGCCTCGACGGGTGGATTGGCGAGCGGTTGCTGGGCAGCGGTGCGGGAGCCCGGCCCCTCGGCCGCGACCGCGCCCCTTCGCCCAGATGAAGGCGCCAACGGCATAGCAAACAACTCGACAATGTTTGACAAAGCGGATGAGGGTGCTACTTTTGCTCCAGCAAACCCCCTAGCCGATGCTTTTAGAATGGCTCAGCTCGGGGTCTTCCGATTACTACCTCGGTCACGATGACCTAGTAGGTAGACACGCCATTCATGAGGGATAGAGGCGCTTCAGTTTCTTGCGGGCGTCCCGGGTCGTGAACCGCCAGTGGATCTGCACCCTTTGCCGATTGCGCTGTTCTTCCCAGGCCCCGACTT
>JAHHGR010000049.1 GCA_019359725.1 Aphanocapsa lilacina HA4352-LM1 | reverse complement strand
CTTCGGAGTCGAGAGTGTGGAAGCTGTTGTGGGAAGGAGAGGGTGAAGATGGCATAGGCATCTGGTCGACCTCTGCCCTCAGAGAAGGAGTTTAGGCAGTTGTCTCATCCATACTCACACAGAGGGATGCGCCTGTCCGTCAGGGAGAAGCTCACGGGTAAAGCCCCCGGGGAATTCCCCGAGGGCTTTGGGATGATGACACCATATGTGGCCGGTTTAGTAGGCCAGACCCATGCTGCGGGTCGTCTCCGCTCCCAGGTAGACGCGGATGCTCAGAAAGTCGGTGGGACAGGCGGTTTCGCACCGCTTGCATCCCACGCAATCTTCTGTCCGCGGCGAGGAAGCAATCGTACCCGCCTTGTTGCCGTCCCAGGGAACCATCTCCAGGACGTCGAGTGGGCAAGCACGGACGCACTGCGTGCAGCCGATGCAAGTGTCGTAGATTTTGACCGAGTGCGACATAAGACGCTCCAATACAGCCTTGCGGCAGACACTTAGGAGGCAGTGTAGCCCCTCGCCGCCAATGTTGGCGGATTATTGCCCGCCGCGCAAAAGTTCTTAATGGTAGGCGGGATCAGGCCGTGGGCGTGCGCGTCGCCCCGTTGCGGCTTTTGAGCGGAAGCAGCGGTTTGCCGGTGACGCTCTGCCAGTAGACGCTGCCCACCCCGACCAGAAACAGGGCGTAAAAGAGTGCCTGCACCAGATAGAGCCGCTCGGTGTAGCCAAAGAGCGCTCCAAGGACCATCCCCGCAGGCTGGTTTTCAGGCAGGATGCGCGTGCCGTCCCAGACCTGCGGCCCCAGGACGCACGAGGCGTTGCGCGTAAACCGTTCGCTCAAAAAGCACAGCGACTCGGAGGCGCGGTCGATTTGGGCAAGGGCGTGCAGGGCGGCGTCGAAGTGACCGAGCGAAGTGACCACCAGCCCCGAGACAATCAGCAGCAGCAGCAGCCCCATCGTCTGAAAGAAGCGGCGCAGGTCGATGCGCACACCCCACCTAAAGAGTGATACGGCGATGGCGACGGCGACCAGGATGCCCGCCACCGCCCCAAAAGCCGGTACGAACCCCTGGCGAAAATACGAGGTGACAAACAGCACCGTCTCGAAGCCTTCGCGCAGCACCGTAAAGAGAATCAACCCGGCAATCGCCCAACCGGCGGCGCGCTCCCGGGTGAGGGCCTCGCCCACCGAGGCTTCCACCTGGCCTTTGAGGGAGTGCGCCTGGCGGGTCATCCAGATGAGCATCCAACTGAGCATCGCGATGGCGAGCAGCCCGAAGAGGCCTTCCAGCAGCGGCTCGACGGCCGGGGCATACTTCTGGTTGGCGGTACTCAGATTGCCCAGCAGCCAGCCGAACAGCAGCCCCACCGCGGTACTTGCAGCAAGGCCGCCCGCCACGCCGCCCCATACCCAGCGGTTCAGGTGGGTGCGCCCGGCTTTTTTGAGGCAGGCAAGCACGATCCCGACCACCAGGGCGGCCTCGACGCCCTCGCGCAGGGTGATGGCAAAGGTGGGCAAAGCGGCGGCAAAATCCATAGCGAGTCCCCTAGGTAGCGAATTTCTGGGCGGCTTGTTCGACGGACTTGACCGAGGCGGCCACCTCCTCGGCGCTCAAAGCCGGGGGATTGGGCGCCTCGATGCTGGGCCAGGCGCCGGCCAGTTTGCGCAGACCCACGGCGATCGCTTCGGCGGTTTTGGGGTCGGCTTTGTCGAGTTGGGGGCCGATGGTGGCGTACAGCTGACCCGCGTAGAGCACGAAGCCGCGCGAATCCTCGTACTCGATGCGCGCGGCAATCTTGCCGTTGTTGACCGCAGCGGAGTACTCGGCGGCGGCCGCTTCAAGCAGCCCATCGATGACTCCCAGTACCATGGCAGGCTGGGTACGCCCTGCGGCCGGGATAGCTTGCTCGGCTTTGTCGATGGCTGCGAAGGCGGCGGATAGCCCCGGAGCAATTTCGGGGCTATCCGGCTTGAATTTGACCAGATCCTGCAATTTGAGCAGGGCGGATTTGAATTCCGGCACCTGGCGCTCGGCCAGTTGCTCCTCGATATCGAGGTAAATTTCTTCGACCGGGTGGCCGAAGTGGGGCAGGGCGTGCTCGGGCTGTTGGCGTTCGATGAGTTCGCGCGCAACGATCAAGTGGCCGCGCATCAGGCCGAGCTTGGTGAGGTAATCGACATCGCGCTCGCGGCCGGTGAGGACAATTTCTTCGACGGTCACCTGGTCTTTGATGCGATCGAACTGCTCCTGGGTGAGCACGTTCTTGCTCACCAATTCCTCGGGACTGGCGTAGGGCCGGGCCGCCTGGATGCGGTTGGACAGCGCCGGGATGGCCAGGAGCCCTTCGAATTTGTCCAGCTCCGACAAAATCGCTGTGTTGATGTTGACTTTGCGGCCACCGCCCATCGCCATCGACTCGGTGGCGGGTGTGGAGGCGGTGGCGGTTGGCTTCGGCGCTTCGGTCTCGGCGGCGCAGGCGATGAGCAAAGCTGTGATGGCAACGAGCGGTAACAAACGGCGCACAACGGTCTGGTGCATGGTCTCCCGGCAAGATCGGTCCCGTTGTTAATAGTAATCACTCGCAACTATTTTGTAACCACGAAGCCTCAGCCGTGGCCGCCGTGGACAGGCTCAACCGGGGTGGCCGAGCCGTCCATGGGCAGCACCCGGAACTGCCCCATGCAGCCGTTTTCGGCGATCGCGTCCTGGTGGGGGTGGAACATATAGATGCCAGGGTCGCGGTAGGCAAATTCGAGAATGTGGCGCTCGGCGGTGCCCATGGTGACCACGTCCGCCTCCTCGGCGGCGGCGAGGGTGCGGCCGCTGCGCAACAGTTTGAAAAAATTGGCGTGCAGATGAAAGGTGACCGCCGCGTCCCACTCGATCATATTGAGCAAATAGAGCCGCAGAGGCTGATGCTGGTAGACGGGGATGGGGTGGCGCAGGTAGTAGTTGGGCACGCCGTTGAAGGCGTAGATGTCGTTGCGGCCGTCGTCGTTGAGGTCGAAGCCGCCCATCACCAGGGCCATCTCGTCGGCGGGCGGTCTTCCCCCGGGCGGATCGACGATGAATAGACCGTAGAGTCCTTTGCTCACGTGGCGGGCCACCGGCGAGACGTGGCAGTGGTAGAGGTGCACCCCAAACGGCTCGGCGTCGAACTCGTAAATCGTCGCAGCGCCGTTGCGCACCGGGCGCACGCCGTCCATGGCGCTCGCGTGGATGCCGTGAAAGTGCATCGAATGGGCGTGGCCGCCCCGGTTGACAAACAGCACCCGCACCCGCTCGCCGGCTTTGACCCGCAAAGTCGGACCCGGCACGCGCCCGTTGAAATTCCAGCTCACGAAGGAAACGGCCGGGTTGAGCTGGATGGCATTGGTGCGCGCTTCGATGCGAAATTCGCGCACGGTGCGGCCGTTTTCTTGCTTGAGGGTGCCGTAGTCAAATTCGCGCAACAGCGCCAGTGGCTGCATGCCGCTTACCGGCGGGGCACTCTCAGGTAAAGGCGGCACCCGGGCGCTCTGCCACTGGCGCCACAGCCCCGGCAGTGTCGCCGCCGCCGCTACGGCCCCGGCCCCCGCCGCACCCCAGCCGATCAACTGCCGCCTTCGAAGTTTCATTGGCCCGGCAAATGTACAAATCAGTTCTAACTCAAACAGCCGCGTTCTTTTAGTAGTGTCCTGCGCAACTGGTAAAGATGGTGCGTGTCCTATGTCAAGGAACGTAAACTCTTGCGTCAGTATGTGGTCCTTTTTCGAGAATAAACATTTCGTGCGGTTAGGATACCCGCAGAGACTCACCTTGGAGGCGTTGGACCATGCGCTTTTTCAGACCGGCCCTCCGCGAAGAGGCCCCATCTACAGACAATCGCCGCAAGATTCTCGATGCTTCCCAGCATCTGTTTGCGCAACAAGGCTTTGGTAACACGCCGACCAGTCAGATTGCCAAGCGGGCGGGGATCGCCGAGGGGACGATCTTCCGGTACTTTCCGACCAAAAAAGACATTCTTATCGAACTGGTGACCAGCGGTTGGGTGACGATTCTCACCGATTTGCTGACCGAACTGAGCCAGATGGCGAGCTATACCCACGTCGAGAACGTCATGCGCAACCGCATGCGCGACATGCACACGAATATGGACCTGATGAAAGTGTGCTTTTTTGAAGCGCAGTTCCATCCGGACCTGCGCGACCGGGTGCACAGCGAGGTGATCGCCCGCATGCTCGATGTCGCCGAGGATTTTTTCCAGACGGCCATGGACCGGGGCGCCTACCGCCCGATGAATCCGAAGGTGGTAGCGCGGGTGTTTTTGGGGATGTTCACGATCGCGGGCTTCAGCGACCAGACGATGAGCGGCGGTGGCAGTATCGGCCAGCTCCTGGAGATGGACGAGATGGTACGTGGCATCAGCGATATCTTTTTGCACGGTGTGGTCGCCCGGCCCGAATCATAGCGCCTCGGGCGGTTCTCCCGGCTGAAAGTCGCGGCAGAAGGCGTCCCCCGGTCCATGGGGATAGATGGCGCACACCAGCATCGGCGAGTGGGCGTAGTTGCGGCAGCCGGGGCAGATTGCCTCGGTGCCCGGGGCCAAACTGGGCGAGAAGCACAGGCGGGCTGCGCGCCAGGAGGGCTGCCCCACGCGGCGCACCGCAAAGCGGCTTTTGAACTGCCGTTCCCGAAAGTCGCGCAGCAGAATGCTCTGGGCCAGTTGCGAGACAAGCGAGGGGGTGGGTGCGCTCATGGGGATCGGTGCAATGCGTCCGGCTCCCATTGTACCGGGCTGTTCCGGCTGGGGGCTTATTCGAGCGTGGCGGCGTACTCGCTGAGTTTGGACAGCTCGACTTTGATGAATTTACCGGCCCCGACCACGCCGCGCCGCCGCAGTTTGTTGAACAAACTGGAGCCGGTTTCGCGCGAGACGTTGATGCACTCGCTGATGTCCTTGACGGTGAGCTTGAGGGGCAACAGCACCGTCGAGCCGTTGGAGTTGCGGTAGCCGTAGCGGTTGGCGAGGCTGGCGAGCAGATTGACTAGGCGGTAGTAGGCGGAGTGAGCGACCGTCTCGTACAGTTGCACCCGGCTGGTCTGAATTTGCTGGTTGCTCCAGGAACACAGGTACAAAAGTCCCTCGGGGGTGGTGCGCAGCGCCGCCAAAAAGTCGGCCGCCGGCCAGGCCAGCAGGCTGTTGTTCTCGATGTGGATGGCGCGCAGTTCGTTGCGGTAGAGGCTGGAGGAGACAAACAGGCGATTGGCCTGCAGCAGATCCCCCGGGCCGGTGACGTGCACAATCGGCACGGCGCGCGCTCCGTAGTAGATGCGCTCGATAAACGCCCCCGCCTCGACCAGATAAACAATCGGGCCGGCGGTGTCGGTGGCCACGGCTTCGCCGGGCCGCAGGCTGATCTTCTGGCAAAGGCTCAAGATGCGCTTGCGTTCTTCGGCCGCGAGAACTTCCAGAAGTGATGAACCCAAGGCGGAGACAGTTACCATAAAGCGCTTTGCAGGTCCTTATTATGATAGCGACGAGATGCCGCCCAGGCGACATGCAGACGGTGCCTCAATCCTGGTAGAGTACCCAGGATGGGCCAAAATAGCAGACGGTACCTGCCCGACAGGGCAAGGAGAGGCACACAGGATGACCACGCACGAAGAAGCGGTTAGCAACGCAGAGCTTCACCTCGCCACCCACCGCGAGGAAGTGGAAGCGGTGATCGCCAGTCTGGCCATGGAGGGCTCGGTTCGCTTTGCCCAACTCAAAGAAAGCGACAAAGGGCTGATGTGGATTTTCAAGTACGGCACCGTGCGCGTCTTCGTGGTGATGAGCGGTGAATCGAACGACGACACGCTCACGGTCTGGGCGCCGGTGATGAAATTGCCTGAGAATCCCGCCAAAACCGGCGAGCTTTACGCGCACCTCTTGCGCTCCAACTGGCTTGAGACCTGGGAGGCGCGCTTTTGCCTGCGCGAAAACGAGGTGGCTTTGCACACGATGCGTACCCTCGACAGCCTCGACCCCGCCGAAATTTCGCGGGCGATCACGATCGTGGCGACCCTGGCGGACGAGTACGACGAGCCGCTCATCGAGCAGTTCGGCGGGACCGCCCCTTTTCCGGCTTGAACTTCCGCCTGCTGCCCTTTGAGCGCGCCGAAGGCGACGCGCTGATGGCTGCCGACGAAGCGATGCTCGAAGCACTGCGCCAGGGGGTGAGCCCGCCCAGCCTGCGGTTTTACGCCTGGGCACGTCCCACCCTTTCGCTCGGATTTCACCAGAACGTTTTTCCGGAACACTGGCGGGCGCTCCCGAAGGTGCGCCGCCCGACCGGCGGCCGGGCGGTCTGGCACGAGGGCGATCTCACCTACGCCGTCGCCGTGCGCGGCCTGAGCGGCTCGACCGGCCAAACCTATGCCCGGCTGTGTGCCTTTTTGGTGAGGGGACTGGCGAATCTGGGCATCGAAGTCGGTTTCGGTCGGGGAGGACGTGAGTACGTCCGTCGGCCCGGCTGCTTCAGCAGTACCACCTCGGCGGACCTGCTCTGGCGGGGGCGCAAACTGGTGGGTAGCGCCCAGGTGCGCCGGGGTGACACCGTACTGCAGCACGGCGCGATTTTACTGGCACCCAACCGGGAACGGCTTGCGCGGCTTTTTCCTGAGCAGGCTCCCGAGGCGGTGGTGGGCCTTGCTGAAATCCAACCGGATCTGATCGTAGACACAGTCATAGCCTCACTGACGGCGGCCTGGGCCGCCGAATGGCAAACGGCTGTCGTGTCGGGAGAGTGGAGCGAATGGGAGCGGCAGTGGCTGGCCCAGGGCCGGGCTCGTTGGCGCTGCGGTTAGACGGATGGACACACGTAAGGCAGAATGTAGGGGAGCAAGGGGACAAACCGTGGAGGAGACCCGGCTGGTACTGCTGTTGCGCGACACGGTTACATCGGCGGAGCCGGTTTGCACCGTGTGTTTCTACGCCGACCAGCAGGGGCGCCCCCGACACCGCGGCGAGCGTCTGCTGTGTGCAAGCGAGGAGATATCCTCGCCCCACGCCGGCCGGTATCGCTGTCGCATGGGTTTTCACCTTGCCCAGATCCGATAGTCCTAATTCAATAGACGAGATTTGTTATGAGCTGGCGCGGCAGTACTTCTCCAAGTGATCGCATCTTCGCAAGCCTCCCGTATTTGCTTCCCATGGCGGCCTCACTAGGCTATGGCGTCACCTTGCTCAGCCAGTTGGGCCTCGGCGCCGTCATCCAGATTCTGGCACCCATCAACTTTCTCAACTCGGGCTTTATCGGCCTCGCTGTCTTTATTGCCCTGTTTGCCCTGGTGGTCAATAACACCAACATCAGCCACTTCATTCGCTTCAATGTCTTCCAGGCGCTGTTGGTGGGCATCATCCTGTCGCTGTTTTCGCTGGTGCTGCCGCTGTTGGTCAACATGTTCGCCTTCTTGCCCGGCATCGACGTCATCCAGCAGACCCTCGGCAATACGATCTTCTTGGGCATCTTCGCCTTCGGCATCTACGGCATTGTCCAGAGTCTGCTGGGCCGCTACGCGGAAGTGCCTACCATCTCCGAGGTGGTCTACAGCCAGCTGCGCTAGGTGGATATTGCCGAACTGGGTGAGCGGGGGCTGATTGCCCGGCTCGGGCGCTTTTTCGGCCATGCCCCACACCTCCTGGTGCCGGGGGGTGACGATGCGGCGGTGATTGCGCCCGGTTCGGGGGCGCTGGTGGCCACCACCGATCTGCTCTTCGAAGATGTGCACTTTAGCGACCGCACCACCGGCCCCTTCGATGTGGGCTGGCGCTCCGCCGCGGCCAACCTCTCGGATCTGGCGGCCATGGGTGCCGCTCCGTCCGGCATGCTCGTCGGGTTGGGGCTGAGCCCCGGTACGAGCGTCGAGTGGGTGGAAGCGTTCTATGAAGGGTTCACCGCCTGCAGCGCGCCGGTGGGAGCCTTGCTGCTGGGGGGAGACACCTGCCGGGCCAAAAGCCGCACCGTGGCGGTCACTGCCCTCGGTACGGTCGATCCGCACCGGATACTCAGGCGCAACGCCGCCCGGCCGGGGGACGCGCTGGTAGTGACAGGACATCTGGGCGCTTCGCGGGCGGGCCTCGCGGTGCTGCTCGAGGCGGAGCGCTACGCCCACCTTGGCAAGCCGGTGCGCGAAGCGGTGGTGGCCGCCCACCGGCGACCCAAGCCACGCCTGGAGGTGCCGCCGCTCGTCTTTGCGCTGAGCGGGCGGGCCGCCGCTATGGATACCAGCGACGGCCTCACCGATGCGATTGCCCAGGTGTGCGCCCAAAGCGGCTGCGGTGCGGTGGTGGACCTGGCGGCCCTGCCTATCGACGTGGCGACGCTGCAGGTAGCTGGGGAGCAGGCCACCGCCTGGGCGCTCGGGGGCGGCGAGGATTACGAGCTGTTGATTGCGCTGGAGCCTGATGCCGCGGTGCAACTGGTGGAACGGCTCGCAGCGATCGCTATCGGCGGGGCGATCGTCGGGCAGGCGGTGGCGGGAGACCAGGTTGTGGACACCGAAGACCGGCCGCTCGAAGCCCCCGGCTTCGAGCACTTCAATCGACCGTAAAATGGCGGTGTAGGCCCTGGAGTTGCCGATGCAGTCCAAAAATTACTTCCGCAAGGGTTTCGGTCTTAAAGCTGCGGTGCAGGACGATCTCAAGGCGGAGTACGAATCTCCGCTCATCCACGAAATTCGCGCCAACAGCTACACACTGCAGCGCGGCGGGGTGACTATTCGCCTGGCGGAGGCGTTCGGCTTCTGCTGGGGGGTCGATAAGGCCGTCTCGATGGCCTACGAGACGCACCGGATGTTTCCCGACCGCCAGCTATGGATCACCAACGAGATCATCCACAACCCGCTGGTCAACCAGCACCTGCGCGCGATGGGCATCCGCTTTCTTGACGAAGACGAAAGCGGGCGGCGCGTGCCAAAAAACTTTGATCGAGTCAGCGAGGCGGACGTGGTGATCTTGCCCGCCTTCGGCGCTTCCACCCAGGAGATGCAGATTCTCGATGCGAAAAACTGCGTCATCGTCGATACCACCTGCCCCTGGGTCTCGGCGGTTTGGAACCGGGTGGGCAAGTACGACCGGGCTGAATTCACCTCAATCATTCACGGCAAGTACCAGCACGAGGAGACGGTGGCGACCGCTTCGCGGGCCCGCCGCTATCTGGTGGTGCTCAACCTGGAAGAGGCCCAGCAGGTGTGCGACTACATCCTCGACGGCGGCGATCGCCGGGCGTTTTTGGCCCACTTCGGCCCGGCGGCTTGCGAGGGCTTCGACCCCGACCGCGACCTGGTGCGCGTCGGCATTGCCAACCAGACCACGATGCTCAAGGGCGAGACCGAGCGCATCGGCAAGTTGTTCGAGCGCACGATGATGCGCCGCTACGGCCCTGCGAACCTGGCCGACCACTTCATGAGCCACGACACGATCTGCGACGCTACCCAGGAGCGCCAGGACGCCATGTTCAAGCTCGTCGAGGAGCCGCTGGATCTGCTGGTCGTCATCGGCGGCTACAACTCCTCCAACACCACCCACCTGCAGGAGATTGCCGTCGAGCGGGGTTTGCCTTCCTTTCACATCGACGGGGCTGACCGTCTGGTCTCGGCGCAATTTATCGAGCACCGCGACTTGCACAGCAAATCGCTGGTGCGCACCAAAAACTGGCTTCCGGCCGGGGCGGTGACCGTCGGGGTGACTGCTGGGGCGTCCACACCCGACCGGGTGGTGGCCGAGGTGATCGCCCGGATTTTTGAACTGAAGGGCGTGGGCGAGCCGGACGCCGCCGGGGCCATATCCTCCTTGGCGCTCTAGAGCGCCGAGGGTAGCCCTGCGCCTTCGCTACGCAGCCCAGCGCTCTTAACCGACGCTGTAGGCGGGAACGGCTTCTCGGGCGGCGGGGGGCAGGCGGTGGAACCAGCCGTTGAGGGCAATGGCCAGGGCGTCGGCGGCGTCGTCGGGTTTGGGCACGGCAATCAGCCCCAACTCGCGCTGCACGGCCTCTTGGATGGCGCGTTTGTCGGCACGGCCGTCGCCGGTGAGGGCGAGTTTGACCTGGGGCGGACTGAATTCGACATAGGGCACCCCGTGCTGGGCGGCGCACAGGAGCACCACTCCCCGCGCCTGGGCCACCGAGATCGTGTTGCCCATCTTGTAGAAGAAGAGTTTTTCGATAGCAACCAGGTCGGGCGTGTGGGCAGAAAATAAACTGTTGATGTCCTCGTAGATGGCCGCAAGTCTTGCTTCGAAGGCGGTTTTTGCCGAGGTCTGCACGATGCCGTAGTCGCACACCACTGGCGGAGCACTGTCAAAAAAGTCGAGCACTCCGTAACCGACGATCGCCACGCCCGGATCGAGACCGAGAATCCGCATGCCGCACATTTTGCGAGATACTGCCCAGACTACAACCTGCGGACGCTAAATCTCCAGGGGTTTACTATCATCGGGGGTGGATATTCGCAGGAGATACCATGCGCTGGGTCAGATGTGGACTGTTGTGCACCGTTTTGCTCCTGGCCGGCTGCGGCGAAGCGAGCAAAATCGAAATCGCCCTCAAAGATCTCGCCGTCGTCGACTGCCCCCCCGGCAGTAAAGGGGGAGCGAGCATCAGCCTCAACGACTCGGTCAACGTGCCGACGCGCTGCTACCGCCTTCGGGGAACGGCGGTCAATCCTGCCGAGAAACCGGCCAAAAATGTCGATGTTTTCGGCAAGATCACCGATGCCAACGGCACCCTTGCCATTACCCGGCGGCGGGTAGGTTCCCTGGCTGAGGTTGCGGCGGGGACCAGTGCGATCGAACTCGATGTCTACCTGCCCGAGACGGCCAAGCCGCCCTTTAAACTCGAAAACATGAAAGCGGCAGGCTTCCCCAACCAGGTCGACCGGCGCCAGAACGCCGGGGGCAGCTAGAGCCGGCCAAGTGTCAGGTGGCCAGACGAAACGCCTGCGATTCGAGGGCGAGCACCACCGGGCCGTACTCGTCCCCTTCGTCCAGTTCAATAATCCACAGCCCGGAGCGATCGAGGGCGCGGATGCGGCCGAGTTGTCCCCAGTAGCACTCGTAGAGGACAATCACCTGCCGGCCTAAAAAGCTGAGTCCCTGTAACATCTCCTACTTCGCTCCCACCGTATGCCCCGTAACCTACTGACATTGCGCCCCGCTGGTCCGTGCCCGGACCGGTTGTTATAATTTATTCCGTGAAAGTCGGTTTTGAGTGTATTTTACATAGCAAAAGTCAAAATATCGCGGAATCCTACATAGCTATCATGCCGAAGGCCACGGGGGAGAAGAAAAAGGGCAAGACCGGGCGACCAAAAAAGTTTGGACGTCCCTCGAAATCTTATTATCTGGTCTTACCCGAGGATGTGGTTACTCGCCTGCGCGAGATCGACTCCGACATGGCGACGGCGATCGTCAAGCTGGTGGAGGGCACCCAGTTCACCCCGGTACCCGACGGTGTCGAGGTGCACCTGCTGGCTCCGGAGACGGCGCTGGTGTGGGTGGGGGAGATTGCCCCGCTGCTGAGCTGGCCGGGAGTTTTCCTGCACAAAGTCGAGGTGGGTCGCTTTTTGCTCGTGCTCGACCGCCACTACGACCTGGCGCGCTTCGAACTCGATGTGCGCGACTGGATCGAAGCGGGAAAATCTACCGGTGAGGAGGCCGACGCTTTTGAGAAACTGGCCGAGGGCTTGCGCCAGATGCGCCTGCAAAACCAGTCGCTGCGCGGCGCCACCTTTTTGTAACAGATTGTAGAGGGTGGATCACATTTATTTAGATCTCCACCGGTCGGGGCTGCCCATTCCCGGTGCTGCTCGTGTATATTGTCAACAAGCAAAGCTTTTTGAGAACGGCCCATGGTCAACTCTACTCAATACACATCGGCGGCCCTCAAAGCGGAACTCAATTCGAAGGGCTGGCGGATGACTCCCCAGCGCGAGACGATCTTGAAGGTGTTCCAGGAGCTGCCGGCGGGCAATCACCTCAATGCCGAGGAGCTGCACGCGCGGCTGGAGACATCGAGTGGCATCAGTCTTTCGACGGTTTACCGCACGTTGAAGCTGATGGCGCGCATGGGCATCCTGCGCGAGCTTGAACTGGCCGAAGGCCACAAGCACTACGAACTCAACCAACCCTACCCACACCACCATCACCATCTGGTCTGCGTCAAGTGCTACCGCACCATCGAATTTAAAAGCAACCCGATTCTCACCATCGGTTCGAAGGCGGCCACCGAGCGCGGCTTCAAGCTGCTCGACTGCCAGCTGACCATCCACGCGGTCTGCCCGGAGTGCCAGCGCTCGATCGTGCCGCTGTAGCGGCCCCCGCCCCTTAGAATAGGGCGATGATTTCCCGCCGGTTGTTTTCTCTGTTCGCGCTGGGCGGGCTGTGGTCGCTGCTGCAGCCTGCTGCGGTGCTGGCCCGCGAGCACCGCCACTGGGTGGAGCGCACCCTGGCGGGCCTGAGCCTCGAAGCGAAAATCGGCCAAGTCATGATGCCGATGCTCGAATCGCCCGAGGAGGGGCGCGTTCTAGTCGAACGCTTTGGGGTGGGGGGATTGATCATCTACCGCACCGGGGCGCGCGCCCTGGCGGAGCAACTCAACGCCCTGCAGGCGGCGAGTACTGTGCCGCTGTTGGTGAGCGCCGATTTTGAGCGCGGGGTGGGTGCTTACATCGACGGGGCGACGGATCTGCCCATCGCCATGGCCCTAGGAGCGGCGGGGGATACGGATCTGGCGCGCGCAGCGGGGGAGATCACCGCCCGCGAGGCGCGCGCCCTCGGGGTGCACGTTGTCTTTGCCCCGGTACTCGATGTCAACAACAACCCGCGCAACCCGATCATCAACGTGCGCTCCTTCGGCCAGTCGCCCGAACTGGTCAGCCGCCTGGCAGCGGCCTACATCGCCGGGCTCGAATCGCAGGGGGCAATGGCCACCGCCAAGCACTTTCCCGGCCACGGCAACGTCAGCGCCGACACCCACCGCGAACTGGCGGCCCTGCCGGGCAGTCTGGCCGCTCTAGAACAAGTCGAACTGAAGCCCTTTCGCAGCGTGCTGTCCGGCCGCGCTCCCCACGGCGTCATGGCAGCCCACCTGTGGGTGCAGGCCATCGACTCCGAGCCGGTTCCCGCCACCTGTTCGCCCCGGGTGATCGAGGGGTTTTTGCGGCGGCAGTTGGGCTTTGGCGGCCTGGTCTACACCGATTCGCTCGGGATGGGGGCAATTATCGAATACGCCAAAGGCGACTACGCCCGCGCCCAACTGCTCGCCCTCGAAGCGGGCTGCGATGTGCTGGTCATCCCGACCGGCCTGAATGCGAAGGGCGAACATTCGCCGCTGGTGGGGGTGGAGATTGGTACGAAGGCGATCAAGATGGCGCTGAGTGCGGGGCGCCTGAGCGCTGAGCGCCTCGACCGCTCGGTGCGGCGCATTCTTGAAGCCAAAGCCTGGGCGGGCCTCGATCGCTCTTCACAGGTCGATCTGGCGGGTCTGGCCATCCTGGGAAACCCCAAGCACCAGCAAGCGGCCGAGCGCATCGCCCGCCGCGCCCTCACCCTGGTGCAAGATCGCGCTTCTCTGTTGCCGCTTGCTCCCGAGCGCCGGTTGGGGGTGGTGAGTCTCACCAACTTTGAAGGTGCGGGAGCCTTCGGCCGCGACAGCGATGAATTTGTTCCTGCCCTCAGGCGGTTGCGCTCCTTCGAGCACCTGCGCCTGTCGCTCGCGCCCACCCCCGCCGAACTGGAATCTGCCCGTACTCTAGCGCGCGGCTGCGACGTGCTGGTGGTGGCCGCTTACTTGAAAGTCTTTGTGGGCGACAACAGCGCCGATCTGAGCGGTGCGCACCTGAAGGCTCTCGAAGAACTCCGGGCCATCAATCCGCGCGTCGTATTCATTTCCTTCGGCAGCCCCTACGCCCTCGCGGCTGTGCGGCAACTGCCGACGCTTATTTGTGCCTACGACGACTCCAAGGCAAGTCAGGTAACAGCCGCCGCCGCCCTGGCGTCAGGCCGGCCCTGGAGTGGAAGATTGCCTGTGAGTATCGAGCGTTAAATGTGTTGGAGAACCAAGCATGCCCGTCATCACCCCAGATCAATTTGTCGTCGAAGAGAACTTCTCCAAGGGATCTGCACAACCTGACCGCACGCTCTGGATCAGTGAAGCCGGTGGACTCAACCAGTTTGGTGCTCTTATCGAGGAGCTGCAGCCAGGCTCCCGCTCGTCGATCAAGCATTGGCACAGCGTTGAGGATGAAATGGTCTTTGTCCTTGAAGGCGAGATTACGCTCATCGAAGGAGTCGAGGAGAAACTGCTGCGAGCGGGCGACGCTGCGACATTCCGCGCCGGGGTGCCGATCGGCCACTACCTTGAAAATCGTAGCAGGTCGGTCACCCGATGCTTTGTTGTCGGTACACGCGCTCCGATCGACACGATCACCTGTCCTGACCATGATCGCATCTGCTACCGCGACCGGTCGTTGCCGGACGACATCTGGACAAACAGTGCGGGGGAACCCGCAAGCAATCCGCACCTCTGAAGTAGACTTGACGTCTATTTCAGTACTTCAAGGGGTGACAGAGTATGACCAAAGGCTTGCCTGAAGGGGATTTGCGCTTCTGACATCCGCTTGACTGAGAGTCGTTTTCGACCCTCGTCGCGAATCTGGGGAACGGAGAAATCCGGCTTTCAGGCTTTGTCTATTGCGAATTTAGTCAAAAAGCAAGCACAACTTGAGCGATCCCACATCGGTCAAACATGCTCTGGGCACGAATTTGAAGGATGTTTGTCACCCCTTAAATGCCAGAAGTGTTGAATCAGTGATTCAACACTTCTGTTTTGCACCCTCATTTCTTGACATTCAACACTTCTGGACTTTACCCATCAGCTCTAAATTTACTGGCGTAGAGGCAAAGCCCGCCAACCGATATCACGGCGATAATAAACACCTTTTAACGCAATGCAATTGACAGCTTGGTAAGCGTTGGCGATGGCGCTTTCTAGGGCATCGCCCAGGGCGGTTACTGCCAGGACGCGGCCCCCGGCGCTTAGGAGCCGGTCTTCCTCCCGGCGGGTGCCGCTGTGGAAGACGAGGCCGCCCCGAGCATGGGCCGCCTCCAGGCCCGTAATCACATCACCCTGATGGTATTCACCCGGATAACCACCCGCCGCGAGTACCACGCAGGCGGCAGCACCCGGTTTCCATTGCAAATCCATCCGATCGAGGCGGCCCTGGACAGTGGCCAGGAGCACTTCTCCCAAAGGAGCCTTCAGCAGCGGCAGAACCACCTGGGTCTCGGGATCACCTAGGCGGCAATTGAATTCGACTACCCGTACCGTGCCGTCGGGACCAATCATCAATCCGGCATACAGCACGCCCCGGTAGTCGATTCCCCGCTTTTGCAAAGCGGTGAGGGTAGGAGCAAGAACGCGCTCCTCGATTTGCCGCATCAAAGCGGCGTCCACGAGTGGGGCGGGGGCGTAGGCGCCCATGCCGCCGGTGTTGGGGCCGGTGTCGCCCTCGCCTACGCGCTTGTGATCCTGGGCGGGCACCATCGCCCGGATGGTCTTGCCGTCGGTGAAGGCGAGTACCGAAGCTTCCTCCCCGGCCATAAATTCTTCGATAACAACGGTCGCCCCCGCCGCCCCGAAACGCGGCAAGGCGTCGAGGGCAGCCAGGGCCTCGGCCGTCTCCATCGCCACGGTCACCCCTTTACCGGCGGCAAGGCCGTCGGCTTTGACTACCAGAGGCGCACCCCGTTCGCGCACGTAGGCGCGGGCCGCATTGATGTCAGTGAAACTTCTGGCGGCGGCGGTGGGTACCCCGGCTTCGGACATCAAGTTTTTGGCCCAGGCTTTGCTCCCTTCGAGTTGCGCCCCTTCGCGCGTGGGGCCGAAGATAACCAGTCCCTCGGCCTGGAAGTGATCGACGATGCCTGCGGCCAGGGGCGCCTCAGGGCCGACCACGGTGAGATCAATGCGCTCGGAGCGGGCAAAATCCGCGAGGGCCGCAAAATCGAGCGGCGAGACGGCCAGATTGGCGCACTTGGGTTCGGTCGCGGTGCCGCCGTTACCCGGGGCGACCCAGATCCGGCCCACCCCCTCGGAGCGGGCGAGCGCCCAGGCCAGGCAGTGCTCCCGACCGCCATTGCCGACCACCAATATCTTCAATGCCATCGAACCTGATTCCACCAAAAGACCAGTCACGATTATCGCAAGGGCGGGGGCTTCGCGGCGGGGCCATCCTGTTGCAACAATGTGGAAATACCGTTGCCGTGTGCCCATGCCCAATCTCCCCTCGCCTGTCCCGCCGAACCCGCCGGCCTACGCCTTCAAAGAAGAAATCCAGAAGCACTTCGAAGCGGTGGCCTACAGCCAGCAGCGCTGGCGGCGGCGCAACCGCTATTACTACGCGGACATCGAGGCGCTGTGCCGGTTTTTGATCCCCACCCACAGCCGCGTGCTGCAAATCGGCTCGGGCAACGGCGATTTGCTCGCAAGTCTTGAGCCTGCGGTGGGATTGGGGGTAGATTTCAGCCCCTCAATGGTGGCCCTCGCCCGCGAGCAGCACCCCGAATTGCAATTTCTCTGCCAGGACGCCGAGCAACTGGATCTAGAGGGCCGGACGTTCGATTACATCCTGCTGGTCGGGGTGCTGGGCCATCTGGCCGACATCCAGAGCGTCTTGGAAGGGCTCGGACCGTGCTGCCACCGCCGCACCCGCGTCGTGGCGGTTTTTCACAATTACCTGTGGGAACCGCTGCTGCGCCTGGGAGAACGCCTAGGAGAACGCATGCCCCAGCCCGCCCAGAACTGGCTTTCGGACACCGACGTGCGCAATCTGTTCGCCATCACCGGCTACACCGTCGTCAAGCAGGGACGCCGCATGCTCCTGCCGCGCCGGGTGCCGCTGGTGGCCGACTGGCTCAACCGCTACGCCGCCCGGCTGCCCCTGATCGAGCATCTGTGCCTCACCCAGTACCTGGTCACCCGGCCCGATTTTGGGCCGCAGCCTGCCGCCCTGCCCACCTGCTCGGTGATCGTGCCTGCGCGCAACGAAGCCGGCAATATCCGTGCGGCGGTGGAACGCCTGCCCGCCCTGGGCAGCCACACAGAACTGCTCTTCGTCGAGGGCAACTCCCAGGACGACACCTGGCAGGTGATTGGCGAAGTGGCCCGCGAGTACGGCGAGCGCCTCGATATTCGCGTGTTCAAACAAAAAGGCAAGGGCAAGGGCGACGCGGTGCGCCTCGCCTTCGAGCAGGCCAAAGGCGATATTTTGATGATTCTGGACGCGGATCTGACCGTACCTCCGGAGGATCTGCCCAAGTTCTACGCGGTGATTGCGAGCGGTCGGGGCGAATTTATCAACGGTTCGCGCCTGATTTATCCGCGCTCGCGCGAGGCGATGCCCTGGCTTAATACCCTGGCCAACAAATTTTTTGGAGTTGTCTTCAGCTTCCTGCTCGATCAACCCCTCAAAGACACCCTCTGCGGCACAAAGGTCCTTTGGCGCGAGGACTACGAAAAAATCGCCGCCGGGCGCGCCTACTTCGGCGACTTCGACCCGTTCGGCGACTTTGATTTGCTTTTCGGAGCCGCCAAGCTCAACTTGCACATTGTCGAAGTACCCATCCGCTACCAGCCGCGCACCTACGGCCAGTCAAACATCGCCCATTTTCGCGAAGGGCTGGTCCTGCTGCGCATGTGCCTGTTCGCCTCCCAACGCATCAAATTCAACCAACATTAGCGCGCTGAAAAGAATTTGCGCTGCTGCCAGGCGAGGACCGCGAGGGCAAGGACACCCAGGCAAATCAGGCCGACGAGCGGCAGGTTGGGAACGATGAAACTTGCCTCCAGATGGTTGATCTCTCCCGTCCGGATACGCCAAAGGAGTGTCTGGCCCTGCTGCTCGTCGCTGTTGGAGCGAAAGGCCGGTAGGGGCGTGGTGAGGGCAAATTCTAGTTGGATAAGCCCCGAGATCCAGTTGCCCACCCGCACCGTACCGAAGGGAGAGCGCAAATCGAGATCGGCGCTCACATCGTACTCGCTCCACAACCAGCGATCGCGCTGCACCAGTTGCAGCGGGCCGGGGGTGGAGGAGGCCGGCGGGTCTTTGGCAAGCACCGCAGGCAAGGGCGCGGTGCCGCTCAAAACGGCCGGCGCCGCCTGGGCGGTGGGGCGGGCGGCGGTTTCGAGGGGACGACCGAGAAAACGGTTGAGCTTGCTTTCCAGATCGGCGCCGTCCTCGAAGGGAATGCGCAGGCGCAGACGCTCCACCGTGCGCTCGCTGGTGCCCCCCAATTCCGCCGTGCGGCGCTCCAGACCTGCGACCAGGGTGTCGAGCTGTTCGCCACCCGCCTCGACCAGATTGCGATCGACCGCAAGAATCTGCTCGACGGTGCCTCCACCCAACCAGTTAAAGCTGATCCCCAGGCGGTAGGAAACGCAACCGGACAGCAGCAGGGCGCCGAGAAGACAAGCTAGAAGCGCTCGCGCGGACATGGGGAACGGCCGAAGTGAGAGTACTACTCAATGTACTGCCTCAATCGCAGGCGCAGGTGCGAAAAAAGAAAGTGAGTCGGGAGCGACGCGGTATGCGCACGGTGATGATCATCCACGGGACGGCGGACTGTGCGGCCAACTGGCGGCCCTGGGCCGAATCGCTCGAAAAATGCGGCTGGCGGGCTGTCGCCGTCGATTTGCCGGGCTACGGCCCGCAGGCCCGCCCGCAGGCCGACTGTTCGGTGGCAGCCTGCGCCGAGCACCTGATCGGGGCCGTGGAGCGTTACCAGCCGACGGCTCTACTCGGCCATTCCCTGGGAGCCAATGTCGCCATCGAACTGGCACTGCGCCGCATCGCACCGCTCGTGCGGTTGCTGCTCGTCTGCCCGGCCGTGGACATTCCGCCCCTCACCCGTCACTTCTACGACTGGTTCGTCGAAGCGCCCCTCGAAGCACTTTACCGGCAGCGCGACTGGCTCAATCCCTGGCTGGCATCCTACCCGCGGCTGGCCACCGCCAATCGCACCGCCCCCGCGAGCATCCGCCGCACCTGGCAGTCGCTCAAAACCTGGCCAACGCCCGACTGGCGGCAACTGACCCTGCCCACGGCGATCGTGGGCGGGCTGTGGGACCCGATCGCTCCCCCCCTCGCCCTCGAAGCGCTCCGGCGCCGATTGCCCGCTGCGCGGCTGACGTTGTTGCCCTGCCGCCACCTGCCCATGGATGACGCTCCCGTCGCCTTCGGGCGTTGGCTGGTGCGCAGCTTACAAGATGAATAATGATAATTTTTAAAGCCAGTCTGGGAATGGTCCCGCGAGCAATCCGTTCAAACTGAAACATTTTGCAAACAATCAAGGGCCGCGTCTGCGACGGTGCTATAACGATTGGGAATGCAAAACCGGCCGTCCTGCAAGTTTTTGCGGATCGGGTAAACATCCTTTAACAACAAAGAGGGACTGATGGAATACGTGATTGTAGACGCCCGCCAGCGTTTGATCGGCACGCTCAGGCAGGTTGTACCGCTCACGGTCGGCGCTACTTTTACCACGGATGCGAAAGATACCTACGCAGTGCTGAACATTGACAGGGCAAGCCGGGGCCGCAACGATGTACAGACACTGACGGTGGTCAGGATTCAAAATCGGATGCACCAGGCGGCCGAGTAAGCGCATCGACCAGCGCCCCGGCCCCGCCCGCCACCACCCGGACCGCAAAACCGAGGCGAGCGGCCAGTTCCTCCACGCTCAGATCATCGAGAAACACCCGGCCGTCCTTGAGCATCAAGCCGGGTAATATCAGCGCGTCGCCCAGATCTTTATGTGCCAGGCCGGCGAGCAGATCGCCACCGGTCAGCAGGCCGGTAACGGTGACCTGCCGGCCCCAAAAGGTGCTCGGCAGGGCGTGCACCGTCAGTTTCAGGCCGTCGATGCGGTTGAGGCGTTCTGCAACGGGTGCAAAACAGTCGGCCACGGCCGTACCCACCACCCAGCTATAGCGGCGGGCGGGGGTGATCGATGCAGGCAAGCGGCGTTCGAGGCGGCCGAATTCGTCTAGAAAGCGCCTGAGCGACCCCACGCCGTTGCCCAGTTGCGGATAGCCTTCGTAGTGGCCGCGGCCCGGGAGCTTCTCTGCGGCCAGCAAGTACCACTCGTCGGCGAGCCACGCGAAGCGGCTGCCGAGGCGGCGACGGAAGTCTTTTTGCAATCGGTGCACCTGACGGATAATCCGGCGGGCCACCTCCGGGGTGACCGCGGTGAGTTCGTCGCCCTCCGGCCGGAAGCGGGTCAGCCCGACCGGCACCACGGCGGCGGAGAGCACCGTCGACGATTCGGGATCGTGGAAGCGGGCCAGGTCGGTGAGGGTGCGCTCCAGGTGCTCCCCGTCGTTAAGCCCCGGGCAGAGTACCACCTGGGCGTGCAGTTGCAACCCGTGGGTCTTGAACCAGGCGAGTTGCTCCAGGATGAATCCGGCGCGCGGGTTTTTGAGCAGGCGGGTGCGCAGGTCCGGCTCAGTGGCGTGCACCGAGACGAACAAAGGCGACAGCCGCAGCCGGGCGATGCGCTCCCACTCGGCGGGGGGCAA
Source organism: Aphanocapsa lilacina HA4352-LM1 (assembly GCA_019359725.1). Lineage (GTDB taxonomy): Bacteria > Cyanobacteriota > Cyanobacteriia > Gloeobacterales > Gloeobacteraceae > Gloeobacter > Gloeobacter lilacinus. The sequence goes on along the minus strand of JAHHGR010000049.1, from coordinate 15,438 downwards.
ATTGGTAAGGGTCAGGTACGAGCCGTACAAAAAACTCAACCGATAATCGTCGTCTTTGAGGCGCAGCGTGTCGCGCATGAAGTCGGGCTGCTGGTCGATAAAGCAAAAGGCGCAGCCGTTGTTGCACTGGATGAGGTTGTCAAACAATGCCGTTGCAAATTCAAGACCTAGATCTTCGTCGAGCTCTTTTTCGACTTCGAGGCTATGGCTGTGCCCTTCGCGGTCAACGACGGTGAGGGCAAGATTCTCCTCGGCGCACAAAAACTGGTAGTCAATCAAGTCGCGCGGAGCGGTACCGTTGATGCTCACCAGCCGATCCCCCGGCTCGAAGCCGAGTTCTGCGGCGATTGATCCGGGCCTGACGGCACTGACGACGGCGGGTTTGACGCGGGCATTTTCCATCGCATCCAGGCTAACCCAGGCTTCGGAGGCTAGGGTGGAAGGCAGGCGGCACAGAGAGCAGGCATGGAAGTCAAAGAGCGCACCAACCCGGCTTGGGCGGGGTCAATCGCCCAACCCGGCCGCGAATTTGCCCTCGCACCGCTGGCGGTGCTCGAAGGGAGCTTGCCCGCGGGCTTGCGCGGCTCGCTCTACCGCAACGGGCCGGGGCGGCTGGAGCGCGGCGGTGTGCGGGCCGGCCATTGGTTCGACGGCGACGGCGCCATCCTGGCGGTGCACTTTGGCGGGGGCGAAGCGCAGGGCGTCTATCGCTACGTGCAGACCGCGGGCCTGCAGGCCGAGGAGCGCGCGGGCCGTTATCTATACCCCAACTACGGCATGAGTGCCCCTGGAGCGATCTGGGAGCGCTGGGGCAAGCCGGTCAAAAACGCCGCCAACACCAGCGTCCTGGCCCTGCCGGATCGCCTGCTCGCCCTCTGGGAAGGGGGGCTTCCCCACGCCCTCGACCTGCACACGCTCCAGACGCGCGGACTCGATGCGCTGGGCGGCCTCAGCCCGGGCGGCAGCTACTCCGCCCACCCCAAGCGTGACCCGCGCACGGGCGAAATCTACAACTTCGGCGTCGGCATCGGGCCTGCCGCCGTGCTGCACCTCTACCGCAGCGACGCCACCGGCCGGGTGATCCAGAAAGGCAAAATCGCCCTGGAGGGCGTCCCGCTGGTGCACGATTTTGTGCTCGCGGGCCGCTATCTGGTCTTTTGCGTGCCGCCGGTGCGCATCAACCCGCTGCCGGTGCTGTTGGGTCTTGCCAGTTTCAGCGAGGCGATGGCCTGGCGCCCCGACAAGGGCACCGCCATCTATATCGTCGACCGCGAGACACTCCAGTTGGTCGGCCGCGCCGAAGCGCCCGCCTGGTTCCAGTGGCACTTTGCCAACGGCCACGAGGCCGGGGGTGAACTGGTGATCGCATTGTGCCGGTACGCAGATTTTGCCACCAATCGCTATCTGCAAGAATTTGCCGGCGGCCGGACCCAGACCGCTTCGCTCTCGCAGTTGTGGCAGCTTCGCCTGGATGCGGCAACGGGCAGAGTACGAGGATTTGAACCACTGCTGGAACGGCCCTGCGAATTTCCGACCGTCGACCCGCGCAGTGTCGGCCTGCAAAGCCGGCACATTTATCTGGGCTTGCACCGTGTCGGTTCTCAGGTGGGCAGCGACTTCTTCCAGGTGCTGGCCAGATTCGATTGCGACAGCGGCCAGGCGGTGGAAACCCAGTTGGGCGACGGGCGCTATCCGTCTGAGCCGCTATTTGCAGCGGACGCCGACGAACCGGGGCGCGGCTGGGTATTGAGCGTCATCTACGACGCGGGGCTCCACCGCAGCGAACTGTGGATCTTCGATGCGGACGCCCTCGATGCCCCGCCGGTCTGTCGCCTCGCCCTACCGGAGGTGATTCCCCACAGCTTCCACGGCACCTGGCGATCGGCACCTTGAAGTGTGCCGTTACTTGTACTGTCTAAGCACGGCTGCAACCTGCTCGGCCTGCTCGTCCGCCCCTTTCTGGCGGAAGATTTCGAGCGCCTTTTGCCAGTCGGCGCGCGCGCCCTTGCGATCGCCCAGGCGATAGCGGGAGGTGCCCCGGTTGGTGTACGCTTCGGCGCTGTCCGGCTTGAGGCGCAACGCCGTGGTTTGATCCTCGACGGCCCCTTTGTAATCTTTGACCATCGAGCGGGCGTAACCGCGCTGGACATAGACCTGATAGGCTTTGGGCTCCTGGCGCAGGGCCTGTTCAAAATTTTCGTTCATGCCGCGTATGTCGTTGCGACTGGCGCGCTCGATGCCGCGCTGGATAAATTCGCCAGCTGTGATGGCGGGTTGGGCAAAAGCACCGGGGCCGATCCCGACCAGCAAGCTCAAAACGAGTGGCAGCAAGTAAAGACGCATCGAAAGGCCGAAGGCATGCTTCCCACATTATGCGGCGCGGTGCAGCAATTTCAGCGCAACCCAAGGGCGCGCACCCGCCGGAGGGCCTTAAATCCCAGCTGGGCGACGTTGAGCGGCGTGTGATTCCCGTCGCGCAACCCAACAAGCTCGTCGAGATTCACCCAGCGAAACTCGTCAAACTCGTGGTTGGGCCGGATGGTCGCCCCGTCGTGCAAAAAGGCGACAAATGCAAAATTGAGGTGCACGCCCTTGCTGCCGGCGTGGTGCTCTTCGTAACCGAGCAAACCCGGCGGCGCGCCGTCGATGTCGTTGTCGTCCCCAAGACGCACAAACAGCGCTTCTATACCAGTTTCCTCGCGCACCTCGCGGAGGGCCGCCTCCAGGGGGGTCTCACCCGGATTCACCTCGCCGCCCACCGGCAACCAGGAACCCAGGCGCTTGTGGCGAATGAGCAGTAGACGGTACTCACGGCACAAAAACACGCTCACCGAAAATACCCGCCGCATATTTCTCCGTTGGGTGTATCCGCTTCGGATCCATAGTTTACCCAGCTACCGGCAGGTGTACGCGAACCCCCTTGTGCCTTCAGGACGGCCGTGCAATACTGGATACACGAAAAATACGGTTTCTTGGTCAGTTTACAGTAATTTTAATGATGACCTGTGGATCATTCAGGGGACAAAGCTTCGGTATACATTGACCAGGAATCTGCTGTCTTTCTCCCAACCAACACAACAAGAGGCAGGGCAGGCGCAATGCCTGCCCTGTATTTATTACGGCTTTGTCGCAAAATCGGTGTGCTTGGAGATGTAGAAAAGGGAGCAGTTCGCTCCCAGATAGAATTCGTCGAGTGCCTATTCGGACTGGCAGCCTTAACAGGCAAATATCTTGAGAGGAACTGCAGCACGAATTATTTTTGCAACGGAGCCGGACGGCGCGTCATCGCCACGCCATCATGGCCACATTAAGGTGGCCAATTTAATATGAATCAGAACCCCATCCTCTGAGGTACCCATGGACGTTGAAGCGAAGTGCCCGATGGGCGGTGGCAAGGTCGAGGGCCGTGCCGTTCTGTTCGAGATGACGAACCGGCTGTGGTGGCCGAACCATCTGGATCTCTCGGTCCTTCACCAGAATCCGCCCGCCGGCAATCCGATGGGCGAAGGGTTTAATTATGCGGCGGAGTTCGAGAGTCTCGACCTCGCGGCGGTGAAGCAGGACATCTTCGCGCTGATGACGGAGTCGCAGGACTGGTGGCCGGCCGACTACGGCCATTACGGCCCGCTGTTCATTCGCATGGCCTGGCACGCCGCCGGCACCTACCGCATCGGCGATGGTCGCGGCGGCGCGGGCGCCGGCACGCAGCGCTTCGCGCCGCTCAACAGCTGGCCCGACAACGCCAACCTGGACAAGGCGCGCCTGCTGCTCTGGCCGATCAAGGAGCAATATGGGCGAAAGCTCTCCTGGGGCGACCTGCTGATCCTGGCTGGCAATTGCGCGCTGGAGTCGATGGGCTTCAAGACGGCGGGCTTTGCCGGCGGACGCGTCGACATTTGGGAGCCCGAGAACGACATCTTCTGGGGCCCCGAGCGCGAGTGGCTGGGCGATGAGCGCTACAGCAGCGACCGCGATCTCGCCCACCCGCTGGCCGCGGTGCAGATGGGCCTGATCTACGTCAACCCCGAAGGCCCGAACGGCAAGCCGGACCCGCTGGCCGCCGCGCACGACATCCGCGAGACCTTCGGCCGCATGGCAATGAACGATGAGGAAACCGTCGCGCTGATAGCCGGCGGCCACACCTTCGGCAAGTGCCATGGCGCCGCCGATCCGTCGCAGTATGTTGGTGCTGAGCCTGAGGGCGCGAGCATCGAGCGTCAGGGGCTGGGCTGGGACAACAGCTTCGGCAGCGGGCGCGGCGTGCACACCATCACCAGCGGCCTTGAGGGCGCATGGACCAAGAACCCGATTCAGTGGGATGGTGGCTATTTCGAGAACCTGTTCGAATATGAGTGGGAACTGACGAAGAGCCCGGCGGGTGCGCACCAGTGGACGCCAAAGAATCCGGAAGCGGCGAACACGGTTCCCGATGCGCATGATCCGAACAAGCGGCATGCTCCGATGATGGCGACGACCGATCTCGCGATGAGGGCGGACCCGGCCTATGAGAAGATCTCGCGGCGCTTCTACGACAACCCGGATCAGCTTGCCCATGCCTTCGCCGAGGCGTGGTACAAGCTGACCCATCGCGACATGGGCCCCTACGCGCGCCTTCTCGGCCCCGAGGTCCCGGCCGAACCGCGCATCTGGCAAGATCCGGTGCCGGCGAGCGATCATCCGCTGCTCGACGATGCCGACATTGCCGAGCTCAAGGCGCAAATTCTCGCCGCCGGCCTATCGATCGCGCGCTTGGTCACAACCGCCTGGGCGTCGGCCTCGACGTTCCGCGGCACGGACAAGCGCGGTGGCGCGAACGGTGCGCGCATCCGTCTCGCGCCGCAGAAGGACTGGGCGGTCAATGAGCCGACGGAGCTGGCGACGGCGCTCGCGAAGCTCGAGACGATCCAGCAGGACTTCAACGCGGGCCAGACCGGTGGCAAGCAGGTCTCGCTCGCTGACCTGATCGTTCTCGGCGGTTGCGCCGCGGTCGAACAGGCGGCGAAGCAGGCGGGGCACGACATCACCGTGCCGTTCACGCCGGGCCGGACCGACGCCTCGCCGGACCAGACCGACGCAGAGTCCTTCGCGCCGCTCGAGCCCAAGATCGACGGCTTCCGCAACTATGTCGGCGAGAAATCGGTCTATTCCGCCGAGGAGATGCTGGTCGATCGTGCGCACCTGCTTACGCTGAGCGCGCCTGAGATGACGGTGCTCGTGGGCGGCCTGCGCGTGCTGGGCGCGAACTACGGCGGGTCCAAGCTCGGCGTCTTCACCGAACGCCCGGAGACGCTGACCAACGACTTCTTCGTAAACCTGCTCAAGACGAGCACGAGCATGAAGTGGGAAGCGTCTCCGGATGCCGACGCCTTTGTGGCGAGCGAGCGGGCGAGCGGCGAGAAGAAGTGGGCCGGCACGCGTGTCGACCTCATCTTCGGTTCGAACTCGCAACTGCGTGCGCTCTCCGAAGCCTACGCGACCGCCGATGCCGGGCGGACCTTCGTCGACGCCTTCGTGGCGGCATGGACTAAGGTGATGAACCTCGACCGGTTCGACCTTGCCCGATAGGAGGCCACCAATTTTCGGGGGTCTTGCTGCATCTGAGCGCGCGTCAGAATGGCAGCAGTCCAGAGGAGGCCGCCGCCGCTGACCGTTACATGGAAAAGGTTTTTCATGTTCTTTCCAGATGATGCGGTCAGAGTTGCCACACTCGCCGAGGGTTCTGTTGCAAAAATATCGGGGTTTGGATTAATGGCTTAGGAGATACGAATCGCAGGGGTACTCTGTCTGTTTTCACTGCTTGCGACAGAACCTTTATTGCGACCTAGCGAAGAATTGCTTCGGGGGTTAGTTTTGCGTACTGCTCCGGCGTGAGTGTCGCCTGCCGGATGTCGACCCGTTTGGGGAGCAGACCCAGTTGATAGTATAAGTCGGCAATCTGCTGCTGGGTTGCGATCACTTCGTTGTCGATCGCCCGCAGGCCGTAGCGCCGCCTTTTGATAAGCTCCTCCAGCGTCCCAATATCGAGCTGCACCTGTTTGGCGAGCAGTTGCGCCGCTTCGCGCGGGTTTGCATTTCCCCACTGCCCGACTTTGGCAACTTCATCGAGGACAATCTTGAGCACCTCGGGATTTTGATCGGCAAACGCGCGCGAAGCGAGGTAGTACGCCCCCGGAGTCGGGATGCCCGTCGCATCCCTCAAAACTCGGAATTTCCCGGATTTTTGGGCTACTAGCAAGTACGGATCCCAGGCCACCCAGGCATCGACCGAACCGCGGGCCAGAGCGGAGCCGGCGTCAGCAGGCGGCAAGTCGATCGCTTTGACGTCGCGGTATTGCAGACCCGCTTCCTCCAGGGCTTTGACCAGCAGGAACTGTGCCGCGGAGGCTTCGACGAAGGTCACTTTTTTGCCCTTGAGGTCGGCCACGCGGCGGATAAGGGACTCCTTGGGCACGACGATGGCCAGAATTTCACGATTTTGTGCCGGGTAATTGGCCACATACACCAGCGGAGCACCCGCCGCCTGGGCGAATATCGGCGGGGTTTCTCCAGTCGGACCCAGATCGAGGGCACCGACATTGAGCGCTTCGAGCAACGGCGGCCCCGCAGAAAATTTGTACCACTGCACCGACACGCTGAGGGGTGCGAGGCGCTTTTCGAGCGTTCCTTTCGCCTGGGTCAGATCGCCCGAGGACTGGTAGCCGATCCGCACCACCTTGGTCTTGAGATTGCCGGCATCGGCCCGTTGCGTAGAATCCGGCGCCCTGCAACCGGACAAACAAAACAACGATATAAATCCCAGAGACCAGCGCAATAACCGCGCGGCCAGCCGACGCTTGCGCAGACGATGGTTTTCCTCGAAGTCGTGAGACGAAAAACGAAAGCTGCCTTGCATGTGTTTCCCTGCATTCGCTTATGCGCTTACGGATTGGCCGCCGCAGCGGTCTGTGGCTGGTCGACTTCAAAGACAACTTTTTCGAGCGCCCCCGGGGTGAAGGCGAATTCGCCCTTGCCCTGATAGGCTTCGCTCACCGGCAACAGTGCGTCGCGCCCGACATCGAGCCCTTCCCAGGCGGCAAATAGACTCTGGGGCACAGCGAAAGTCTGCTCGGCGACCTTGCGGCCGTCGATAAACAGCGCGCCCGTTCCCCGAAAATCGCCGCTGCGGGTGAACTGGTAGCGCAGCGCCGATTTGCCGACGGGCACCTCGACATTTGCAGCGATCACCGTGTGGGTGCCGAAGGCGTTGTAGTCGAAGACGAGTTTGTTGTCTTTGAGATAGAAGACATACCCGCCGTTAAAGTCGCCAAAGGCCAACAGCACACCCTCCGCTTTGGGGTCGGGGCGGTTCACGTAGGCGGTGATTGCGTGGGAGCGGTTGGCTGTGAGCGGGGCGACGTCGCGCGTCAGGCGCTCCTGGCCGGGGTAATAGGTGTACTTCGCCCGGTTGGAGAGTAACTCGGCGCTTGCGAGCCTGGCTCGGGACACTTCCAGCGGATTGCGCCCGTCGAGGGGCAGCACGCCGTGGCGGCGCGCCTCCTCCCACCAGCGCGCCTGCAACTGCTGGAGTTTCTCGGGATAGCGGGTGGCCAGATCTGTACTCTCCGAGAAGTCCTCGTTCAGGTTGTAAAGTTCCCAGCGGTCTTGATTGAAATCGGTGCCCGGCTTGTGCAGGGCGACGGCCTTCCAACCTTGCTGCCAGAGGGCGCGGTTGCCCCCCTGCTCGAAGTACTGGGTGTCGCGCGGGTTGGGGGCACGCCCGTCTTGAAACGTCGCGGCGATGCTGGCGCCGTCGAGCGGTTGTTGGGCGATGCCCCGGTAAGTCTTAGGCGCCTCGATGTCCGCCAGATCGAGCACCGTGGGGGTGATGTCGATGACATCGACGAACTGCGATCGAACCGCCCCCCGCCCGGCGATCCCCCGCGGCCAATGGACGATGAGCGGGTCGCGCACCCCGCCGCCGTGGACGGTCTGCTTGTAGAGCTTGAGGGGGGTATTGCCCGCCATCGCCCACCCGAGCGGATAGTTGCTGGTGGTGCGCCCGGTACCGATGTCATCGAGGACTTTGAGCTTTTCGGCCAGCGGCACCGGCACGCGGCCGTAACCCGCCACTTCGTTGACGAAGCCTTCCAAATCCCCTTCCTGGCTTGCGCCGTTGTCGGAAATGAGGACCACGATCGTGTTGTCGAGCTTGCCGGTCTGCTCCAGAAACTGGATGAGGCGGCCAATCTGCAAGTCGGTATGCTCCAGAAAACCGGCGAAGGCCGCCTGAAAGCGCACAAAGAGCTTCTTTTCGTCGCTGCTGAGGCTGCCCCAGGGCTTGATCCCCTCGTTGGGCGGCACCAGGGTCGTCGAAGCTGGAATGATCCCTAACTGTTTCTGGCGGGTGGAGCGGTCGGTGCGGGTGCGATCCCAGCCTTTCTCAAAGACTGGAAGGTACTTGTCGATAAAGGGCTTTGCCACCTGATGGGGGGCGTGGGCGGCGCCGAAGGCCAGATAGAGAAAGAAGGGTTTCTCCGGAGTGGAGACCATCTGGCTGCGGACGTACTGGATGGAGCGGTCCACCAGATCTTCGGAGAGGTGGTAGCCGGGACGTTTGGGCGGGTCGATGAACGTGTTGTCCTGCACCAGTTCCGGGACGTACTGATCGGTCAGGCCGTCGAGAAATCCGTAATAGCGCTCAAAACCGCGCTGCAATGGCCACTGATCGTAAGGCCCGGAGGGCGAGGTCTCGTTGAGCGGCACCAGGTGCCATTTGCCGACGGCAAAGGTGCTGTAGCCCGCGGGGCGGAGGATCTCGGCGAGGGTCGTGGCTGTGGGTGCAATCCGGCCGCTGGCGTTCGGAAAGCCGGTGACAAAGTTGGCGACGGTGCGCAGGCCCACCGAGTGGGAGTTGTGACCGGTCAATAGAGCCGCGCGCGTCGGCGAGCAGATGGCCCGGGTGTGGAAGTTGTTGTAGCGCAGACCGCCTGCGGCCAGCCTGTCGATGTTGGGCGTCTGGACTTCTGAGCCGTAGCAACCTAGATCGGCGAAGCCGACGTCGTCGAGGACGATGTAGACCACGTTGGGGCTATTCGGCTTCGGACGGACCGGCGGCGGGAAGTAGGGCTTCGACTCCTTGTCGGTCGGCCCGATGATGCCTTTGAAATCCGTTTCGCCCGCAGCGACCGGCAGTGCGGCCGCCACCATAGCCAGCGCACCGGCCAATAACCGCAGGACCGGGTTTGTCGCACGCAACGCTCTTGGGAACATAAGAATCCTTGCTGGGTGGATGCGGTGGAAAATACCCGTCACACGCCGAAGTCGAATCGGCCGCCGACGCGAAACGTCGTCCCCGGGGCGGGCACACCTGGGATCAGTTCGTACTGGGTGTCGGTCAGGTTGTAGACATTGCCGGTCAGCGTGAAGATGGGGGTGAGCGGGATTTCGACGTTGAGGTCGAGGGTTGCCAATGCGGGGGTGAAGTCCGTCGCATTGGCACGGCGTTGGCCGCCGTTGTAGCGGCCCAAAAGTGTCGCACTGAGACCCCGATTGGCGTAGGTGAGTGCGCTCACCACGTTGTTGAAGGGGATAAGCGGATCTTGATACTGGTAGAAGAAAGGGAAAGTCGACTGACTGATGTCGTCGGTCAGGCCATACTGGCGGACGTCGCTGTTGTTCCAGACCACCCGCACGCGCCACTGGTCGTTCACTTTCCAATCGCCGCTAAACTCGATGCCCGACGCGTAGCGGCTGTTGAGGTTCAACCATGTGGTGAGGAAATTGAACCCGAAGGTGGGCGAGAGCGGATTGGTCGCGTCGGGGTTGCGCAACTGGGCTGTGCTGATGAAGCCGTCCAGCGTGGTTTTGTAGTAGGTCAACCGGAAGGCCAGATTTGGGGCGGGGGTGATGTCCGCCCCGATGTCGTAGGTGATGCCGGTCTCCGGCCCCAGGTCGGGGTTAGCGATGAAGCCCGAAGCAAAGGTAAATAGATTCGTCGGAGCAGGGACGCTGTAGACCTGCGACCAGTTGGCCCGCAGCGAAACGAGGCTGGAAGGGGAGTAGCGCAGGCCAATGGCCGGGGTGCCCACCGAGCCGAACTGGGTACTGTAGGTATACCGAAAACCGAGATTCGCCTTCAGCTCGTCGCTGAAACTGATGTCGTCGACGATGAAGGCTGAAGTGCGGGAGATGGCCCGGTTGAAGAAGAAGGCGGCGAGGGTCGGCTGCTGGTAGCTGCTGTCTTCGGCGTAGTTGAGGCCGAAGCTTAAGGTCTGGCCGGGGGACAGTTGGGTGGTGAGGGCGCTTTGCAGTTCGAGCCTGGGCGAGTTGACAAAAGGCTGAAAAGAAAGCACCGCGAGGCGTTCGCCGGGAGGCCCCGGAATTCGCTGGCCCAGGTAGATGTTGCTGTCGTATAAAAACGGCTGCGGTACGTAGCGCGGCGAGACGAACTGATACCAGGCTACATAGCTGTTGAGCGACGTCGTCGGGGTGATGTCGTAGTCCCACTGTAAACTGAGATCCGTCTGGGACTGATTACTCTGGGCAAAAAAGAGGTTGTCCACGGAGTTGACTTCGGCCAGCGGATAGGCCTGCCCGGTCGGAAAACGGACGCTGCCGTCGAGAGATGTGTTGTAGTTGTAAGGCAATGCCTGGGTGCTGGTGGCGGTACGCACGACGTAGCGCTGCTGGTCGCAAGCCAGCTGGTTGCCGTTGGGGTCCACCGGCAGGAAGTTGCTCAAAGCAAGTGTCGGGTTGGCCGCGACCGAGGCGCCGCCGAAGCATGCCGTCCGGTAGGCGCTGCCCGGATTGGACGCGAACACTTTGTAATTTTGCTGATTCAAGCTCATGGTGAGCTTGTTGAACGCATCGGGTTTGAAGACCAGTTTGGCGGCGTAGGTGTCGCCGGAGTTGGTGCCCACGTCGTAGAGACCGCTCACCTTGATGGGCGGACCGACCTCCGGCTTGAGGTAGCCGAACAGATCGATATTGCCGCTGTTGGCGGGATCACCGACATCAAGACCACCCACACCAAAGGAGTTCTTACCGTTGGGATAGTTGGCTGCGGTGATCCGGGGGCTGGGCACGGTCGAATTCTCGTTGACCGTGGGCCCGTAAAACTGGGCCGAATTGGGCAAGGTGAAGCTGTAGGGGTATTGGTTGAAGGCGATTACCCCTTCGTAGAGAAAGTTGTAACTGAAGGTGTCGTCGCCACCGCCAAATTTGGCCACGTAGCGGCTGTAGCCGTAGCTGCCTGTTTCGTACTTGAGCGTGATCTTGGGCGGCCCTTTGGGCGTCTCGGTAATCAGGTTGACCACCCCCCCGACCGAGCCGGACCCGTAGCGCAACGTAGCGCCACCGTTGACCACTTCGACGCGCTCCAGATTCTCCAGCGAAAAGCGCGAGATGTCGGTGCGGCCGTTGGCGGGCCGCTGGATGGAGATGCCGTCGCGCAACAGCTGAAAGCGCTGGTCGTCAAAACCACGCAGGAAAAACCCGTTTCCCCCCGCACCACCCTGGGCGGAAAAGCCCGTGAAGCCGGGCACCAGTTGCAGAGCACTGGTGACGGTGGTCGCCCCCTGCGCCTGGAAGTCCTCTCTTTTGATTGCGTAGGTCGTAGCGGTCGTATCGCGCTCGCGGGTCGCGCGCCGGGTCGCCGTCACTGACACTTCATCGAGGAAGTCGCCCTGGGCATCCTCCGCAGGAGCCGCGGGCACCTGGGCGACAGGCGGTTCCGTTGCTGGATCAGCGGCCGGTTTCGGCACAGAGGTCGGCGGGACCGCCTGACCAAGCGCGCTCGGTTCGGTCCAATTCCACAACGGCGGCAGTTCCTGAAGACTGACCGCCCCGTGCTTGGACTCCTGCAGCAGTTCTTTGACGCCAACAGACGCTTGTCGGCCGCGGGCGAGGAGGTTGCCTGTCAAGAGCGCTTCGCGCGCGACCGGTTCGGCCAGGGCAGGGACCGCCAGAAGACCGCAGCTCACCATCAGCGCCGCCTGGAGTGCATAGCACCCAGCCGACACCGGAGCGGCAAGGCGCAGGCTCAAATAATGCCGGTACAGTCTCTTGTTCATACCTCACCACCTCATCGTTTCAAAATCCCTGACCGATCAGAAACAGATGGCAAACTACATCCGATTCTGTGTAGAAATGTAATACAGATACTGGCACCGTGTTCCGAGATGGGCTTATTGTACACTAAATCGGTAGATTTAAAGTATTTTAAGGCGATCCTGAGACTCGCGCCCCGCCACACAAGGCATGCTTCAACTTGGCTTTCAGCGCCACTGCTGAGCGATTAGCGAAATTTTCTTTGGGTTAACCCCTTGACGCGGACGGAGGAATTTCACTAAAATTCTACGGCAAATCGATCAAATAACCGTTAAATTTGCTTGCGTGCTGCGCGGGGTCCGGGCTGGTGTTCGGAGTGCGGCGGTGCGTGAACGGTTTGATATTCACGGAGGTACAGGCTATGGGTTCTGATAACTTTGCTGTCCATCCTGTCGCCGGGCGTATCGGGGCTGAGATTGCCGGCGTCGACCTTGGCGGCCAGTTGAGCGACGAGATTGTCGTCCGCATCCGCGAGGCATTGATCCGCCACAAGGTAATTTTCTTCCGCGGCCAGCGGCTCGACGCCGACGCTCAGATTGCCTTTGCCCGCCGCTTTGGTGAACTGACCACGGCCCATCCGACTGTGCCCGCCCTGGCAGGGCATCCGGAGGTGCTCGACCTCGACTACGGCCAGAGTTCCGGCCGTGCGAACAACTGGCACACGGACGTCACCTTTGTAGATCGTCCGCCCCTCGGCTCGATTTTGCGGGCGCTGACCATTCCGCCGGTGGGCGGGGACACCCTCTGGGCCAACACCATCGCCGCCTATCAGGATCTGCCTGCCCATCTGCGCAGCCTGGCGGACCAGTTGTGGGCGGTGCACAGCAACACCTTCGACTACGCGGCGGCAGGCATCGACCTGCCTGAGGATGTCAAAGAGTACCAGGCGGTCTTTTCTTCGACCGTGTACGAAACTGTCCATCCGGTCGTGCGCGTCCACCCGGAATCCGGCGAGCGCGGGCTGCTGTTGGGCGGCTTCGTCCGCCACATCCGTGGGCTTTCGCCCACCGAAGGGGTCGAAATTTTTCAACTGCTGCAGTCCTACGTGACGCGGCCGGAAAACACGGTGCGCTGGCGGTGGCAGGAAGGAGACGTGGTCTTTTGGGACAACCGCGCCACCCAGCACTACGCGCTTGCCGATTACGGCAACCAGGCCCGCCGCGTGCAGCGCGTCACGCTTGTGGGAGACATCCCGCGCAGCGTCGAGGGCAAGTCCAGCGAAGCGCTCAAAGGCGACTCCTCACTGTATACGCAGCGCACCGCGGTGGCCGCCTGAGCCGTTTTTTCGTCAATCTACCACTCGCCTGGAACGGACGATGAGCCAGAAAAGCAACTCCGGTTGGGTGCGTTCTTGATGGGCGCCGGGCACCATGTGGCCGCCTGGCGCCACCCCGACGCGCGGGCGGACGGGAGCCTGGACTTTAGCCACTACCGCCACCTCGCCCGCACGGCGGAGCGCGGCAATTTCGACATGATTTTTTTGGCCGACGGGGTGGCCGTCTGGGACCGGGGCGAGGGAAGCGAGGCATTGAGCCGCTCCGGCAACGTCGTCGGCTTCGAGCCGCTGACGTTGCTGTCGGCCCTTTCGGCGGTGACCGAGCACATCGGTCTGGCGGCCACTGCCTCGACCACCTACAACGAGCCCTACCACCTCGCCCGCAAATTTGCCTCACTCGATCACCTCAGCGGTGGCCGCGCCGGTTGGAATTTGGTCACCTCGGCGAGCGAAGCGGAGGCCAAAAATTTCAACCGCGACAGACACATGGAGCACGCGCTGCGCTACGAGCGCGCTCGCGAGTTCGTAGAGGTCGTGAGCGGACTTTGGGACAGTTGGGAGGATGACGCGTTCCTCTACGACAAACACTCGGGAATTTCCTTCGATCCGGGCAAGCTGCACGTTGCTGGCCACAAAGGCGAGCATTTTTCGGTGCGCGGTCCGCTCAACGTCGCCCGTCCGCCCCAGGGCTATCCAGTGATTATCCAGGCCGGTTCTTCGGAGGCGGGCCAGCAACTCGCAGCCCAGACCGCCGAGGTGATCTTTACCGCCCAGCAGACACTTGCCGAAGCCCAGGCGTTCTACGCGAGCGTCAAAGGTAAGCTTGCCCGGTACGGACGCACCCCCGAGCACCTCAAGATTATGCCCGGGGTGTTTGCGGTCATCGGCAAAAGCGAGCAGGAGGCCAAAGCCAAATACGAGCAGCTTCAGGAACTCATCCATCCGCAAATCGGCCTGTCTTTGCTCTCGGCGCTGGTGGGCGGGGTCGATTTGTCCGGCTACCCGCTAGACGGTCTCCTGCCGGATCTGCCCGACACCAACAACGGCAAGAGCCGCCTGAAGCTCGTCACCGATCTGGCCCGCCGCGAAAATCTGACCATCCGGCAGCTGTACGAGTCGATAGCCGGTGCGCGGGGTCACCGCACCATCCTGGGCACGCCCGCCCAGATTGCCGATCAGCTCGAAGAGTGGTTCTTAGAGGACGCGGCCGACGGGTTCAACATCATGCCGCCCCATCTGCCCGGTGGCCTGGAAGAGTTCGTGGACCTGGTGATCCCCGAATTGCAGCGCCGGGGACTTTTTCGCACCGAGTACGAAGGCCGCACACTGCGCGAAAATCTTGGCTTGCCCCGGCCGGCCAACCGCTTCGCTGCCGCTGCCGCCCATCCGGCCAATAGCGGCGTTCCGGCATGAATCGAAGCGGACCTGTCAAAACGAAGAGCTGAACGATGGCGATTAGCGACACGGCCGGATCTGTCAATTATTTTGTGTAAGTGATTTTGTCATACTTTTAGCCTTCCCTCGAACTCAATCATCAGCCGGTTGAGAGCCGGACGCCAGGCTCGAATCGGCATTGTCCACTTCTGCATCTGGTTCTGGATCGCCAAGTACACCATCTTCATCACCGACTCATCATTCGGCATGACTCGGTGGTTGCGACTCACCTTTCGAATTGTCTTGTTCAATGATTCGATTGCGTTCGTCGTGTAAATCACCTTGCGGATGTCTTCACCAAATCGGAAGATTGGAATCACCCGCGACCAGTTCTCTCGCCACATCCGACCCAGGGGGAGGTACGATTAGCGCAAGCGGCCTGAGTGCAGAAAACACGACAACTCTCCTGACAATCACCGGGCTGTAAGCCCTGACAATGCCAGGGTGAAAAAATGTATAATTTGAAACTTTGTTGCACAATTTAAAATTTGCGAGACTGGGGAAAATGCCAACGAAGGGCCCATTCAAGTTTGAAGTGCAACAGCACCTGACTGAGCTAAGAATACCTCCCGTGGTGTCCGATAACCAAGCACTTTTCGCGGGCGGTCATTGATCATGTCCATTGCCCTTTGCACCTGCTC
>JAHHGR010000048.1 GCA_019359725.1 Aphanocapsa lilacina HA4352-LM1 | reverse complement strand
CGCTCTTGTAGGGTAAGCTGGCTGAAGCTCATAGGGGTTCCTGGTTGTCGTAGTAAACGTCAGGATACCTCTATGAGTCCCTCAGCGGAAGGCTCTCAAGCGTTGCACTTCATTTTTGAATCGGCGAAAGTCTACAGGATTTTGGGCTTATTTTTGCACCCTCATTTCTTGACATTCAACACTTCTGGACGCAACCTGTTTGGGAACGGTATCCATTGCATTGCGCAGATGATCGCAACAACGCAACTGTTTGTGAATACGACTTTTCAGCCCCTCCTTCAAGGGATGACAGAGTAGCTCGAAACTCCGGCTGGACAGCCATCCCAGCCATCTGCAGATCGAAAAGGCTAGACTCTATTATGAGCATCGGACCGTTTCAGGGGAAAGCGTATGATTGACCTGCACTACTGGCCAACGCCCAACGGGCACAAGATCGCCATTTTTCTGGAGGAGGCGGGCCTGGAGTACCGGATTGTGCCGGTAAATATCGGCGCCGGGGATCAGTTCAAGCCCGCATTTTTGCAGATCGCTCCCAACAACCGCATGCCCGCCATCGTCGACAGCGAACCCGCCGACGGCGGCGAACCGGTTTCGGTTTTTGAGTCGGGGGCGATTTTGCTCTACCTGGCCGAGAAGACCGGCCAATTTGTGCCTGCGGATCTGCGTGGGCGCAAGATGGCCCTGGAGTGGTTGTTCTGGCAAATGGGCGGGCTTGGGCCGATGGCGGGGCAGAACCACCACTTCGGGGTCTACGCTCCTGAGAAGCTTCCCTACGCCATCGAGCGCTACGTCAAAGAAACTAACCGCCTCTACAGTGTCCTCGACCGGCGCCTCGCCGGACGCGACTATCTTGCAGGCGACTATTCGATCGCCGATATGGCCTGCTACCCCTGGGTCGTGCCCTACGAGCGTCAACAGCAAAACCTTGAAGACTTTGCCAACCTCAAGCGCTGGTTCATCCGCATCGGCGGGCGCCCCGCAGTGGTGCGTGCCTACGACCAGGGCAAAGCGTTTGCCACCCAGCCCACCGTTACCGAGGAAAGCCGCAAGATTCTCTTCGGCCAGACTGCAACCAGCGTCGCGCCGCAGACGTGATTTAGAGGGCGGCGAGCTGCATTTCCCAGCCGGGCAAGACCTCCGGCAGGCTCAGCACCTGGCCAAAGCCCAGGGTGATCACCTGGCCCTTGCGAAAGACGCTGATCGTAGCCCCCCAGTTCTCGACCAGCAGACCCACCTGGGCACCCCGCTCCAGCCAGCGCAGAATTTGCCTTTCGAGCAGTTCGCGCTGGCCGGGGGCGGTGGCGACCCGGACTACCAGATCCGGCACCAGCGGAAAGACGCGGTAGGGCTTGCTGCGCAGGCGCTCGCGGGCAAAAAACGCCAGATCCGGCACCTGCAAATCGCTCGCGCCCAGTTTGCGCAACGCCTCCGAACCGAGCACCAGCCCTAATCCCATAGGCTCCACCCAGTTGAGCAGCTTCTGCTGCAACCGGGAGACCACCTTGAGGGCTGCACTCTGCGCATCGGCCACCTGTGGATTGGCATTCTCCTCCAGTTCAGGGTGCCCCTTGGAGTTGCCGTTCGGGAGATCGCCTTCGTAATCCGCCGCCGTTGGGGAGGGAGTCATCGCCGCCGCCTTCGCTGTTTGCCGGGGGAAAAGCCGTGCCTCATCATGAGGGCTTGCAGATCCGGATACATCTACCTCTAGGCAGGAGTAGACGGCTTTATGCTGGCATTTTCTACCCGCTACCGCCAATAGGCTTCAGCTTTTGCCAGGTCATACCTGTCCGACGGCAGTGCCGTGCCTGCCAACTGCCAACCGGCCCGACGAATAGCTTAAATGGCATTAAGCGCTGGTTGCCGCGATGACTCGATCTGCTACAGCTGCAAAGCGCCCTTTCGGGGGGCTGCCGCCCGGCCTGCTCATCCGCCTGGGCCGCTTCGTCTGGACGACGATCTGGCGCGCGATGATGGCCCGCCTTGCCCCCAGCGACCGGACAGGCGCCTACGTGCGCCCGGCCAGTCAGTTTCGCGCAGTCATCGGTGCGGACAGTCCTTATCCACCGGAGGCAGGGCGCTACCGGCTCTACGTCGGCCTGGGCTGCCCCTGGGCGCACCGCACCCTGGTGGTGCGCGCCCTCAAAGGGTTGGAGGAAGCGATTGGCGTTTCGGTGGTTCAGCCTTCTCCGGAGGCGGGCGGCTGGGTGCTGGAGCGACCGGAGGAGGGCTGCCGTTCGCTTGCGCAACTGTATGCCCTGGCCCGGACGGGTTACACCGGCCGGGCGACGGTGCCGGTGCTCTGGGACACCCGCACCCGTACGATCGTCAACAACGAAAGTGCCGAGATTATCGTTATGCTCAACGGCGAGTTCAACGATTTTGCCCGGCGCCCGGATCTTGATCTCTATCCGGCCGAACTGCGCGCAACTATCGACCATTGGAACGAAAAGACTTATCACGCGATCAACAACGGCGTCTACCGCTGCGGCTTCGCCCAAACTCAGGGAGCTTACGACCGGGCGGTCGAGGAGTTGTTCACCGCCCTCGATGCCCTCGACGTGGCCCTTGGGACCCGGCGCTATCTGTGCGGCGGGCGGGTCACCCTGGCGGATGTGCGGTTGTTTACGACGCTGTTTCGCTTCGACATCGCCTACTATGGCCTGTTCAAGTGCAACCGCCGCCGCCTCCGCGACTATCGCCACCTGGGGGCTTATCTGCGAGATCTTTATCAGCTTGCGGGCGTGGCGGGCACCTGCGACGCCGAGAGCGTCAAGCGCGATTACTACGGCAATCTCTTTCCCCTCAACCCCGGCGGCATCGTCCCCGCTGGTCCCGACCTGGCGAACTTGAACGAACCCCACGGCCGCGAGCAGCTCGGCGCTCCTGTAGACGAGCTTGACGAAATCGGGCGGCGAACCGCTGCCCTGCCGGTTCTGGACTCCCGCCCCCCCGAGCAAATCGTAGGTTACGACGAGCACGGGCTTCCCCTCTGACGGCTCATCGGTAGGGTTGATATTCCTTAGGTTTCTCTCGGGTTAGCGGCACAAAGCGTACCGGAAATGTTTTTTGCTCGATGATGCCGCCAGGCGTTCTGGTCAATACCGTCATCCGCTGATCTTCCGACTGGGTTCCCACCGGGACGATCAACCGGCCGTGCACCGCGAGCTGGTCGATGAGCGGCTGTGGGATGCGCTCCGGGGCGGCGGTGACCACGATCGCATCAAACGGGGCGTGCTGTGGCCAGCCCTGGTAACCGTCCCCGCTCCTCACGCGCACATTGCGGTAGCCCAGTTCCCGCAGGGTGCGCTCCGCCTGCCTGGCCAGTTCCGGCACGATTTCGACAGTATATACTTCTGCCGCTATTTCTGCGAGCACGGCGGCCTGATAACCGGAGCCGGTGCCGATTTCGAGCACCTTCGCACCCGGTGTGATGCGGGCGGCTTCGCTCATGTAGGCAACGATAAATGGCTGGGAAATCGTCTGGCCATACCCGATGGGCAGCGGCCTGTCCTCGTAGGCTTGCCGGGTGAGGGGCGGCGGGACGAAGCGATGGCGAGGCACCTTCGCCATCGCCGCGAGCACCGCCTGCGCTTCGATGCCGCGCAGACGAAGCTGCTGGTCGACCATCCGTTGCCTGCGGATCTGGTAGTCGTCGGTTTGTTGGGCCAAAAGACCCACTGGGGGCTCAAACGGCCCGAAGGGGGGAACGAACACGTCACCTCCGAAGATACGCCCTGTACTGCTTCGATCAAGCGCACGAAAACGTGACTGCGCATCTATCTTTTCGTGGAGGGACCGCGCCTGGGCATCGCGGTAAGGAAAAGGCCGGGCTTGCAGCCGCCACCCTCGCCACCCTGGGTCAAAGGGTGTCCGGGTCGATACCCAGAGCCTGCAGGCGCTCGCGCAGGCGCGAGGCCTCCTGGAGCGCCGCCTCGGCCCGCTGCCGCTCCTGCTCAGTCCGCTGCCTTTCTTGCTCGGCTCGCTCTGCGGGCAACAGCACCAGTGTCCCGTCCGGGGCAAAAAAGCGCAGGCGGCTCTGCTGTACGCCCAGAAACACCCCCATCTGCCGGCTCCAAAGCTGTCCGTTTGCCTCGGGCTGCAAAGCCTCGTACCGCCCGTCCACCAGGTGAAATCCCTGCAATTCCAGACCGTCCGGATCGAACAGATAGTACTCCGGGGTCCGGAAGGTCAGCGAGTAGATTGCTTTTTTCAAGCCCCTGTCCACATCGGCTGTGGAGAGGGAGAGGATTTCGACAATGACATTCGGGTAGCGGCCGTCCTCGTGCCAGACAATCCAGCTTCTGCGCTCCCGGCGCTCGACCCCGAGCACCAAAAAGAAATCCGGCCCGCGAAAGTCTTCGGATTTGCGCTGGTTAGGACTGTAATAGATGGTCAGGTTGCCAGTGGCGTAAAAATCTTGGCGATCAGCAAACCAGCTTTCTGCCGAATGGATCAAGATCTCCATCTGCGTGCGGTGGCGGTCGCTCTCCATCGGGGGTTCGTCGCTCCACAAATCGGGAGGGGGCAAAGTCACCCCAGGCGGCCAGTCGGCCGGAAGCGCCGGTGCGGCCGTGCTTGGTTCACTCATTGCTGTCTCCCCGTGTGCGACCATCCTGCCCAGCAGACTAGCACAGGGTCAAAAATTCATGTCTGCCGGACAAACCTTTGCTTGCCGCACGCCCGGCACGCAACTGCGATGTGCTCACCGCGGGATATATCTGGGCGGAGCTGCTTCAGAACCGGCAACTGAAGCAAGCTTCTTGACCAGAAACTGGCGCACGTGGGCGTCCTCGCTGAGTCCGATGGCACGGATGTAGGCATCTTGAGCCTCCGCACGCCTGTCCAGCCGGGCGAGCAGATGGGCGCGCACGGCCCAGTAGGGCTGATAGGTGACGGTCAGTTCGGGAGCGACAGCTTCAAGAGCCGCCAGGCCGGCGGCAGGACCGCTCACCTGCGCAAGGGCGGCAGCGCGGCTTACTTGCGCACCCAACGCCGGGGTCAGGGCAACCAGATGCTCGTAAAGCAGCGCCACGGCCTGCCAGTCCGTGCGACCGGTGACCGCCCGCTGGGCGTGCACCGACTGAATAGCCGCTTCGAGCTGATAGCGGCCGATGGAGCGGTGGGTGGCGGCCCTGGCCAGTTCCTGCTCGGCTTCCGCCAGCATCGGCTGCGACCAGAGCGTTACATCCTGCTCTAAAAGCGGGACATACGCGCCCCCTGGGGTCCGCCGCGCTCCCCGCCGCGCTTCGCAGTGGAGCATCAGGGCGAGCAAACCGCGCGCCTCGGGCACCTCGGGCATCAGCCCGACCAGGACGCGCGAAAGCCAGATCGCCTCCGCCGCCAGGCCCCGGCGGCGCGGGTCGGTGCCTGCCATATCCTCCCAGCCTGTGCCGTAGGCCGCGTAAATCGCTTCCATCACCGAACCCAGTCGTGCCGGGAGTTCCCTTTGATCAGGCACCGCAAAGGCGATTCCGGCGTCGCGGATTTTGGCTTTGGCGCGCACGAGGCGCTGACCCATCGCTGCCGGGGCGACCAGGAACGCCCCGGCGATCCGGACCGCGTCAAGACCGAGCACCGTCTGCAGCATCAGCGGCGTGCGCGCCCCGGCGGCAATCGCCGGGTGCGCGCAGATGAACAGCAACTTCAGCCGGTCGTCCGGGAAGGCGTCCCGCTCGGAGTCCGCCTGGGCCTGCTCGGCCAGTTGCCAGAGCGCCGGGGCCGCATCGGCTCTGACCCTGGCGCGCCGGGCCTCGTCGATGAGCCGCCGGCGCGCCACCGCGAGCAACCAGGCTTCGGGCTTGTGGGGGACACCGTCGCGGGGCCAGGTCTCAAGGGCGGCGCGAAACGCATCGCCCAGGGCATCCTCGGCCGCCGTCAGATCGCGCGAGCGCACCGCGAGATAGGCGACCAGCCGACCGTAGGAGGTCCGCGCCACGAATTCGACCGTCTGGGAGGGGTTCACCATCGCCCTTGGCTCTAGCCCATCACCAGCACCGGCCGGACCTCGACGGCGCCGCCCGCCGCGGCGGGGCAGCGCGCCGCCCAATCGAGGGCGCTGTCGAGATCAGGCACTTCGATCACGAAGTAGCCGCCCAGTTGTTCTTTGGTGTCGGCGTAGGGGCCGTCCTGGATCTGCCGCTGGCCGTTTTGCAAGCGCAGGGTCGTACCGGCGTGGGGCGGCTGTAGCCCACTACCACCGACCATGACGCCGGATTCTTGGAGCGTCTGGGCGTAGGCCGCCCAGGCTCCCCAGTACGCCTGGCTTTTGTGGGTGTCGGTGCGCGCTTCAAAAGCCGCCGGTTCTTCGTAGGTCATGATCATGTACTGCATGGTTGTACTCCGGTGTTTGCGATTTGGTTTGCCGCACGGCCCGTCTGCCGCGCTCAATTCTAAGACGGGCGAGGGGCGGCTATTTCGACATCGCCGACAAAGTCATTAATGGCCGTCGCGCACCAGGCAGGCCACCAGCGCACCCTGCATGACGACCGGATGGGTGCGCAGGGCAATCAGCAATCCCGGCTCGGTGGTGTGCACCCGCTCCAGGGTCTCGCCGCGCAACGGATCGACCACCTGAGCGAGCACCTCACCCTCGGCGAGACTCTCGCCCAGGACCGCTGCGGGCACGAACAACCCCGGCGTCCGGCAGTGCACCGGTTGCACAGCAGTACCCGTCACCACCCGGGGGGATGCCGTTCCGGGCGGTTCCGGCGGCGGGCCGAGGACGATCCCCATATGCAGCATCAGGCGCACCAGCCCCGCGAAGACCCGGGTGCAGTACTCAGGCTCGATCGCCTGGCCGCCCCCGGCGCGGATTACCAGCACATCCACCCCCGCCTGGGAGAGGTTGTGGGCGAGGGTGCCCTGGGTGCGCACCGGCAACTCGTAGCAGTGGGCCGTCTTGGCGGTGGAGCGGCGGCGCACCCAGACGACCGGCAGCCCGAGGATCTGGGCCAGGTCGAGGGCGCGCGGCTGGCTATGGTAGACCTGTACCCGGGGCCATTCGGCCAGGTGGTTCTCAGGCCCGTGCAGTTCGACGCAGCAGTCGGAGTGGCGCACCTGCTCGAAGACCCAGCTGGCCAGCCGCTGGGTGGTCTCCCCCTGGGCGTAGCCCGGGAAGACCCGGTCGAGGTCGGTGTTGTCGAAGGGCCAGTGGCGGCTGGCCAGCAGCAGCCCCGGCGGGTTTACGGCCGGAAGCACCCGCACCTTGCCCCGCAACTGGTAAGGCCCCTGGCGCAGCTCCTGGCGCCTGAGCCACTCGATGAGCAGGTGGCAGGTGTAGACACCGTTGTAGGCATCGCCGTGCAGGCCGCCCACGACGCTCAGTACCGGCCGGCCGCGGCCGAACTCCTGCATCGCGACGTTGAGCGGACCGCCAAAGGGGACAAGCAAAGGCCCGAGGGATTTTTGCATAGTTTAGAGGTGCACCAGCCGGGCCACCAGCGACCCGGCGTAGACCAGCGGATGCACCCGCAGCGTGAATAGATGGCCGTCGAGCGGCGCAATCACTTCCGCCTCCTGGCCGCTCAGCGGGTCGATCACCTGGCCCACGCGGCTGCCGCGCTTGAGGCGTTCCCCCAGGTTGAGCGACGGGCGCGGCAAGAACAGACCACCCGTCTCGGCGTTGATGTAGACGATGTTGAACTCGCTCGCCTGCAGCGGCCGGTTGGGGGCAGCGACGACCGGTCCGCCGCTCAGCACGCCGACGGCGAGCATCCACTGCAAAATTCCTTGAAAGACGCGCTCGCAATGACCCCGGTGGATGCGGCGGCCTGTCCCCAGTTCGATCACCAGGGCCGGGACTCCCCGCTCGAAAAGCGCCTGGGCGACCGTGCCTGCGATCCAGTTGTGCTGAGAATGGCTCCAGACCACATCGAGGCCGAGGCAATTGGCCCACTCGATGAGGCGTGGCTCGTGGACCACCCGCACCTGGGGCAATTCCTCCAGAAAGCTGTTGGAGCTATGGATGTCGAAGCAGGCGGTCGAGCGGCCGGCGATGGCAAAGATGGCCGCCGCCAGACGCTCCCACTCGCTGCCGTCGGGATCGCCGGGAAAGATGCGGTTGAGATCGCTGCCCGCCTCCGGCACGAAGCGCTCCCCCAGACTGCCCGCCAGCGGGTTGGCGCTGGGCAGCAGATTGACGGCCCCCTCCAGCCGCCAGCCCACCGGCAGCCGCTGCAAAAACTGCGACAGCCGGTGGCAGATATAGCCGCCATCCAGCTCGTCGCCGTGCAGGCCCGTCAGGATCGTCACCTCCTGTTCCGCATGGCGCCAGCGCGGTTCGAAGCGGTGATTGATAAGCCGGATCTGCTGAGCGAAGGGCAGATCCAGCGCAAATACCTGTTTGCGTTCAAAAAGCACGGGGGCGGAGGCGACCATGGCACAGCGGCAGGTTTGCACCTTATTCTAGAGCCTCGATTTGCGGGTGCCAGACTGTGCGGCGGCGATTTGCCCGGGGGGAACGCCCCGAGGGCAACCGGCGCTCTCCACCGGCGGCGAAACTCATCGCCATGCACGACGCCCGTCAAGTCCTGCAAAAACTCTGGGGCTACACCGACTTTCGCCCCCAACAGCGGCCCATCGTCGAGGCGGTGGCTAGCGGCCGGGATGTGCTTGCGGTGCTGCCCACCGGCGGCGGCAAGAGCGTCGCCTTTCAAGTGCCGGCGCTGCTGAGGTCGGGTACGACGCTGGTGGTGACGCCGCTGGTGGCGCTTATGGAAGATCAAGTGGCGCGGTTGCGCTCGCTCAGGGTGGCCGCCGCCTGCCTGCACGGCGAGCAATCGGCGGCGGTGCGCTCCGAGAGCCTGGCGGGCATCGAGACCGGCCGCTGGGCCTTGCTGTACCTTTCGCCCGAGACGCTCCTCAGCCCGCCGGTCTGGGCCAGGCTGCAAGGGTGCCCGATTGCCCGGATGGTACTCGATGAAGCCCACTGCCTGACCGGTTGGGGCAGCAGTTTTCGTCCCGACTACCACCGGCTCGGGGCGGCGCGGCGTGCCCTCGGCCATCCGCCGCTGTGCGCCTTTACCGCCACCGCCACCCCCGCCGACCGCGCCCGCATCGAACGCTGGCTGGGCCTGGTGGACCCGGTGCGGCTGGTGATCGCACCCTACCGGCCAAACCTGGCCATCCGGGTGCGCTGGATGTACACCACCCACCAGCGCCGCGATGCAATCGGCGCTTTTTTGGCCTCCAGACCCGATACCTCGGGTCTGGTCTACCTGCGCACCCGCGCGGGCACCGAAAAGCTGGCCTGCGAGCTGGCAAAAGCAGGTTACCGGACGACCCATTACCACGCCGGCCTGGGAGCCGCCGCACGCCGCAGGGCTGAGGGCGACTGGCTTGCGGGCCGTCTGCAGTTTCTGGTGGCCACCAACGCCTTCGGCATGGGGGTGGACGCCCCGCACGTGCGCTGGGTGATCCACGCCCACACCCCACCTGGCCTCGAAGAGTACCTGCAGGAAATCGGCCGCGCCGGGCGCGACGGCGAAGCGGCGACGGCCCTGCTGCTCGCGAGCGAACCAACCGGCTGGCTCGATCCGACCGACCGGCTGCTGCATCGTCACTTTGCTGCGAACCGCCTCGAGCAGTGGCAAACGGCCGAAAAAGCCCTCGCCCGCTTGCCCGCACAGGGCGATTTCCGTCCCGAACTGGCCCTCAGCCTCGCCTTGCTGCACGAGCGGGACCGGCTGGTTTGGGAGACGCCTTTTCGTTACCGCCTGGTGGCGGCCCCTCCCATCCGGCCGCCTGAAGCGGGTCCGCTCGTGCAGGACTTTGTGCGCACCCGCCGCTGCCGCTGGCAATTTTTGATGGCCGCCTTCGGTGAAGGGGCGAGTCCGCCCTGCGGTCGCTGCGACCGCTGCACCGGCCGCACCTTCAAGTGATCACGGTCGGTTTGTCCATGCCGGTGAACTTGCGGATCTGGGCCAGTTCCTCGGCGATGGCAATCAGTCCCGATAGGGCCTGCTGCGGATCTTGGTTGTGTTTGGCGATGTTGGGTTCGAAGCTTTCGAGGTAGACGCGGAGGGTCGCCCCCTGGGTGCCGGTGCCGGAGAGGCGAAAGACGACGCGCGAGCCGTCGGTGAAGCCGACCCGGATGCCTTGGTTTTTGCTCACGCTGCCGTCCACCGGGTCGGTGTAGGCAAAATCGTCGCTGTACTCGACCTCGTAGCTTCCGCAGGCTTTGCCCGCCAGATGGGGCATCTGGGTGTGCAGGTGCTCAATCAAGGCCTGGGCCTGGGTGGAATCGACCGCTTCGTAGTCGTGGCGCGAGTAGTAGTTGCGCCCATAGATCTGCCAGTGCTCGCGGACGATCTGCTCGACCGACTGTCGGCGCACCGCCAGGATGTTGAGCCAAAAGAGCACCGCCCAGAGACCATCTTTTTCGCGAATGTGACCCGAACCGGTGCCGAAACTCTCTTCGCCGCACAAAGTTGCCTTGCCCGCATCGAGCAGGTTGCCGAAGAACTTCCAGCCGGTGGGCGTCTCGTAGCAGTCGATACCCAGCTGGGCCGCCACCCGGTCGGCCGCCTGGCTGGTGGGCATCGAGCGCGCCACCCCGGCCAGACCCGCTTGATACCCCGGCACCAGTTTGGCGTTGGCGGCCAGTACCGCGAGGCTGTCGCTCGGGGTGACAAAAAAGTGCCGCCCCAGAATCATGTTGCGATCGCCGTCGCCGTCGGAGGCCGCCCCAAAATCGGGCGCGTCCTCGCCGAAGAGAATCTCGACCAGGGCGTGGGCATAAACAAGATTGGGATCCGGGTGTCCACCGCCAAAATCTTCAAGCGGCACACCGCTGCGCACCGTCCCCGCCAGGGCTCCCAGGCGGTCTTCAAACAGGGCGTGGGCGTAGGGGCCGGTCACCGCGTGCATCGAGTCGATGCACAGGCGAAATTCGCCGCCCGCGAGCAAATCCCGAATCCGCCCAAAATCAAAAAGCGACTCCATCAATTCGATGTAGTCGGCCAGCGGATCGATGACCTCGACGGTGAGCGGGCCGAGGGCGAACGTGCCGAGCTTGCCTAGATCCACATCCGGGCCGTCGAGAATCTGGTAGTGATCGATGGTTTTGGTGCGCGCGTAAATCGCTTCGGTCACCTTCTCCGGAGCCGGGCCGCCGTTGCCGACGTTGTACTTGATGCCGAAGTCTTCGTGAGGACCGGCGGGATTGTGGCTCGCCGAAAGGATGATGCCGCCGAAGGCGGCGGTTTTGCGGATGACGCAGGAGACCGCCGGGGTCGAGAAGATGCCGTCCTTGCCCACCAGCACGCGGCCGAAGCCGCTGGCCGCCGCGATCTTGAGGATGATCTGGATTGCTTCGCGGTTAAAGTAACGGCCGTCGCCCCCCAGCACCAGCGTCTGGCCCGCATACCCTTCCAGGCTATCGAAAATCGACTGGACAAAGTTTTCTAAGTAGTGCGGCTGCTGAAAGACCGGCACTTTCTTGCGCAGACCGGAAGTACCCGGCTTCTGATCGCTGAACGGGGTCGTGGCAACGGTTTTAATATCCATGCAAGTAGCACAAAGACGGCAGTGAGGTCCGCTCGGAAGACCCGGAGCTTCCCGATGGCATCATCGTACCGGTCGGCTCGGCTGGCTCCTGTCGTTAACCTTACACCGATTCGAGGACGCCGCTGCCGGCGTCCTCTGAGGCCGACACTCTGGAACTGCGGCGTCGAAGGCCCCACGGACGATCGCGAGATCGAGGCGCTGCAGCTGCGGCAGATCAAAAATTGTCTGACGGTGCTGTTCGTCTCCCAGGGCACGCCGATGCTCGCCATGGGCGACGAGGTGCGGCGCACACAGCGGGGCAACAACAACGCCTACTGTCAGAACAGCGAACTGAGCTGGTTCGACTGGAGCGTGCTGGAAAAAAACGCCGATCCGCTGCGGTTCACCCGGGCTTTGATCCACTTTAGCCAGTCGCTGAAGTTGACGCAGTTGGAGCACATTCTGGCTTTTGCCCCGGACGGAGAACGCCCCTACGCCGTTCTCCACGGTGTCCGGGTGCACCAGCCCGATTTGAGCGGCGATTCCCATGCCCTGGCGCTGGGCCTGCACTACCCGGGAGCGGGGGAGCACCTGCACGTGCTGCTCAACGCCTACTGGGAGGCACTCGACTTCGAACTGCCGCTCCCCCCGCCGGGGCTCGTCTGGCACCGCATCGTCGATACGGCCCGACCTGCTCCTGAGGATATCGCCGGGCGCCCCGACGCCCCCCCTCGCGGGCACCTACCGGGCCGGGGCGCGCTCGACGGTCGTGCTGCTGGCGCTGAGCGCTTAGTTGTCGTCGATGCGGATGTGCCCATAACCCAGGAACTGGCCGTGGGCCTTTTCACCCGGCGGGAAGGCCGTGATTCCGAGTAGTCTATACCGCCCGGCAGTGCGGCCGTGCCTTTGTGGCCCAGTCCGAAGCTTTGCGCGTCGAGGGCGCAAAGACCATCACCCTCTACCCGAGCGGTTTGTTTGATCCCGGTTGTGCCCTGCTCTTGGCCGAAAAGACCTGAGCAGCGGCTTGTGGGTGGGATACCGGGGTCGCTAGATTATGGTAGATAAAGCTACCCAGCGTCGAACTGTATGTTTGTCAGACAGGATCCGGTTGCCGATACGCCCTTGCGACTGGTGCTCGACGCTGCCCCCGCGCCCCTTTTCAGTGTCGATCGCCGCGGGCGGTGCACCTATATCAACCGGGCGGCGGCTGAGCTGTTCGGCTACCCCCCCCATCTGCTGGTGGGCCAATTTATCGCCCGGCTCATCCTGGGGGTGAGCGATTGGCGCGAATGCCCGTTCTGCCCGCCGCCTGGACTGCAGGAACCACCGGCCGCCGCCCGGTTTATCCGCGGCAACGGCAGCACCTTTGCCGCCCGCTACACCCGCGCGGCGCTCGTCGATGGCGATTGGGCCAGGGGCGCCGTCGTTACCCTCGAAGTGCTCCCCGAGGCTGCCGCTCCGCAGGCCCGCCTCGATCGCTTCTTCGCACAGTCGCCTTTGAGCATGGTGCTCTACGCCCTCGACGGCCGGGTGCTGAGTGTGAACGACGCCTTCAAGCGCATGTGGGGTTTCGATCGCATCGACGGCGACTACTCGGTGCTGCGCGATCCGCAGCTCATCCAGCTTGGCGTCATGCCCTACGTCGAGCGGGCCTTTACCGGCGAATCGACGCTGATGCCGCCCATCTGCTACAATGCCGCCGCGCTGCATCCGGCGGGCCAGGAGCACTGGGCGCAGGCGTTTTTGTATCCGATCAAAGATGCCGACGGTACCGTGCGGGAGGTGGCCCTCATCCACCAGGACGTCAGCGACCTCAAGCGCGCCGAGTTGCTGGCCCGCGGCCAGATCGAGGCGCTGGTCGATACTTTGGGGGCGCTGGCGGCGGAGCCGATGCTCGACAGCTTTCTAGGCCAGGTCCTCACCACCATCGCCACCCAGTTGGGGGTGCCCCTGGCGGAATTCTGGCTCACGGATTTCGAGGACGACCTGTCGGTGATGCACATGACTTCCTGGCACGGCCGCATTTTGATGGGAGCCGATCAGCCCGACCATCCCGGCGCCTGCGGCAAACCGCTCAGTGAGGCGCACGACTGCGAAGTCTACCAGCAGGTCTACCTGCACCGGCGCTGCCTGGTGCTCGAGAATGTTCCCAACAACCCGGTCAGTGTGCCGTTTCGGGAGTGGGCGGCGGCGCGCGGCGGCATCCAGACCATGGTAATTGTGCCGCTGGTGTTGGCGGACCGGGTAATCGGCTCCTTCAGCGTCTGCAGCACCGAGAAACGGGTATTTTCAAGCCAGGAGATCGAGCTGGCCCAGGCCCTTGCCCACCAGGCCACCCTGGCGGTGCAATTGACGCGATTGGCCGAGCAAGGCCGCCGATCGGCGGTGCTCGAAGAGCGCAACCGCATGGCCCGCGAACTGCACGACACACTCATGCAGGGACTGGCGGGCATCGTCGTCCAACTGCAGGCGGCCACCGACGCAGGTGTCGCCGATCCGCTCGAAGGGCGCGATCACATCGATCGCGCCCGCACCCTGGCGCGCCAGAGCCTGGCGGAGGCGCGCCGCTCTGTGCGCGCCCTGCGGCCCCAACTGCTCGAACAGGGCGATCTGGGTCAGGCCCTGGCTGACCTGCTGCAGCAAAGCATCTACGACAACCACACCGAGGCCCGCTGCGAGGTGCGCGGCACCCCCTTCGCCCTCCCGGCGGAGGCCGAAAACCAGCTGTTGCGCATCGCCGGGGAGGCCCTCTCCAACGCCCTGCGCCACGCCCGGGCAAATCGCGTGCACGTCGAACTCGACTACGAGCGCCCGCAGGTGCGTCTGGTGGTCGCCGACGACGGTCGGGGGTTCGACCCCGACCGCGTCGGTACCGATCGCTTCGGTCTGGTCGGCATGCGCGAGCGCGCCGAGCGGATCGGCGCCGACCTGCGGCTTGAAAGTGTCCCCGGGCAGGGTACCCGGGTAGCGGTCACCCTGGTAAGTTGATCGAAGCTGCACAGCTGCGGCGATGGGCTTGGCGGGTCTGTATCTATACGAAAGGCATAGGCTGCCGCTGACCAATTGGCCGGGGGCAAGTTCAACGATCGCCCAATGGTGAGCGTCTGTCCGTTGTCGTTAGGCTATAGTGCGTGGATCGGAGGCTTACCTGTCGAGATGGCGCCAGTATTTCCGGGGAGCCTGTTTTTATCGAAAACATTTAGAAGATGTAGCAGCAAAGTCCAATCAAGTCGAATGCTGGAGCGCCTAACAGGGGAGGCAGAGTGAAGCACACAGGTCTGCAGTTTGCAACGGGTGTATTGCTGATAGCAACACTCGGCGGTTGCGGCGGCGGCGGCGAGAGCCAGGCCCAGCAGGGACCGCCCCCCCAGGGTGTTCCCGTGCAGGTGGCGACGGTGAGCGCCGCCACAGTCGTCGATTCGACCAATTATATCGCCACGCTCATCTCGCGCCGGTCGGTCTCGATGCAACCGCGCGTCGCCGGGCAGGTGGCCAATATCTATGTGCGCGCCGGTGCAGCGGTGGCCGTCGGCACGCCGCTCGTCCAGATCGATGCGCGCGAGCAGCAGGCCAACGTCTCCAGCTTTGAGGCGGCCCAGCGCGCCGCCCGCGCCGAGCTCGACAGCGCCGAGCAGACGCTCAGGTCCAACCAGGCCGATCGCCAGTCGCGCCTTTCGAATCTGCGCTTTCAAAAAAGGCAGTACGAAAGCTACACCCAGCTGGGCACCGAAGGCGCCGTCAGCCAGATCACGGTCGATCAATACCGAGACAGCTACGAGACGGCCAAAGCGAACGTCGATGCCATCGATTCGCAAATCAAAGCCCAGCAGGCCCAGGTTGCCCGCGCCAGAAGCGGCCTCAAGCAGTCCGAAGCGAGCCTGCGCCAACAGCAGGTGCAGGCGCAGTTCTACGCCATCCAGGCCCCCTTTGCCGGCGCTGTGGGCGATATCCCGGTCAAAGTGGGCGATTATGTCGGGACGGACACCCGGCTTTTGACGGTGACCGAGAACCGGCCCCTGGAGGTGAACGTCGCCATTCCCCAGGAGCGGGCGGTGCAGTTGCGCAAGGGAATGAGCATCGAGTTGCTCGACAACCAGGGCAAAGTCGTGGGCAACAGCCGCATCTTTTTTATCGCCCCCAACATCGACACCGGCAACCAGGCGGTACTGGTCAAGGCGCTCTACGACAACCCCAAGGGCCAGTTGCGCGCCGATCAGACCGTGCAGTCGCGGGTGATCTGGAACAGGCAACCCGGGGTATTGGTGCCGGCCACCGCCATTGCGCGGGTGGCGGGCCAGAACTTTGTCTTTGTCGCCCAGGCGCCGGAGGCGGGCAAGCTGGTGGCCCGCCAGCGCCCCATCGTCCTTGGCGACATCCAGGGCAACGACTACCAGGTCAAATCGGGCCTCAAAGCCAACGAACGCATCGTCGTATCCGGAACGTTGAAGCTGACCGACGGCGCCCCCATCGTCGCCCAGCCCTGATCCCACGAACCCGTCGCCAAGGAGCCAGGTATGTTCGTCGATTTTTTCATCCGTCGGCCAATTTTCGCCGGAGTGTGCGCCGTCATCATCTTGTTGGCCGGCCTGGTGAGCATTCCCAGCCTGCCCATCGCCCAGTACCCGGAGATCAGTCCGCCCCAGGTGACCGTCACCGCCACCTACGTCGGCGCCTCGGCGGAGGTGGTCGAGGAGACGGTCACCACCTTGCTGGAGCGACAAATCAACGGTGTGGAGGGCATGCGCTACATCACCTCCAACTCCAGCGACCAGGGGGTGAGCACGATCGTCGTCACCTTTGATCTGGAGCGCAACAAAGACATTGCCGCCGTCGACGTGCAAAACCGCATCTCGACGGTGCTGCCGCAGCTGCCCAGTCTGGTGCAGCAGACGGGGGTGCAGATCAGCAAGCAGACGGGAGCGCCTTTGTTGGGGATCGGCCTGTACTCCGAAAAAGGCGAGTACACCAATGACCTGCTCAGCAACTACGCCGATCTCTACCTAGTGGACGCCCTCAAGCGGATTCCCGGCGTCGGCAACGTGCAGATCTTCGGCGAGCGGCGCTACTCGATGCGGCTATGGCTCGATCCCAGCCGCCTCGCTGCCCGCAGTCTCACCGCCCAGGACGTCGTCAACGCTGTCAACGAGCAGAACGCCCAGGTCGGGGCCGGGTCAATCGGCCAGCCACCCCTCGACAAATCCCAGACGTTTCAGATCGGCCTGCGGGTGCTAGGGCGGCTGAAAGAACCGGGCGAATTTGCCGATCTGGTGATCCGCACCAACCCCGACGGCTCGCTTACCCGGCTTAAAGATGTCGGCCGTGCCGAGTTGGGCGCCGAAAACTACAACTCGTTTTTGCGCTTTCGCGGCCAGGACGGTGTCGGTCTGGGCGTCTATCCGATTCCCGGCTCCAACGCCCTCGACATCGGCAAGGCGGTCAAAGCGCGCATGGCCGAACTCGAAAAGAGCTTCCCGCCCGGCGTGCAGTACCGGGTTGCCTTCGATACGACCGACTTTATCGAAGAATCGGCGGCGGAGGTGGTCGAGACCCTGATTATCGCCATCCTGCTGGTGGTGCTGGTGATGTTTATCTTCCTGCAGGACTGGAAGAGCACGCTCATCCCGGCGATTACGATCCCGGTCTCGCTGGTGGGAACGTTCATCTTCGTCAAGCTGTTCGATTTTTCAATCAACAGTTTGACGTTGTTTGGTCTGACCCTGGCCACAGGACTGGTGGTCGACGACGCCATCGTCGTCATCGAAAATATTGCGCGAACCAGCAAAGAGCAATGTAAAGACCCGAAGGACTGCGCCTCCGACGCGATGCGCGAGGTGACTGCAGCGGTCATCGCCATCGCCCTGGTGCTGATGGCGGTGTTTATCCCGGTTGCCTTCTTCCCCGGCACCACCGGACAGCTCTACAAGCAGTTCGCCCTCACTATCGTCTTTTCGATCGCCATCTCCACGTTCAACGCCCTGACGCTCACCCCGGCGCTTGCGGCATTGCTCTCCACCGGGCAGGTGGGCGAGTCGCGCTTTTTCTTGTTCCGCTGGTTCAATATCGGCTTCGAGGCGTTCAAAAGCGGCTACCTGCGGGTGCTGGAGGTGCTTACCCGCTTCAAGACAGTGGTGGTGCTGGTTTTTATCGGTCTACTGGGCCTGACGGCGTGGTTATTTGTAAAGGTGCCGACCGCCTTCTTGCCGGAAGAAGACCAGGGTTACTTCATCACCCTCGTCCAGGCACCCCAGGGGGTATCGATCAATTACACCAGCGACGTGATGCGCCAGGTAGAGAAGATTTTGCTGGCCCAGGAGGAGGTGGAGGGCACCTTCGCAGTAGGCGGCTTCGGCTTTAGCGGCAGTGCCGCCAACAGCGGCGTCATCTTTACTACCCTCAAGCCCTGGTCCGAACGGCATAAGCCCGAGGAGCAGATGCTGCCGTTTATCAACCGGGTGCGCGGACCTCTGCTGGGCATCAAAGAAGCGCTCGTCATTCCCTTCAACGCTCCTACCATCCAGGGCCTCAGTGCCTTTGGCGGCTTTGCTTTTGAGCTGCAAGATCGCGGCAACAACGGCATTGAAGCGCTTTCGGCCACCGCCCAGGAACTGATTGCCAAGGGCAACGGCACCCCTGGCCTGCAGGGGCTGTTCACCACCTTCAACCCCAACTCGCCCCAGATCGTCATCGAAGTCGACCGCAACAAGGCCAAGTCCCTGGGTATTCCCCTCTCGGAGATCTTCAATACCCTGCAGACTTACCTCGGATCGCGCTACGTCAACGACTTCAACCTGTTCGGCCGCACCTACCGTGTCTACGCACAGGCGGATGAACAATTCCGCGCCAACCCCCGCGACGTGCGCGCCCTCTACGTGCGTTCGGACTCCGGCCGCATGGTCTCGATGGGCGAACTGGTGAGGACGCAGCCGATAACGGCACCCTCGATCGTCACCCACTACAACCTGTTTCGCAACGTCGAAATCACCGGCAACGCCGCCCCGGGCTTCAGTTCCGGCCAGGCGATCGCGGCGATGGAGAAACTGGCGGCGGAGACCCTGCCTGCCAGCATGGGCTTCGAGTGGTCGGGCATTTCGCTGGAGGAAAAAGTCTCCGGCGGCCTGGCGCCGTTCATCTTTGCCCTCGGGATCTTGTTTGTCTATCTGGTGCTCGCCGCCCAGTACGAGAGCCTGATAGAACCGTTCATCATCTTGCTCGCGGTACCTCTGGCGGTGCTGGGAGCGCTGGTGGCTCTGTCGTTTCGGGGCATCCCCAACGACGTCTACTGTCAAATCGGTCTGGTAATGCTGATCGGCCTCGCGAGTAAAAACTCGATTTTGATCGTCGAATTTGCCAATCAGGCGCACGAGAAGGGCCTGTCGATCGTCGATGCCGCCCTGGAAGCTTCCCGCGAGCGGCTGCGGCCCATCTTGATGACCTCCTTCGCGTTTATCCTGGGCATCTGGCCGCTGGTGATCGCCTCCGGCGCCGGGGCGGCGAGCCGCCAATCGCTCGGCACGGCGGTCTTCGGCGGCATGATCATCTCGACGTTTTTGAGCCTGTTCGTGGTGCCGATTCTCTACATCGTGCTCGTCTCCATCCGCGAGCGGTTTGTAAGCGGCAAGGGCGAACCCGCCGCCGCCCCGGCCAAAAGCGAAGTGCCGGCTGAATAAGCCCAAAGGCAATCCCATCGACACAGCCCCCGGGAAGTCTCCTTCCCGGGGGCTGTGTTTTCGACCGACGACTCTCTGCAGTCGATGGCGCTTCGCATACCCTAGAAAGAGTATCGGATTTGACACCAGATGGCAACACCGTTCGAGCAAGTGGGGGGGCTGCTGTTCTACCGGCCGCATTGCCGGAGCGCGGGCTTTTTTCGAGACTGGTCGTTTTGCTGCAAACTCCTTGGCGAAGCGGTGGGCATCGATCACGTCGTGGTGCTCAAGCCCGATCGCCCGACTTTCGAGCAGTTTGTAGATGAGTTGCAGGCGGCGGGGGGACGGCTGTGCGAGGGGCCGGGCCTGTTTCCGGAGGATTTTTGCAAGGGGTGTCCGCAGGTGCGGCTGGATACGGACCTGTGGTTTTACATAGCGAGTGTGGCGATGGCAAATGGTCTGGTGGTGGTGGCCTGCCCGCATCGGCCCGCAGATCAGCACGATCGGCTGATGCGACTGCGGGGTGAACATCACGTGCACCACCTCGCCATCCGCACCACTCCCCACCGCGACATGCGCGCCGCCGCCCTTCACTGGGGTTTGGAGCACGGATTTTGGCCCCGTACCCCCGATCCCGTCGACGACGGCGTTCTGCGCCAGTGGTTCTTGGGCAACCCGGACGGTCAGATTGTCGAACTCATCGAACGGCACAGCGGCCTCGACACGTTCACCTGCCACAATATCGAAGCGCTGCGCCACTCGGAGATCGCGCCGGCATCCGGCATCGATTAATTAGATTTGTTGATTTAACAGAAAAGAACAATTTGATCAATGAATGAGCCCGTCCTACCCTGGAGGTAAAGAAGTGTGTAGGGCGTTGGTTGTGACGATCCTGGCGTTGACGGGGCTCATCTGGACAGGCTCGCTGCTGGCGGGTTTTCTGGGAGCACTCACCGGTCTGGGCGGGGGCGTGGTGATCGTGCCGCTGTTGACGCTGGTATTTGGAGTCGATATCCACTACGCGATCGGCGCGTCGCTGGTGTCGGTGGCGGCCACTTCCTCGGCGGCGGCGGCGGTCTACCTCAAGCAGGGTTTCGCCAATATTCGGATTGCTCTGGTACTGGAATTGGCCACCACCCTCGGGGCGGTGGGCGGGGCGATGCTCGCCCTGCAGCTGCCCACCGCCGCGATTGCGGTGCTGTTCGGTCTGGCGCTGTTGCTATCGGCCTACCTCTCGGCGCGTCCGCCGCAGCCGCACTCTGAGACCCAGGCCGCTGACAAACTGGCGGGGGTGCTCGAACTGGAGGGTGAGTACCCGGACACCGCCGGGCCACAATCCTACCGGGTGCGCTCGGTGGGCCTCGGATTTGGCCTGATGGGGGTGGCGGGGATGCTCTCGGGTTTGTTGGGCATCGGCTCAGGGGCGCTCAAGGTGCTGGCGATGGACCAGGTGATGGGCATTCCCTTTAAAGTCTCCACCGCCACCAGCAACTTCATGATCGGGGTAACCGCCGCCGCGAGCGCTGGGGTCTACTTGAGCCGGGGCTATATCGATCCGGGGTTGACGATGCCGGTGATGCTCGGGGTGCTGGTGGGATCGCTGCTCGGGGCACGGGTGTTCATCGCCGCCCAACCGAAGCTCTTGCGGCCGGTGTTTGCCGGGGTGATTGCGCTGTTGGCGGTGCAGATGATCGCCGGGGCTTTCGGTGGGAGGTTCGTCGATGGAGCGCTCTGACGGCGATCGCGCGCTGCAGAAGCAGATGGGTCTATTGCTGCGCACCGGGGTACTGATTTCCGCTGCGATCGTCGCCGTTGGCGGTGGGTTGTACCTGGCGGGCGAAGGAGCTAGCATTCCCGATTACGGGGTCTTTCACTCCGAACCGGACGAGTTGCGCAGCCTGTTTGCGATCGTCGAATCGGCCCGCGCCCTCGATAGCCGCGGCCTAATGCAGTTGGGTCTGCTGGTGGTGCTTGCGACGCCGGTGGCGGGAGTGGTGCTTGAACTGGTCACCTTTGCGCGCCGCCGCAACATTCTGTACGTTGGAATTGCCGCGATCGTGCTGGCGGTACTGCTTCACAGTTTGACGTCCAGTTAGCCCCCCTTGCCGGATGACCCTCGAACAGTTGCGCATCTTTATCGCCGTCGCCGAGCACCTGCACTTTACGCGCGCCGCCCAGACTTTGCATCTGACCCAACCGGCGGTAAGCGCTGCCATTGCCTCGCTCGAAGGCGAGTACGCCGTGCCGTTGTTTCACCGCGTCGGTCGCCACGTCGAACTTGCGGAAGCCGGACGGTTGCTGCTGGAGCAGGCGCGCAAGATTATGAAGCAAGTCGAGCACACCCAGCGGGTCCTGCAGGAACTCAAAGGTCTTGAGCGCGGCGAGCTGTTTATCGCCGCGAGCCAGACGATTGCCAACTACTGGCTGCCCATCCGCCTGCACCGCTTTCACCAGGTCTATCCGGGCATCCAGGTGCGCCTCACTATCGACAGCAGCCCCAACATTACCCGACAGCTGTTGGAGGGTTCCGCCGACCTGGGGCTGGTCGAGGGCAAGACCGAACCCAACGCACAACTGACCGACGAGGAGATCGCAGGCGATCATTTGGTGCTCATCGTCGGGCGCTCGCATCCCTGGTGGGACAAAGAACACATTACCTTTGCAGATCTCACCGAGGTGCAGTGGGTGGTGCGCGAGACCGGTTCCGGCACACGGGTGCTTTTTGAGGACGAACTGGAACTGGAGGGGATCGATCCCCACAAGTTGCCCATCGCCCTGGAGTTGCCGAGCGGCGAGATGATCAAAGCGGCGGTGGAGGCCGGGGCCGGGGTGGCGGTCATCTCCGAACTCCTGGTCACCCGCGAAGTCAAGCTCGGCACGCTGCGCACCCCCGAAGGCGTGCGCCTCAGACGTCCCTTTCGGTTGCTGATGCACCGGCAGCGACATCCCACCAAAGCATCGCTCGCCCTGGTTCACTCCCTGAGCGAAGTCACCCAGGTACTCTGAGCGTGGCAACGTCAGTACGTGCCCACCTCTGGGTCGGCGGCAAAGTGCAGGGGGTGTACTTTCGGGCCGCAACCCGCGAAGCAGCGCAGCGCGCGGGCGTAGCCGGTTGGGTGCGCAATCTCCCGGACGATCGGGTGGAGGCGGTCTTCGAAGGCCCGCCCGCCGCTGTGCAAAGGCTCATCGACTGGTGCCGCCAGGGTCCACCCGCAGCCGTGGTCGAAGGGATGCGCATCGAATACGAGCCTCCCGAAGGTCTGACCCACTTCGAGGTGCTGCGCTCGTAGGATAGCGACGCCGTACCCGGAGGCATCGAGGCGACGCCAGCTTGCTCCGCGGCCCTGCCCGGTCCCCTCTCGCAGGGCTGCATGCACAGTATCAGCGCAGGGATTGAGAATCTGAGGGCGGATCGCCCGGCTCGGCGGGCAGCTCTGTGAGAATCGCACCTATTTAGACGACGCAAAAGCTTTCAAAAGTGCGCTCAATTCTCGTGAAGTGACTCCCCTTAGCTTTTTTCTGTTCGCTGGATCCTAACGGAATGTGTCAAGAAATTTGAGACAACTTGAGGTTGAATTGCGTTCGCTCGTATCCTCCTGATTCTCTGAAGACGCTGTACTACTCGGTTTCGGCGGATGAATCCACACCGCCACAGGCAGGGCCGGCGGCTCGGGGACTTTGTTGACGAAGCGGTCCGGACCCTCCGCGTAAGCCGCCGCCAACACCTGCCGTCGTCGTTCTTGGCGTTGGTGCGCTTCGCCGCGGTGCAGACTGGCGGGCGGCACCATGGACCAACATCCCCCACTGCGCCTCCAGGGTACCCCCGCTATCAGTGCATCGGAGCGTGCTCGGGTGTGCTGAAGCGTATCCCCAACAGTTTCGCGGACTCTTCAAACCAGGCAAGCCAGGCCGTTTCCTCGCCGATGGCCCGACGCAAGGCCAGATATTGCAACCGCTGCTGGATTGAGAGAACCTCCGGGTCGGCAAAGTGGTCGTCTGCCAGCTTTTGCAGGGCGAGCAACTTTCGCCGGTGCGCGAGGCGATGGCGCTCCAGTTCCCGTCCAATGATCTGTGGGGAGGCGAGATGGCCCGCCAGCAGTTTCACCGCGAGCGGTTCGCGGGTTGGGGCGAGATCGCACGGTTCGGCTATCCAATCGGCCAGTTGCTGGAGGCCCTGCTCGGTGATCCGGTAGACGCGCCGGGCCGGACGTTGACCGCAAGCCGCCCCGGCTGTGGCCGTGACGTACCCGAGCGCCTCCATACCGTTCAGCTCCCGGTAGATTTGCTGGTGAGTAGCCTGCCAGAGGTACGCTCCGGCACCCTCGAAGCGCTTGAAGATCTCATAGCCGCTTGCGGGCCGCTGGGCCAGCACAGCCAGGATTGCGTAGGTCAACGCCATAGTTCGACCTCGGCTGGAATGGTGAAAATCGGCACCCTCAACCGCTGGCAAGCATCAGAAAGTGCCAGAGCATCTTGAGCGGTGAACCCTGTGCACCAGCCGCAGATGCGCTATCACCAATCGGGCAGACCAGCAAATTCACCTGCTCCGGATAGCGATCGAAGAACGTCTCCGGTTCGCTCTTGCCGTCGGGACGCCAGAGCAGTTCGAGGGGATACCAGACGGGCCGCTGAGGAACCCAGGGCGCCAGGGCCAGGTTCCATTCGCTCGCCTGTGGCAGAGCTTCCAGATGCAGGCTGTACTGCCAGCCCCGGCGGTCGTGGCGAAACTGCAGGACCAACTCGAAATCCCGGTAGCGCCGGGTGGCCTCACAGTTCCAGGTCTGGATCTGCTGGGCGGTGGGTAGGGCCGGAGTCTGGGCGGGCATCGGAAATACTCCAGTAGAAAAGTAAATCACCGAGGGGCTGCTCCCGCAGCCCCTCGGTTTTAGGCACCGACGATGTAGGCGCGGGCTTTGCCCCAGACTCGAGCGGCCACGGCCCGGCCCAGGCGGCGGCCTTCAAAGTCGGCGGCTTTGAAGTGGATGCCGCCCAGGCGGCGCGACAGACCTGCCTCGTCCGCCGCAGCGGTGAACGTGGGCCAGCGCAGCGTCAGATCCTGGGCAGGCACCCATCCAGGCTCGATCTTGCAGGTCCCGGCGGCCTGGGTGTGGGAGGCGCCAAAATTGTCGCTGCCGGTGAACTGGCGCAGGATGGCGGCGGCGGCGGCGCTGAAGGCGCTGTGGCCGGAGACGTACTCGGGGTGGGGTGGGGTGAGATCGCCCGCGTGCTGATAAGGCACCCACTCGGCACCTGCCATTGTCCGCACGCCGAGGCTGGGACCGGCCCAGCATGGTATCTGCTCGTTTGCGAACAGATAGCGGATGGCGGTGTAGGGGCGCACCGCGTCGTAGGCGCGCTTGACGTCCCAGGCAGCGATGCTGGTGTCGAATAGGGCGTTGGTGAGTGCAAAGAACATCTGCACATCGGCGGCCAGGGTGTGGCCGTCCCGCGCCGCTACGTGCTGGGCCAATAGGCACCAATGCCCCGGCGGCGTCTCGCTGCCGGGGCCGTCGATCCAGTATTCGCTGATGAGCTTCTCGCGGTCGCCGAGGGCGGCCACCATCTGCACGAGTTCCTCGGCCTGGCGGCGGTAGTCGGTGGAGTCCTTGCGGCAGGGAGCGGGCGGACGGAATTGAGCAGCACTCATCGGTGCGAAGGGCTTCACCTTGTACCAGTGGGGAACGATGAATTTCTGGAGGCGCGTGCCGCCTTTGCCGTCCGGCAGGCGGATCGGTTGCCAGCGGTCGGGATCGAGCAGCCGGTCGGGGGGATTGACCGGTTGATAGTCCGTGTAGTCGGCATAGGGACCGGCGGCCAGGTCGCCCAACTGGTTGGCGCCGTCGGTGCGCCGGCGGGCGACGACCGCCTCAGCCGCCATGCGGCCGATGTTGCCTGCCGTATCGGGATCAGGGCCACCGGGCCGGCGGCCGAGGCGGCACAACAGCTCGTTGAAGGCGGCCGTTTCGCTGGGGAACAGCTCGACAAGCGCCTGGTGGGCGGCAAAATCGACTGCCTCACCCTGGCGGTCGGGGCGGCGCTCGGACGCGGGGCGGCGGGCGATGGCTTCGGTCGGCCGCGCCCGCTCGTCGTGGATGGCCCAGGCGTCGTAGATGCAGGTGTGGAGGATGGCCAGGGCGCGGGCGGTGACCGGCGGGTTCATGCGCGTCTTGCGCACGGCTGCGAGGGCGGCCTGGTTCCAGAGGATGACCGCACTGGGC
Organism: Aphanocapsa lilacina HA4352-LM1; assembly: GCA_019359725.1. GTDB lineage: Bacteria > Cyanobacteriota > Cyanobacteriia > Gloeobacterales > Gloeobacteraceae > Gloeobacter > Gloeobacter lilacinus. Next base: position 10,730 of record JAHHGR010000048.1, on the reverse strand, counting down.
TCGGTAGCAGCGGCGCTGCGGATCAGCCATTGGGGAGCGAGGAGCGCTCCGGTGCCGAGGGCGCCCAGGGCGCCCACCAAAAAGCGGCGGGAGTGGGTAGGCACGGGAATCACCAGGTAATAGAAGTGTTCAGGAGTCGCTAAATCGGCGGAAAGCTTCGAGCATCTGCGGTGGAAAGGGCGCGGCCACCATCTTTTCGCCCACGCGGCGCATGCTGGCGGCCTGCTGTTCGCCGCGGGCCATCAATTCGCGCCCACCGCCACCAAGCCGCCAGTATTCAAACAGCATCGTCACGCGGTTCTGGGCGAGGTGGCCCAGACGCATCTCGATGAGCACCTGGTCGAAGGCGAGTAGTTCGTTGAAATATTCGCAGGCGACCCGCACGGTCACCAGAGCCAAACCGGCGTTCAATTCTTCGAGCACCTGGGGGGCGTGCTCGCGCAGGAACATCTCCCGGCAACGGCCCTGCCAGCGCAGGTGGTTGGCGAAGTAGACGTTGCCGACCAGGTTGGTCTCCTCGAAGCTGACGGTGTGGCGGTACTCGAAGGCCCGCCGCCCCCGGGGGGCGGCTGCGGCTTTGGGCGGTTCGATGGCGATCATCGGTTGTCTCCTTTGTGGAGGGCACGTTTGAGGCAGGCCAGGGTCGTGCTCTCCTGCAGAAAGGCGCTCTGGCGCGAAAGCACCGCCAGGGCCAGTTCGCCGCCCAGTTCGCGTACCGGGGCGACGAAGGTGGCCACCACCAGTTGGCCCGCAGCGAGCACCACCCAGCCGTCCGCCTGGGCGGTGACGAAGGTGAGCGGGGCGGTGAGCGGTTGACCGGCTTTTTTGAGCGATTCGACCGCCGCCCAGACGCGGGTGTAGGCGGCGTCTTCGCCCCCGAGGTGCTCGGCGATGAGGCGGGCGAGGGCCGCGCGCTCGGGACCGAGCAAGTCAAGCCAGACTGTGGGGGGGCGGCTGGCGACAATCTCGATGTCGCAGCCGACCGGTTCGTCGCTTGCCACCGCCAGGGTGAGGGGTCCGGCGTGGGCGGCGGTGACCGAGCGCTCGAAGCCCAGCACCTCGGGCGCACCGTCCGGGCGGCGCAGGATGCGGCCCGGCGCGCCGCTCGCCTGGAAAATCGCCTGGTCGCTGCGGCGGCGGCGGCTGTCACCGTCGTCCTGGTGGACGGCGACCGCCAGGGGCAGGCCCGGGTTCAACTCCTGCAGCCGCCGCTCGATATAGGGGGCAAGCAGCGGCGCGGGCCAGGCTGCGCGCCATTCGGTGCCGCTCATCAACTGCAGGCGCAGGCCCTCCCAGCGCTCCTGGATTTGCCCTTCGGCGTCGATAATCGCGAGGTCGTAGGTGAACAGGTTGCCCTCCCGGGCGCGTTCGCGGGCGTGGATAAACAGTGGGCGGTGTGGTGCGAGGGGGCGACCCGTGAGGTTGACGATCCGATCGGCTCCCACCGGCAGCAGGATGGCGTGGGGGATGCAGGCCTGGATGCCGTGCAAGGCGGTGTCCCGCGCGCCGGGATCGCCCAGAAGCAACTCCGAGGGCATCAGGCGGCTGAACCATTCGCTCTGCAGATCCGGGCCAATTTCGGCGAAGCACTCGGTGGCGCGCAGGTACTGGTAGTGCTGCAGGCGCTGGAAGCGGCCGGTGTGAAAAAGAATGCTTCCGTAGAGGTGGCTTTTGGGATCGACGGCGAGGGCCGGCTGGTCGATCCATTCGCCGGCGCTCAGGGCGCACTCGGGGAGTACCTCGATTCCGAAGCGGCAGACCGCCCGGAAGTGGTCGATTCCGAAGCCGGTGTCCTCGCTGCGGATGGCTACGGCCACCCGGCCCGGTTCGGACTGCAGGGCGACGACGCGGATCGTGCGGCTTCCCTCGGCGGGGACGACGATGGGCCGCAGGAATTCGACCTGCTCAAAGCGGGGCATGCCGGTGCTGCCGCTTAGGGCCATCGCCGCCTGAGCCATCGCTTCTAAACCCATGACTGCTGGAAAGAGGCGCTCCGAGGCAAAGATGTGATCTTCGAGATAGGGGTCGCTCGCCACGGTCAGATCCGCTTCCACCACCAGTTCGATATCCGGGTAGTACACCCGCGGCCGCTCCAGAAAGCGCAAAAAAGGCAGCGGTTTTGCTTCGAGTTTGAGCGTGGGGGGTTCGCCGAAGCGCCCGGCGACAACCACCGCCGTCGGGCGAGCGGCCGTGGCCACCAACTGGTGGAGCATCTGGACACCCGCCTGGGGCGGGATCGGGGTGATCCCCTGCTCGATGAGGGCGCTGATGCGGCCAAGCCGTTCGCCCATGCCAAGTCCTGACCAGACCGACCACTCCGCCGCCAGGCAGCGGCAATGGGGGTGCTGCTGTGCCCACCGCTCGGTGAGGATAGCGAGCCACTCGTTGGCGGTGGCGTAGTCGGCGTTGCCCTGCATGCCGGTTCTCGCGATGATCGAGCCGAAGGTGATCAGCAAGCGCAGCCGCTGCGGATCGACGGCAGCCAGCAGGTTGCTGAGGCCGGTGAGCTTGGGGGCGAGGGTGCGCTCGAAGCTCTCCGCGTCCAGTCCAGCAATCAAACGGGGTACATTGCGCCCGGCACTGTGCAGCAGGGCAGTGACGGCTCCCAGTTGCGCTTCAGCCTCGCGCACTGCGGTGCGCACCGAATCGCCATCCAGCACGTCGCAGGCACAGTAGCGGTAGCGCACACCAGCCGCCGCGAAGCGTTCGAGGTTGGTGGCCAGTTCCGGATCGCTCGCCGGGTGGGAGCGGCCCAGGAGTATCAGGCTCACCCCGTACTCGCGGGCAAAAGAAAGGGCGCATTCGCTCGCGATCCCCTTGCCGCCGCCACTGACCAGCAGCACATCCTGGGTACCCAAATCGACCGGTTCGATCGCAGGGAGCTCCAGCGGCCGCAGTACGGGCCCATAGCGGCGACCCTGCAAGTCGTAGTGCACCTCGGTGTAACCCTCGGCGGCGGCGATCTCGGCGCTCACTCGCCCGGGAGCCGTCTGGATCTCGAAGGGTAAGTCGAGCACACAGACGGTGAGCCTGGACGTCTCCAGATGCAGCGTGCGGGCAAAACCCGCCCCGCCGCTTCCGACCACTACGAAGTGGGTCGCGGCCGCATCCACCAGAGCGGTGCGGGCCGCCTCAAGTAACAGACCCACCGCCGGCGTTTCGCCCGCTTCCGGCAGGCACAAGAGCACCCCGCGCCCGGGCAGTTCCGATAGACCCGCAGCGAGTGCCCCGGCTATCGGGTGATCCGGGGGGGCGATTAGCTTCCACAGCCCCGAAGGAACTTCCGGCATCGACACCGGCGGCAAAGGCCGCTCACAAAGTTCAATACCAAATCCGCGAATCCAGACGTCGATGCCGTCGGGCGGACGGTGCGACACCTCGGCTTTCGGGCCGCCCAAAGCGAGCTCGTCGAGGGCGGCGGCCAGGGCCGCGACGGTCGCATCGGCGTAGTCGCCGGGGGCGGTCGGAGGGGTCAGGCCCATGCGCCGGGCCGCATCGGCCACCAATTGGCTCAAGGTGATCGAATTGAGGTGCAGATCGCTCAGGAGGCGATGTTCAGGCTCGACCGCCTCGGGAGGCAGCTCCGATTTTTCGGCCACCAGGGCGCGTACCAGGGCGAGCGTCGCCACCGTCTCGACGCTCGGAGCCATCGGCGTTGCCGGTGGCTCCGCTTCGGTCGGAGCGGATGCTTCGGCAAGAGCCATCTGCGACTTCGGTGCCAGTTCGCAGGGATTGACAAAGAAGCGGGGCTTGCGATCGAGGGCGAACGGTCGGCTGAAGCGGTCGGCAAACAGCGCCTCCGCATCCACCGGCACCCCCAGGGCAAAAGCCGCCCCGACAGCGGCGAGCAACCCGACCAGCGAAGGGCCGCCCGCGTCTAGGGTGATGGCGGGTACCGGCAGAAATTCACCCGCCAGACCGCTCAGGATCCGGCCGGGACCGACTTCGATGAGCAGATCCGCTCCCGCCGCAACGGTTCTGGCCGCCTCCACAAAGCGCACCGGCCCGGTCACCTGACGCACCAGATGCGCGCGCAGGTCGGTTTGAGGATTGAGCAGCGCACCGGTCAGGGTCGAGGCCACCGGCCGGTTCGGGCGATCGAAGCGCACATGCTGCAGATGAGCGGCCAGGGCGTTTGCCGCCTGGGCCACCAGGGGCGAATGAAAGGCGTGGGAGACACGAATCTGCACCGCCTCGAGCCCGCGCTCGCCGCAGCGATCGATCACCGCCGCCATCGCCGCGGCGGGGCCGGAGATCACGGTCTGGGAGGGCGCATTGAGACCGGCGATCACCACCATTTCGTTTTCAATCAGTTCTGTAACCTGTGCGGGGGTGGCCCGGATGCTCGCCATCGTGCCGGTCGGGCCGCTGCCGCTGCCCATCGCCCGGCCGCGGGCGGCGGCAAGCGCAATGGCCGCCTCCGCTCCCAACGCGCCGCTCCAGTGCAGGGCCACCAGTTCGCCCAGGCTATGGCCCGCAGCGATCTCAGCGCGCACCCCGAGGCGTTCGAGTACGCCCAATCCGGCCAGGGCGGCGGTGACGATGGCCGGTTGGACGATTTCGGTGGCTGCTCCCGTCACTGTCGCCGGAAGATTCGCCCGGCCATAGAGGGCCTGGACCGCCTCGAAGCGACGCGCCCAAATGCCGCCATCCAAGTGGGGAGGCGCTCCCTGGCCTGGAAAGAGAAAGCCGATGCGCGGCCGAGTGCGGCCGGAAGCCAGAAAGAGGCCGCCCGCAGGTTCGATGCGGCGGGTCTCACCCGCCAGTAGCCACGCCATCAATTGTTGCAGGCGGGTATGTAAGTCCAGAGGACGGACAGCGACGATAGCGGCCCGCCAGGGTCTTCCCTCCAGATCCGCCGCGAGCCGGGCGGCCAGATCGGTCAGATCCGAGCGCGAAAGCCCCGCAGCGAGGACCAACAGATGCTCGACTTTGGCCAACAGCGCACTGCCATCCTCGGCGTCGATGAGCAGCAATTCAGCGTCCTGGGCCGATCGCAGCAGCGTGCGCTGGGCGTGGGTGAGGGGCCGGGATACAGCCGGGTCGCCTTCCATGACGATGTGGGCGTTGATGCCGCCGAAGCCCATCGAACTCACCGCCGAGCGCAGCGGCACTCCCGTGGGCCAGGCTTCACCCGCCTTGAGGGCACGCAGGGCCGGGGTCTGCTCGGTCAGTTGCTTGTGGGGCGCTTCGCAACCGGTGGTAGGCGGCACGATACCCGTGTGCACGGCCATCGCCGCTTTAATCAGCCCCGCCACCCCGGCAGCGGCCTTGGTGTGGCCGATGATTGCTTTAATCGACCCCACCGCCACGGGTGGAGCCTGCGGGTCGGCCTCCCGGCGGGCGCGGGAGAGTACGCGCAGTTCGCACTCGTCGCCCACCGCCGTGCCGGTGCCGTGGCCTTCAAAGTAGCCGACGCTTTCGGGGCCGAAGCCCGTGTGGCGATAAGCACGCCGCAGCGCCAGCAACTGCCCTTCGACTTCCGGACGGGTGAGCCCGCCGCTGCCGTCGGAGGAGACGCCCCAGCCGCGGACCACCGCGTAGATGCGACGGTCCTGGATAACAGCGTCGGTGTGACGCATCAGCACCAACATCCCGCAGCCTTCGCCCGGCAAAAAGCCCGCCGGGCGGCTGTCGTAGATGCGCATGTCTTCTGCAGAAAGGGCTCCCGCCTTCGAGAAGCCGACCATCTCGAACGGGTCAAGGCTTAGATCGACGCCCCCAGCGATGGCGACATCGAGATCCCCCGCCACCAGACTTGTGCAGGCGGAAGCAATCGCCAACAGCGAAGAGCTACAGGCGCCGTCGACGGTATAACCACCCCCTTTGAAATCGAAGTAGTTGCAGATGCGGCCTGCGATCGTGTTGGCGAGGCCGCCCGCCAGGGAGTCTTCACCGATGGGTGCAAAGGGTGCCTTGAAGCGTTCGCCCAGCTTCATCACCAGCTCCCGGCGCCCAGATTCGCCAATGCCCGCTTCATCGAGCACCGCTTCGGCCACCCGGCGCACGTAGGGCCAGCGCAGGCGCATGATGTTGGCCCGCGAGAATTCACCGGTGAGCGTGTTGCCCAGGAGCACACCGGTGGCGGTGAGGGGTAGGCCCGCCCCGCCGGGAAATCCGGCGTCGCAGAGAGCCCGCTCGGCGATATCGAGGGCGAGCCAGTGGGTCAGATCTGCCGAGCGGTAGGCGCTGCCGCCGACGCGAAAGCGCACCCGGTCGAACTCGTAGCCTTCGATCAGGGCGGCTTCGCGACCGTAGGTGCGGTCGGGGGCGGTGCGGTCGTCGGACTGGTAATCGTCCAGGTTCAGCCTCTCGGCCGGAAACTGCCGGAAGGCGCGGCGCTGGGCCAGCACGTTCTGCCACAGCTCGGCGGGCGAACCGGCGTCCGGGTACTGGCAGGCCATGCCGACAATCGCGACTGCGTGGGTCATGGTGACAAACTCCCTTTGCATAAGATGGGACAGGATTAGCCGGCGCTCGCCGGAACGGCTGCCTTGGGCGCACCCGGGCGCTCGGTCCGTTCGTTCCAGGACTGCACGTACAGGCCGAGGCCGCGCACGATGCAAACCAGAGTGAGGGCAAAGAAGAAGCCGAACGGTACGTGCAAGCTCATCAACAGGCCGTAGGTCGCAGCGAGGCTGAAGCCGAAGAGCACCTGGCCTTTAGGATCGCTGGGGGTCGTGCCCGGATCCGAACACATGTAGAGCGTGTAGAGGACGAATACCGTGCCGGTCATCGGAAAGAGGGCGGCGGTCATCGGCGTGTCGGCGATCAAGCTGCGGACAATCCCCTGAAGGGCGAACCCGGCGAGCCAGGCGCCGATGAGTGGTATGCGCAGGGTGTTTTTGGCGTTGAGCATGCCGCCCAGACAGAGCAGCACGAGGGGCAAAAGCCAGTCGATGGCCCCCATGGCGTTCTCGGTGAACTGGTAGGGCGGGGTCGTCGTGATCCACGGGAAGACCAGGATCGTCACAGTGATCCCGAAGTTGGACGGGTTGAGAAAGTGGCGGGTCTTTTTGCCGAACGGGGCGCGGAAGATGGTCTTGGAGGCGACGGCGACCGCCGCCGCGAAGGCGACGGGCCAGAGATTTTCGTTGGCGTAAATGAGCAAGGCGATCGAGACGGCGGTGATGTGGGCGGGCAAGAAAAAGTCGAGCTTGTCCTGCCAGCTGCCGTTCAAAAAGCGCACCGGCCGCCGCCGCGCCCAGGCGTCCACCACCTCGATAATCGCTTCGACGGCGTAGGCGGTACCCAGGGAGACCAGCGGGTAGGCCCAGCTCACCTCGAAGCCGAGAATCGTATGACCCAACAGCGTTAAGATCGTGCCGGTGAGGGCGAAGCGGCGCAGGCCGACCAGGCGCGGATCGCTGGGAGCACTTTTGCTCGGGCTGGCCGCGGCGGTCTGGGAACCGAGAAGCAAGTTGCCTGACATCGTGTTACATCTCCTTCTTCGATGCGTGGGTGGGGCCGAGCACGACCGTGTGCCAGCCGGTGGTCAACTCGAAGCGGTCGCGATGGACCCGGCCTTCGCCGTCGCGCCAGCGCAGCGCCACGCGCACAGGTGTACCGGCGCTCACCGTTCCCAGGCCAAAGTGCAGTTCGGGGGCGCGCTTGCCGGCATGGCCGTTGCCGCCGTCGATCTGGGAGATGAACTGGCGGCCGTCGGGCAATTCGACCGTCGCCTCCGCACCGATCGCCGGGCGACCGGGAGTGTCGGCGCCGGGATGGCCCGAGCGCACTTTGTGGGAGCCTACCGCCTGTCCGGCCGGGGGCAGCAATACGTGCAATCCCAGGAATTGACCGTTCTTGGGGCTCTGGTTGGCGTAGAAGTACGAAGTCGTAAACTGGTCGCCGGTGGCAAAGTCGAGGCGGCCGTCGCCGTCGACATCCGCCGTGGCGATCCCCCGCGAGACGCGCGGCCGGCCGAGGCCGATGTCTTTGGCCAGGTCGAAGTAGCGCCCGCGCGAGTCGCGCACGAAAAACGGATTGGGCCGATCGCTGCTCAAGTCGTCGCCCAACACCAGTTGCGGCCAGGTGGCGGGATTGGCGACCAGTTCGTCGCTGCCGGTGGCCGCCTCCTGCAGTTCAGGCCAGCGGTTAATCGTCCCGCGCAGGAACCCGACCGCCTGGAGCGCCTCCAGTTCACCGTCGTTGTCGAAGTCGTTGAGGCGCACCTCCCAGCCCCAGCCGTAGCTGCGCGACATGCCGAGCGCCTCGCTGCGGTCGGTAAACGGCGCGAGGCCGCCCGCCATGGCCGCCAGGTTGCCGGTGTTGATAAATGCAAAGTTGCTCTCCTGCAGGCCGAAGGGCTGGGTGATGTTGGTGACGAACATATCCAGGCGACCGTCGCCGTCGATGTCGCCGAAGTCGATGCCCATGCCCTTGAAGGAATCCTTGCCCAGCACCTTCGAGGTCGGGGTGGTGAGGGTGCGCTCGCCTTCGAGGGAGACCAGGCGCACCCGGCCGGGGGTGGAGCGGTTGTGGAAGAGGCGATCGGGACCAAAGTCGTTGGCCACATAAATTTCGGGCAGTTGATCGCCGTCGATGTCGGCGGTACCCACTGCGAGCGACCAGCTGCGCGCCATCTCGCCCTTGAAGCCGGCAGCTTCGGCAAATTGCCCGGTGCCCTTGCCCAAATAGATGCGCTGGCTGCCGCCGTTGATGTTGCCGCGGGAGAACGAATGCTGCATCCAGCCGTCCGCGGGCCGTCCAATCTCCCGCGGCCCGCCGCCCAATAGCCGCGAGCCGTCGCCAAAGTAGTTGCCGATGTAGAGATCCTGGTGACCGTCGCCGTCGATGTCGGCCATGGTCGTGGCGATCGTGTACCAGCGCTCGACTTTGGGTACCAGTTCCTGCGCCGCAAAGCGCGCCGGGCCGAAACCGGTCTCGGCCGGGGTCGGGGGTTGCTGGATAAAGAGAATCGGCGAGCGGCCGAAGTAGTAGACCATCGCGTCGGTGCGGCCGTCCTCGTTGAAATCGCCCGGCTGGCAGCCCATCGGGGCGATGCTCGCTGTATCAAAGGGCAGCTTGCCGGGTTCGAAGGTAAAGGGCCGGTAGCGCTCGCCGGTGCCCGGCGCCGGGGCGACGATCACCTGGTCGGTGCGCGTCTCGACGTAGCACACGTCGTTGGCAAGGCCGTCGCGGTCGAAGTCGTTTAGGGCGACAAACGCACCGCTGGCCGAGATCCAGGCGGCGATGTGCTCCAGGTCGGGATGCACCTTGCGGATGAACTGATGGGCCGGGCCGGGCACCGACGGCAGGGGCGATTCTTTAAAGTGAAAGCGCTGGGCCATCGCCTGCTGTTCGTGAGCGGGCAACTCCGGCAGGCGGGCGACGCCCCAGAAAGCGAGGATGAGCGCCCCGGCCGCGATCTGACCGCTATGCAGACGCAGTTTCTCGAAGCTCAGTGCGGTCATGGGGTGGCTCCTTCCCAGGCGAACTGGTGCTGGATGCTCTTGCGGGTCGCTTCGTAGCCGTCGCGGTCGGTGGGGATACCGTCCATCGCCCGGGCGGCAAGGTTGCCGACTTTGGCGAGCGGCATCCCCCAGACTGCCTGGCAGGCCAGTTCGGTGTGGGCGGCCGGGTTGAGCGCCTGGTGGCGGGTCATCGCCGCAAAGGCGACCCCCTGGGCGAAGTGCGGCAAATAATCGCCCGCGTAGAGTGCGAGCGCCCCGATCGCCGCCACCGGCACGCCCCCGGCGTAGGCGCAGGCAAGGCCCACCCCGCTCCAGAGGTCGGCGCGGCGGCTTTGCTCAAAGGCGGCGATCGCCTTGGGCAGGCGCTGGACGTCGGCCCCTTCGACAAACCAGAGGCTGCGGCCGACGCCCTGGTCGAAGGCGCGCCGGGTGTAACCGGTGAACCCCTCCGGCAATTCCTGCCGGTCGATATAGCGCTTGAACTGAAAAAATCCCTGGTGGAACCCGTAGCCGTCCATCGCCAGCCAGCAGAAAAACGGGTCGAGCTTGCGCAAGGTGGGCTCCACCGGCCGGCCCAGGCGGGCGATGGCCAGTCCTGCACCGATGTAGGCCATGTAGCGGTGCGGCCCGGCGATGCCCCGGTAGGTGTGGGCGTTGTCGGAACCGTTGACGTAACGGTGAAAGCGGCCCTGATTCCAGGGAGTCAGGTGATCGAGCAGCGCCAGGGCCATCGCCGCCGCCTCATAGGCAAAACCGCGCCCCTCTTGATCCATGCCTTCGAGGCAACCGCGCAACACCGCGTCGCTCGGGTCTTCCAGGCCGTGGTTGTAGGCCCGCACAAATGTAGCGATCACCTGTTCGATGCGCCGCCGGGTGGCGGGATCGCCGCCGCGAAAGCCGCGAAATGCAAAATCGGCTTCTTTGACCGACAAACCAAACAGGGATTTACGTATCCACCCTGAAGCTGAAACCATGTGTGCACCTGCTCGTAAAGTTCAAATCGTCAAAAAGCGGCCTGCGGCCCCCCGGCATTTCGGTGGCGCGATCGGTGTTTGCATGGGAGCAATCTGAAGGCAACACCGCGAAACGGCGCTCTTGCCGGTGCGGTGACATCGTCTGTATAACAAGCGGTTTTTTGGCGTGTCAACGTCCGTGTAAAACCGTATACAAGCCAATTTTCAAAACCCAATAACCGCTCCCGATCCTCCTGGAACGCGCTTTGTGCTGCCGGTTGCACTCCGGAAAATTGCTCTGTATAAAAATTTACCCCTGCAATTGACATCCCTAAAATCAGCTTGTTATACAGTCTGTGCA
>JAHHGR010000047.1 GCA_019359725.1 Aphanocapsa lilacina HA4352-LM1 | reverse complement strand
GCAAAGCGGTGCGGAGCACCATCATCTGCTCGGTGGTGAACCGACTTTTCTTCATGGTCTTCCTCTCGGTGTGGTCGGCTGGAAGACTCACATTCTAGGCGGTTCACTTTCACGGTTGCATGTCAGAGATATCGACGGAGATACTGGTGTGGTTGAGGCGTTTGAACAGGTCCTGCATGCCGACGGTGCTTTTGTCCATCGCCAGAGCCAGCCAGCAACTGAAAAAGAGCCTGGAATGGAGGACAGGGAAATCATCATTGGGCAAGGTGGACAGAAAGGTTTTGACAAGCTGCGGAAAATCGAGTAGCGTCGGTCTAACATTAATAGTAGTGCTTAGCCCAAAGTCTACAGGATTTTGGGCTTATTTTTGCACCCTCATTTCTTGACATTCAACACTTCTGGTAGGTAACACACGCTTTTCGCACGCAATGCCGAACTTTGCGCCGAAAATTTTCCAACCTGCTGTGCGAGGCGCCGTGCTCGCTGCCCCTGCGGTCATTTACCTGCTTACTTTCCTCGCGGTTCCCCTGAGCCTGCTGGCCGCCACCAGTGTGCTGAGCCGCGGCCCTTACGGCGATGTCGTCTTCAAATTCACCGCCGACAACTACACCCGTCTGTTCGACCCGCTCTACCTCAAGATCCTGCTCGATTCGCTGACGATTGCCGGGGCGACAACGGCCATTACGTTGCTCATCGGCTATCCGCTCGCTTGGTGGATGGCCCGCGCCCCGCAACGGGTGCGCTCGGTGGCGCTGTTTGCCATCCTGGTACCGTTCTGGACAAATTTTTTGATCCGCATCTACGCCTGGATTTTGATCCTGCGCTCCGGGGGGTTGCTTGAAGGGCTGCTTGCGGGATTGGGGCTCTGGCGCGGTTCGATCGAACTTCTCTATACCCCCTGGGCGGTGCTCATCGGTATGGTTTACGAGTTTTTGCCCTTCATGGTGCTGCCGCTCTACGCCAGCCTCGAAAAGATCGACGAAGCGCAGCTCGCCGCCGCCGCCGATCTTGGCGCCAGACCGTTCCAGGTATTCCGGCGCGTCGTGCTTCCCCTGGGACTACCGGGCTTGGCAGCAGGAAGTATCCTGGTTTTTGTCCCGGCGATGGGCATGTTCGCCGTGCCCGACTTAATGGGGGGAGCGCGCACATTGCTGGTGGGCAATTTGATCCGCAATCAGTTTCTGGTGGCGCGCGACTGGCCTTTTGGCGCGGCGGCGGCCATGGTGCTGGTAGCCCTCACCCTTGCGCTACTGGTGCTGTACACTCGCTTTGCCGACCAGGAAACCCTGGTATGAGCGGTGGGCGGGCACTGTGGCTCAGGGTGTGGGCGGCGGTGGTCTTCGGCTATCTCTACCTGCCCATCCTGGTGCTGGTGGTCTTTTCCTTCAATAGCCAGAAGCTCAACTTACGCTGGCAGGGCTTCACCCTCGACTGGTACAAAGTGCTCTTTGCCGATACGCGCATCCAGGAGGCGGCGGTCAACTCGCTGGTGGTGGCGGGGGCAGCCACCTCTGTCTCGACGGTAATCGGCACCCTGCTCGCTCTGGCCTTGGCGCGCTACCGACTTGCCCAACCGGCCCAACTGCTGCTTTATATCGCGATCATCGTCCCGGAGGTGGTGCTGGGTATTGCGCTACTCATCTGGTTTTCGCAGTTGGGAATCACTACGGGACTGCTCACGGTGGCAGCCGGGCACGTGGTGCTCTGTACGCCGTTTGTGGCCCTTACTGTGCGCGCCCGCCTCGCTGGGTACGACCGCACCTTTGAGGAAGCGGCGATGGATCTGGGGGCGCGCGAATGGACAACTTTCTGGCGGGTGACGCTGCCCGCCATCTGGCCGGGGGTGCTCTCGGGGGCACTGCTGGCCTTTACGCTGTCGCTCGACGACTATGTGGTGGCGCTGTTTACCGCTGGACCGGGGGCGACGACATTGCCTCTGCGCATCTTCTCGATGGTGCGCTTCAGCATCACGCCGGAGATCAACGCCCTTTCGACGGTGTGGGTTGTTGGGGTGAGTCTCATCCTGCTGGTCGGACAAATGTGCGTTAAAAAATCGCCATCCTAAGCTAAAGTATGCTGGATTAGCATGGATGAACCGGCTGGCGTGGCGCAACGGTAGCGCAACAGTTTTGTAAACTGTCGGTTAGGGGTTCGAATCCCCTCGCCAGCTTAAAAAAGCAAAGTCGGTCTGACTGAACTTATTGAAAGTTGGGCAAGCGGGTGCGGCAGCCGCGGTTGATCAGTCCGTCAAAGCCCCAGGCGGCGCACTCGATCGAGCGGGTGACGTTGGGTTGGGCGCTCAGGGTGAAGTCGCAGGCGACGTAACCGTTGTTGTCGGTGTCAAAAGGCTGGCAGCTGGAGCCGCGCAGTTCTTCTTTGAGCACCGAAGCTACGTAGCCTCGCAACTCGCCTTCCGCGTAGGTTCTGCCGAACAGAAATTGCCCGAGCCCCCGGCCGGCGGTGAGCAGGAAAACGCCCGAGCCGATGACCACCACCACCACGCCCACCAGGATCAGTAGGGGAAGAGAAGCACGAAAACCGCTCATAAATATCGCATCGAGTAACCTGCAGTCTAAGTGTAGCCGCCGGGTCGCGGGCGCGCCCTCTCACTTAAAGCAGGACCACTCGCGCGCGTAGGCGAGATTGCCGTCGCGGCCGGGGGCAGTGTGAGGATTGCCGGCATCGACGGTGATTCGCACCCAGTTGTTGTTGGGGTTGGTCTCGCTGGTGGATTCTTTCATGCCGAGGGTCTTGTAGTTGGTAGTGATGCTCTCGAAATAGTCGTCGTCCTCGTGGGCGACCCCGCGCAACTGAGAAGTGGGTGTCTTCCAGGTGGTGTCGCTCACCCAGGCGGCGGAGACGCTTTGCCGCGAGCCGGAGGTGTCGCCGGAGACCGTCACGGTGTCCACCGGCGAGGAGAGAAAGCACACCCGCTGCGAGGCGTTGTCCCGCGCGATATGGCCGGCGTGACCGCCTCCCTGGCTGCTCCCCCCCAGGCGCATCTTCGACCAGTTCACCTTGGTGCCGCTCAGCGCGGCGGGCAGTAAATAGCTCAGCGAATAATTGCTCTTGAGAAAGCGCGAAAGTGCGCTCAGGCGATTCATGATGCTGTTGGCGGTGTTGACGCTCACCGCCGAAGAGGTGGCTGTGCCGTAGATAATCTCCTGGCGCGTCGCCCCATAACAGGCGTCGTTGTTGCCGCAGAGAATGCCCACCGGGTCAGTGTTGGCGTGGGCCAGTTGGATGACCATGTAGCCCAGGGCAATGCCATTTTCGACAATCTCCAGATTCGAGTAGCGGTCGCCATCCGGATCAAACGGCCGATCGCCTGAGCCCCCCAGATACAGAAACGTTCCCTTGATCTGGGTCGGATCGCTTGGAATGCCGATGACGTGATAGCCGAACCCCCTACCGCTCGAACCGAGGTCGGTAATGGCCGAGTCGGTGCGGCTCGGCTGGATGGCACAGGCGATCCCCCCCGCCAGATCGCGCTGCTGATAGGTCTGGGACGGACACACGGCATTTTCTCCCGCTAGGACAGCCGATGTAAAGCATAGTGGCGAAACAGCGCACAAAAGTCCGAAACCCAGACAAGCCTTCTTCATATATTTTTCCATACACCACCAGTAACTTTTCTTGGACACTTGCGTCCGAGAAATTATTATCATAATCCGGCGACCGCTAGGGAAATCAGCAACCAATCTCCCATGAACGGGGGATCTTATTGGTGTGCTTCAGGGAGAAATTTTCGAGCTTTCTTGAGAGATATACCAAGAAATAGGCAATGTCAAAGGTCGCCTGAATCGATTAGCCTTGAGCATCTTTACTCGGGGAAATAGTATCCCTATATGATTGTAGTAGAGGAGACATTCGACATCTAAGTCAGTGAATTTACGGTAATTTGAACAAATGTTATCTATTGCAAATTGTTGCAGGGCCCCTATGCGCGAAGAGCGTAATTTTACAAATTGTAGTTGCATTCTTCAAAATCTATCTGTATGCAATGCCGTCATTGCTAAGCGGTGCAAATATTGTTGTTATACGATTTTATTCTCGTGCAAAAAAGCTGCTGGGTTGGTTAACCACATTTGTTCCGGCAATTTTTGATGGGAGAGTAATCTATAACTCGTCGTTCAAGAGCTAAATCTTCGGCCCAAGCTTGGGCATGAATAGACTTGTTTAAGCTCGGTTTGCTGAACCTTCGGCTGCCCTGGAGGAAGGAGACACTCATCTAATCGCCCGCTGCCGAAAATATTTCTCTTGCAATCGCCAGTCTGGCTTTACAAAAATACTATCATAAAATCTCACTAAAGTAGTATTTTCGTTATATTTGCCAATGTTTCCCTCGTCAACTTTTTTTGGAATTGTCCAGTCTTGCGGCGGCAAGGGATGCCATCAATGCTTGGGAAATCAATAGCTGTCAGGTCCAGCATGTTCTGACTTGAGTCAGAAATACACCGGCTGCCGGATTTGTAACAGACCAGAACAAAATGCTGTGCGAAGGGCAGCGGCCCGCGCAAAGCAGTCTGCGTCTACGCTTTCAACGTGTCAAATGCAGAGCCTGAGGGCGTTTGGGAAGGGAGACAAACTCTTTGGCGCCATCTTCCCGGACCGAGTTGCTGGAACTCAGGGGAGGCGCTTCCGTATATTACACCTTCAGGTCCCCAGCGACAGTGGAATTGGCCGCATTCACGCCGAGATTGATATGATACTTTTCCCTATCGTGCTGCGCCATCTGCGCACCGGCAGGTGAGCATTTTGCAGTTGTTATCTACGTGCTGTAATGCAGTGAGAAAGACGTCTGCATGGACTGGTCAGCACAAACCTAAAGAGGGATAACAACCCGATCAGGAGAATTTATTGTGGTTGATTTGTATATTGCTTACTGGCCAGGGGAGGGCGTCGCGCGCCTTGTTGCGGCCAGGGGTGCGGGGGACCGCCCGCGGGTAAAGCGCTGCCAAAGCCATGGACGCGGAGGGGCTCGAACCCCCGACCTCCACGATGTCAACGTGGCGCTCTAGCCAGCTGAGCTACGCGTCCGCAAGGCAAACACCATGATAGAGCATCCATGCCACTTTGGGGTGGACGGTGGTACGCTTTGGTGTGTTCGTTGCGCTTTGAGGTTTGCTTTGCAGGAACTGGTTCAGCAGCTGGTCAACGGCATCACTCTAGGCAGTGTGTACGCCCTGATTGCTCTGGGGTACACGATGGTCTACGGCATCCTGGAACTGATCAACTTTGCCCACGGCGAGGTGTTTATGGTCGGGGCCTTCGTCGCCCTCGGGGTCTTCGTGGTGTTGGGCAGTGCAGGCTTGCCCTGGTGGCTGTTGCTGCTTGCGGCCTTGCTGTGCGCCATGGCGGTCTGCTCACTTTTGGGTATGGGGCTTGAGCGCCTGGCCTACCGGCCGCTGCTGAGCGCGGCGAAGCCGCTCGGCGGGGTGGAATTGGGTGTGATCGCGGCGGCCGGCTGCGGTGTCTGGTGGCTGTATCACCAGCTCAAAGGCGGGCTGTCCCAGGGGGAGTGGTTGTTGGGACCGGTGGCGGGCTTGGGGGCCGCCGCCGCGCTTTGGGGGCTTTTCGCCTATCTGGGCCGCAGCGGTCCGGTGCACAGGACACCGCGCCTGTCGCTGCTGATTACGGCGCTGGGGGCCTCGATTTTGCTGCAGAATGCCATGCGCCTCATTGTCGGCAGCCGCGATCGGATCTTGCCTGAGGTGCTGCCGGCGTGGAGCGTGACGCTGCTCGGCGTGCAGATTACCGCGCCGCAGATGCTGACGGTGGGGGTGAGCGTCGCGGCGATGGCCCTGCTTACCTGGCTGGTGCAAAGCACGCGCCTCGGCAAGGCGATGCGCGCCACCGCCCAGGACATCGAGGCGGCCCAGCTGATGGGGATCAACACCCGGCTTATCATCGTCGTTGTCTTTATCCTAGGTTCGAGTCTGGCGGCGGTGGCTGGGGTGCTGTTCGCCATCTTCTTCAAATCGATCAACTTCTTCATCGGTTTCCAGGCCGGCCTCAAGGCTTTCACCGCTGCGGTCTTGGGGGGAATCGGCAACATCCCCGGGGCGGTGCTAGGGGGGCTGTTGCTCGGGTTGCTCGAATCGCTGGGATCGGGCTATCTTTCCAGCGAATGGAAAGACGTATTTGCATTTATAGTACTGGTCGGTGTGCTCCTGCTTCGCCCCTCGGGTCTTCTGGGCGAGAATGTGCCCGAAAAAGTTTGAGTGTTCAGACATCAAATGCAGTACGACCCGTCAAGGCGGGCCGGGCAATTGCCCGGCCCGCCTTTTTTTGCTATATCCGTTGCGTGTGGGTGACCTGAGACCGGCACCGCGATGGCACAACAAGTCTAATGGACGAACCGCTGGCGGACAACGGGACCGATAGTATAGCTCGGTGGGCACTTGAGCAAAGCGAATTGCGCTACCGGCAGTTGGTCGAACTGTCCCCCGACGCGATTTTCGTGCAGTGTGAGGGCAAAGTCGTCTTTATCAACAGCGCCGGGGTGTGCTTGCTGGGCGCTCAGGTACCCGAGCAGATCATCGGCATGCCGGTACTTGAGCTGGTGCACCCGGTGGACCGCAAGATCGTCAGGCAACGTATGAAACAGCTGCAGGCCGGCACGGCGGTGCCGCTGCTGGAGGAACGGTTTGTGCGCCTGGACGGCACGGTGGTCGAAGTCGAAGTGCTCGCCTCGGCGATGACCTACCAGGGCAAGCCCGCCGCCCATGTCCTGGCCCGCGACATCAGCGCGCGCAAGCGCGCCCAGCACGAGCGCGAGCTGCTGCTGGAGCGGCGGCGGCAGGCGCTGGCCACCGCCGAGCGCCATGAGGAGCGCTACCGCCTGCTCATCGAGGCGATTCCGCAGCTGGTGTGGACGACGAGCGCCGACGGCCAGTGCGACTATCTCAGCCAGCAATGGGTCAATTACACAGGCATCCCCGAGGCGGAGCAACTGGGTATGGGCTGGCTGGGCGCCATCCATCCTGACGATCGCCCTCGGACGCGCGAGTGTTGGCTAGAGGCGGTGGCAGACCGCGGCATCTACGACCTGGAGTACCGTTTGCGGGCGGCGGACGGCTCCTACCGCTGGTTTAAGACCCGAGGCCGGCCGGTGCGCGACGACGATGGTCAGATCGTGCGCTGGTTCGGCACCTGCACCGACATGCAAGATCAAAAAACCGCCCAGGAGGAGCGCGAGCGGCTCATCGCCCATCAGCAGCAGTACGCGGTGCGCCTCAAAAAACTCTCCCAAGCGGCACTGGCCGTCAACCTGGCCCGCTCGGTGGAGGATGTGGTGGAGATGATCACCTTCCAGGCCAGCGCAATCATCGGCACCCATCAGGCGGCGACGACCATGATTGTCGATGCGGATTGGAGCCGGTCGATCGACGCGTTCTACCTCTCAGACAAGTACGCCGCCTGGCGCGAAAACGACCTCAGGCTGGGCAATTCGAGCATCTGCGCGCAGGTATGTAAGACCAATCGGCCGATGCGCTTGAATCAGGAACAACTGGAGACGCATCCGTACTGGCGGGTTCTGGGGGAGGCCAGTGCGCAACGCCCACCGCTGCGCGGCTGGCTTGCCGCCCCCCTGGTGGCCCGGGACGGATACAATATCGGGCTGATTCAGCTGTCGGACAAGGATGAGGGAGAATTCACCGCCGAGGACGAGGCGATCCTGGTGCAGCTGACCCAGATGGCCTCAGTAGCGATCGAGAATGCCCGCCTGTTTGAGGCGGAGCAAGCCGCCCGCGCCCTCGCCGAGCAAGCCCGCCGCGAGGCGGAAGCCGCCAACCGCGCCAAGGACGAGTTTCTGGCGGTGCTCAGCCACGAGTTGCGCACCCCCCTCAATCCGAATCATCGGTTTTGCCCAGTTGCTGCGCCGCAAAAGCGGCTTGAGCCCCGCAGACGACCGGGCGCTTGAGACGATCGAGCGCAACGGCCGACTGCAGGCGCAACTCATCGACGATGTGCTCGATGTGTCACGGATTATCTCAGGTAAGATGCACGTCGAGCTGCGTCCGGTCAACCTGCTACCTGTGGTGGCCGCCGCCATCGAGGCGGTGCGCACCCCGGCCGAGGCTAAGAGCATCTGTCTATCGGGCCAGCTCGACGATGGGGCCACGGCGATGGCGGACTCGACCCGAATGCAGCAGGTGGTCTGGAATCTGCTCACCAATGCGATTAAATTCACCCCCGAGGGTGGCCGGGTGGTCGTCGATCTCAGCTGCGGCGAGCGGACGCTTTTCATTCGCGTCCGCGACTCTGGTATCGGCATCAGCCCTGAATTTCTGCCCCATGTCTTCGAACGCTTTCGCCAGGCGGACGGCACCAGCCCCCGCAAGCACAGCGGCCTGGGGCTGGGCCTGGCCATCGTGCGGCACATTGTCGAATTGCACGGCGGTGCGGTGAGCGCCCACAGCGACGGCCTCGATCAGGGAGCTGCCTTCTGTGTCGAGTTGCCGCTGCTTCCTCCGCGACTGGCAACCTAGTGCGTTTTCAAGCCCCGAACAATCGGCGGTAGAACCCATGGGAGAAATCGCGGGGGGAGCCTGCGGCGACCGGCACTTCGCTTAAAAAGCCCACCAGCTCAAAAGTCGGCAACACCAGCTCCCGCTCGATCGAGCCGCTATCCGCTTGAAAATGCAGTCGGCAGTGCGTCGGATCTACCGGTAAATTCTGAACGTCCCAGTGGGCCGTCCACGGTATTGCCGCCGCTCCTTCGATGGACCGCATCCCCTGAAGGCAGCCGCGCTTGTAAAGCTCCAGAGCTGTCGGCAAGGCCGGGCGGCGGGCGGCAGGAAAATAGGGCAGATAAACTGCAAGCTCGTTTGAGCGGAGGACTCGAATCTCGGTGTTTTCCACAAGGAATGCCGGGCGACGTACTCAGAGCGTACCCAGCCGCAAAGCCCGATCCGACTACTTGCCGCGCTTTTTGCCGCGCGATTCAATCACCGTTAGATCCGACGGGGTGAAACGGACGTGCTTGATCCAGGTGCCGCCGCCGAAGATCACACCCACATAGCCATCGACAACTTTTTGGATCTGGCCTTCAAAGCCGTAGTAAAGATCTTGCGGGTTGGTCACTTTGACCGGCATACCCGGGCGCAATTCGGGGGCCACGGCATGTTCCTCTGCTGCGGTTGTCAGCTTCAAGCTAGCACTAGAACAACGCCCGCCACAGCGGCGGCAGCAGAATGCAGGCAGCCACCACCAACGCCGCGCTCGAAGCGACCAGCACCGCTCCGGCGGCGCAATCTTTAGCGATGCCTGCCAGACGGTGGTACTGATCGCCCACGATCAGATCCACCGTCGCCTCGACGGCGGTGTTGATCAGTTCAAGGGCCAACACAAAGGCGACCGTAAGACCGATGACCGCCATCTCCAACAGCGTGATGCGCAAGCAGGCCCCGAGCACGAAGGCCATCGTGCCCACAATCAGATGAATGCGAAAGTTGCGCTGTGTGGCCGTGGCGTAGAGAATGCCGCCCCCGGCGTAGGTGAAGCTTTTGGAGAGCGTTTCGGCCACCTGCCAGGATTGCCGGCGCCGGATCGTTCTTCTAGCCGACTGGGTAGACGCTTGGCCAGTCATAGACAACGTTCACTCCTTTAAGCAATCGCGCTTGCTGGGTCACCATGGCCTGCCAGCTTCGCTCGTCCGGGTGGTCCCATCCCAACAGATGCAACAGACCATGAACAGCCAGCCAGGCCAATTCCACCTCTAAAGTGTGCCCGAATTCGTACGCCTGCCTTGTCGCCGTCGGCACAGAGACGACGATATCCCCAAGATACAGGGGCTCCTCCGCAATCTGCGCTTGTGTGTCATCCGCTTCGAATTCGAAGGAGAGGACGTCTGTGGGGACATCGACGCCGCGAAAGCGGGCGTTGAGCCCCCGGATCTCAGCGTCGTCGGTCAGGCGCAAGCTCAACTCCACCGCCGCCGCCGGTTGCAGCTCCCGAAGCCACTGGTCAAACCAAAATTGCCAGCGCGTCTCCCCAACCGGGTCATCAACCGCAGCTTGAAGGCACAACTCGACAGCTATCGGCACAACCGCCATACCCGGGGCACCTGCGAGATTGATAAGAAATTTAACACACTTGGCCCCGGTTCCCAAATCCTCCCCAAGGCGATAGGCTCTTGCCATGGGTACCCTGGTCTACTGGTGGTTTTGCGGCAGCTTTGTGGTCGCCTTGAGCTTGCACCTGACGGCAAGCCTGCTGATCGGCATCTGGTGGTTCTGGCGCGAGGAGAACCTGGTGGATTGGCACGGCAACTTGATGCTCGCTGCCCTTCTGTTTGGCATCGGCGGGACGATCGCCGCCTACTTGCTACCCACAAACAGCTAGTGCACCAAGAGGCTCGGATCGGCTCGGGGCCGGGACCGTGCCGCCTGCGGTGCAACAAAACTTATCTTCAGGTGCTGTTGATCTCCACCGATCGATGTGGTTTCTTTGTAACCGAAGATGCCGAAGAGCGACACCGCGATTTACCTGACGCAATGTTTGTTAATATCGCTTGTCTAGGGGCTCTGGTTGGCTTGGCTGGGTGAGGGGTGTGTTGAAAGGCCAGGGACGCTGCGGGGTAGGGTTGGGGTCAGTTGTTTTATACGATTGCGCTCTAGGGCTCCCGTGCGGTCGTGGCCGCATGTTTAATGACCCGACGACGGACAGTGGCCGGTCCGCTTTGGGTTGACTGTTACGGGAGTGTCTGCATGAGTATTCGGGGAACCAGTGGCAGTACTGTGGCGCGTCCGCGCTTGTTTCGGACGGTGATGACCGAGACGATCAACGGCATCAACGCTGAAGATCGCTATCCCAACTCCGGCGAAGTGTCCCAGCTCGATCAGTTTTTTGGCGACGGCCAGCGCCGCGTCGCCATCGTGGCAAAGCTGACCGAGAACGCCGAGATGATCGTCTCGCGCGCCGCCAACCGCATCTTCGTGGGCGGCAGCCCGATGGCCTACTCCGAGCGTCAGAAGGCCAAGGCCAAGAGCCCCTTGGCCAACGACGAATTCGGCAACGAGCCGATTGTCGAGGACCGGGGCGGGTTTTTGGAGTCGCTCAAGTCGATTTTTTCGACCCGCGGCGGCGGTGGCCGGGCGAGCGCCGATTTTGCGGTGCCGCCGGACTTTGAACCGATCAACATTGCCCGCTACGGCCCGGAGCGGATGCAAAAATCGATCCGCGACCTCGACTGGTTCTTGCGCTACACGACCTACGCCATCCTGGCGGGGGATCCGAGCATTCTCGAAGCCAACTGCCTGGGTCTGCGCGAAATCCTTGAAAAATCCTGCTCGATCAGCGCCACGATCGTCGCTCTGCTGGAGATGCGCAAGAACGCGGCGCGCCTATTTAAAGACGAAGCCGACAGCAAGCTGGTGTCTTCTTACATCAGTGTCGTCATCCGCGCCCTCGACGCCGACCGCTCCGACGCGCCCGCCGACATCGTGCGCCCCAGTTCGGAGGACCGGCCCGGCCTGACGCTGCCCTACATCTACAAGCTCTCGGCCGATTCGCTGACAACGTTCAAGATGACGGCCATCTACGGCGCCGACGGTCGGCCCAGAGTCAACCTTTCCTCCGACGAAAAAGAGCGCGTCGTGCGCGCCGCCTACCGCCAAGTCTTCGAGCGCGACCTCAAAGCTTACGGCCAGTCGGTCTCAGAAGCCGAATCGAAGGTCAAAAACGGCGAAATCTCGGTGCGCGAATTTGTGCGCCGCCTGGGCAAATCCGAGTTGTATCGGCGGGAGTTCTACCAGCCGTTTATCAATTCGCGCGTGCTTGAGCTTGCCTTCAAGCACTTTTTGGGTCGCGCACCCGAGTCGCGAGCCGAGGTGCAAAAGTACTTTTCGATTATTTCAAGCCCGATCGTGCGCGGCCAGTCGTCGATGCCGAGCGGCGGTCTGTATGCCCTCATCGACGCGCTCATCGACTCCGAAGAATACACCAGCCTATTCGGTGAAGACACGGTGCCCTACCTCCGGAATCTGGGGGTCGAAGCCCAGCCTTCCTGGAACTGGGGTGCGGCTTATGACCTGTACAACTACGCTGCTCCCCGGCGCAAGGTGCCGCAGTTTATCACCTTGTTCGCCGACTACACCCAGCCGCTGCCCAACCAGCACCCCTACGGTGCGGGCAACGACCCATTGGAGATCCAGTTCGGCGCCATCTTCAAGAACTCGACCATCAACCCCGCGGAGCGGGCGGCGCCCATCGGCAAGGACGTCAAGCGCATCTTGATTCGCAACGGCAACCCGACTTCCAACGAGCGGGGCAATCCCACGGGCATGAGCGAAGGGGCGACCACCCTGGGACCCAAGATCTTCAAGCTCACCCAGAATGTCGGCTTCCGCTCGAAGGGCATGGTGCAGAATGCCGGGGTGGTGACGGTCGAAGGCAGCGTCCAGGCGCTGATCACCGCCGCCTACCAGCAGGTCTTCGGCCGCCAGCTCTACCAAGGCCAGCGCCTGAAGGTCGCCGAGATCAAGCTCGAAAACGGCGAGACCACCGTCAAAGAGTTCGTGCGTGCCCTGGCCCGCTCGGAGGTCTTCCGCAAGCTCTACTGGGAGCCTTTTTACGTCTGCAAGGCGATCGAGTACATCCACCGCCGACTTTTGGGCCGCCCGACCTACGACCGTGTCGAGAACAACCGCTACTTCGACATCGCCTCCAAGAAAGGCTTCTACGGCGTCGTCGATGCGATGCTCAATTCGAGCGAGTACCAGGAGGTCTTTGGCGAGGACGTGCTCCCCTACGAGCGCTACTTGACCCCCGCCGGTCTGAGCCTGCGCAAAGGCCGCTTCGGTTCCTCCGATGTGCTCACCACCCCCGGCGGCATTACCCCCCGCGCCGACGCAGCGCGGATGATGGACAAGATCCAGGAACTGGGCACCCCGATCAGCGAGCGCAGCATCCCCGAGATGTACGTCAACCAGGGGGTACCGGCCCTCAAGCGCCAGCGCAAGGTCTTCAAGCAGTCGCAGGCCACCGACCGCGAATCTTTCGACGCGCTGGTCACCGCCGCCTACGTGCAGGTCTTCGACAAGGACATCGCAAGTTATATCCGCAGCGAGTTCAGCGTCCTCGAAAGCCGCCTGCGCAACCGCGAGACCTCCGTCAAAGAGTTCGTGCGGCTATTGGGCTTCTCGGAGCTCTACCGCAAGCAATTCCACGACCGCTACCCCAACACCAAGGTGGTTGAGTTCGCCTTCAAGCACTTCTTGGGCCGCGCCGTCAAGAACCAGGCGGAGCTTATCAAGTACCACGGATTGCTTGGCCGCAAGGGCATCAAGGCGCTAGTAGGCGCCCTGGTCGATAGCGAAGAGTACGGCCGGCTCTACGGCGAGGACACGGTGCCCTCGTGGCAGTTTCCCACCCTGCCCGCGGCCAACTATCCCAACTCGGTGGAACTGTACAACCGCTTCACTCGCCAGGACGACAGCCTGGTGGTGCCGAGCTTCAAGCCGATTCGCGCCAAGATGGACATCGCGGCGATGCCGCTGGTCCAGGCGGCCCTCAAGGAGCAGCAGACCGCCAAGACCGCCCTCGACATGAGCAAGCCGATGTTCCTCGAACTCGGCCGCTCCTTCAAGGGCACCGACGGCCAGTCGGTGGAGGTGGGCGTGGGCACCCTGCGCCGCCAACTGGAACACATCTACCGGATTGCCCCCGACACGACCCGCAGCGAAAAGGACGTGGCCATCAACGCCATCTATCGCCAGGTGCTCGATGTCTTCGCCGGTATCCCGCCTAGCTATTTGCGCCTGAGCGAAGCGGAGTCCAAGCTCAAAAACAACGAAATTTCGGTGCGCGAGTTCGTCCGCCGATTGGGTCGTTCGGAGAACTACCGCAAACGGTTCTTCGAGCCCTACTCGAGCCCCAAAGTCGTCGAACTGCTCACCAAACACTTCCTGGGCCGTGCCCCAATCTCCCAGCAAGAAATCAGCACCTACGTGCAGATTCTCGGCACCAAGGGATTGGCAGCGGCGGTGGATGCCATCGTCGAGTCGCCCGAGTATCTGACGGTCTTCAACGAAGACATTGTCCCCTACCGGCGCTACCCGACGCTGCCCGCGGGCAATTACCGTGCCAGCGTGCGCGTCAACGACGAGGAGTTGATCAGCCAGTCCTGGTCGAGCCTATCGCCGACCTACACGGGCTACCAGTACGTGACCCGATGAGCCAGGAGAAAACGTGTCTACCATGCTGCACCCGGTCATCTGTCACAATTTCAGCTCCAACTGCTCGAACGTATGTCATTCTGGGGATTGACTCAAGTTTTCCGGGTTTAGGACTCGGAGAAGCATCCGTCTGCCCATCAACTGGGGATGAGTGGAAGGGACAACGAAGGAGAACCCAGTCGCAACTGACCACTAAGGGAGGAAGACCTTAATGAGCGTTCTTACCAAAGCGATTGTCAACGCTGACGCCGAGGCCCGCTACCTCAGCCCCGGCGAACTGGATCGCATCAAGTCCTTTGTCGCTTCTGGTGAACGGCGCCTGCGCATCGCTCAAACGCTGACCGAGGCGCGCGAGCGCATCGTCAAGCAGGCTGGCGACCAGCTGTTCCAGAAGCGTCCCGACGTCGTCAGCCCCGGCGGCAATGCCTACGGCGAAAAGATGACCGCCCTGTGCCTGCGCGACCTGGACTACTACCTGCGACTGGTGACCTATGGGATCGTCGCCGGCGATGTCACCCCGATCGAAGAAATCGGCATCATCGGCGTCAAGGAGATGTACAACTCCCTGCAGACCCCCATCCCGGCCGTCGCCGAGGGTGTGCGCGCGATGAAGAACGTCGCGACCAGCCTGCTGTCGGGCGATGACGCCGCCGAAGCGGGCTTCTACTTCGACTATCTCGTCGGCGCAATGCAGTAACCGGATCCTCAGCGAGAACCCATCAGGAGTACGACAACCATGCAAGACGCAATCACCGCCGTCATCAACAACTACGACGTCCAGGGCAAGTACCTCGACGGCGCCGCCCTCGACAAGCTCAAGGCCTACTTCACCACCGGTGCGGTGCGCGTGCGCGCCGCCGCCGTGATCAGCTCCAACGCGACCACGATCATCAAAGAAGCGGCCGCCAAGGCGCTCATCTACTCTGACCTCACCCGCCCCGGCGGCAACATGTACACCACCCGCCGCTACGCCGCCTGCATCCGCGACATGGACTACTTCCTGCGCTACGCGACCTACGCGATGCTCGCGGGCGACCCGTCGATCCTCGACGAGCGGGTGCTCAACGGCCTCAAGGAGACCTACAACTCCCTGGGTGTGCCGATTGCTGCGACCGTGGGCGGCATCCAGGCGATGAAGGAAGTGGTGGGCGGTTTGGTCGGCCCCGATGCCGCCAAAGAAGCGGGCATCTACTTCGACTACCTCTCCTCCGGTTTGAGCTAGGTTTACCGGCTGAAGCGGGGGGCGGGTGCCGCCCCCTTCGCCCCACCCGGTTATCTCAAGGAGAACCACCATGAGTCGCTATTTCAAAGTGACGGCCTGCATCCCCAGCCTCAAGCGGGTACGCACCGGCCGCGAGTTGCAGAACACCTTCTTCACCAAGTTGGTGCCCTACGAAAACTGGTTCACCGAACAGCAGCGGATCCAGAAAGCTGGGGGCAAGGTCCTGAGCGTCAAGCTCTTCACCGGCGTCCAGGGCGCCAATACGGGCGTCGGCGCCTGAAGCGGCCGCACCAAACTGTCTGACACCAAAAGCTCCGGCCGCCGGGGCTTTTTTGTTGGAGCACCCCTTGACATATGCAACTTGTTGTATCAAACTGTGGATATGCAACAAGTTGCAGCAGCCGGTGGGGAGCGCCGGTCGCTGCCGTAGCAGGAGCTTTAGCGATGACTCAGGTGATGGCCGGGCGCTATACCGCCCGGGTAGAAGGGTCTTTTGTCGTTTTTCTGATTGGCATGCGGGTCAACCAGTTTTGGGCTGTGGGCAAATGGGTACCGACGCTGCGGGCGATGGGGCCGATGTTGCGCACGCTCTACCGCGACCCGGAGAAGGGCTTTTTGGGGGGTGAAACGTTTCTCTACTGGCGCGGCGTGGCGCTGGTGAGTTACTGGCGATCCTTTGAGGATCTCGAAAAATTTGCCCGAAGCCCCGACGAGCCGCACCTCGAGGCGTGGCGACGCTTCCAGCGCTCGGTGGGTGCGGACGGCAGTGTCGGGATCTGGCATGAGAGTTATCTGGTCGAGTCGGGCCACTACGAGGCGATGTACGGCAACATGCCACGCTTCGGTCTGGCGGCGGCCACCGAACATATCCCGATCGCCGGGCGGCGGGAAACGGCCCGGGGCCGGATAGGGGCCGATAAGACTCAAGAATGAAGTAGCAGCCATCCCACGGGCTGGGCCCGCCTGCACGGCCCGGGTGCCTCCTGTGAGAGGCACCCGGCTTATTTTTTGTGAAGGCTTGTGCCGGGCTTAGCGCGCTTTTCGGTGGCATCCATACAGCCGTGCGGCTGACAACCTCGCCTGACACTTTCCCTGTCCTCAGTTCCAGGCTCTTTTTCAGTTGCTGGCTGGCCCTCGTCATGGACAAAAGCACCCTCAGCATGCAGGACCTATTCAAACGCCTCAACCACACCGGTATCTCCGTCGATATCTCCACTTTTTCTAAAGCCTGTAAGTCCCGTTCTCTTTCTATGTTTGAGCAGCTGTACCGGGATTTGCTTGTCCGGCTCAGGCGAGAGTTACCTGCCAAACAACTGCATCCTTGCCCGATTGATTCGACCGTGGTCAGCTTGACAAGCAAGTTGCTGTGGGCACAGGGCTATCACCAGGTCAAACTGCTCACTTGCCTGGAAAGCGGCTGCGGAGCTACCGAAGGCAGTCTGATCAATTTTGGTTACGACCACGACGCGAACTTCGTCGGTGACATGCTTGCCGCCATTCCCAAAAACGGTCTCGGCATCTTCGATAGAGGCTTTGCGGGACTGGAGCATCTCCAGAGCGCAGCAGCGTCCAAGCAATATTTTTTGATGCGCATCAAGAGCAATTACAAGTTGGTTTTTGAAGGCGATGAAGGTCTGGTGCGTGTGGGGACAGGTAAAGAATCGGGACAGTATCGCGTGGTCAGTTTTTGCGATATTGAGAACCGAGCCGAGTATCGATTGGTGACGAACTTGCCTGGTAAGGGCGAATGGCTTGTCCGTGACGAAGAGGTGATGGAACTGTACCGTCAACGCTGGCAGATAGAGCTGTTATGGAAGTTTCCGAAGATGCATTTAAAGCTGAAGCGTTCGATGACAAAAAACGAGAATGGCATCCGGATGCAGCTCTACGTCACCCTAATTGCTCACCGCCTGCTGGAACTGGTGGCAGTGCCAAAGATTTGGGGAAGCAAGCGGTTGGATAAGTTGCGTTACTTGCAATGTTGTATGTGTCAGGAAGTCAGTTATGTGCATTGGCTGGGAAAATTGCTGGTCAGCTGGAGGCGCAGGGTCTGGCCCCTCGAACTGTGTGCAAGCGTTCACTGACTCAACACTTCTGGGGAGCGAGCAACCGCGTTTGGGGTACACTGAGCCAGCCCGGCCGCCCTTCTAAGTTACTGGTTGGGACGTTTGGCGCTGTTGCTCTTGGCTCGACGATTTGACGGGAGAAAGTGAATGCGCAGTTGGATGGCGGGTGGTGCATTGTTGCTTTTGCTTGCGATATATGTCACTGCTTTACTCGCCAATCCGCAGTTTGGCCCCAACGATGATTACTATTTCCTCGACACAATCCAGGCGGGTCGGCGGCTGCCCTTTTCTACTTTCATGGGGGGTGGCCGGTTTTATCCGCTCAATGGCTGGGAATACAACCTGGTGGCACAAGTTCTGCCACCGACCCCGTGGTCCTATTACCTGTTCAACGCCGTCGAACTGGTGCTGTTCGCCCTGGTGTTCTATCTGCTGCTCAGGCGGGTAAATGGTAGCCGGGCCTTGTGCGTCGTCGTGGTCGCTCTTGCCATCACAACCTACGGATTTTTCCAGGCCTGGTTCCGGCTATTGGTCCCCGAGCGCGGCGAAATCTTCTGGTTTGCCGTATTTCTGCTTGCCTACCTTCACTTTCTCGATCGCCCCAGGTGGTTGGTAGGCGTCGTCGCCCTAGTGGCTGCGAACCTGGCCTTCTACCACAAAGAACCGGTTTTTTTGACGTTGGGGAGCTTTGTGCTTGGCCACCTGCTGCTGGGCTGGAAAACTTCGCTGCTGCAGGCCAAGGTACTCGACGGCCTGTTGCTGCTCAGTGCGGTGCTCTATGGTGTCCTCTATTCTGTCTTCGCCGGTGGGGGAGGTGTAAATTATGCCCAGATCCGCGGTGCCCAGAGTCTCGATCAGACCCTCGGGTACTTTCTGACTTGGGAACCGCTGCTGCCTTTGTGTCTGATTCCGGCTGTGCTGGTGCGGGCCTATCAGCTGCTGGCCGCCAAACGCCCGCTCCACCCGGTCTACGACCCGATGCTGGGCGCGGCCCTCGTCTATGTCGCGGTCTTCTTCTATCTCGGCATCACCGCCCAGTACTACCTGCTGCCCACCTACGTGTTTGCGCTCCCGGCGTGGGTGTTCTACCTGGGCGAATTCCGGCAGATCAAAGCCTCGCCGCTGCTGCCGGTGGGGGTGGCGATGGGGGTGGGGGCGGCGGCCTACTTCGCCTTTGCCGACCCTGCCAACCGCTTCGCGTCCGTTGTTCCCAACTCGCCGGCGCAGATCAACCGGCTGCGCTACGTGCCCATCAATTACAACCTGGCGCTCGATTACCTGGTTCAGGACATTCGCCGCCACCCGAGCAGGCGGGCCAACATCTACCTGAACACCAACCGCAACAGCAGCTTCGAGGCTTATCTGAGCTTCGCCCGCTTCTTGAAGTCGCGGGGGCTTTCAGAGCGGCAGTTCGACCTGCGCTCCGACGCGCCTGCGGACAGCCGCTACAATTTGTCGGTGCTCGACCCTTATTCGCCCTACAGCGTTTTTCGCTCCCCGCAAGCCACCGCCGTCTCTTCCGGCGACTATCTGGTGCTGCTGCCCACGGCCTTCTACGGTCCTCTGGTCGAATTTCGCAAAGATGCGCTGTTGCCCGACGACGACGGCCCCTGCGACGGGCGGACCACGCAGGACTACCGGCTGCTCTTTCGCACCGATAGCCCCCGCACCTTTCCCTGGAATCCCTGGGATCTGCAGGCGGTCTGGAGGTGGTTGCGCAGCGAACCGCAGCCCTGGCTCAACCACTGCAAAAGGGATCTCAATTACTACGTGCTGATGCGCCGCTAGAGCGGTTCCGGCGGGGCCGCACTCACGCGGTGATTGGGATATGACCCGCTTGAGCCGCAACCCGCGCAAGCCACGAGCGGATGGCCGGATAGTTCGCGAGGCTGAAATTCCCTTCCTCCGCCACGTGGGTGTAGGCGTACAGAGCGATGTCGGCCACCGTGAGCGCCCCGCCGCCAGAAAATCGTGCCGCGCCGGGTGATTCTCCACGACAGCGAGGGCCGCGTGGCCCTTTTGCTGTTTCTGGGCGAGGGCTTCGGCGAACGCTTCGGCTTTTTGCAAGTAGGCTATCCAGAAGCGGGAGGTGGCGATGGGTTGCACGCCGGTGGCTTCTCGTTTTTGGCCGAGGCTAGGCTGGGGGGGCGCAATCATACCGAGGGAACACAGCCATGCAGTACACCCGCCTGGACAATACGGGGCTTATCGTTTCTAGACTCGCCTTTGGGGCGATGACCTTCGGCTCGGGCGAGGGGCTTTTGCCTCGGTTTACAAAGTGAATCAAGATGGGGCGGCCCAGCTGGTTGCCCAGGCCCTCGACACGGGGATCAATTTTTTCAACACCGCCTACGCCTACGCGGGGGGGGCAGTCCGAAACCATGCTGGGCAAGGCCCTGGGCAGCCGCAGGCAGGATGTGGCCATCGCCACCAAAGTCGGCATGCGCACAGGCGAAGCCCTGGTCCACTCCGGTCTGTCGCGCCGCCATCTCCTGGCGTCCGCCGAGGGCAGCCTCCGGCGGTTGGGTACTGACTACATCGATGTCTATCTCGTTCACCGCATCGACCCGTACACACCGCTGGAAGAAACCCTTGAAGCGCTGGACTTTCTGGTGCGCCAGGGCAAAGTGCGCTACGTGGGCTACTCCAACTGGCCGGCGTGGCTTGCGGCGAAGGCGGTCGGCCTGCAGCGGGAGTACGGCTGGGAGCGCTTTCGGGCCAACGAGATGTACTACTCGCTGGTCGGGCGCGATTTGGAGCACGAGGTGGTGCCCTTCGCCCTGGATGCCGGGGTGGGGATCACCGTCTGGAGCCCCCTGACGGGCGGCTTTTTAAGCGGCAAGTACACCCGTGAGGACCCGGAAGGGGGCGGCGGGCGGCTCACCGGCTTCGACTTTTTACCTTTTGATCGCGAGCGCGGCTATGCCGTGGTCGATGCACTTCGAGAAATTGCGGCGGTGCACGGTGCTACCCCCACCCAGGTAGCGCTCGCCTGGTTGCTCTCGCACCCGCACGTCGCCTCGATCCTGGTGGGTGCCAGCCGCGAAAGCCAGCTGGCCGACAGCCTGGGGGCCGCCGATCTGGTGCTCACCGCTGAGGAACTGCAAACTCTTGATACGTTGACCGAACCGCCGGCCGTCTATCCCAACTGGTTCAACGCCAGTGTGAACGGGTGAGTGTGTAACGGCTGAAAGCCTGTCGTCGAACCTGACAAAACCACGGCATTTGGAGAGGCACTCAGTCGCGGGCGCCGCAGTAGGTGGATTACTATGGCAGGCAACGGCTCAAACTTTCACATTGGTCCTTTACAATACCCAAGCTGTACTCTATCCAGAATCGGACGGCAAGCCCATGTCCGACAACACCCGGCAGTTTCGCTGGATCGTCTACATCAAAGAAGGCTTGGAGTGGTTGTTCGCGGCC
Source organism: Aphanocapsa lilacina HA4352-LM1 (assembly GCA_019359725.1). Classification (GTDB taxonomy): domain Bacteria; phylum Cyanobacteriota; class Cyanobacteriia; order Gloeobacterales; family Gloeobacteraceae; genus Gloeobacter; species Gloeobacter lilacinus. Next base: position 15,697 of record JAHHGR010000047.1, on the reverse strand, counting down.
GATCCGAACGTCTTTGTCGCAGGCGATCTGCTGTGGTATCCGGTCGAAGGAGACAACAAGATTCGCCAGGCCCCCGACGCGATGGTTGTCCTTGGCCGGCCAAAGGGAGATAGAGGCAGCTACCGGCAGTGGGAAGAAGGCGGCATTGCTCCCCAGGTGGTTTTCGAGGTGCTTTCGCCGAGCAACAGCATCTCGGAGATGACTCGCAAGTTTCAGTTCTACCATCGCCACGGCGTCGAAGAGTATTACCTTTACGACCCGGACGAAGGCACCCTGGATGGATTTGTGCGCCAGGGGACGGCGCTGGCAGGTATCGAGCGGATGGATGGCTGGTTGAGCCCGCGCTTGGGGGTACGCTTTGGGATCACGGTGCAAGGGGATCTGCAGTTATGGCGGCCGGACGGCACGCCCTTCGAGAGCTACGTGGAAATTGCCGCCCGGGCAGAGCAAGAAAAGCAACGCGCCGAGCAAGAGAGTTTGCGGGCACAAACGGCCGAGCAACGCGCCGAGCAAGAGAGTTTGCGGGCACAAACGGCCGAGCAACGCGCCGAGCATCTGGCCGAGCGGTTGCGCCAACTGGGGATCGACCCGGACAATGGCGAACTTTCCAGCTAGACTCCAAGAAAGCCGTGCTGACGGCCTTCAAGGGTGGTGATCCATTGTGACACTGGCTGAAATTCGAAGCTAGACAGTGGATGACCACCATCGCATGCTCCAAAGCGGGATTCTGACTGCCGATGACCGGGTCGAACTGCTGGGAGGACAGGTTGTCGAAGTGAGTCCCCAAGAACCTCCCCATGCCGCCACGACCCGCCGGTCCTTCCGTTATCTAGCCGTTATCTAGATCGCCTGCTCGAAGGCCGGGCCGACGTGAGAACGCAATTGCCGATTACCCTCAGGCCCGACTCGGAGCCCGATATCGCGGTCGTGCGCTGCGAGCCCGGCGAGTACGCCGATCGCCACCCGGCCGCCGCGGATGGGTTGCTCCTCATCGAAGTAGCCGACACCACTCTGCCCAAAGATCGCAATCAAAAAGCCCTTACCTATGCCAGGGCAGGGATTGGCGATTACTGGATACTGGATACGAACAAACGACGGGCGATCATTTTTCGCGACCCTGGTAGTGAGGGCTATGCTTCCGAGGTGAACCTGTCTGCCTCGGATGCTTTGTCCCCGGTGGCCTTTGCCGACCTGGTTGTTCCTTTGTCTGCGCTGTTTCTGTCGTAGGACGCCGCCTTATCCATAATGATCAGGCAAAGCGCCCTCGACCTTTGGCGAATGGTTGTTCACCCCTAGCCATAGCTAGTCTGATGGGGTCTGGAGGGTGTGCTGTGGCGGCGATGGAAGAAGCGTTGAACGACAGGCAGCGGGCCTATCTGGGGACAGGTCTCGCCTTTCCGCTCAGGCTCAATCTGCAGGGCGGCATCCAGCTCAGCTCCGCCGCCCAGGATGTCGAAGAGGCCATCTGGATTATCCTGCGCACGGGTGTCGGCGAGCGGGTCTACCGCCCAAACTTCGGCTCGCGCCTGGCGGATCTGGCCTTCGCACCCCTCAACACCTCGACCCTGCTGCGCATCCGCTCCTGCGTGCGCGAGGCGCTCGAAATTTGGGAGCCGCGCATTGAACTCACCGAGGTGCGCGCCGATCCCGATCCGGTGGCCGGGCGTATTGATATAGTCATCGACTATCGCCTCAAGGGCACCCCCGACCCGCGCAGCCTGGTGTACCCTTTTTATTTGAATCCGCAAGCAGCGGCGGAGTAGGCCTGTGGAATTCGATTTTCTGCCCAAATTGCCCAAGTCCGACCTCGACGATCGCACCTTCGACGATCTGGTGGCCGAATGTCTGCTGCGCATCCCCCGCTACTGCCCGGAGTGGACCGACTACAACCTGAGCGATCCGGGCATCACGCTTATCGAACTGTTCTCCTGGCTGACCGACCAGATGCTCTTGCGTTTCAACCAGGTGCCTCGCCGCAACTACGTGGCCTTTCTGGAACTACTGGGTATTCGATTGCAGCCCCCGGCCCCGGCAGGAACGGACGTGACGCTTTATTTGACCAACGCCCTGCCGGACGTCTACCGGGTACCGGCGGGCACCGAGGTGGCCACCGAGCGCACCCAGACCCAGGAGGCCATTGTCTTCAGCACCGACCGGCCGCTGTTGGTGGGTAAGCCCAGTCTGCTGCACTTTTTGACCGCCCAGACCACCGACGAAACCCCCCAGGCGCTGCGCGACCGGGTCACGGACCTCTGGACCCGCCAGCCGGGCGGCCAGTGGGGCGGCAGCGAGCAGCCCATATTCGACGAGCAGCCCCAGGCGGGCAATTGTTTTTATCTGGTGGTCGACCCGGAACAGCCCCTCGACGGCAACGTGCTTGCCATCACCCTCAAGGGAGCCGCCGCCACCCCCACCGGCATCAACCCCAACCTGCCCCCGCGCCGCTGGGAAGCCTGGGACGGCCAGCGCTGGCAGCCGGTGCTCCTGCGCGAGGTCGACGACGCTACGCGCGGATTTAGTTTTAGCGAAATGGCCCAGCAGGGCAAAAACCCGCTGCAGGGCGTCGATGTGATCTTGCACCTGCCCCAGCGCTGGCCGCCCGCCCGCTTCACCAGCTATCAGGGCCGCTGGCTGCGCTGCATCTGCCTGCCCGCCGCCCCCAACCAGCCCGCCTACAGCGCTTCGCCGCGCGTCGTCGGCCTTGCCGTGCGTTCGATCGGCGGCACCGTCGGGGCGAGCAACAGCACGACGGTACGCGAAGAGCGCCTCGGCATGAGCGACGGCACCCCGGGTCAGAAATTTCAACTGCAAGGTTCGCCGGTGCTGGCGCGCAGCGCCGCCGAGCACGTGCTTGTCTCCCCCCCGAGCGGCCTGCCGCAGATCTGGAAGGAAGTGGCCGACTTTGCCGACTCCGGCCCGGAGGATCTGCACTACACCGTCGATTCGCTCACCGGCACGGTGCAGTTCGGGCCGCTCATCCGCGAACCGGCCCAGCTTCAACACCAGACCGCCATCCGCTCGCGCATCCAGCAGCAGGGACTCACCCCGCAACTGGCCACCGTCGCCGAGGCGAACGCCCAGGAGGAGCGGCAGTACGGCGCCATCCCCCCTCGGGGCTCGGTGATCCGCATGGTGGCCTACCGGGTGGGGGGCGGCCGGATGGGCAACGTCCAGGCAGGGACGCTCAAAGTGCTCAAATCGGCCGTTCCCTACATCGCCCGGGTGACCAACCACCAGCCCGCCCGCAACGGTGCGGACGCCGAATCGCTCGATCAGGCCGTGCTGCGCGCCCCGCAGATGCTGCGCACCCGCGACCGGGCGGTGACCGCCGAGGACTTTGAGATTCTCACCGAGCGCGGAGCGGGTGGGGCGGTGGCCCGGGTCAAGTGCCTGCCCACCCCCGAGGGGGCGGCGGGTACCGTGCGGCTGATGGTCGTTCCCCAGGCGAACGTGGATGCGGTTGGACGCGGGGAGGGCCTCAACCCCGATCGCTTCACCCTCAGGCCCCAGCTGCAGCAGCAGATTCTGGGCTATCTGGAGCAGCGGCGGCTGATGGGGGTGCAGGTGCAGCTGGCCGAACCCGAGTACGTCGGGGTGGCGGTACAGACCGAAGTGGCCCTGGAGCCCGAGTACAACAACCCCCGCGCCCAGCAGGAAATTCTCTTTAACCTGCGCGTGGCGCTCTACCGGTTTCTCAACCCGGTCACCGGCGGGCCGGACGGCAAGGGCTGGCCCTTCGGCCGTCCGGTCTACCCTTCGGATATCGTGGCGCTGTTGCAGCAGACGGCGGGGGTGCGCTATCTGGGGGCGGTGCTGCTCTTTTCGGTGCGCAAGCGCGGCCCCAACTGGACGCGCAAACCCGCCCCCGACCCGGTGGTCGATCCCGGTCCTTTGGGGCTCATCTGCTCGTGGGCCGACAACCGCCTGCGCTCCAGCCACGTCATCAACCTGATTGCCCGCTAGGAGGCGCACGGTGACCCAGGCCCGCGACCACAAACTCCTGACCGTCCAGATCACCCCGATGCGGGTGCCCGAGGCGGTGCCCCTGGCCGGGCTGATGGTCAACGGCCCCGAGGAAAGCGTGGCGGTGAGCGCCCGCAGCAACGGTCTGTTGCTCCATCCGGGTGAACCCGGCGAGATGGTGGTGCAGATCAAAAACCTGGGCAAGCGCCCCATCTGGCTCAATTTGCGCGTCGAAGGCGATTTTCCGGTCGACTGGTACCGCATCGGTATGGAGGGCAACCAGATCGCTCCCGGCCATCAGATGGAGGCAGTCATCTACTTCCGGGTGCCCGCGTCCTATTTCGAAGATCAAAAAGCACTCACCCCCAAAAAGAAGCGCCACCTCGACCTCGATTTTCAGGGCCGCATCTATTTTTTCTACGGCATCAACGCCCTCGAACTCGACCAGGTCGAATTGGAGGAATTCAGCGTCCATGTGCGCGCCCACAGCCTTTATCTCAACTACCTGCCCACCCTCTACCGCGAAGTCGACTTTATCGGCCGGTTTCTGAAGATTTTTGAGGAGACCTTCGAGCCTGCCTTTCATGGCCTGGATGGCATGTGGGCCAACCTCGACCCGCTGACTGCCCCCAGGGCGCTGTTGCCGTTTCTGGCCTACTGGGTGTCCTGGCCGATGGACGCGCGCTGGGAACTGCCCCAACAGCGCCGCCTCATCAAGCGGGCGGTCGAAATTTACCGCTGGCGCGGCACCCGCAAGGGCCTCAGGCTCTACCTGCACCTGTACACGGGGCTGCCCCTCGACGACCAGATTTCCGAGGAAGCGGCTAAGCACATCGCGATCACCGACCACTTCGGGCGCGGCTTTGTGCTGGGGGGAGAACGCCTCGGCCAGGGCACGGTGCTGGGGGGCGGTCGGCCGTTTCACTTTGTGGTGCGCCTGCGCGAGGAGCGCCCCGGGCAGATCGACGAGCGGCTGGTGCGGCTCATTATCGAGCAGGAGCGCCCCGCTTTTTGCACCTACGACCTCTACATCGAAAGCCCACCCCCACCGCCGGCCGGCCCGCCGGGCCAGGGCGGGCTGGCCGCCCCGGCGCCCCCCGCTCCGAGCCGTCGCCCGGCTCCTACTGCCCCCAACGGCCGCCCCGGCGCGCCGCCTCCCAAACCCGCCCAGGGCACCCCGAAACCCCTTCCCCCCAAGCCGCCCGCTCCGGGCCAGCCCGGCCCGAAACGCCCCGAACCCCCGCCTGCGCCGCCCGAATCCTCTTCGCTATAAAGACCCATGAGCCAACTGTTCCCCGCCCCGCCCATCCGTCCTTTCGAGCGCCTGCAAGCCGCCGACGGCCTGCTCATCAACGCCGAGCGCTGGCGGCGCGCCCACGAGTACCACCGGCTGCGCCAGGGCATGCACTACCAGGCGCTCAACCAGCCGGGGATCGTCTGCGGCCTGGGGGTGCAGGCGATCCCCGCCCCGAGCGACGTCAAGGCCGAATATCGCGACGGGCGCTGGGTGCGCATCCAGCCGGGGATCGCCATCGACCTGGTGGGCAATCCGATCGTCGTCCCCCAGCCCATCGACTTTCGCATCGCCGTCGAACTTGCCGACAACGAGCCCGCGATGGTCTATCTGGTGGTCAAGTACGTCGATCCCGACGACTTGCGCCGCGAGGAGCGCCGCGACATCGTCCAGGAGACGTTCCGCGTCGATGAAAAAAGCAGCCCCCCCGAAGAACTGGAAGTCGAAGTTTGCCGGGTGCTGTTGCAGCCCGGGACCGTGCAGCTCGAAAACCCGCGGGAAGTCTTCTTTCCGGGCTACAGCAACATCGACCTGCGCTTCCGGCTGCAGGCGCAGCCGCGCCCCCAGGCACTGATCAGCATGGCGGTGGTCAACCACCCCGACCCCGACGGCACCCGCCACTTCTTCAACCTGCCCCACTTGCTCCGGGCCACCGGCGCGCTCTACCCGGCCCTGCAGGGGGTGGGCGAGGTGGGCCAGGTGAGCTTCGATGAAGCGGAGGGCCTGGAAGGCCATGACCTGCTGTACTTGACCGGCCGCCAGCCGCTGGTGCTCAACAGCCGCGAGTTCGAAGCGCTCAAAGGCTACCTCGACCGCGGCGGGGTGCTGATGGTGGACACCCCTGCCGACGCCGCTCCCCTGGTCGAGAGCGTGCTGGCCCTTGCCCAGCAACTGGAGACCCCTCTTGAATACCTCGAACGTCTGCGCCGGGATCATCCGCTGCGCACCCACCCGTTCTTGTTCTCGGCGCTGCCCGCGATCAACCAGCAACCTTTGCGGCTGCTCACCGGCGGCGGCATCGTGCTGACGATCGGTGAACTGGCCGCCGCCTGGGGCATCGACGACAACTTTGCCCTCTCGCGCCTGGCCATCCGCACCGCCCACGAATTGGGCATCAATATTCTGGCCTACGCCTGGCGCCGGCGGCAGCTGTTTGCCCTGCAGGGCACGGACGCCGCCTGGACGGGCGGAGCCTAGACGGCGCTACGGCCTGCCGGGAGTTGTCCCTAGGAGCCCCTACCCCGGCCCGACCGCCCCACAGCGCGGGGACAGGGCGATCCATCGTCCCGGTGGCCGGAGTATTCATAGCAGTCAGCCCGCAAGCATGAGGGAGCGAGCGATGTCCAATTTCTTTAAAGACTTCATGAATGTGGAGAGTTTCATCTACAGCACGTGGATGAACCTGTTCGGCGGGGCGTTTTCCCGGCTGACCCGTCCCCAATCCGGCGCCAGTTCGGTGGTGCCCGGTGTGGCGGCTCCCCCGCGCCCCGGCATGCGCCCGCCGCAACGGCCCGGCATGCCCGCCGCTCCCCAGCGCCCCGGCACCCCGCCCGCCCAGGGAGCCGCTCCCCAACGGCCGGGGGCACCCGCTCCCCAGCGCCCCGCGGCGGGTGCCCCCGGCCCGCGCCCGCCCGCCGCTCCCCAGCGCCCGGGGATGCCCCCCGGCATGCCCGCCCCCAACCCGAACCGGCAGTTGGACAAATCCGCCCAGGGGGCGCAGTTGTTCGGCATGAACATCAACAATCTGCCCCAGATCCCCGGCCTCAACGCGCCGCCCAGCGGCAAGGGCAACGCCGTGCAGACCCGCGCCGAGCAAGAAACTTATTTGCTCAAGGCGCGCGGCATGAACTTTGTGTCCCAAGGCGTCCACCGCTCCTTCAGCCAGATGTACACCAACTTGCGAAGCTTCTTCGAAAGAAGGGCGTGAGCACCCGCGCGGCCACCCCCGGCCCGCCTAGCCAACCCGCACCCGTATGGAAAAACGCGTCATCAGTGCTGTGCTCTCGGAGCAGGCGGTCACCTACCGCCCCGGTGGTCCGCCGGTCACTTTTGAGGTGACCGTCAGCAACGACAGCAACCAGTTCGCGGGATTCAAACTGGAGTTGGCGGCGGCGGGGACGGGGCGCAATCCCAACTGGTACCAACTCTTTCCGGAAGTCTCCACCGCCAAGCCCCCCGGCAGCCGCACCCAGTTTCAGGTGACGATCGTCGATTCACCCATCCCCGGTTTCGTAGGGGCGATCAACGTCACGATCTTGATCACCTCCCCGCAGCTCAAGGAGGAGCGCAAGTACCTGCTGCGGCTGATTGTCGAAGCGGGTTCGGGACCGTCGCAACTGTTGGTGGACCTGCCGGTGCGCCAGTTTCAGACCTATCCGCGCAATCTCGTGGACATTCCCGTGCGGGTGCGCAACCTCAGCCAGCGGCCGGTCGACATCGTCCTGCGCTTTTTGGGAATCGACCCGGTCTGGATGGCCACCGGTACCGAGCGGCGCTTCGTCGTCGAAGCGGGCGCCCTGGCGGATGTCGCCTTTCAATGCCTGCCGCCGGGGCCGAACCAGGCCCTCGGCCAGGAGTATCCCTTCGCGGTCGAGGCGATTCCCCAGGCCGGGACCGCCGCGCGCGCGGAAGGGTCGCTGGAGGTGTTGCCGGTGGGCTTCGTGCAATTCAACTGCAGCGAACCGCGGCGGCGTCTGCCGGAGAAAGGCGGCGCCTGGTGGCCCGACTGGAGCGAGCTTGCCGCCACCTTTCCGCTGCTGTTTAAAAACGCGAGCAACCTGCGCCAGGAGGTGAGCGTCGCCGTCGAAGGCCGCGACAGCGGCAGGTGCACTGCCCGCACCGAACCGCCCCAGAGAGTGCTGGGGGTCTCCACCACCACCGAACTCAAACTCGAAATCACCCGCAAGCGCTCGCTGTTCGGCCTACCCAAGACACTGCAGTTGGAGGCGGTGGCGGTCCTGTCCGACGAGCGGCTGGGAGGTGCCGATCCGCCCTCGCAAAAACTCGAACTGCGCGTGTTGCCAAAGTTGCCCGTCTGGATGCAGGTATTGTCCTTTGCACTCACGTTTATCTCGGGCAGTTGGGGGGCGGTCACGGTCCACGAGCATTTCAATCCCCGCGCCCACACCGACCTGGTCAATTCGGTGCGCGTCAGCGGCGACGCGCGCATGGTCTACAGCGCCAGCGACGACCGCACCATCCGCAGCTGGCGCATCGGCAAAGAAGGCGGCGCTCTCAGCTACGAGGGCATTCTGGTCGATACCGGCAGGCCCGTGCGGGCGCTGCGCTTTATGCCCAAGCACAATAGCCAGCTGGCTGCCGGGCTCGAAAACGGAGCGGTGCAAATCTGGAACGTCGCCACCGGCGAGAAGCTGCGCCAGCTCGACTACCAGCCGGAGGTGGACGACCGGGTCTTTGACCTCGTTTTTACTGCCAACTCGCGCCATCTATTTAGCGCCCACGGCAGCGGCATGGTGCAGATGTGGGATCTGCAGTCGGAGGCCACCCAGCCGGTGCGCGTCCTCGAGCTGGATAAAAAACTCGATTACACCGTGCAGGCGCTCGAACTGAGCGGCGACGAGCGCACACTGATGAGCGCCGGTCGGTTTTTTAGGCTGTTGCTCTGGGATCTGGACAAACCCGACGCCAGACCGCGCCGATTGCAGCCGCGCGGCGGCCAGAACGACGTCATCTGGAGTGTCGCCCTCTCGCCTAAAAACCCGAATTTGCTCGCCACCGCCGATTCGGCGGGCAACGTCACCACCTACGACCTCGCCCGCTGCGCCGACCCGAACGCCACAAAGGCGCCGTTTAAAGGGGCGACCGCCCTCGGCTCCCTGGTCAAAGCCGACCCCAAGGCGCAGGATCAGGCCGTCCCCGTCCAGAGCGCCGAAACGGTGCCTGCGAATGTGCCTGTCGATGTCACCTGCCCGGTGCTCGACCGCTGGTTGGGCCACGGCAGTTTCGCGGTCCGCTCGCTCGCCTTCGGCGGCGACGGCCTGTCGCTGATTAGCGGCGGGGACGATCACCGGGTGATGCTCTGGCAACTGACGCCCAAAGGCACACGCGCGGCGCGCTCCGTCACCGGCCGCCTGCTGGAGGAGCGCCCCAAAAAGGTCAACGCCGTTGACCTCGGCCGCGACCGCGAGGGGATCATCGGTGTGAGCGGCGGCGACGATTTTCAAGTGTCGATGCGACGAGTGCCCCTGCCGTGATCCAGACTCGCTCCTGCCCGATTGCGCTCATCATGAACCCGCCCGGCCCCCAGCAGGCGACGCCGGGTTCGCAGGTCGAGCTGTTTGTCACCGTGAGCAACCAGGGCGACCAGAGCGCCGTGATCGACGTCTTTATCGACGACTCCGAACGCGACTTGCGCAAGTGGTGCGACTCGCCGCGCCAGCGACTCGCCCTCGATCCCAAGCAAAGCAGCGAGGTGGCCTTTCGCTTCACCATCCCGCCGCAGGCGTTTCCGGGCATCTACGACTACGCCATCGTCGTGGACGCCCCCGAGCACTACCCGGAGGACACCCCCCTGCAGCGGCCCCGCCAGCTGCAGCTGCTGCCGCGCGACCAGCAGGCGGTGCGCGTCAGCGATCCGACCTTTGCGCTCAAACCCCAGACCACCCCCCAGCAGCCGCTGGTGGTCCAACCCGGTAAACCCCAGATAGTCCAGATCCAGGTGCACAATCGCTCCGACCGGGTCGACCGCTTCAGGCTCACCTGCCCGGACCTCGAAGAGAGCTGGTATTCGGTGCGCTACCAGGTGCCGAGCCTGAGCGGCCCGGGCCTGGTGGACTGCCCCGACGGCCTCGATCTCAACCCCAACACCCGGGGCCAGATTGTCCTGCTGTTCCAGCCGCCCACCGACACGCTGTCGGGCAGCTATTCGCCGACTTTGCGGGTCTATTCCGCCAACACCCCGGACCTGGTGCTCCTGGATCTGGTATATCTGCAAATTCCGACCACCTACGGACTCAAAGTCGAAATCGAGACGCTACTCGGCAAAGTCACCCGCAAGCCGGGGCGCTTCAAGGTGAACATCGCCAACGAAGGCAATGTGATTCGCGAACTGGGGGTCGGGGCCAGCAGCAGCGAGGAGGACGAGTACGCCGCCTACGAGTGCAGACCCGAGGAGGTGCGCCTCCTGCCGGGTAGAAGTGTCGGCATCGATCTGACGGTCAAACCCAAAAACTGGTGGCAGCGGCCCTTCTGGGGCGAACCCTTCGAGATTCCCTTTAAGATCGATCTGACCGACGCCAAGGCGCTGCCGCTGCCGAAGACGCCCCCAAAAGCCAAGCTCGAATGGCTGGCCCGGCCCTGGTGGCAACTACTGCTGGCCGCTTTGCTGGTGCTCGCGGCGCTGGGGGGGATATTCTATCTGGTCTGGCTTGTGTACTTTCGCGCTCCCGACCCCGTGCGCGTCGAGAGCTTCCAGTCCGACAGCATCCGCTACCTGGAGACCAACGGCGATCGGATCACCCTCAACTGGCAACTGCGCAACCCCGGCCAGATCCGCAAGATCACCGTCAATGCCCGCGCGGGTAACGGCCAGCCGGTCAGCAAACCGATGGAACTGGCCTTCGGCGATCAGCTCAAAGAGGTGGCCGACCTGCCCGCCGCCCTCAAGGGCAAATGCCAGATCACCGAGGACCTGCTCGCCTGCCGAAACGTCAAGACCGACGCACGCAAAGGCGGCTACTATGTCTTCGAGATGAAGGTACTCCAGCGGCGCCGCGACGCCCCGGCGGTCACCACCCAGAGCGATCTCATCGAGATCGTCCCCAAGCCCAAACCGAAGCCAGAACCGCTCTCCAAGCCGGTGATCGGCAAATTCACCCTCAACGGCACCGCCGCCCCGGCCAATGTTCCTCTCAAGATTAAGACCGACACCAATCCCGGCGACAAGGTGGCGCTCTCCTGGCAGGTCACAGGCAAAGACGTGAGCGTCGAACTGGAGACCTACGGTACCTTCGGCCCCAACGGTTCGCTGAGTTTGCCGCCCTTTACGCGCGCGGGCCAGCAGATCCCGATCACCCTCAAAGCGGTCAACAAAGCGGGTGAGGTGCGCCGCGGCTTCGTCATCGAGACCTTCGACCCGACCCCGCCGCCCCCCGGCAAGGACGCTCCCAAAAATCCCGGCAAACCCGCCGCCGCCCCGGCCCTTAAAACCGCCCCCGAACCCACCGCTACCGCTCCCGCTCCCTAACCGCCATGGCTATCGTCTGCTCCCAGTGCCAGCACGCCAACCCTGACACCGCCCTGAACTGCCGGCGCTGCCAGGGGGAGATCGCCGTACTGTGTCTTGAATGCGGCAGCGTCAACCCGACGCCCTGCCAGTATTGCGGCGAATGCGGCGTCGAGTTGCCCCCTGTCGTTTCCGCCCCGCCGCAGCCGGTGGCTATTGCCGCTTCGCCGGCCGTCGCATCGGTCCCTGCTCCGTCGCCTGCTCCTGAGGCTCCCTCCGTTTGCGCCCCTGTCGTACCCCCCGAGCGGCGTTCCACCCGCCGGGCCGATCCGGCCCCTGTCGATCCACCTTTACCCCAGGTTGCCCGCCCCATGGAAAGCCCGCCTCCGCGCCCGAACGCCGGTGCGCCGCCGCCCTTCGCTTCGCCCGGCACGCGCCTGCAGATTGCCACCGCCGTCCTCGTCCACATCGGCAGCGACGAGCGGCTCGAACTGCCGACGGATCAGCCCCTGATCTACCTCGGCAAACCCAACGAAGATCTGCCGCCCGATATCGACGTCTCCCACCTGCCCGGCGCAGAAGTGGTCTCGCGCGTCCACGCCGCCATCCACAGCAACGAAGGCGATTTTGCCCTCGAAGACGCCGGCAGCAGCAACGGCACCTTCCTGAACGGCGAACTGATCAAACCGGGAACGCGCTTTCGCCGTAAGCTCAAAGCGGGCGATATCGTCGCCCTCGGCAAAGCCAACAAGATGAGCTTCCGCTTCGAAATCGAAGAGTAAACCGCCCATGCACTATCTGGTCACCGGCAATCGCCAGGCCCTCGACCGGCGCTACCGGGTGGTCGGCCAGTCCCCGGTAATCGCCCGGGATCTGCTGCCGGACCAGCCCACCGCCGCACCCGCGGGCCTGCCTGCCAGTTGCCGCCCTTACCAGAGGCTGCACCACTTTCGCTGGGCGATCCCCGAGATCCATACCTGCATGGCGGCCCCGAACGGCGGCGAACCGTGCGTGCTGCTGGCGCGCGGGCCGCTCGCGGCCGACGGCACCCCCTGGCCGACTTTGTGCCAGGGCTGGGCCACCGCCGTCCCTTTGCAGCAAATTGGCTGGCTGGTCCAGCTGGCCCGCCTCTGGGAGCCCTGTGTGCAGGAGGGGGTGGCCTCTTCGCTGCTTGCCCCCGACAACATCGGCGTGCTCGGCTGGCAGGCCTGCCTGTTTTATTTGAGCGGCGACCCGGCGCCGCCGCCGCTTGCGGCCCTGGGGCAAAGCTGGCAGAGTCTGACCCCCCTCAGCCCGCCGCTCGCCGCAATCGTGGCGGCACTCTGCCTGGGCCGGATCGCCCGCATCGAGGAGCTGTCCGCCGCCCTCGAAAATCTCGCCGCCGCCAACCCTGGCCGCGGTCCGGCGGGCGTGCTGGGTGCAACCCACCCGGGCAGCCGCAAGGCCAACGAGGACTGCTTCATCCACGATCCGCCCGGAACCTACGGCATCGTCTGCGACGGCATGGGCGGGCACGAGGGCGGCGCGGTGGCCAGCCGCATGGCCCTGGATCTCCTCGATCGCGAACTACAGCAACTCAGCCGCCAGACCCAGCCCCTGCCGCCTTTGCAGGTACGCCGGGGCATGGCCCTGGCCCTCTACCGCGCCAACCAGTTGCTTCTGGAGACCAACCGCCGCCAGGGACGCCAGCGCCAGCGCCAGATGGGCACCACCGTCGTCGCCTACTGTCTGACCGGCGGCCTGCTGCACATCGCCCACGTCGGCGACAGCCGCATCTATCTCATCGATCGGCACCACTGCCAGCAACTCACCGTCGATGACGACGTGGCCAATCAGGAGGTGAGTCTGGCGCGCACCACCAGCAGTGCCGTGCTGCGCATGGACGGCAGCGGTCATCTCACCCAGGCCCTCGGGGTGATCGCCATGGAGGCGCTGCAGCCCACGGTGCAGACGTTCGTGCTGCCGGAGGACTGCCTGGTGCTGCTGTGCAGCGACGGGCTGTGCGACGGGGCGCTTATCGAGCGCTGCTGGCAGACGGTGCTCCTGCCGATGCTCACCGGCGATCTCGCCGCCGGGGCGCGGCAGTTGATCGATTTGGCGCTTCAGGAACTGGGGCACGACAACATAACGTTTATTCTTTTGAAGTACGCCGCCTAATTTTCTAGCTGCCGTTGAACGTCGTCGAGTTGGACCAGGTCGTCAAGTGCTTCAGTGAGCCCGGCGGCAAGCCACTGCGCGCCGTGGACGCGGTGAACCTCGCGGTGCGGGCGGGCGAATTTTTTTCGCTATTGGGCGAGAGCGGCTGCGGCAAGACCACGGTACTCAGGCTCATCGGCGGCTTCGAGCAACCGGATGGCGGCACGATCGCGATTGCCGGTCAGCCGATGGCGGGGGTACCGCCCTACCGTCGGCCGGTCAACACGGTCTTTCAAAGTTACGCGCTCTTCCCGCACCTGAACGTGTACCAGAACGTCGCCTTCGGCCTGGAGATGGAGCGGTTGGGGCGCGGCGAGGTGCGTCTGCGCGTCGAGGAGATGCTCGCCCTGGTGCGCCTGGAGAAACTGGCCGAACGCAGACCTCAGCAACTTTCCGGTGGCCAGAAGCAACGGGTGGCCCTGGCGCGGGCGCTGGCCAAACGCCCGGCGGTGCTGCTTTTGGACGAACCATTAAGTGCGCTGGATTTGAAGTTGCGCCAGCAGTTGCGCTTGGAATTGAAGGCATTGCAGCGGCAGACGGGAATTACGTTTATCTTTGTCACCCACGACCAGGAGGAAGCTTTGAGCCTTTCTGACCGGGTGGGGGTCATGCGGGCGGGAAGGCTTTTGCAGGTGGGTACCGCCGCGCAAATTTACGAGCGGCCGACCAGCCGCTTCGTGGCCGAGTTCGTGGGTGAGACCAACTGGCTGAACGGCACCGTCGAAGCGGTCGAGGCGGGAGTTGTGTCGGTGTTCGTAGCGGGGAACGACCAGGTAGTGAAGGGAATCGCAACCGCAGCCGTAGCGTCGGGGGAGCGGGTGTCGGTCGCGATCCGGCCCGAGAAGCTGGTGCTGTCGGCCGCAGACGCTGTGGCGTGTGCGCAGGTGAACCGGTTTGCCGTGACGTTGGGAGCTATCCGCTACGAAGGCGCCCTGACCCGCCAGGAGGCAATTTTGGCGGGAGGGGAACACTTCTGGCTGTTGCTGACCAATCGCAATGGCCGGGAAGTGTTGGCGGAGGGAGCGGCAGGCGTTTTGAGCGCCGATTATCATGACACGATCGTGCTGCCGGAAGAAGCATGAAGCTTGGCTGCACGATCTTTGTTGTCACTCATCGTTCATCGTTGTCGGGAAGTTCCCTCAGCTTTTCAATATTTTTCAACGCCTGGTTGTAAAGCTCATTCTTTCCTGAACGCCTGTACAGTTCAGCTATGAATAGTCCCGCTTCGATGCGCTCCTGCTTTGTTAAGCGTCCTTTGTCACTTCCAAGGTTTAATCCAGGCTTGGGTTCATGCGGAATTTCGGTTACCGTGGTAAACGCAGAATCTCGATCATCTACAACTGCCATGTAATTTGCCGACGAGTATACCGACGAAGTCCCATTTCGGTATAAGTTATCGTGTTTTGCTTTGAACAGCAGGGTGTCGAGCAAGTTCCCCTCTTTATCATAGAGATCAAGCGACTCTTCAGGACGCAGCACAAACGAGCCTCTGAGATTTTCGCCTTTCGTAAAGTAGGCGATTGCGATAGGCAGTTTTTCCAGGCTGCTTTCTTGAGCAATTACATTGCTGGAGCTCATCAATATGCTGGCGATTAGCGCTGAGGAAATCCTCTTCATTGTCCTCTCCTTCTCGACTAAAATACGTCGAATATGGTTTCTAGCAAACTCATTTTGAATTCTCTGTCACTGGACGATTATGCAGTCGTCGTCAGTAATTGAGCCTTTTGGAGCAACGTCGCATGTACCACTGCCAGTACCGGTATAACCAGGGCAAGAAGCACTTCCGGATGTGAAACTGCTAGGCACGTTAAGGTTGCACGTGTTTGGGCTAGTACCATTGTACAAGTAAGAGTTAGGCTCGCTGCCCGCACCACTGAAAGTTGTGCAAGAAACTGGACTATTAGAGAGTACGCCAGGCGAAGTCTCCTGATAGAGGTGGCCCATTCAAGTTTGAAGTGCAACAGCACCTGACTGAGCTAAGAATACCTCCCGTGGTGTCCGATAACCAAGCACTTTTCGCGGGCGGTCATTGATCATGTCCATTGCCCTTTGCACCTGCT
>JAHHGR010000046.1 GCA_019359725.1 Aphanocapsa lilacina HA4352-LM1 | reverse complement strand
GCGCTTGTTGGATTCTTTGACCAGGTTGGTCAGCTGGTTGAGTTCCTGCTCGTTGAGGAACGACCCGCGCAGATCCGCCGCAACAATGGCTTTGGTGAATGCGTCTTGCATTACATTGCTCTCCTTAACACATTTAGGATGTGGTCCATGGGCGAAACAGCTTTCAAACCCCGAAAAGATTCTCTCCTCCCAGAACCGGTCTGCCCTCTTGAGGCACAAGGTGCCCCACCGCAACTGCCGGAGGCACGATGGACAGGAGGAGCAATGCCTTCTTGCTCGTCCGCCGCACCCCTTGCGATGCGCAGGTCAGGCCAAAGTTAAGGTGCCTGAAGAATCTTCCCTGTTTTTGTAACATGGATGCCGTTTGCCCAGGCATTAATTAATGTGAAAGCCTTGCCGGTTTGCTGGGCAGGCGGATGCTGCCTGGTGAGTGTTGCAGCCGAAGTGCTGACCGGAGCGCCGGGCCGAGCGGACGCTCGATAATGCGAATGCCCGACATACTTTGCCGATGAGTCTGCACCGATTTTGCCGTGGGTTGCTGAGCGCCGTGCTTTTTGGTCTTGGGTCGCTGCTGGGTGCAGCCCCGAGCCGGGCAGCCGAGATCTCGGCACCCGCCGGGGGATGCCGGCTCTCCGCCGAGGCGGTGGCGCGCAAGGCGGCGTGGCAGCGCGCAGCGCTGGCTGGGAACGGCGAAGCTGGGCGGCGCTATCTGGCGCAGATCGGCGAAGACGCCCGGCAGCTGCGGCTCTGCCGTGCTGCTGTGTGGCCGCGGGTGCAGGCAATCTGGCTGCGACTCTACCCGTGCGACTTACAGCCCGGGGCAATCGACGCGCTGATGGACCGGCTGGTGGCCCTGGGCTACAACCGCATCCATCTGGAGGTGTTTTTTGAAGGCCAAGTATTGTTGCCCGTGGCCGATAACCCGACTGTCTGGCCGAGCGTGGTCCGCGCGCAGCCGTCGGCGGATCTGCTGGCCTCGGCCCTTGCCAGTGCAAGGGCGCGGGGAGTGGCCGTTTACGCCTGGCTGTTTTCGCTCAACTTCGGCTACTCCTATACCCAACTAGCCGACCGGCAGGTCGCCCTGGCCCGCAACGGTCTCGGCCGCACTAGTCTGACGGCGGTAGGGGAGATCGGCTCCCAGACCGACATGAGTATTCTCGAACTGGATCGGGTCTTTGCCGATCCCTATAGCCGGGTGGCCCGAGAGGACTTCGCCCGGCTTGTCGAGGCAGTGCTGCAGCGCAGACCGGACGGCATCTTGTTTGATTACATCCGCTATCCGCGCTCGAGCGGAGCGGCCTCGGTGGCGGCGGGCCTACGCGACCTGTGGGTCTTTAGCGAAGCTTCTCGGCAGACTTTGCTCAGCCGCACCCTCAACCTGTGGGGTGGGTTTCTCATCGAACGCTATTTGGAGCACGGCTGGCTGCGGGAGGGCGATCTGGCCGAAGCCGACCGGCAATTTCCAGGGCGCACCGGCGCGCCCTGGAGGGGATATAGCCCCCCGGCGCGCCCATTGCCGCCCGCCGGGCGCCGGGAGTACCTCCAGCGTCAGCTGTGGGCGCTGGGCCTCGCCCACGCCCGCGCAGGCATTGTCCAGTATCTGGCGGAAGCGGCATTGCCTGCCCATCTCCAGGGAACCGCCACGGGGGCGGTATTCTTCGCGGAGGCCAATCGCGCCGTGGGCACCGGATTCGATTCGCGCCTGCAACCGTGGCCCGAGTTTTTGAGCGTCGGCGAGTGGCACCCGATGGTCTACGCCAACTGCGGCGAGGCCCACTGCATCCTTTCCCAGGTGCAGACAGTTCTGGAGCGGACACCGCCGGGAATTGCCGTGGTGCCTTCCCTCGCGGGTGTCTGGGGACAAGCGCACACCGGTCGGCCGGCTCTTGAAGTGCAGATGGCCGCGCTACAAGCCGCTTTTCCGTCCTTGGAGGCAGTGAGCCACTTTGCCTACGCCTGGCAGGAACCGGAACTAGAGCGCGAGCGGCGCACCTGCTCCGGCCACTAGCGCTCGACAACGGCGAGAATGTCCTTGACGGGCACGCTGGAGCGCTTCCACCGGCGGTTGTCGCTCGCGGCGGCGCGGTTGTCGCCCAAGACGAAGTACTCGTCCGCCGGAACGGTGAGCGGACCGAATTCGGCTTTGGGCCGGGGGGCACCGTCCTCGGTTGCCGGTTGGGTAGAAATAAACGGTTCATCCAGGGACCTGCCGCCTACGCTCGCCCGGTAGGCGGACACCTGCACCAGCTCGCCCGGCAGTGCAATCACGCGGCGAATGGTGGTCTCGTCGGGTTTATCGGGATCTTTGACGACCACCAGGTCGAAGCGGCCCGGCGGCCGTTGCTCCAGAGCATCGAAGTTCTCGCGTACCACCTCCTGGGCACGGATGGTGGGCTCCATGCCGCTGTCGGGCATCTTGCGCAGCCGTACGTCGGTCTGCAGGGCGCAGCCGACCAACCCCAAGGCGAAACCACACAAAACAAATCGTTGCATGCGTCCCATCAAAGCGTACAAGCCCTCCCCAGGGCAATGTGAGCAAGCGTCCGCGCCGCCTCACTCCTGGGGCCGAACCTGCAAACCAGTGCCAGGAGCCAGACTTGAACTGGCGACACGCGGATTTTCAGTCCGCTGCTCTACCAACTGAGCTATCCCGGCGCGTTTTCACGAACACTCATTGTGTATCTGCGGCAACCTGAATGTCAATCGATTGGTCGATCCTCCGGTCGAACGGTGTCGGCAGGTAGAGAGGCGGCTTAAGAATGCTTAGTACACTGAAGAGGCAGAGACCCGGAGCAAGCCGTGCAGTCCGCCCAACCACGCGAAAAACACCTGATTATCGGGGTGTACGCCAATGAACCGATCGCCCTGGAAGCTTTTCGCCTGTTGCAGCAGCGCGGTATGTCGCCTGAGAACGTCGCCATCGTGGGCAAGGGCTATCGCGACGCCGACGCTGTAGGCTTCGCAGACCCGGTGAAGGTGGCCAAAGAGCGCGCCTGGAAAACCGCCGGGTTCACAGGCCTGGTCGGCCTGGTGTTCGGCTTTTTGTTCAACTGGCTGACGCAGATAGACATTGTCCCGGACAACCGGGTATTGAGCCTGATGATCGCCGCCGTCCTGGGCGGTCTTTCCGGCGTGCTGGGCGGTGTGTTGGTGGGTGGCGGCACCGGTCTGGTTTTTGAGAGCGGCGAATCGATCGCCTATCGCAACCGCATCGAAAAGGGCAAGTACCTGTTGCTCGTCGAAGGCAACGAGGGACTGGTGCGTACCGCCGAGCAGGTGCTGCGCACTCTCAGCACCGCCGAGACGCTCGATCGCTATTACTTTCGCGACTCGCAGCCAGCTCCCAATTCATGAAGCCGGTGCGGCACCGGGGGTGACTACTTCGAGCGAGCGAACGAGGATAAAGATTTCATCGAGGATCCCCTGAGCGCCGGCTGCTTTGAGATCTTCGGCAACCGCCTGACCCAAAGCCTCGGGCTCGTCGCCAGGGCCGGTGCGGCAGGCGCGCGCCAGGGTCTTGCCATCGAGGGAAGCAACAATGCCCTGCAAGGTCAGTCCACCGTCATCGTGCAGTTCGGTGTGCACGCCGATCGGTACCTGGCAACCGCCTTCGAGGGTGCGCAGCATGGCCCGCTCCGCCCGGCAGCGCCGGGCGGTCGGAGTGTGGTTGAGAATAGTCAGCAAGTCCAGGATCGCTTCGTCCGCTTCGCGGCACTCGATACCCAGAGCGCCCTGGCCCACGGCGTGCAGCGAGATTTCGGGAGCAAGCACTTCGGTAATCCGCTCAGACCAGCCGAGGCGCCGCAGGCCCGCCACGGCAAGTACGATGGCGTCGTAGTGGCCCTCGTCGAGCTTGCGCAGGCGCGTGTTGAGATTGCCGCGGATGTCCTGAAAGCGTAGGCGCTCGCCATAGCGATGCTTGAGTTGGGCGAGGCGGCGCAAAGAAGACGTGCCGACGACGGCCCCCTCGGGCAGATCGCCAAGCCCCGCCGCTGCGAGTCCCTGGCGGACCACCACCGCATCGCTTGGATCCTCCCGCTCGGTGATTGCACCCAGGATGAGCCCCGGCGGCAGCGTCGTGGGCAGATCCTTCAGCGAGTGCACGGCGAGATCCGTGCGCTTCTCGAGCATGGCGCTTTCGAGTTCTTTGGTAAAAAGACCCTTGTCGCCAATCTTGGCGAGGGCGACATCGAGAATCTTGTCGCCCTGGGTTTTCATCTCGACGATTGCAAACTGGATGTCCGGGTGGGCGCGCTGCAGTTCGCCCCGGACCCAGTGGGTCTGAACGAGGGCCAGTTGCGAATCGCGCGAACCGATAATCACTGTGCGGGACACGCCGCCACCTCCAACCGCAAAGCTTTCCTAGCATATCTGCAAGAGCAGGTACACTGAAAACGTTTGCCTGCCGAGCCTCCTGCAATGATCCGCCTGCGCAGATCGTTTGCCAGCCGCGCGTTGCGCGGGCGGGCCGTGGTCGAGAACCACCACCGCCTGCAACAAAAAATCGCAGCCGCACCGGGAGGTTCTGCCGTGGCGGCCTTTTTTGACATGGACCAGACGCTGGTGGCGGGCAACTCCTCGATTCTCTACGTGCAGCGGGCGATGGCCGAGGAGCGCGCCGGGATGAGCGACCTGTTCAAGACAATCTATTACTATTTGCTCTACCGCTTCAATCGGCTTTCGGTTGACGCCATTTTGAAGCCGACCCTCGAAGGCATTCGCGGTCGGCAGGAAGCGCAATTTGCCGATTTTTGCCGGCAAATCGCCCTCAAAGAGTTGCTGCCCCGCGTCGGTCGCCAGGCGCGGCTGGTCCTCGATTGGCACCGGGAGCGCGGCCATCGCTGCGTGCTGTTGACCGCCGCCACCTGCTATCTGGCCCAGCCGCTCGCCGAGGCGCTCGGCATGGACGCGGTGCTCTCGACGCAATTGGAGGTCGTAGAGGGTCTGTTTACCGGTCGGCTGCACGGACTGGGCCTCTGCTACGGCGAGGGCAAGGTCAAAGCCGCCCAACTGTGGGCAGCGGCGGCGGGGGTCGAACTGATGGACAGCTTCTTCTACACCGACAGCGCCTCGGATCTGCCGATGCTCAGTGCTGTGGGCATTCCGGTGGCGGTTAATCCCGACTGGGTGCTCCGTCGGCTCGCCCGGCGCAAAGGCTGGCTTGCCTGCCGCTGGCCGCGCCAGGCGTGAGGGCGCACCTGCCGCCTCGATGGGCTAGCATAGTCTGGCTATGCCATTACCCATCGTCGCCATCGTTGGACGGCCGAACGTCGGCAAGTCCACGCTGCTCAACCGCTTGGCGGGAGGCAGCGAAGCCATCGTCTACGACCAGCCGGGGGTCACCCGCGACCGGCTCTACCTGCCGGCCGAATGGTGCGGCTACCGCTTCGAGGTGGTTGATACCGGCGGACTGGTCTTCGAGGATAGCGAGGTCTTTTTGCCGCTGATTCGCGAACAGGTCGAAATTGCCCTGGCCGAAGCGGCGGCGGTCCTGTTCGTGGTGGATGGCCAGCAGGGGATTACCGGCGGCGATCGGGAGGTGGCCGACTGGCTGCGCGGACGCAAACCGCCCGTGCTCATCGTGGCGAACAAACTGGAGGAGCCTTCGACGGCCCTGAGCCTGGCGGCCGAATTTTATGCACTCGGTTTGGGCGAACCCTACGCCGTCTCGGCCATCCACGGCTCGGGAACGGGCGATCTGCTCGACGCGCTGGTGGCGGTGCTTCCCAAAGATCAGCCCGAAGAACAGGAACTGCCCGAACTGCGCGTGTCCATCGTCGGGCGGCCCAACGTCGGCAAATCGAGCCTGCTCAACGCCCTGGTGGGTGGGGAGCACCCGCGCTCGATGGTCTCGGAGGTGGCGGGCACCACCCGCGACGCCATCGACACGCTCGTCGAGCGCGGGGAGCGGCGCTATCGCCTGATCGACACGGCGGGCATCCGCCGCAAATCCCGCGTCGACTACGGACCGGAGGCGTTCGGGGTGACGCGGGCGATTCGCGCCATCCGCCGCGCCGATGTGGTGGTGCTGGTCGTCGACGCCACCGAGGGCATCCACGATCAAGAAAGAAACCTCGCAGCCAAGATCGCTTCGGCGGGACGCGCCTGCGTGCTGGTGGTCAACAAATGGGATGTCATCGAAAAGGACACCTACACGATGAATCACTACCGCGACGAGGTGCGCCGCGAACTGGACTTCGTCGAATGGGCGCCGGTGGTTTTTACCAGTGCCCTCACCGGCCAGCGGGTCGAAAAGATCTTCGATGCCATTGACGCCGCCGCCGGACAACACCAGCGCCGTGTCTCCACCTCGGTACTCAACGAAGCGCTGCAGGATGCGCTGCTGTGGCGCTCGCCCCCCGCCAGCCGCCAGGGGCGCCAGGGCAAGGTCTACTACGCCACCCAGATCGCCACCAACCCGCCCACGTTCGTGCTTTTTGTCAACGACACCAAGCTCTTCAAAGAAGGCTACCGCCGCTATCTCGAAGGGCAGTTCCGCGGTTCGCTGGGCTTTGAAGGCTCGCCGGTGCGCTTTATCTTCCGGGGCAAACCTGAGCGCGAGGCAAACCGCACCGCCCGCAAAAGCGAGCCGGTCTGATGCGCATCGCCCTCAAGGAGTGGGCGGTCGTCTGTGAAGCCCTCGCCCGGGGCGAACAGAGCATCCTGCTGCGCAAAGGGGGCATCCGCGAGCACCGCGGGGGCTTTGTGCCGGAGCACCGGACTTTCTGGCTCTACCCGACCAGCTTTCATCAAAATCCCGAGAAGCTCGCACCCGCCGTCCGGACGCAACAGCCGCCACCGGCGTCAGGAACGGTCGCACTGGCTCTTTATGCCGAGGTGGCGGACCACTGGAAAGTGCTGGACCTCGAAGCGCTGCGTTCGCTCGAAGGGCTGCACGTTCTGGCCTGGTCCACGCTCGCCGAGCGCTTTCATTACCGTGCGAAGCCCTGGCTGGAGGTGGTGCTGGTGCGGATTTATCGGCTGGAGCGTCCGCGGCTTCTTTACGAGCAACCCCAGTACGCCGGTTGTCACTCCTGGGTGACGCTCGATGCATCCATCGCACCCGCATCGAGCGTACCGGTAGTAGGCGACGGCGAATTTGCCGCGCTGCACCGACGGCTTTGCACTTTGCTCGGACCTCCTGGCGATGCGTCGATTTGAAAAAACGCTGCACACCACTTTGCTGCGCCCTGTTCGGATGCCACTTATCGGACTGATCGTGCTTGCGCTGGTACTCTATGCGGGTGCGTGCGCCTACCTCCGGCAGGTCCAGGAGCGTTTTATTTTCTTTCCTGAACGGGAAGTTACCGAAACTCCCGCCACCTACGGCCTGGACTACGAAGACGTGTACCTGCCGCTGGAGAAAGATCAACTGCACGGCTGGTGGATCCCGGCGGATCGCCCCGATGCGCCGGTGGTGCTCTACCTGCACGGCAACGGCATCAACGTCGGCGCCAACGCCGAACACGCCCACCGCCTGCAACACCGGTTGGGTTTTACCGTCTTTTTGTTTGACTACCGCGGCTACGGCAAAAGCAGCGGCCCGTTTCCTG
The DNA here is from genome assembly GCA_019359725.1 of Aphanocapsa lilacina HA4352-LM1. Lineage (GTDB taxonomy): Bacteria > Cyanobacteriota > Cyanobacteriia > Gloeobacterales > Gloeobacteraceae > Gloeobacter > Gloeobacter lilacinus. Next base: position 29,909 of record JAHHGR010000046.1, on the reverse strand, counting down.
CCGAAGACCGGGTGTACGCCGATGCCGAGCGCGCCTGGCAGTACCTGGTGCGCGAGCGCCGTATCGACCCCGGGCGCATTTTGCTCTACGGCCATTCGCTCGGTGGAGCGGTCGCTGTCGAAATGGCCGTGCGCCACCCGGAGGTAGCAGGTGTAGTGGTCGAAAGCTCCTTTACCTCGATTCTGGAGATGACCGCTGCCCAGCGGTGGACGCGCTTTTTTCCCGTCGCGTGGTTATTGCACCAGCGCTTCGACTCGATTGCCAAGATGAGCCGTCTGCAGGTGCCGGTGCTTTTTATCCATGGCCGACGCGACCGCGTGATCTCCCATACGATGAGCGAGCGCAACTATGCCGCCGCTTCCCAACCCAAGCGCCTGTTGCTGGTTGCAGGCGGGGACCACGCCACCAATGCCGTCGAGGGAGGCAGCCTCTACCTGGAAGAATTTCGCGCCTTCGCCCACGCAGCACTGTTGCGGTGAATCGTTGTACAACGGCCGGACGCCCTGGATTGCCTGCAGGCACAACGGTTAAACTGTGTGCGTCAAGGTTCTCGCGAAAGAATTTTGATTGATGTATAACCTTGTAATATTGTGTGGAAACAACTTAGGTGTGTTTACTACAGGTTGGATTTTTTGTATGAACAGATGGACGGCTGTACCCCTGCACGCTTTTATGCCTGAGTTTTACTCGGATTCTCTATGCTCAGGCCGATAGGCTGAGCGTGTTGATCAATTTTCAACCGGGCGACTCATCGCTACCCACCGAATACACCAAGGACTCCGGTGCGCCGTACAGTGCCGAGCGCGGTTATGGTTGGGTGCGCGAGGACAGCCTGAGCGCTTCGACGGCCAACCCCCTCGACGTTTCAGCCAACAGCCGCGACCGGGCAGTAGGCGGCATCGACCCCCGGCTCAATACCCTCGCCCACATGGAATATCCCCCGGACGGCGCGGTCAGTCCACCCGCCGCGTGGGAGTACGCTCTTCCGGACGGCTCCTACAGCGTCCAAATCACCGTCGGCGATCCGGCTTATTTCGGCAGCGAGCACGCGCTCAATGTCGAGGGCATCCTGGTCCTGGAGCGCTACCGGACTACCGCCGACCGGCCGTTCAAGCAGGTGCTCGTTGAGACGCAAGTCAGCGACGGCAAATTGTCTATCGACGGCGTGGGCGGCCTGTATACCAAAATCAACACCGTCGAGATTGCCGGCCGGCCGGGCTTCGAGTCGATCGGCTGGAGCAGCAAGGCGGCTTCGCCCATCGCTCTATCGGAGTCCCAGGGCGGTTTCGCGGGCGGCAAACTTTATGTGCTGGGAGGCTATACCGATCTCGATCCGCTGACGGCGACCCGACGCAGCTACGCTTACGACCCGGTGGCCGACAGTTGGAAGCAGATCGCCGACGCTCCGACGCTGTTGACCCACGCCGGCATGGCCGTGGTCGGCCAGGACATTTACCTGGCCGGGGGCTACATCGCCGACAATACTTCAAACGGCAGCCAAACTTTTGCTGTCAAAGACGTCTGGAAGTACGACACGGTTGGTGACAAATGGACGGCGATGCCGCCTTTACCGGCAGCGCGCGGGTCCGGCTCGCTGGTCATGCTGGGCCGGGAGTTGCACTTTTTCGGCGGCAACGACGCCAACCACGTCGACAAAAAAGATCACTGGATCTTGAAGCTTGACGGCGGGACCGCCTGGAGTCCTTCGCTATCTTTGCCGATCGCCAAATCCCACATGGGGGCCGCGGCCCTGGGCGGGAAGATCTACGCCATCGGCGGCCAGCAGAGCTACGGCGACAGCCAGGTCTCCCAGAGTGCGGTGCACGCCTGGGATCCCGATGAGCCGGACCGTTGGAGCGCGGTGGCGAGTCTACCGCGGGTGACCTCCCACATCGGCTCGGTCACCCGCGGTCAACATTTGCCATAGAAAACCGCATCGTGGTGCTGGGCGGGCAGTTCGACAGCAGCAACACCTACAACTACACCCTCGCCTACGACCCGCTTTCGAACGCATGGACATCGCTTACCCCATTGCCGGTGCCCCGCCATTCGGGAGTTGCCGGCACCCACAACGGCCAGATTGTCTACACGGCGGGGCAGGTGCGCACCCAGACCTATCGAGGCCTCCCGGCAGAAGGCAGTGCCGCGGACTGGTTGAGCGCCCCGGGCGAATCCCGCAAGCACGCTCCCCACCGGTGAGGTCCGCAGCCGGCTAGTCGATCGGTTCGATGGCGGCGCGCGCACCCCATGCGGCCAGTTCCCACTGAAACGCCTGGGCCTGCTCCCGGTCCAAAGCAGTGTTCAGGGTACGGGGCAACTTTTTGGTGCTGGAGAGGGCTTCTTTGAGGTCCAGACCGCCGCGTTCGCGCAGCACGCGCACCACCTGATTGCGCCGTTCGACATCGATGGCTTCGAGCACCAGGCGGTAGCGACTGGGCTGCGCCGCTTTGGTCGGCAAAGCCGCAAACAGCTCGGCCCCCTCGATCTCCTCGCAGGGTATCTCGGCAGTCCGGCCCTCTGTCTCGGGTTGTGGAAAGTAGCTGTCGGTGGCGGCACTCAGCCGATCGACGGTCTCGGCCAGGTCGGTGCTCTGGGCCGGTGCGTCCTCGGCACTCACCTCGGGGATCGCATGGTGCTTGAAAAACTGCTCCAGATAAGGATCGCCCGGTGGGTCCGGGGCCGGCTCCACGGGGGTGGATATCAAGGCGGGGGGCTGCTCGTCGTCGGCTGTTGCGGCAACCGGTTCAGCGGGCCCGACGGCAGACTGCTGCAGCGACTCCAGATAGGTGTTCGGTTGGACCGATTCGATCACCACATCGTAGATACCGGGTTCGTCTGCACCCGCGGAGCCTCCGGTGGAGGTTGCAGCATGCTGCGCTGGGGGGTTACCCGACAGCTCCAGTGCTTCGGTTTGCAGGCTTACGACGCCCCTGGCGGGCTGCGGGTGTCGCTGGCGTTGCCTTTGCCACTGGATAAGGCTCAAGGCGCAGACCAGGGCGGCAACCATAGCAACGATGTAGATCATTTCATCCTCGCAATCCGGTCCGGTTCGTCTTCAGCTGCCCGGTGCCGGGGAGACCTCTGCCGGGGGCGGCGGCGCTTTTTGCACCTCCCAAATGTTAGCGAGGATGCGGCCGTTGTAGGTGCTCTCGAAGGCACTGAAGCGACTTTCGCGCACATCGGCGCGAATGGCGGCGATCGCCAGGGGACGCACCAGTTCGACGAGCGGCTGGTGCGCCGCTATCAATTGTTCGCGCTCGGACGCACCGGCTTTGTTCCCATACGTGGCATCGAATTGGTCCTGCCAGGGGGGGGTGCCCTGGTCGTCGCCCAGGTCAAAAAAATGCCACGGGTTCGCGGATCGCCAGAACGAAAGGCTCGCCGGGGGCGGCGCCCCCAGTCGCTCGGGATTGGTGATTGCAGCCTGCCAGCGCTTCTGGCGCAAGATGCGGTTGCGCAGCACCAGCCGGGGCAGCGGGCGCGGTTGGGCATCGAGACCGACGAGCGCCAGTTGGGCGCGCACGCCCTCGCCCAACCGCATCTGGGCTGGATCGTCGCCGTCGAGCAAGACCTCGAAGCTGACTTTATTGCCCGCCACGTCGGTGAGCACTCCGTCTGCACCGCCCTTGAACCCGGCGGCGGCGAGCCGCTCGCGGGCTGCGCCCTGATCGAATGTGCCTTTGCCGGCCTCGGCCGTGTTCAAGAAAGCTTCCTGAACCAGCCGGGTGCGATCGATGGCGAGGGCCACCCCCTGGCGAAAAGCGGGGTTGGCGAACCAGTCCGCCGCAGGGGAGGCGACGGGCGCTTTGCCAGCAACTGCGGTCCGATTGAGGTTGAAGGCAAGATAAACAGGCTGCTCGGCGCCACCGCTCACCAGGGCGTAGTTCCCCGCCGAGCGCCCGGCCACCAGCGCAGCATACTCTTCGGGGGTCGGCCGGTAGGTGTCGCTCTGGCCGCTCTGGAAGCGGGCGAGGGCCGCGGGCCGATCCGGCACGATCCGGTAGCGAATGCCCGCCAGATAAGGTTGCTCGGGCCGGCGCCAGTAGCGGGGATTGGCCGCCAGTTCCAGACTCGCGTTGGGCGTATAGCCGCGGCACAGAAACGGCCCGCTGACCGGTAGGGTGGTCGGGTCGGCGTCGAGCCCCCACTGGGCGAGGGGATCGCCTTCGCCCAGTGCGTGGGCGGGCAAAATCGGCAGCGTCAGGTAGGCGGCAAAATCGAAATCGGGGGCCGGCAGGATAAATTCGACCGTTCGCTCGTCCGGGGCGCTCACCTTGAGTCCCCGGGGCAAACTGCCTGGAGATCGCCCGTCGCCGTAGACTCGCTCGAAGGAGAACACGACATCGTTCGCGCCGAGCGGTTGGCCATCGGACCAGACCAGGGCAGGTTTGAGTTGAACGCGGTAGCGGCGGCCGTCCTCGGCCTGCTGAAAGTCGGCAGCCAGGTCGGGTGAGAAACCACTGGCTTTGTCGGGCATCAACAATCCGGCAAACATCAGCCGACTGACCTCCAGGGCGCTGCCGCGCCGGGCGAGGGCTGGGTTGAAGGTGCCTGGATCGCCGACGAGGGTCCCGGAGAGGACGCCGCCTGTCACCGGTTTGGGTGCAAGCGGCAGGGAGGTGGAGGTGCAGCCTGCGAGCAGCAAGGCGGCAGCAAACGCAAAAATCCTAGCCATCAGCAGGAAACTTATCACACTCGCCGCCGTCCTAGCCATGGAGACACCCGCCCACCCGAAAGCTTCGGGCAGCCTATAATTTTCGTATCTTCCCAGCGATCACCATGCTCGAACCCCGCAACAGCGCCGATCTGGCCCCCCGCCCCCTCGAGTCGCGAGCTGTATTTACTGGTTTACTAGTCGATGTCGCCGGTACGCTGCACTCCGAACTGGTTATGTACATGGCGGCGGGTCTGGTGGCGATGCTGAGCGGGTATCCCGTCGAGGGCACGGCCGCCTTTTTTGTCTTCAATTTTTTGCGCGGACTGTTTTTTACTGGCCTCGGGGGGTATATGGCTTCTCGCACTGCCCGTTCCCTGCCGCTGCGCCACGCGCTGCTGACTGGGATCATTTCGCTGGCGGTTTCAATCTTCTTCAATTTCAATCTGGATGCTCCCGGAGGAGTGCTCTCCTGGCCGCTGGTGCTGGGTTTGTTGGCTGTCGTGCCGGTGGCAGTACTGGGCGGATTACTGGCCAATCCTGAACGCAATCTCTAAGGTCTGAAACTGTGTATGAACAAGCAGGTCAAGGAAATTCTTGAGCAATAGGCTCTGGAGAATGCCGAGTGCACAGTGCTGCGGCACTTGGGGAATCTGGTGGTTCGGATGGAAGCAGATGCGAGGCAGCACGCTTTGCGCGTTTGCGAACCGCAGGTGAGCGCAGCACAATTACAGACAGAACTCGATTGGCTCCAAGCGCTCAAAAGAGACACCGATCTGTGCGTTCCGACACCGGTGACCAGCGTATAAGGCGACTTAGTCACCGCCTCCATCGATGAGTCTGATGTTCAGCGGTTGTGCGTTCTATTCGACTGGATCGACGGTGAACCGGTCAGTTGAGCTCTAATCTTTTCAACCTCCCGTTCGATGCTGTCTTTCATTTTCAAGTGTAAAAGAGCTTCCCTAGCCAGTCTCATCGCACTCTACTTTATGGAGAAAGTATTGATATGACAGAACAGCCGGAATTCGGGGTGCCGGAGCTTGCCGACCTTGGAGCGGACGAGGACGATCAACAGCTCTTGTTGGCCCAGGTAAGACCGCTGCAACCGGATGTCGCGTATTGGCAAGGCGAGACGCTGCCCTACGACGGTCACAACGTCAATCAGGACGGCAGCACCGACTTTACTTCCGACGCCCGGGAGGCCCTATTCTACGGAGACCCCGAACAGCAAGCTTGCCTGAGAGGCTCCGGTTACACTGAGCAACTGATCGACACCGCCGAGCGCTTGGCCGAGGAACTCGAAGACAGCGTGAACGAGACGACCCGCGGTACCGTCCTCGAGTGGGGGGACTCTCTCCTGGATGACATCGACCCCGATAGCTGCCCCGACACTGACACCAGCGCCTTTTGAGCGCGGGTTGCGGCCCGCGGCTCGGGCGTGGTGGCACAGTGGCCCTGAAGCTCTCTCGAAGCCCGCACGTGATTTGGAGGCCATCAATCACTTTCTGGGCCACCTCCCCACCGTGGGGCGCAACTGCGGGTACCAGATCCAGAATAGACCTCTTGCATGAACTGGATCACGGAACGAGTTTCCAATGGTTTGAGCTGTTTATCTTGGCATTCGCGCAAGAGGTCTATTGTGTTGGGCTGCCCTTCGACCGGGATTCGGCCTGCGACCGATGAGCTACACCCAGCTGAGCGCCCAGGAACGCCAGCAGATCTATGCGTGCCGCTCCCAGCAAGGCTTGAGCCTCCAAGCGATTGCCGGCTTACCGGGCCGCAACGCCGGCACTATCAGTCGGGAACTGAAGCGCAACCGCTCGCAAGGGCGCTATCTTCCAGACACGGCCCACGCCCTGGCCACCGCCCGACGAGCCGACAGTAAACAAGCTTTCCTGAAAGTATCTTCGGAAATGCTGAGGGAGATCAAACAGTCGCTGCAAGCATTTCATCGTCCTGGGCAAATCCGAGGTCGACGGCAGTTGGAGGGCAAGGCATTCCTCAGCCACCAGACAATCTATCGGCTGATCTACGCAAACCCTGCAGGGTTGGGTTTATTCCAGAAGTATTTCCGCCAGGGTAGGCCGAAACGTCAAAAGCGTGGCGGGGCAAAAAGTAAGGGCGGCCAGATACCGAACCGGGTGGACATCGACGAGCGTCCGGCTATCGCTGGCTTGAAGGTGGAGATTGGTCATTGGGAAGGCGATACCGTTATCGGAATAAATCAACTGGGAGGGGTAGTAACCTTGGTGAATAAACACTCGAAATATCTGTTGGCAGGGCTGATTAAAAAGGTGAGTCAGGCCCTGTTGCACTTTAAACTTGAATGGGCGGTCCGTTACACGCAGGTTCTAGCGCCCGGTGACAACATCCCCCGGCTGGGTGCGCACGATCAAGGCCGCTTCGCGCTGGGCGGCGGCGAGGGCGGCGGCGGGGGTGCGCGCCCCCAGCAGCACCTGCTCGACGGCGCGGCCAATGGCGTCGGAAATTTGCGGGTAGGTTGGGTCGAGGGGGCGGTTGCGGCCCGAAGGCAACTGGTCGAGGAAGACTTTTAGTTGCGGATTGCGCTGTAAAAATGCCTGGTAGGCGGGGGTGCGGGTCGCCTCGGGGGTGACGGGCAAATAGCCCGTGCCGGTGGCCCAGGCACTTTGAAATTCGGCGCTGAGCACATATTGCGCGAAGCGCCAGCCGGCCCGCTCGCGCTCGGGCGTCGTCTTCATCAAAAACAACTGCTCGCCGCCGATGGCGGTGGCCCGCATCTCGCCGCGCGGCAAGGAAAATACACCATAATCCATGCCGTTTTCGCCAATTTCTCCCAGAGTCCAGGGACCGCTTACCTGCATCGCCACCCGCCCGGCAAAAAAATCATCGAATATGTAGCCCTGCTCGGGCTGGGAGAGGCTCGCGGCAGAGCGCGCCAGCAAACGCTGCCAGTAGGCGAGGGCGCGCACCCCCGCAGGCGAATCGATCCGCGGCTGGCCGCCCACGAGCAGTTCACCCCCCGCCTGCCAGAAAAAGGGCAGCCAGTTAAATACGGTCCATTCGCCCTTGCCCAGGGGCAATCGCAGGCCATGGCGCTCCGGGCGGCCGTCGCCATTGCGATCGACGGTGAGCCGCTCAGCGAGGGTCAGAAATTCGGACCAGGTGGCGGGCAAGGTCTCTACCCCGGCCTCAGCGAAGATCTTTTTGTTGTAAAAGACCGCCAGGTTGTTGGTGTCAAAAGGCAACGACCAGGTCTTGCCCCGGTAGCGGGTGGCGGGCAGCAAATTCGGATAGACCCGCTCCAGCAGGTTTTCTTTTTGTAAGTACTCGTCAAGCGAGACGATGGCATCGGCTTTGACCAACTGGCCGGTGAGCGTGGCGTTGTACCAGAGCAAATCCGGGGGCGAGCCGCCGATCACCGCCGCCAAAATCTTGGGGATTTGCTGGTCCTGTTGGCCCGCGTAGATGGCACGCACGCGGATATCCGGGTGCTGAGAATTAAAGCGCTCCACCAGCTTGTCGAGTACCACCCGGTTGGGAGGCGGGTCAGCACCGTGCCAGAATGTCAGCTCGATGGGGCCGGAAGGTGCAGGTGACCCGGAGCAAGCGACCAGCAACGTGCTAAGCACCGCAAGCCAAAGGCCGGGCCGCTTCCCCAGCGCGCGCACCGGCCCGCTCAACCGGTAAGCAATGCGGCCTGCCGCTCCACTTCCTCCTCACCCACCATCTCCTGGGCGGGGGCGATGAATTTGCAGGCGGAGCAAGCCACCATATCGTCGCCGCGCTTGCGGGGTTTGTAGAGCAAGATCGAGCCGCACTCGGGACAGGCGGGTTTGTCGATGGGCCGACTCCACAGCACGAAGTCGCAATCGGGATACTGGTCGCAGCCGTAGAAATTCTTGCCCATCTTTGAGCGGCGCTCGACAATCTGGCCTTTGCTGCACTTGGGGCAGGTGATACCCGTCGATTTGGGCTGGCTCTTGCCGCAGGCGGGGCACTTGAGGTACTCGCCGTAGCGGCCGTAGGTGATGAGCATCGGCTCGTGGCCGCACTGGTTGCAGGAAATCCCCTCGGCGGGGCGGTCCTTAGGGACCGGTTTGTTGTCGCGGGTGAGTTGGTGAGTAAAGTCGCACTCCGGATAGCCCGAGCAGCCCAAGAAGTTGCCGAAGCGGCCGTAGCGGTTGAGCAGCGGCCGGCCACAGCTCTCGCACAGGTGGTCGGTGACGATGACCACCCGCTTCATCTCCTCGTCGGCGGCCTTGAGCGTCTCCACGAACGGCCCATAAAAATCCGCGAGCAACTGGGTCCAGCGCTGGGAACCCTTTTCGACCTCGTCGAGCTGCGCTTCCATGTTGGCTGTAAATTCGGTATCGACGATGTTGGGAAAGTGCTGGACCAGTTGGTCATTCACTTTCATGCCCAGCTCGGTGGGGATGAGCGTGCGGCCATCTTTATTGACGTAGCCGCGCTCCTGGATCGTGCCGATGGTGGGGGCGTAGGTACTCGGTCTGCCGATCCCCTGCTCTTCGAGGGCCTTGACCAGGGTCGCCTCGGAGAAACGCGCGGGCGGCTGCGTAAAGTGCTGCTTGGGATCGACTGTGAGCAAAGTGAGCGCCTCGCCCTCTTCGAGCACCGGCGCGGCACCGGGCGCTTCTTCGTCGCCCGTGGCTGCTTCCTCGCGGGCTTCTTCGTAGACGCGGGTGTAGCCGTCGAAGACCGTGCGGGTGACCGAGACGCGAAACAGGGCGTCGGGGCGGCCGGCTGCGGGGGTGGCGGCGATTTCGACGGTGCGCGTCTCCAGGGTGGCCGCCGTCATCTGCGAGGCCGTAAAGCGCTGCCAGATCAGGCGATAGAGCTTGAACTGGTCTGGGGTGAGCGATTTTTTGATCGCGTCGGGGGGGCGGTTGATGTCGGTGGGCCGGATGCACTCGTGGGCGTCCTGGGCGCCTTTTTTGGCGCCGTACTGGCGGCGGCGGCTCGGGTAGTACGGTTTGCCGTAGGCGGCCAAGATAAACTCGCGCGCCGCTTCCTGGGCTTCTTCGGCCACCCGGGTGCTGTCGGTGCGCATGTAGGTGATCAGCCCCACCGGCCCCTCCTCACCCAATTCGATGCCTTCGTAGAGTTGCTGGGCGATGGCCATCGTGCGCTTGACGGTGAGGCCCAAAGCCGAAGCGCCTTCGCGCTGCAGCGTGCTGGTGATGAAGGGCGGTTGGGGTTCTTTTTGCCGCTCGCGGGTCTTGACCGAATCGACCCGGGAGGCGGCACCCGCCAGGGCTTCGACCACCGCCCGCGCCGCCGCCTCGTTGCCTAGATCCGGCTTTTTGCCTACCCAGCGGACCAGATCGGCGCTAAACGGGGTGGCTTCCGCCTGAGTCCTCTGGCGGAAGTGGCCGTGGATGGTCCAGTACTCTTCGCTCACAAACGCCTGAATTTCTTTTTCGCGGTCGCACAGCAGGCGCACCGCCACCGACTGCACCCGCCCGGCGGACAGGCCGCGCTGCACTTTTTTCCACAGCAGCGGGCTGAGCTTGTAGCCCACCAGCCGGTCGAGGATGCGCCGCGCCTGCTGAGCATCGACCCGGTTGATATCGATGTTGCGGGGGTGGGCGACGGCGTTCTGGATAGCCTGCTTGGTGATCTCGTGAAACTCGATGCGCTGCAGCCGCTCGCCAGAAATATCCAGAATCTGCGCCAGATGCCAGGCGATCGCTTCTCCCTCGCGGTCGGGGTCGGGGGCCAGATAGACCCGATCGGCATTGCGGGCGGCCCCTTTGAGTTCCTCGACCACCTCTTCTTTTTTGGGAATGATCACGTATTTGGGCTCGAAGTCATTTTTGACATTCACGCCCATCTCTTTTTGGGGAAGGTCGCGGATGTGCCCGGCGGAGGCCTTGACGACAAAGTTTTTGCCGAGGATCTTGCTGATCGTTTTGGCCTTGGCGGGGGATTCGACGATGACTAGCGATTTGCTCATGCGCTCAACATAAGAGGTGGCAAGACAGACCGTCCATCGTTTACCTCGGGAAGCTGGGGCCGTCCGGGGCGGATGGGGGTTGCCCACAGCTTAGCCGCTCTGGAAGCGGGCGAGTATCCTACCCCGGTTCTAGCGACTTTCAAGCCGGGGGCGCAACCGCCGCTCCCCTACGAGGGGTATGCCTCCGGCTCGACTAGCTAGCTCGAAGCCCACTGCCCCAGCCGTTTTTTGAGCATCGACCGGCAACTACTCCAGCAGCGCTGCATCGCGCTCCGCACCCCGGACGCCCCCACCCTCGAAACGCTCGCCGTCGAACTGTAGTTGCGGTTGCTGCTTGGAGTATTCGCCGAGGCTTCCTTCCGCAGGTAGAGTCTTCTCTATAACCCGCAGTAGTTGCTTTTCTATCGCTGCACGAGGAACCTTGAAGGAGAAGGCCTTCGATTTGTGCTCGCTTTGATGTTAATAAAGGCATATGTGAATTTATGCAAGTTGAGACTTTGGTAAGGGGCGTTTTTTTTGATAAAGCCACAGGGAAAGCCTTGATCAGCGGAACCTGGGTAGTGCAAAACAAACATGCGATTCAAGAAAGAAGATACGTATTTGTCGCGGACGACAAACGCCAATTTCCGGCAGGCCTGGTTGAAGAAAGCGTTGGATTTCGTACGCAAATCCAATTGGTGGCCCGTGACCTGGCCCGTGACTGCGGCTGCAGCGAACTGTGGTTTCGGCCGATCTAGGTGAGGCTAGGATCCGGCACGGACGCGCTTATGTGGGTGGAAGGGGGTTGGCATGTTTGTGGCAGCTTCGATCGCAGCGGTAGCCGCATTTGCCATCGCCAAAGGGTATCGGTCGACGACGCCGGTGGCCTTGCTGTGGGCCGTTGCTGTCTTCGCGGGGGTGAGCGGCGGCTTGTGGCTGCTGGGCGGCGGCCGTGACCCACTGGATCCCCCGTCGCCCGAGACCGTCGAGGCCTACGAACAGCTCAAAGGTGCCAACCGCAAGCGCTGAGCACACCGGCACGGTTGACGAAAATGTGTAGCAAAAGCTACAGTTTTTTGGGCAATATATCAAACATGTAAAGGTCAAGGGTGCGGCCGATGTGGGAGAGTGTGCTCGGTTCTGCCGCTGGAACTTTTCTGGCGCTGTTGCTGGTGACCGATCCGTTGGGGGCAGTGCCGATTTTTTATAGTCTTACCAGTTCGGGCAGCGACACTTATCGTCGCCGGCAGGCGCGGTTGACGACCATTCATGTGCTCTGGCTGCTGGCGGTTTTTCTGCTGGTGGGCAAGGTGGTGCTCGAATTTTTTGGGATTTCCTTTGCGGTGCTGCGCATCGCAGGCAGGTTGCTCATTGCCCAGACCGGCTAGGAGATGGTCAACTCCCACCGCCACGAGGGCGACACCGCCGTGACGGCGAACACCTCGGGGGACATTGCCTTTGCGCCGATGGCGATGCCGCTGGTCAGCGGTCCGGGGGCCATCGGCGTGGTGATTGGGTTGTCCTCGAAGGCGTCCGGCTGGCCCGACTACTTCGGCAGCCTGGTGGGCATCGCCCTGGTGGGCGGCGTGCTCTATCTGTGTCTGATGCTCGGGGAGCCTTTGCTCAAGCGTTTGGGCCGGGCCGGCACCCGCGCCCTCAACCAGATTTTGGGATTTTTGATCCTGGCTATCGCCCTGCAGTTTATGGTCGACGGGCTGCGCGAATTGCTGCGTTGAGTGCAGCGCTTGCCCAGTGATCCCCGTGGCGGTTGCTGCCGATTTTTTCTACAATAGAGGTAGCGAAACTGTGCACTTCGGTTTAAATAACTGTCTGCAATCAGGTTGAAACCGGCCGCCCGTGTGGGGAGTGCTTGCAAGCCCAATCCTCTGTAGGGGGCAATGCCATGCCTTCGGACAGCCACGATTTGCCGCTGCACGCGCCGGAGCCGCTGCAAAGCAGCTTTGAGCGTCTGTGGCTCGATACGACCGAACCGCTCGATCAACTACTCGCCCTGAAGCTTGTTCAACTCGTTCGTCAGACTGTGGAGATTGCCTATGCAATGGGTTACCAGGACGGGCAAGATCGATGCCCCGGTTTGCCGCCGCTCTCGTAGCAACAACCTCGCTCCAGGCCCCCGGATTGTCTCCAGTCCGGGGGCCTGGCTTTGAGTCGGTTTGGCCCGGTTGTGGAGGGTTATCCTGGAGGAGCCGGTGCGCGGTTGCGATTGCGCCCGCAGGCCGGACGACGCTACTTTTTGGAGAAGTTTTCATGTCCTCTGTTACCCCGCTGCGCACCCGTCTGACCCGCCTGGGGCATGTGGCCGTCTGCGTGCAGGATGTCCCGCGCGCCGTCGCATTTTATCGGACCCTGGGGATGGAAGTGGCCTGGCAGGACGAGGACTGGGCCTTTGTCAAAGCCGGCGGCGACGGGCTGGCGTTGCTTGGACCCAAGTACTCGGCGGCCGGACCGCACTTCGGCTTTGTGCTCGAAGACGAGGCGGCCCTGGCCCATTACTACGCCCAACTCCAAGAACAAGGGGCCGCCGCCACCACCATCCACGCCCATCGCGACGGCACCAGTTCCTTTTATGCCAAGGATCTCGACGGCAACACCTTTGAATTTCTGGCGCCCCGCACACCGGAGGCGGCCCGACTGCTCGGGTGCGGGTAAAGTTTTCTTGCTGATTTTCAGCCATAATTGAGCACAGTCCGGGGATCAAGGCCGGTCTTGGGTTTTTTGGAGGGGTAATGCTCGAGGGTTCGATCCTGTACAAACTGCGCAAGCAACTGGGTGCGGACCCACCTTCCTTTGGTGTGTACTACAAAAACACCCTGGTGGCTCTCTGCCACGCTCTCGAAGATCACATCCTGACCTGTGGCAGTCCGCCGCTGGTATTGACTGCCTTTCAGCGCGGCAAATGGTATGCCCAGGAGGCGAAGCGTTACCGCCAACTCGCGATGCACAGCCGCCAGGTTCTGATCATGGCGGTGCCCGATTCGGGATTTTTGCAGCCGGACAACCCCACCAACCTCACCCAGTTGGCCCTCAGCGAGACCGACCCCGTCTCGATGGAGTGGCATCTGATGATCCTGGCCCCCAACTATGCGGCGATGGTGATGTGTCAGGAGTTGGGCGAAGCGGAGTACGGGCCGGGGGGAAGGCCCCAGCAGGATGTCGAGCGCAAGTTCTACGGGTTTTGGACGTTTGAGGAGCCGCTGGTGCGCGCGGCCGTCGAGCTGACCCTCGATCACATCCGCGGCTACGACGCGAAGCTCACCGAAAAGCTGGAGAACGAACTGGAGCGCATCGACGCGGAGCCGGCCGGCCTCCGCTCGGACCTGAGCGGCGTGGTCGCCCGGGTCGTCACCTATTTACAGAGCAGCCAGCAGCAACTGGTCTCCCTCACCCGCCCCACCCCGCCCACCTGGGAGGAGCCCGACAAACTGGGCACCAACCTGACCGCCAACCGGTTGCAGGCATTCTTGCGCATGGCCCAGCGCATCGACGCGGGTGATGTCAGCAATCCCCAGGCTTCGTTGCAGGTGAGCAGTCTGGTGGAGGTGATCGGCCAACTGATGAACCTGCCCTTTGGGCGCCTCAGGCGCTTGCGCCTCGCGGCCCTGCTGCACCGCATCGGCCTTTCGGAGATTCCCGGCACGCTGATCGACCCCGACAGCCCGGACACGCTCAAAATACTTGCCGAGGCCGCCGGGTTCGCCGGGGAGCTGTTGCGCTCGATGCCGGAGTTGCGCTCGGTGGCCCGCATCGTCGAGCGCCAGTACGAGTGGTGGAACGGCGAGGGCCTGCCGGAGGGCTTGGCGGGCGAAGCGATCCCGCTTGAAGCGCGCATCCTGGGTCTTACCGCTTACTTTCAGGAGTGGCTGGTCGCCCGGGGCGAGCGTCCGGTGTGCACCCCGGACGAAGCGCTCTCGCTGTGCGAAACAGGCGCAGGCAGGCGCTGGGATCCGCAGCTGTTGGAGCAACTGGCCAACATGGTCCGCCTGATGCAGGCGGGCATCCTGCTCGATCCGCTGCAGCCCAAGGCCGGTACCGGCCAGTGGTTGCTGCACGCGGCGATGGACGCCTCCGAGGAATCGACAGTCCGTTGAGTGTATTGTTAACGAGCAATGATCGAAGCAGAAAAGATTAGACAGGGTGAAGTCGAAGACCTGCGCGGCGCCGGCCTCGAAGGCATCGATCTGGCGGGGGTACGCCTGGAGCGCCACAACCTGGCCGGGGCCAACCTCACCGGTGCCCACCTGGCGGGTGCTGTCCTGCACTGCGACCTGTGGGGGGCCAACCTGATGGGGGCCAACCTGAGCGAATCCGACCTGCGCGGCGCCAACCTGCGGGGTGCCAACTTGATGTCGGCCAATCTTCAAAATGCCAGCCTGGGCGGCGCCAATCTGGAGGGAACCAACCTGATGGGCCTCAACGGCATCGGGGCCGACTTGCGCCACGCGGATCTGCGCGGAGCGCGGCTGAGCGGGGCGAATCTGGCGGGGGCGGACCTTTCGGGAGCGAATCTGGCGGGGGCAGACCTGCGCAGCGCTGACCTGGAGGAAGCCAACCTCAACGGCGCCGCCGTGGCCGGGACCAGTTTCGCCGGGGCCAACCTGCTGTGCGCGGATCTCAGCGGGATCGACACCCGCTTGGCCGATTTTGAAGGAGCCTGTCTGGTGGGTACGCTTCTCGATGCGGTCTAGCTACGATTTCTGTTTGTCTGAGCTCGAGGACTTTTGTTCGTGTAGCTGATAGGGCCAATCTGGCGGTGGATCCGAGGGCGGCTAAAGCCTGGCCGGTAATCCGAGAAATGATCAAAATAAGCCCCCCATGTCAGTGAAATCGCGTGCCCGCCCACAGGCCTCGCCCCTATACTCCCGGCAGGGGGCGGCTTCGACGGGTGCTTAAAGCACAGGTGCTGGAGCTATCTAGATGTAGTGGTGCTGGGGAAAAAGTGATGCGCAGCAGAGGCTGGATTGCCGGGATTGTAATCGGAGCTGTTCTCGTTCTGGTGGGATGGACACCGATGACGCGCACCTTTTTGCAGGATTTTGTGCTGGTGACGGACGCCTCCGGCTCGCGGCAGGCCCCCAAAAACTATCGGGGTGCCAAACTGGCCAACCAGGATCTGCACGGCCAGGACCTTGAAGGCGCCGACCTGCGCTCGGCGGACCTGCGCGGCACCAACCTGCGCGGGGCGCACCTGAGCGGCGCCAACTTTCAGGGGGCCAACCTCGAAGGGGCCGACCTGAGTACCGCCATTCTCGAAAACGCCGATCTACGCGGCGCGAACCTCGTGGAGGCTCTGTTGCGGGCGGCGGATCTGGCGGGGGCCAACCTCAGCGCCTCCCGGTTGGTGCGCGCCGATTTGAGTGCTGCCAACCTTACCCACGCCGACCTGCGGGGCGCCGACCTGCAGGGCGCCCGGCTCGACGACACCCTGCTGCAACAGACCGACTTGCGCGGCCTGGACCTAGCCAGGCTGGATCTCGAAGACACCGACGCCTCGGCGGCCCGCGTCCGCTAACGATGGGCGCGGCTATGCTGGAAGGGTCTTTCACAGCATCAGCTATGGCGCGTATTGTCATTGTCGGCGGCGGATTTGCGGGGTTGTTTACTGCCCTTGGCCTCGAAGCGTATCCCTTCAAAGACGAGCGCCCAGAAATTTTGCTCATCGATCGCTCGGAGCGGTTTGTCTTCTCGCCGCTACTTTACGAACTGGTTTCGGGGGAGCTTGCCACCTGGGAAGTGGCCCCGCGCTTCGACGAATTGCTCGAAGGGACGCGGGTGCGCTTCGTGCAGGCCGAGGCGATGGGTTTCGACTTCGAAACCCGCATCGTCAAGCTCACGGGCGGCGGTGCTGAAAGTTACGACCGGCTGGCCCTTACCGTGGGCGGCAGCACACCCGTGGACATCGTGCCGGGGGCGCGCGAGCACGCCTTGCCCTTTCGTACCCTCGAAGACGCCCAAGCGCTCATCGCCCGGCTCAAGGCCGCCCTCGATGCCGGGGCCGACCCTGTGCGCGTGGCCCTGGTAGGGGCGGGGGCAAGCGGCGTCGAACTCGCCTGCAAACTTGCCGACACCCTGGGCGACAAAGGCAACATCGTTTTGTTCGACCGCGCAGCGGACATCCTGGCCGAGTTCGACGTGCCGGAGCGCAAAATGGCCCGTGCCGAACTCGAAAAGCGCGGAGTGCGGCTGGGATTATCCACAAAAATTCTGTCGGTGAGCGATGCGGGCCTGCAAGTCGAGACCGCCGGGCGCGGCGCCGAGGCGATCCCCGCCGAGGTGGTGCTCTGGACGGTGGGGACGGCGGTGCCGGGGCTCATCAAAGATCTCGATCTGCCCAAGGGGCCGGGTGGACGGCTTGCGGTCGAGCCCACCCTGCAGGTGCAGGGGCATACCGAAATCTTCGCCTTAGGCGATCTGGCAGCCAGCCTCGATGCCGGCGGCAAGCCGCTCGCTCCCAGTGCCCAGTTGGCCTTTCAACAGGCGGGCTACTGCGCGTGGAATCTCTGGGCAAGCCTGAGCGACCGGCCGTTGCTCGCCTTTCGCTACAACGCGCTGGGCAAGCTGTTGGGGTTGGGGATCGACAGCGGCGTCGCCTCGCTTCTGGGCACGGCCGTCGGCGGCCCGCCCGCCTATCTCATCCGCCGGCTGGCGTATCTTTACCGGATGCCTACCGATGCCCACCGGCTGAAAGTGGCCCTGCACTGGGCAAGTCGGCCTGTTGTGCGCTGGCTGGGCGGGGCGGCATCCTAGCGGACAATTCGTGCGACAATAGGCGACGCACCAATGGCGGACGCCCATGACGGGATTGCTCACAGGCAAAGTTGCCCTGGTCACCGGCGCCGGCCGCGGCATCGGCCGCGCCTGCGCCCTTGCCCTTGCCTCGGAGGGAGCCGCCGTGGCCGTCAACTACAGCCGCTCCGAAGAGGCCGCCCAGCAAGTGGTGGCGGCAATTGAAGCGGCTGGGGGGCAGGCTGTCGCCCTCAAGGCGGATGTGGCCGACCCCAAGCAGGTGGAGCGCCTGTTTGCAGACTTGCTCGCCAAGTACTACGGACGGCTCGACGCCCTGGTCAACAACGCCGGGATTACCCGCGACGGTCTAATACTGCGCATGTCGCTCGAAGACTGGAATCAGGTGGTGGCCCTCAACCTCACCGGCACGTTTTTGTGCCTGAAGGCGGCAAGCCGGATCATGCTCAAGCAGCGCTGCGGGCGGGTAGTGAATATCTCTTCGACTTCAGGGGTGGCAGGTAATGCCGGTCAGGCCAACTACAGCGCCGCCAAGGCCGGGGTGTTGGGCCTCACCCGCTCCGCCGCCCGCGAACTAGGATCGCGGGGAATCACCGTCAACGCGGTGGCCCCGGGCTTCATCGCCACCGATATGACCAGCGCCCTGGAACTGGAACCGATCCTCGCCCAGGTGCCGCTCAGGCGCGTCGGTCAACCTGAGGAAGTAGCCGGGCTGGTGCGGTTTTTGTGCGCCGACCCGGCCGCCGCCTACATCACAGGCCAGGTGATTACGATCGACGGCGGCATGGTGATGGCTTGAGGGCTGCTAGCGCGGCTGGCGGATTACCTGGCCGTCTTTGTCCTTGACGACGGTGCCGCGGGGACCGGAGTAGACCTTGGTGCCCTCGGGGCCTTCGTAGCGTTTGCGGCCCTCGGGACCGACGGCCGCTTCGCCGCCGCGCGGACCCTGGTAGACCCGACCACCGTCCGGCCCTTCGATGGCCGTGCCGCCCTGGGGACCTTTGTAGACCTTGACGTCGTCGCCCACGTAGACCTTGGCCCCATTCGGACCTTCGGCATACTTGCGGCCGTCCTCGTCGACATAAAGCCTGCCGCCATCCGGACCGCTTACGTACTTGCGGCCGTCCGGGGCGACGAGCACCTTGCCGCCGTCGGGACCGACGTAGGCTTTGCCGCCGCGCTCCCCTTCGACGACGGTGCCGCCGCCGGGAGTGGAGGTCGTGGTTTGAGCCGAGGCGGCATCTGCTATCGCGAGGGTGGCGGTGAGCGCCAGGGCGATTGCGAAGTTGCGGCGAATCATAAGAACTCCTTTGGGTCTTTGCAGTTGCCGGGCCGCAGCCCGTCCCCCCTGCCTTTCTTTTGTACGCAATCAGCAATTGTGCTGGTTCACTCGCAGGGGGGTAATTTCAGGCCCACTGAACCCGAAAGCATGCGGCACGGTCCTATGGGACATGCAACTTGCCAAATGTTGGACGGTTCTGCTGCTCGCACTCACCTGCTCGGTGCCGGGGACGCCCTGGCCGCTCCCGTCTGCCGCCCACGCCCAGGCGGTACAGACCGACTACCGGCGGGCCGCCGATTATGCCGCCGCCCACGGTGGGGTCGGACTGCTGGTCATTCGGGGTGAGCGCACCGTCTACGAGCAATTTGCGCCCGGCCGCAGCGCCGAGACACCGCATCTGCTGGCGAGCGGGACCAAGAGTTTTACCGGGGTGATGGCGGCGGCGGCGGTGCAGGATGGTCTGCTCACCTTCGAGGAGCGCGTCGCCGAGACGATCACCGAGTGGAAAGCCGACCCGCTCAAATCCCAGATTACCGTGCGGCACCTGCTCAGCCTCACAAGCGGTCTGGCGAAGGCGGGGCGGGGCGGCAAACCCGTGTCCTTTGCCCAGGCGGTGCAGGTAGCGGCGGTCTCGCCGCCCGGCCGGGATTTCGATTACAATCCCGTCAATTTTCAGCTCTTTGGCGAACTGATGCGGCGCAAACTCGCCCCCCATAGCGAAGCACCGATAGCCTACCTGCAAAGGCGCATCCTAAGTCCCATCGGCATGCGCATCGCGCGCTGGCGCACTACCGCAGACGGCGACCCGGACCTGCCCGGCGGGGCGATTGCCTCGGCGCGCGATTGGGCCAGATTCGGCCTGCTGATCAAAAACGGCGGCACCTGGCAGGGACGGCAGATCGTCTCCAAAGATGTCCTGGCCCAGTGCTTCGTGCGCAGTGCCGCCAACCCGGCCTACGGGCTCACCTTCTGGCTCAACGCCCCCTCCCGCAGCGCGCGCCCCGAGCGCAACAACCCGCTGGGTGGCGCTGGTCCGGCGGACCTGTTCATGGCGGCCGGGGCCGGGGGACAGCGGCTCTACATCATTCCGTCGATGGATCTGCTCGTCGTGCGCCAGGGCGACCTGCGCTCCGCCCGCGGGGCGGGGGGCGGGCGCTTTCGCGACGACGAATTTATCCGCGCGCTGCTGTGAGCAACGCTCCTGCCGCCTCCAACCACAAGCCGCTCCCCGCGGCTGCAAGGGCAGTGCGGTCGGTGGCTGGTTCCAGGTGAGGCAGCACCCCCAACACCGGCAGGTAGCAGAGGTTTTCAATCAGCTGGATATCCGCCCACTCGCCGCGCTGCTCGGCACCCACCGGCTCGACCTCAGAAAGCACGAGGGCGCGCAGGTCCAGGTTTTGGGCGCGGGCGAATCCCGTGTGGGCCACCAGCTGAGCGACCACCCCAAGGCGCACGGGAGCGGCGAGCAACACCGGCAGCCGCCAGTCGCGCGCCAGATCCGCCACGGTGTAATCCCAGCCGAGCGGGCAGCCGAGGCCGCCCACCCCTTCGACGATGAGCAGGGCGTGGCTTGCCGCCGCCTCGCAGTAACTTTCCCAGAGCACACCGATATCGACCGTCCGGCCTTCGCGGGCCGCCGCCAGCGGCGGGGCGAGGGGCGCTTCGAAGTAGATGGGGTTGAGCACCGAAAGGGCGTCGCCGAAGACCGAGCGGTAGTACTCGCGATCCCCCGGGCCGCACTGGACGGGCTTGAGGATGGCTACCGGCGTGCGGCGACGGGCGAGCCACCAGGCAGCAAGGGCTGCGCACAAGATCGTCTTGCCGGCCCCGGTGTCGGTGCCGCTTACCAGTACGCCCGCCATCAGACCCGCGGCAGCACGATGCGCTGTTCCTGCGATTGGTACTTGCCGGGGCCGTCCTTGCGCGTCGCGTAGGTCACCTCGGGTACCTGGTCGGTGGTAAAAAACAGCACCTGGGCGATCCCCTCGTTCGGGTAGACCATCACGTCGCAGGGGGTGGGATTGGCGATCTCCAGGGTGAGCACCCCCGTCCAGCCCGGCTCCAGAATCGTAATCGGGATATTGACGCCCGAGCGGATGTACGTGCTCTTGCAGGTGGTTACCCCGACCACGTTGTCGGGCATCCGAAAGTGCTCGACCGAGTGGGCCAGGGCCAAAGAGTTGGCCGGCAAGATAAAATAATCGCCCTCCGGACCGCTCATCAGCGCCATGTCCTCCAGGCAGGTGTTGTCGAAGCGCTTGGGGTCGATGGGCCGCGCCCCGGGTACGCGCCGGAAGACCTTGAATTCGTCGTCGGCGAGGCGAATGTCGTAACCGGCCGAGGAAAGCCCATAGCTCAGAACCCGGTGCCGGTGCCCCGCACCGTCGTCCACCCGGCGCACCAGTTCGGCCTCGAACGGGGCGATCATGCCCTCGGCGGCGCGTTGTTTGATCCAGCTGTCACTGTTGAGCATCCGCCCCCCGCAAGTCCTGCTGCGATCTTAGGGCTGGATGACGCTTTTGCGCAGTTCGGTCACCTGATCGGCCATGGCGCTCAGGGCGAGGGGCATCTCGGGGCCGGTAAGGATGACGTCCATATACGAAGGCCGCTGCTCCAATAGTTCGACCACTTCTGTCTCAGGAATCAGGCCAAATTGGATCGCCAGGCTTAATTCGTCGAGCACCACCAGACCGAACCGGCCGCTGTGGACCGCCCGGCGGGTGTACTTCCACAGTTCGTACATCGCTTTTTGTTCTTCGATTTCCAGATGCGGCGTGTCCAGGCAGCGGTGCAGGTTGCAGCGCACCCAGCGCAAACCCTGACACAGATACATCGGGCTGTCCGGACCCTGGCCGATGCCGCCTTTGAGAAATTGCACCACAAGCACCGGCACGCCCTGGCCGGCGGCCCGCAGCGCGTGGGCGATCACCCCGGCGCTGAAGGCCCGGTCGGGACCGGTGAAGATCTGGAGGGTGCCCTGCAGAGCCAGCGACGGAGCGACGGCCTTGGAGGTGGGGTTCGATGCATCCACTTGCGCTACCATTCGAGCGGACTCCATCTGTGTGGTGTTCTGTGGCTATAAAACACTAGATGCGGTAGGTAGTCAAGCCGTCCGCGCCGGGCCGCCGCCCTCGAAGCCGGATGCGGCACCGCGGCAAGCCGGCGCTAAAATGTGGGAGATGAAAAGGCCAGACTACTATCGGGTGTTGGGTGTGCCGCCTGGGGCGAGTGAACGGGACATTCGCCAGGCGTATCGTTTGCTTTCTAAGCAGTACCATCCGGACATTTCCCCATTGGCGCCGGAGGAGGCCCTCGAGAAATTCAAATTGCTCAACGAGGCCTACGCTACCCTTTCCCACCCCACCAAGCGCTCCCACTACGACCAGACCCTAGGACTGACCCGCACCGCCGTTTTGCAGCAACAACAACAACAGCAGCGACCGGTGCCGCCGCGCCGCCGCCCGAGCGGCCGGTTCGACATCAGCGAGCGCCCTTTGTCCCCCACAGAGATTTTTGCGCTCTTTATTTTGGGGATCGCCTTTGCCGCTTCGCTGCTGCTCGTTGCCTTCATCGATTGGATCAACGGCTGATGGTCACCTTCTGAGCTCCTTTGCCATGAACTCTTTGCCCACCGCCGACACGCCCCTGTACAACCACCCGCTGCACAAGATCGAGATCTGGCTGCGGGAGCATCAGTGCGAGCGCGACACCGAGGAGCAGCACCGCTGGCACCTGCACCGCTCCCGGTGGTCGGCGACGCTGCAACTGGAGGAGACGGTGCTCAAGGTCGATTACACCTATCCGCCCAACCAGACCAAGACGCTCTCCTTTCCCTATTCACTCTCGCGCCGGGATGTCGAGCAGGCGGTGTTTTCTTTCGAGCCGCCGGAGAAGGCAACCTAGCCAGTAGCGATGCCGGTTTGCTATAGTGTTGTCTGCCTTGATGCGGAACTGGCGGAATTGGTAGACGCGCATGATTCAGGTTCATGTGCCGCAAGGCGTGGAGGTTCAAGTCCTCTGTTCCGCACTGTGACCGGGCAAGCCCCCAGGGTTTGTCCGGTTTCTTTTCAGCCGACCTCCGGTTGACCGGCGCTTCGCCCGTCGCCTATGGTAAGCTATCGCCCGCCCGGCGGCCGGATTTCAGCGGGAGGTGGAACGGTGGCCCGTCGATCGAATAACCAACCCCAGCGGCCACTTGTCATCTTTTTGCACATCCCGAAGACCGGGGGTACCACCTTTGAGACCATTCTCAAAAGAGCGTACGGCGAAGACCATGTACTTGCATTCGACCTTGCCGCCATCAACGACGCCGAGGGGGCCAGGCGCGCCCGGCAGACGGCAAGGGCCGCCCACCGCTGCAGCTTCATCCGCGGCCACTTCCCGATGGGCCTGCGCCTGCACGAGTCCATAGCGCGACCCTGCACCTACATCACCTGGTTGCGCGATCCGATCGAGCGGATGATCTCGGAGTACCACTTTATCCTGCGCTACCCGCCTCACCCGGCCCACGCGCCTGTTCATCGCGACAAGATGACCCTCAAGGACTATCTGCTCAGCGAATGGGCCGCAGGCACCGACAACTACATGACCCGCTTTTTGTGCAACCAGGCTCCCGACGCCCGGGACGCCGACTGGACCTGCTCGCCGGCGATGCTGGCAAGCGCCCGCGCCAACCTGGACAGATTCTTTCCGGTCGTGGCGCTGATGGAGCGCTTCGATGAGTCGCTGCTGTTGTTGCAGTCGCATTTTGGCTGGCGGTTGCCTCTGTACGTCAAAGAAAACGTCACCCACAACCGGCCGCCGCTCGCGGACCTGCCGGGACCCACCCTCCAGATCCTCCAGGATCTCAACCGCTATGATCTGAGCCTGTACGCCCACGCCTGCGGGCGCTTTGCAGGACAACTCGGCGCCCTCGACCGGGACGCCTTCGACAGGCGCCTGCGGGGCTTCCGCCTGCTCAACCGCACCTACGGCCGGGTGCGCACGGGGGAGCAGCTCTACCGGGGATTGGCGGAGCGCTGGCACCGATCGGTGAACCGCTACCGCGCCTACGAGGGCAAAGTGCGCTCGACCGTCAAGCGCGCGGTGCTCGGTTTGCTCAATAGCAGGTAGCGCCCGGCAAAGGGAACCGCCACCGGCAAAGCCGGCAACTGGTTGGGAAAGTCGTCGCCGCCCTCGCGCAACTGCAGCGGCCCCGGTCCACGGGTGAGTTCGGCAAGCACCGCCCCGGTGCGCGAACCTATGGGCAGGGGCCTCAGACCCAACAGCCGCAACAGTTGGCGGCTCAGCCAGGGATCGGGCGGTTTGTCGGTGGCGCCGCCCGTGCCGGTGGTGAGCAAAAACAGCCCCCCCGGTACCAGTACCCGCGCCACCTCCGCGAAGTAGGCGCGCAGCGAAGCATCCGGCAGGTGCTGCACCAGATCGATGGCGATGGCGTGGGTAAAACTGCCGTCCGGCCAGGGCAGCCGGTTGCCGTTCACCGGCGTGAAGGTGCAGTTTGCCGCCTCCCCAAGCCGCAGGCGGGCCTGAGCAAGCATGCAGCCCGAGACGTCCGCCAGCGCCATACCGGCCGTGGCACCCTGCAAATAGCGGGCAACGCGGCCAACGCCGCAGCCGAGATCGAGCAGCCGACTATCCGGACTCAACGCCAGTTTGCGGCGCAAAAAACCGGCGATGCGTTCGCCATTGCGCTCGAACTGCTCGGCGAAGCCGCCACAGTAAAAATCACAGCTGACCAGCGCGTTATGGCGACAATTTGCATCCCACAACTGGGCCATCCGCTCGAACTGGGCCGCCTCGCCGACGACGGCATCGATGGCGTACATCGGGTCATCAGAACCGCCCAGGTTCCAGGGTGCTTGCAGCATAGACCCCCCACTTGGCCGCAACGGAAGTTTACATAGAATGCTTTCACTGTAATGGCCGGCGGCGGGTTTGGCACACCCCCACCGTGCAAGGTGCGGCCCGGGCCACTTCTTAAGGTCTGTAGACCAGCCGCTCCACACCAAGCAGGACGACCCAGGCCCGGCTCAGCAAAAAAGCCCGCAACCGGCTGGCCCGCGAACGGTGATGGTAGTTTTTGTAGATGGTGCGGCCGTACCAGCGATTGAGAAATTTGTATTGATTGAGTTGTCTTGCGAAGTGCCCGGAGCACAGCGTACGCAGTTGTTGTTCGTACAGAAGAAGGGCGTGATCGTACAGTTCGAGATCGTACCGGTTTCGGTTGCGAATTTGGCTTTTGATCTGCTCGGGTACCTGCGAGGTGCGCGGTCGATTTTTTGTTGTATTTTCCCGCACATAGAGCGGTAATTTCCAGCCAAAGTGTGAACGCATCAACAGCAGCGATTCGTCGAAATGCTCCAGGAAGCCAACGACTTTGAAGTGTTTTTTCAGGTTGTCCTTGGCGCTCGCCAAGGTCTGCTCGGTGCAGGCCCAGTTGCCATCCTGGGCGTCGGGGGGGCGGCTGCACAGACAGCGCACCTGATAGTTGTCTGTGCCGTCCGACAAGTCGCTATGCAGATAATCCTTCAGGTCCATCCGCTCACGGACGATTCGCTCGTGAAAAATGTGCTCAGGAGTGTGCAGGATGAAGTAAAAATCCGAGATCACCCGCTCGATCGGATCGCGCAACATGGTGACGTAGGTGCACGGAACATTCAGTAGTTCGTGCACACCCAAACCCATCGTAAAATGGCCCGAAATCAGCTTGTAATGGCGATCGCCGTTGAGCAGTTGGCGGGCGCGCTGCGCTCCATCCGCGTCGTTGACGGCGGCAAGGTCCAGGCGAAGGCTATGTTCCTGACCGTACTGGTCAATCAACACACTTTCGAGGGTCGTCCCACCTGTTTTGGGGATATGCAAAAAAACCAGGGAGGGTTCAGGCTGGGACATGCTCTTCACACTTTATCGCGCTGGTGAGCCAAAGACCAGTTTAGGATAGTGTTTGACAATTCGACATCCCCGATCGAGTGGAATCACTGCCGGGGTGTATAGTGTCCGAAGTTTATAGCCGTGTCCAGGGTGAGGTTGCGTGTGCATAGATGGCGATGGCTGGGGGGTCTGGCGGCGGGGATGGGCCTCGCTCTGGCGGTCGAGGCGGCGGAGCCTGCGGCCAACGCGGTGGTTGCGGTACGGGCCGGTGCGCTGGTGGATGCGGTGGCAGGCCGGGTGCTGAGCGATCAGACTATCCTCATTGAGGGCGAGCGCGTGCGGGCGGTGGGGCCGAGCGGGACGGTGAGTATCCCGGCTGGAGCCCAGAGGATTGACCTCGGCCGCGCCACGGTGCTGCCGGGGCTAATCGAAGCGCACGCGCATCTGACGAGCGACCCATTTCGGGCCGGCTACCAGGGGCTTGGGGTCTCGGCGATCCGCGACGCGCTCTACGGGGTAAAGGCGGCGCGCGACACGCTGGAGGCGGGTTTCACCACTGTGCGCAACGTCGGTGCGGGGGCTTACGGCGATGTCGCCCTGCGCGATGCCATCAACGACGGGGACATTCCGGGGCCGCGCCTGCTGGTTTCAGGTCCGGCTCTAGGCATCAAAGGCGGCCACTGCGACAACAATTTGCTCGCCCCCGATTTCAACTACACCGCCGAGGGGGTGGCCGACGGCCCCTGGGCGGCCCGCGCCAAAGTGCGCGAGGTGATCAAGTACGGGGCGGATGTGATCAAGCTCTGCGCCACCGGCGGGGTGCTCTCCAAGAACACCGACCCGGGTGTGCAGCAGTACACCTTTGAGGAGATGCAGGCCATCGTCGAAGAAGCCCACAAATTGGGCCGCAAAGTCGCCGCCCACGCCCACGGCACCGAGGGTATCAAGCAGGCTATCCGGGCAGGCGTCGATTCGATCGAGCACGCGAGCCTGATCGACGCGGAGGGCATGCGCCTGGCCCGCCAAAAAGGCACCGCCCTGGTCATGGATATTTATGTCGACGAATTTATTCTTGCCGAAGGCGAGCGGGCGGGTATCCTGCCCGAGTCGCTCGAGAAGGAGCGCAAAGTCGGTCAACTGCAGCGCGACAATTTCCGGCGCGCCCTCGCCGCGGGCAACCGCATCGTCTTTGGTACCGACGCCGGGGTCTATCCCCACGGCACCAACGCCAAACAGTTCGCCTACATGGTCCAGTACGGCATGACACCGATGCAGGCGATCCAGGCGGCCACGGTGGATGCCGCCGAGTTGTTGGGCTGGCAGGACAAAGTCGGCTCGCTCACCCCGGGCAAGTACGCCGATCTGATCGCCGTGGAGGCCGATCCGCTCAAGGACGTGAGCGCCCTCACCCGGGTCAGTTTTGTGATGAAGGGCGGCCGGGTCGTCAAATCCGCCGCGCCGTCCGCGACGGTCGGGCAGGCGCGCTGAGGGTGGATTCGTGGATCTGTGCATCGAGAACCTCCGCACTGCAGCGGGCACCGGTGCGCTCGCGATTGCCGGGATGGAGGTAAGCGACCTCGGCGCGGTGCGCCGCCGCCACCGGCTGCACATAGATGGGGCCGGCTGCTGGCTGGTGCCGGGGCTCATCAACGCCCACGACCACCTGGGCCTCGATCTGTTGCCGCCTCTGGGCGAGCCGCCCTACCCCAACAGCGCCGCCTGGGGCGAAGCCGTCTTCCGCCCGGAGCGTTCTCCCCTGCGCGAGGTGCTGCGATTGCACTACGGCGAGCGGCTCTGGTGGGGGGCGTACCGCAACTTGCTGGCCGGGGTGACCACCGTGCAGCACCACGACCGCGGCCACTGGTGCCTGCGGTACCTGCCGGTGCGCGTCCCACCCTATCGCTGGCAACACCGCCCCGACAGTCACCTGGGCGGCAGCTACGGCCGGGGCGGGCGGCTGTTTGTGCACGCCGCCGAGGGCACCGACGCCCAAAGCCATGCCGAGATCCGCAGGCTCGACGAACTCGGACTATTGGGGCCTGCCAGTACCGTCATCCACGCCATTGCCCTGGACAAGGCGGATATCGCCCGGCTCGCCGCCACCGGCACCGGCGTGGTGCTCTGCCCGACGAGCAACCGCTTTTTGTACGGCCGCACCGCTCCGGTACGCGCCCTCAAGGCCGCCGGGGTGCCGCTCGCCATCGGTACCGACTCGACAGCGAGCGGCAGCCTGGATCTGCTCGCCGAACTGCGCAGCGCCAGGGATTGGTTCGAGGAGGCCGAATTGCTGGATCTGGTCACCGCCGCCGCCGCCCGCCTCCTGGGGGTGCCGCAGTTGGGGCGGCTGGTGGTGGGCGCCCCGGCGGATCTGGTGCTTATCGAGAACCCACGCGCCCGGACTGTCGCCGAGGCGGTGCTCAGCGCCCGTCCCGAGCAGATCCGGCTGGTACTGGTAGGTGGGGAAGCGCGCCTGGTGCGCGCTCCTTTTGAGCGACTGCTTGAGCGACTGCGCGGCCGATTGCAGCCGGTCGGTGTGGATGGTGAGACGACGTGGCTGGCCGGACCCATCCGCCGGCTGCTCGGACGCGCCCGGGCGCTACTCGGCGAGCGGCTCTACTTCGGCCGCCGATTCGAGGTCTAGATACTCCACCGCCAGGCGCGGTTCGAGGAAATCGTCGACGGGCACGATCACCCGCAGTCCCCCCGGCACGCAGACCACTTCCAAGGGCGTCCAGGCCACCACTTCACCGTCGATGGCCACCACCTGGGGCGGGTCGGTGACGACGCGCACCCAGGGAGCAAGCAGGTGACCGACGTCGGGACGGTCGAGGGCGGCGGCGCGCACCGCCGAGGAGAATAGGTCGAAGGCAGCGGCGAGGGCTTCCATGGCGCTGCTGGGGGCGACCACGGTGATATCGAGCAGGCCGTCGTCGAACACGCACGCGCCGCAGCCCTGGGCAAGCACCGAGGTGGGCGGTGCGGCGTTGGCGATCGTGATGGCCGTGGCGGTGGTTTGGATGTGCAGATCCGGTGTCTCGATGGCCACCCAAAAAGACTGCATCTCGGCCAACTGCTGCAACCCCGACCAGACGTAGGCGAGGGTGCCGAACCAGTTTTTGGCCTCCCGGCTGGTGCGCGCCACCGCCTCCGCCTCGAAGCCGATGCCCGCAAGTAGCACCATTGGTAGTCCGTTGCAAGTTGCTACATCCACCGCCCGTGTCGCCCCGTCGATAATCGCCTCGCAGGCCAACTCGAGGGTGAGCGGCAGGCCGAGGGCGTTGGCGAAGGCGTTGGCCGTACCGCGCGAGATCACCCCAAAGGGGATGCCCGTCCCGACCAGCGCCTCGGCCGCCGCCGAGAGGGTGCCATCGCCCCCCGAGGCGATCACCAACTGTGTGCCCCGCTCCACCGCTGCGCAGGCCAGGGCGTTCGCCCCAACCTCCGGGGTGGTAAAGCGGATATCGAGATCAAAGACCGGTTCCAGAAACGAACGGATGAGCCGGAGATCGGCTTCCGCATCGCCCTGTCCGGCCACGGGGTTGTAGATCAGGCAGGCAGATCGCCCGCAGGGCTCGGGAGTGACAGACTCGCGCATACATTGGCGTAGTGTTGCAGCCGACGTTGACATCAAGCCTATTTTGACGTGCAAGCTACCCAACCGGGCTCTTACTTACAGCCGAAGGCGCGCACGGTCTAGCAGCATAAACGTTGCACCACGCACCTAAGCTTCCTGAATCAACTTCTCCCACCCCAGCGACTTGAGGGCGTTGTTGCGGTCGAGGGGCTTGCGCACCATCCTCAGCATGTCGTGGGCGTTGGTGAAGCCGTGGATCATGGCAAAGGTGAACTCCACCGACCACTTGGTGGTGATGCCGCGGGCCTCCAGGGGGTTGGCGTGGGCCATGCCCGTAATTACCAGGTCGGGTTTGCACGCGTAGATGCGCTGGATCTGGTTGTAGTTGTCGGGTTTTTCGACGATGCGCACCGCCGGATGGCCCATCTCGCGGCAGGTGCACTCCAGTAGCTCTAGTTCCGCCTGCTGGTAGCACTGGACCTTCTGTTTGCAGCTCTGGGCAGTGGACAGCGATAGCGGTCTGGAGTGAACCCCAGATCTGATACCATTTAGCGCAATAGATAAGCGCTATAATAGAAATATCTGACCGAGCAAACATCATGCCCAAACTCCTCACTCTTACCGTTACACAGTCTCCTGCCCAGCTACAAAAGTTGATGGCTGAGCAAACAACCAACTGGGCAAGAGAGCGGCTGCACGCTCTGTACTCAGAAGTGTTGAATCAGTGAACGCTTGCACACAGTTCGAGGGGCCAGACCCTGCGCCTCCAGCTGCCCAGCAATTTTCCCAGCCAATGCACATAACTGACTTCCTGACACATACAACATTGCAA
>JAHHGR010000045.1 GCA_019359725.1 Aphanocapsa lilacina HA4352-LM1 | reverse complement strand
AGCAGGTGCAAAGGGCAATGGACATGATCAATGACCGCCCGCGAAAAGTGCTTGGTTATCGGACACCACGGGAGGTATTCTTAGCTCAGTCAGGTGCTGTTGCACTTCAAACTTGAATGGGCCCTGCCTTCGGTAGCTCCGCTGCCGCTCTCTAGGCAAGTGAGCAGTTTAACCTGGTGATAGCCCTGTGCCCATAGCAACTTGCTTGTCAAGCTGACCACGGTCGAATCAATCGGGCAAAGATGCAGTTGTTTAGCAGGCAACTCTCGCCTGAGCCGGACAAGCAAATCCCGGTACAGCTGCTCAAACATAGAAAGAGAACGGGACTTACAGGCTTTAGAAAAAGTGGAGATATCGACGGAGATACCGGTGTGGTTGAGACGTTTGAACAGGTCCTGCATGCTGAGGGTGCTTTTGTCCATCACCAGGGCCAGCCAGCAACTGAAAAAGAGCCGGGAATCGAGGACAGGAAAGTCATCATTGGGCAAAGCGGACAGAAAGGCTTTGACAAGCTGCGGAAAATCGAGTAGCATCAGCTCAACAATAATTATTTCACTTAGCCCAAAGTCTACACGATTTTGGGCTTCTTTTTGTAACCCCAATTCCTAGCGTTCAACACTTCTGCACAAAATTCTTGACAGATCCCGCTGAGAAAATCCACGGCGGCGCAAGCTTTTCAGTCGTTACAGTGTTGGCTTGTCGCAATTTCTCTATCACAGAATGCGGTTCTTCGTTTGCAGCAGATTCTCACAGGGTATCCGGCTCCACTCCCAATGCCCTTAGTTGCTCTGCCAAAGCAGCGGCCCGTCGCTCCGCCCGCTCCGCCCGCTCGCGTTCTTGCGCGGTGCGCTCGCGTTCTTGTTCCACTTCCGTCGGCAGCCATCGCCCCGCCGCGTCGTACCACCGCAGCCACACCCGCTCCACCCCGGCAAAACTGCCCCGCCACAACCCCAGCCCGATCTGGAGCTCCTCAATCCACAGGCGCGATTCGGACATCTCCTCGTAGCTCGCTCCCACCAGCCGGAACAGCCGATGGGTGTCGCCCTCCCGGTTGAACAGCACGTAGTATGGCACCCGCAGGATGCTCTCGTAGACTTCCCACTTCGACGGCGGCTGCCGGCCCCGCAGCGTCTGACCCTGGTCCTCCTCCAGGGTGCCGAGTGAGAGCAATTCGACGATCACCACCGGCGCGCGGCCCTCCCGCCACAGCACGTAGCTGAGCCGGCCGGCATCGACCAGTCGCGGCACCCCCACCACCGCAAACCAGTCGGGCCGCTTGTAATAGCTGGTGTTGAGCGAGTCGTAGTAGAGATTGAGAGCGGTGGCGGTGAAGACCTGCTCCGCCGGGTAGGTGGCAGGCTGGAAAGTCTGGCTGAGCAGTTGGGGCTGCCAATCGTGAAACTCGTCCGGCAAGCCGGGCTCCTCGGGATTCTCGCTCGGCAGATCATACATCGTGGGCAGGGGCGGCGGCGGTGAGGAAGTGCGCACCGGTTTGTGGGTCGTCATCGGGTCTCCACTTGTGCGGGGTATGCAGCCGGAGCATCGGTCCGCCGCCTCGCAGCCGCGGCCGTTTATTCTCAGGATACCGCTCCGGTTCGAGCGGCGGCTTTGCGCCGCGCCTGGAAAAGAAATCCCCCGGTCTACCACCTGGCAAGGGTGAAGAACCGGGGGAAGGCGGTACTCGATGCACTGGACACTTTAAAAATCGACACCCCGCTTGAGGTCGACGCCCTGCTCGGCGTAGTGCTTGTGGCAGACCATCTCGGAGTGGATGGTGGCAAGCTCGAAGTAGGCGGGCGGCTTGTAGCAACGGCCGGTGATGATGATCTCGGTGTCGCGGGGCTTGCGCAACAGCGCCTTGACGATCGGTTCGACCGGCAATAGTTCAAGATCCACCGTTGGATTCAATTCATCCAAGATGATCGTCTTGTAAAGACCCGAGGCGATGGCCGCCTGGGCAATCTCCCAGCCGCGCTCGGCCTCAACGTAATCAATTTCCTGCTGTTTGCCGCGCCAGACAATCGCGTCGCGGCCGGAGCGGTGGTGGTCGATGAGGTGCGGATAGCTCTGGTGCAAAGCGCGGATGGCCGCGTCTTCGGTGTAGCCTGTGCCGCCCTTGAGCCACTGCATGATGAGCACCCGGTGCGACAGGTCGCGGGAGATGCCCTGGCCAATCGCCTGCAAGGCCCGGCCCAAAGCTGAGGTCGATTTGCCCTTGCCGGCACCGGTATAAATTTCAATCCCCGAGTCGCGGCCGTTGCCGTTGTGCTCGGGGCGGCGGTGGGCGCGCATCTCCGAGTGCAAATTGGCCACTTCGAGGATGTCTTTGGGGGCACCGCGGCCGGTAATGATCACCTCCAGATCCTGGGGCTTGTTGGAGAGGGCGCTCACCACCTCCGCCACCGGCAACAGACCGAGATCGAGCACCGGGTTAAGTTCGTCGAGCACCAGCACCGAGTAGAAGCCCGAGGCAATCGCTCCCTTCGCGATGTCCCAACCCCGGCGCGCTTCTTTTTTGTCGAACGGAATCACCTGGTCCGGGCCGAAAAATTCGGCCCGGCCGGTGCGGACTTGATCAATCAGATGAGGGAAAGCACGACGGAGCGCCTCGATGGCGGCGTCCTCGGAATACTCGCGCCCCGGACCCTTGAGAAAACGCAAAAGCAGCACGCGGTTGTCGCGCTTTTCGGCGATCCCAAGACCGATCGAACGCAGCACCACCCCCAAAGCTGCCTGGGACTTACCCTTGCCCAGCCCGTCGTAGACGTGGATCTGGCCAATGGTGCGATCGGGAATGACCTGGGCTGTGAGAATGCCAATCTCCGCCATGGGTGTCTCTCTAGAAGTGTTGCGCCTGGCTGAACGGCCCCACTCTACCACGCCTGGGGCACATTTAGTATCCCAGCTTTGAATTTCTCCATATCTAGCGTTTCAAGGAAAAACTGTGCCGCAGCCTTCCCCAATGTAGCCCAGAGGCAGCCCGATGGGCGGCTCCCAAGCTTTCGCGCCCACCATCCAGGCATCCCTTGACATATGCAACAATTTGTCTATAAAGTATCGATATGCAAATTGTTGCACCAGCCCAGTGGTTGGGCAATCGGGAGGGGCCGTGGACAAGTCGACTTTGCGTGTGCTGATTGCCCTGGAGCGGCGCTGGCTTTCTTTGAAGGCGGCGCTGTTGGGGACCACGGCCCTGGCCTTATTGAATACCGATTGGTCGCAGTGGCTTCCCGCCGCCGAACCGGCCCGCGCGTTGCTCTCGGCGCTTCTGGGGATGGCGGCCCTGGCGATGGTGACCATCGAAAGCAAGTAGCTGCGGCCTTCTTGCCGGGCTCAAGCCGCCCACACCCGCGCAGGCCCGGCGGGCGCCGATTTAGATCGCTGACCCGCGCATCGCCGGGGCACTGCAGTTTCGATCGCCGAAGCAGCTGTAGAGCGCTTCTCAAGCTTGAACCGAGGCAGTGAGCGCGTCCATGCGCTCGATATCTTCAGGCCCCGGCTCCGGCGGCAGGAAATGCTTGAGCACCAGAATATGCTCCCAGAGCGCCTGGTAGAGGTGGTGGAAGACCCAGGGCGGCAAGCCTCCCTCCGGCACCAGCAGCGTGTAGACCTGGGTGTAGTCGTCGTCGACGACCAAGTCGAGCGTTGCCGCCATCGTCGGCACCAGACCCACCCGCGGCAGCGGGTACGGCGCCTGCAGCGGGTGGGCGAAGTCGGCCTTGCCCGCCCGGTCAAAAGGGTACCAGGCGATTGTCATCGCCCCTTGAGCATCGCACTGAACGCGCACCAACCGCATCGCACACCTCCAAAGCGCTCGCCTGCCACCAGTCTGACAGAGCCCACGCCCGGCGGCGCATCCGAAGCCCCCGATCCCCCCGTGCCATAATGAAGTGTTTGCAAGCATTCACCATTTCTATGCCAGCCACGATCGCCGTCACCCACCTGGGCTGCGAGAAAAACCGCATCGACACCGAACACATGCTGGGGCTTCTGGCCCAGGCCGGTTACCAGATTGATTCCGACGAGGACAAAGCCGAGTACGTTCTGGTCAACACCTGCAGCTTCATCGGCCCGGCGCGCACCGAGTCGGTGCGCACCCTCGTCAACCTGGCGGAGCAGGGCAAGAAGATTATCATCGCCGGCTGCCTGCCCCAGATGTTCCGCGACGAATTGCTCAAAGAAATTCCCGAAGCGGTGGCTATCGTCGGCACCGGCGACTACCACCGCATCGTCGAGGTGGTCGAGCGCAGCCGCACCGGCGAGCGGGTCAGCCTGGTGAGCGCCACACCGACGTACATCGCCGACGAGCATCTGCCGCGCTACCGCACCACCACCGAGGCGGTGGCCTACCTCAAGATTGCCGAGGGCTGCGACTACCGCTGCGCGTTTTGCATAATTCCCCACCTGCGGGGCGACCAGCGCAGCCGCCCGATCGAATCGATCGTGGCCGAGGCGAAGCAACTGGCGAGCGAAGGGGTCAAAGAACTGATCTTGATTTCTCAGATCTCGACCAACTACGGCCTCGACCTCTACGGCAAACCCCGCCTCGCGGACCTGCTGCGCGCCCTTGGGAAAGTGGACATCCCCTGGGTACGGGTGCACTACGCCTACCCGACCGGCCTCACCGACGAATTGCTCACTGCCGTCGAGCAGACCGCCAACGTGTTGCCCTACTTCGATGTGCCCCTCCAGCACAGCCACCCGGAGGTGCTGAGGGCAATGAATCGCCCCTGGCAGGCCGACCTTAACACCCGGCTGTTGGAGCGTATCCGCGAGCGTATTCCCGGGGCGACCCTGCGCACGACGCTCATCGTCGGCTTTCCCGGCGAGAGCGAGGCGCACTTTGCCCATCTTTGCGCCTTTGTCGAGCGCTCCGAGTTCGATCACGTGGGCGTGTTCGCCTACTCGCGCGAGGAGAACACCGCCGCCGCCAATCTAGAAGGCCAAATTCCTGAAGCGATCAAAAAGCGCCGCCGCCGCGACCTGATGCGCCTGCAGCAGGCAATTTCCCAGCGTCGCAACGCCTCGCAGGTGGGCTGGGTGGTGCCGGTGCTCATCGAGCAGGAGAACGCTCAGAAAAAAGTATGGCTCGGCCGCTCGGCGCGCTTTTCGCCAGAGATCGACGGCCAGGTGATCGTCCGCGGCGAGGCCGCCCTCAACCAGTTGATCCCCGTGCACATCACCGCCGCCACGCCCTACGATCTCTGCGGCGAAGTGTTCCAAGCCTGATACAAAAAGTTCTCCAAGAACACCCGGGATCGCCAGGGCGTGCTCTGATGGGGATAAAGGCGAGCATTATCGCCTGGATAAGTTGTCCTTATTCGAACCCTTCGCTATGCAACAGTCCCTGGACGGCCTGCCACTCGCAGGTACGCATCTCACCTGCTCCTACGCAAATCGCACCGGCGGTTTGCAGATTGTCCGCGTCACCAACGTTCCCGGCTGGTACTTTGAACGGGTCGTCTTCCCTGCCCAGACGATTCTGTTTTGCGCCCTGCCGGAAGCCCAGCTCGAAGTGTACACAGGCAGTCACGCGACGTGCTTGCTGGCGGATACGATCCCCTGCACCCAGCTGGAGATCCGCGAGATGGTCAGTTCGATCGCGGTTGCGGCGGATTGAGTAGGTTGTCAGGTGTCAGAACGCACCCTGACACCTGACGCCTTAAGCGTTCGCGCCGCTGACCACCTCCAGGATTTCCTGGGTGATTGACGCCTGGCGCGCCTTGTTGTAGACGATGGTGAGTGTGCTCAAAAGCTTCTTGGCGTTGTCGGAAGCGGCACTCATTGCCGTCATGCGGGCGGCCAGTTCGCTTGCTGAAGCTTCCTGCAGGGCGTGCAGAATTTCGCTGGTGAGATACAGCGGCAACAGCGCATCCAGCAACTGGGTAGGATCTTGCTCGAAGATGGTATCGGCGGCAAATTCGGGTTCGGTGCGCACCTGCTGCTTTTCGCGGAGCACCTCGAAGCCGCCGCCCTTGGTGATCAGTTTGAAAGTCTCGTCCTCCTGGCCAAGGGCATCGGGGTCGAGGGGCAGCAGGGTCTGGATGGTCGGGCGCGCAGAAATCAGCGAGACAAAGCGGGTGTAGACCAGTTCGACCTGGTCGTATTCACCCGACAGAAACGGCGCCAGGATGTCATCGGTGATAAGCTGGTTGGCCGCTTCGAGGGGAGCGTTGGGATCGGGGTTAGCAAGGGTCTTGGCAATCGGAAAGTTGGAGCGCCGGAAGAACGAGATGGCTTTGTTGCCCACCAGGTAGAGGGCGAACTGCTTACCCTGCTGCTGCAACTCGCGCAGGTACTGTACGGTGCGGCGGATGATGTTGGAATTGTAGGCGCCGCACAGACCGCGGTCGCCGGCAATCACCAGCACCAGCACCTTCTGCACGTCGCGGCGCTCCATCAGCGGCGACTGGACGTCCTCAAAGCGCAACCGCGAGCGCAGCCGGAACAACAGGCCCACCAGGCGGTCCGCGAAGGGTCGGCTGGCGAGCACCTGCTCCTGGGCGCGGCGGACCCGGGCGGCAGCCACCAGGCGCATGGCCTTGGTGATCTTCTGGGTATTTTTGACGGATTTGATGCGATCGCGTATACCACGTAGGTTCGGCACGGCCCGGCTCCTGGACGAGAATCTTCAAATTTTTTCATAATGGTACCATTACCGGGCACATTCAGGCCGCGCATCCATGCTGGCAAAACGCATCGTTCCCTGCCTCGACGTCAAGGCGGGCAGGGTGGTCAAGGGGGTCAACTTCGTCGGGCTGCGCGACGCGGGCGACCCGGTAGAACTGGCAAAGCTCTATAACGACCAGGGCGCAGACGAACTGGTGTTTCTGGATATTGCCGCCACCCACGAAGAGCGGGCGATCCTCATCGACGTGGTCTACCGGACCGCCGAGCAGGTGTTCATCCCCCTGACCGTGGGCGGCGGCATCGGCGATCTGGACACGATTCAGGCCTTGCTCGACGCCGGGGCCGACAAAGTGAGCATCAACTCCGCCGCCGTGCGCGATCCTGAACTGATTTCGCGCGCCGGCGAACGCTTCGGCGCTCAGTGCATCGTGCTGGCCATCGACGCGCGCGCCCGCGCGGGCGGCGCGGGCTGGGGAGTCTACGTGCGCGGCGGCCGTACCCCCACCGGCCTCGACGCGGTGGCCTGGGCCGTCGAGGGCGAGCGGCGGGGGGCGGGGGAGATTTTGCTCACCAGCATGGACGCGGACGGCACCCGGGCCGGTTATGACCTGGCCCTCACCCGGGCGGTGGCCGAGGCGGTGCAGTTGCCGGTAATCGCCTCAGGGGGGGCGGGCAACTGCGAGCACATCCGCACCGCCCTCACCGAAGGGGCGGCGCAGGCGGCATTGCTCGCTTCGCTGTTGCACTACGGCGAACTCACCGTGGAGCAGATCAAAGCGCACCTCGCCGCGCACGGCGTGCCCGTGCGCCGGGGTTGATGTCGTCGGTGCTGCTGCGCAATCTGCCCATCGCCGTGGGCCTCCTGGGGGGCACTCTGGTGGTGCTCAACCGGCTATTGGGTACCGCAAACCTCGCCCCCGAGCAGACCCGCTCCGACGCACTGGGGCTTGCCATGGCCGCGGTGCTGGTGCTGGTGGGGCTTTTGTGGCAGCAGGTCCAGCCGGTGCCCCCCGAGGAAGTGCAACTGGTGGGCGAGCCCATCGACGAGCGGTCGGAGCGCCTAGCCTATGCGCAAGAGGCACTGATACTGATTCGGCGGTTGCTGCTGGAACACACCCGCGCCCGGGTGCTGCTCGTGTGGTGGAAGGGGGAGACGGCCATGCGCGCAGGCGTCTTTGAAGGACCATCCCCCTTCAG
The DNA here is from genome assembly GCA_019359725.1 of Aphanocapsa lilacina HA4352-LM1. Taxonomy (GTDB): domain Bacteria; phylum Cyanobacteriota; class Cyanobacteriia; order Gloeobacterales; family Gloeobacteraceae; genus Gloeobacter; species Gloeobacter lilacinus. Next base: position 30,061 of record JAHHGR010000045.1, on the reverse strand, counting down.
GGCAGGACCGATTGTCGAGCGGGTGCTGCGCACCGGCCGGCCGGTCTATCTGGTCGATTTGCGGCTGTTTCCGGGGCGGATCGAATTTGCGTATTTGCCTGCGAACCTGCAGGCAGTTGTCTGCCAACCGCTCGGCAATCGGGGCGTGTTGCTGGTGGGAAGTGCGGCACCCCGCAGTTTCTCCGAGCAGGAACTGGCCTGGATAGAAACCCTTGCGCAATTTCTCGATGAGCGATTGCGCGCAGCCGGATGAGCACTCAAAGCGGAAAGCTTTGCCCGGGCTGATCCCAAAATCTACTTACCGCATGCCAACATTTACGCCAAAAGATGGAAGTGGCGTATTCGTACAGATTCGTACACTGGCAGTGTGCAAGGTTTGAAGCCCATGGAGAGCCAGACAAGCATGACTGAAAGTACGCAAGATTGCATCAAGAGCGCTCTGCGCGAACTGGAGAGTGCCGGCCACCTGCCGATGAATGCCGGGCAACTGGTGGAGAAGTTGATGAAAGTAACCCACCTTGCCCGCAGCACGGTCTACCGTTATCAACGGCAGTGGCGCAAGCACGCCCGTCCGCCCCGCACGTCGCTCGATGAAGATCTGACCACGGCCAATCCACAGCAGCGGTTTTTGATCAGCATCCGCATGCCGGCGGATCTGCTGCGTTGGCTTAAAGCCGAGGGCGAAGCGCGCAACATCGGTTATCAGTCCCTGATTGTCGCTCTGCTCTACTGGAACAAAGAAAATCCGCTGCTCACCGAGCAGTTCTGGGGCAGCGACGACGAGGAAGCAGAAGAGGACTCGTTGTGCACGACGGCCTGATTGCCAAGGTGTAGACGGATAGGTGAGGCCGGGAAGTCGCTTCCCGGCATTGCCACCACATTTAGCCGTAGGCTGCCAGCACCTGGGCTGTGCGCTCGGCCGTCCGCTGCCAGCTAAACTGGCGTGCCCGCTCCAGGCCCTTGCGGCTGTAAGCGAGTCTGAGGGAGGGGCGCTCCAGAATATAGCAAATCTTCTCAGCCAGGCCACGGTAATCGTGCGCTGCAAAGCGCAACTCCGGCTCGATGGTCATTTCCTCCAGGGCTGATCCCTGGGAGACCAGGGCCACCACCCCGGCTGCCATCGCCTCCAAAGGCGGCAATCCAAATCCTTCGCACAGCGACGGATAGACGAACAATTCGGCGTTGGCGTAGAGGGACGGCAGATCGGCATCATCGACGTAGCCCAAAAATCGCACGTCCAGCCAGGGGGAAGCCCCCAACCCGGCAGGAGCGAAGATCGGGTGACCGCTACCTGCCACCAGCAGTTCGTAGCCTTCGAGGCCCAGGTGTTCGCGGGCGAAAGCAAAGGCTTTGAGCAGGGCGACGACGTTTTTGCGCGGTTCGAGCGACCCAGTATAGAGGATGTAGGGGCGCACGATACGGTATCGGGCGAACAGCTCCGAACCCGGTGATCGTAGGGCGGGGTGAAAGCGGTGGCTGACACCGTTGGGGATCACGGTAATTTTTTTTTCGCTGATGCCTGTGAAGCGGGTAATCTGCCGCCGGGAGTATTCGGAGACGGTGATCACATGGACGGCCCGGCGTGCCAGTGTCGGTATGAGCGCCCGGTAGTACAGCCTGAAAGCCGGCCGGTAGAACTGGGGGTAGGCCAGAGGAATCGCGTCGTGCAGCGTGATCACATTGGCCGGATGGCACAGCGGTGCCAGGTTGCAGGGATTGAACAGCAGCGTACCCTTGTCCAGGTGCGAGGGCAAAATCGCCTGCTCCCAGAGGTGGTGGTAGGCGAGCGCACCATGGGCAGGCTGCCGGACGTTGAGCGGCACGTACTCCGGCAGCCGGGCAACCACCTCCCGGCCGTAGCGCTCGACGCCACAGATGCGCGCTTTGTGCAGGAACCGGCCGTTGACGGCGATGGCAGACATCTTCAGGAGCGGGGCTTGCTGGAGCGCCGGGTGGAGAGGGATTGGAACCAACGGCGGGCGGTGCTGTTGCCGTTGGTGTGGGCTGCGGCCCCAGGCTGCTCTGGGGCGGGGTCGGCCCCGTAGCGGTTGTAGTAGTAGTACTCGTCGTGGCCTTCGTTGGCGGCAATCGTGCCATTGACGATATGGCCCAACAACTCGATGCCGGGCCGCTTGAGGCTGTCGCGCACCTTGGCGAGCACGCGCTTGTTGGCGATGCCCGGACGCACCACCAGCACCAGTCCGCCGCCCAGCGCCCCCAGTACCAGGGCATCGGCGGCGGCGGTGAGCGGCGGGGTGTCAAAGATGACGAGGTCGAACTGTTCGCTCCACAGGCCAAGCAGTTCGCCCAACCGCCTCGATTCGAGCAGGGCCACCGGGTTGGGCGGTGGCGGTCCGGCGGTGAGCACCGCGAGACCCGGCTGGGGGGTGGGGCGGACTGCCGTTTGCCAGTCGGACTCACCCACCAGCAGCGTCGAGAGTCCCTGGCGGTTGTCGAGATCCCAGAGGGTGTGCTGGCGGGGTTTGCGCAGGTCGCCGTCCACGAGCAACACCCGCGCCCCTGCCTGGGCGCTCACCGCCGCAAGATTGGCGGCGGTGGTCGATTTTCCCTCCTGGGGGCTGGCGCTGGTGAGCACGAAGGCGCGCAGACCCCGCTCGCTGCTTAAAAATTTGAGGTGGGTACGGATCGAACGATAGGCCTCGCTCACCGGCGAGAGCGGGTCGCGAAGTACAATGAGCGGACCCAGGCCGCTCTGGGCGTTCCAGCGCGGCACGCCCCCCAGAAGCGATGTGCCCAGAAGCCCCCGCGCTTCCTCGATGCTGCGCAGCGAGTCGTCAAAAAATTCGCGCGTGTAGGCGGCGAGCGCTGCGAGAATCAAGGCGAGCACCCCACCCGCGGCCAGATTGAGCAGCGGTTTCGGCCAGGCCGGGATCTCAGGCACCTCGGCCGGTTCGATGAGCGTGGCGTTGCCGATATTCTGCGCTTCGAGAATCCGGTATTCGTAGAATTTTTTTTGCAATAGCCGGTAGGCTTCCTGGTCGGCTTCCACCTGCCGGGCCAACTGGCGCTGGGACTCCTCCAGCCGGGGTAAAGCGGCCACCCGCGCGTCGTACTCGGCACTCACCCGAGCGATCGCCTCGGTGCGGGTGCGGGTGGCCAGTTCTTCGACCCGCGCGGCGATCAGATCTTTGAGCAGTTGCTGGCGCACCGCGTCGAGGCGCGGCAGATCGTCGGGGACCGCCGCGGGCTCGCTCCCCCCGGTCCCCAGATGCGCATCGAGCAGCGAATCGGGCAGCCTCCGGCGGCCCAAAAGCCGGTCTGCCTCGCTTGCCAGCAGCGCCCGCAGGGCACCCCGCCGCTTGATGAGTTGTTCAACTTCGGGATAGCTGTCCTGGTACTGGGCGCGGGCCACCGCCAGCTTCGATTCGATCTCAAGCAAGGTCTTGCGCAAATCGCGCATCCCGTCGCTGCCGCTCAGGGCACCGGCCACGAGCGCCTCTGGTTCAGAAAGACCGCCCATACGGGCGTCGATCGCCCGCACCCGCGCCCCGGCCTCCGAAAGGGCGACATCGGCCTGGGCCTGCTGGCTTCGAAATTCGGACAAAAGACGCACCGCCGCCTGCTGCTCTTCGGCGAGGGCGACGCTGCCGTACTGTTCTTTGAAGGAACGCAGTCTGCGCTCCGAGGCGCGCAGGCGCTGCTCCATCGCCGGCAGCTGCGCTTCGACGAAGCTGCGGGTCGAGGCGGCTTCCGCCCGATTTTGCTGCATGTTGAGGTCGATGTAATGGCGGGCGAGGGTGTTGACCACCTTTGCCGCCACAGCCGGGTCGCGGTCGCGATATTTAATGACCAATAAGTCGGTGCGGCGCAACGCCTCCACTTTGAGGGCGCGCAAAAAGTCGGTGGTGCCGAGCAGCTCCCCCGGCTGGCGCGGGTCGGTCAGTTGCAGATCGCGGATCACCCCGGCTGCCACCGGCCGCGATTGGAGGATCTCCGCCTGGGTATCGAGGGGATTGCCGTAGGCGACCGAGCCCATCTGTCCAAGAGCGCCGCGCAAGCCTACGGCTGTAGGGTTGTCAATCGCCGTATCTTTTTGTTTGAACAATAAACGGCCCTGGGCTTCCCAGACCGGTGGCAGCGCAAAAGTCCAGACGGTAACAACCGTCACCACCGCGAGGGCCGTCCCCGCAGCGTAGGGCCAGTGGCGGTTCAAAATCCGCAAGTACTCGCGCAGTCCCACGCACTCTCCTCATACACGCACCTGCAACCAAGAATTTACACCATGCGCAATGTATGCAGTCAAACACGTGACCTGTCCGTATACCTGGCTGCAGTTGACTATGCAGCGTCAGAGGCTGCTTCCAGCGAGTTATGGGGGCATTTTTATCCCCGATCCGATGCCGTTTTCCAGCCTTTGAAGTGGGTGATCGGCAGCAGCGCGGTGCACCACCGCCGCGCCTGCCAGTAAATTTCGTGCTCGGCAAAGAAAAAGGCGTACCCCCAGGCTCCCGGCACGCTCGCCGCGCTGTCGCAATAAAAAGAAACCCGTCCGCTCTCCAGACGGTAGAGCACCAGCTGCCACGGATAGCCGCCCCGACGCATCCGCCCCACCAGTTCCCCCAAAACCGGATCACCGGGGACACCGGGGGCCAATGCCGCCGAGATCACTGCGCAGCGCTGCTCTTCGAGCGCTGCGAGCACATCGAAGAGCGCGCTGCCTGTGTCGATGTGCGCCAGGGACGTCTGTTGGGGTACACCGCCGCCCTCGTGCTGCAGACCGGCGCGACCGGGAAGAGCGGCGGGATAGGCCTGTCGTTCACCCTGCCACTGGGCGAGGGCGGCCGTCACCTCCGCCACCCCGGAACAGGCGGTGACGGCAAAGCCTGCCTCCTGCAACCATTCGAGCACCTCGCCGCGCGGAGTGCCCACGGCCACCGCGCGGCGATCGGGCAGCACCCCGGCCAGGTGGGCAAAAAAACCGGCCTCCGGGGTGGCGGGGGCGTCCGCGTCCCAGACGACGATGGGCACCGGCGAATCGCCAGGTGGGTTTGGGCTTTGTCCCCGCCCACAGGCCTCGCCCAGAGCGGCCATCTGCCTGTTCAGCTCGGTGCGCCCATCTAGAAAGACGCGGTTTTGCAGCTGGAGCACCTCGATGATGTAGGCGGTGGCGTCCAACAGCGCCAGATGGTTGCGGTTGCTCAACTCCAGATACGCCAAAAAGGTATCTTTGAGTCGCTTTACCCGACCGGTCAATGCAGAGAGCACCTGTCAGTTCCTCGCATCGGTGGATGGACGGGCGGGCGGCGCTTTTCTGAGGAAGAGAATATCTTTTTGCAGCAACCGGCCGTCCGCGGGCGCGCGCCACTCCCCGGCATCGTCGGCGTAGGTAAACCCCAACTGCTCCACTATCTGGAGCATCTCGCCCAGGGCCTTGCCGCCCGCAGCCCCCGCTTCGAGCGAAGTTTCGATTATCAGGGCGTCCACCCGCCGGAGCAGTTCTGCTGCCCCCTCCAGCACCAGGTGCTCGGCCCCCTGCACATCGAGCTTCACCAGGCCGCGGCCGGTGAGTTGCTTGGCGCGGGCGACGGCATCGAGGGTCGTGACCGGAACGGTGCGGCGGGTCTGATGCTCCCCTGCATCCAAAAGCGAGCTGCCGTAAAGCGCACCGTCCACCAGCAGGGTCGTCTCGCCCTCCCGCTCGGCCGCGGCCGCTTTGACCCATTCAAATTCGGGGTGGGCTTTGATGTGCCGATCGCGCCCGGCCCGGACGTACTCATCCAAAAGCGGCTCCACCAGCACAAAGCGGGCCTTCGGAAACAGCGGCTGCATGGTGTGGGACCAGATCCCCGACGAACCGCCCACATCCAGGACAAAATCGGGCACAAAGCGCGATCCGAGTCGGCGCAGCGCCTCGAAGGCGGCGCGCAGCTCCAGTTGCACCCCCTCGGGCACCGCCGGCCCGATATAAGGCGTCAGGTCCTCGGGAGCGCTGTGCAGGGCGCGCTCGAAGCGATCGTCGGTGGGTTCGCCGCGCTCGAGCGACTCGAACAGCCACGCGCCAACATCCTGGGCGGCAAAGGCGGGGGCGGCGGCGGCGGCCCGCGCGCGCACGGCGCGCTGGGTGGCGGGGTCGCACAGCCGCTCGGCGGCGCGGCGAAAACTCGCCGCCTCATAGTCGGCCACCTCGCCGATGCCGGTGCGCAGCACGAAGCCCGCCGCTGCGGTGCGGCGGCTGCCCAGCACCAGAATCGGAATCCCGGAGGCGGCCATCAAAAACAGCACCCGCGTAGGCAAGCTCAACCGGGCAATCGCCTGCTGATCGTCACCGGCATCGAGGGTGCCCGAGGGCAGCACCGCGAACGGGTAGTTGGACAGTTGCGGCGCCAGTTCGCTTTCCGGCACAAAGCCGCGCAGGTGCAGTCCGTCGCGCTCCAGTTCCGTCGCACTCAGGTTGCGCCACGGTGGCAGGCTCGCAAACCAGTCGAGCTTGAGCCCGGAGCCTGCCACTGTGCGCCGCAGCCGTTCGAGCCAGCGCTCGCCCCAGACGTTGCCGATGAGCACGCCGGTCCTAGAGCTCAGCACCCGCGCTTCGGGCAGTTCCGGTTGGGTGCGCACCCGGCCCGGCTCCACCACCGGCGGCAGCACCCAGAACTTGAGGCCGTAGCGCTGGACGTAGGCGGCGCGCATCTCAGGGGAAATAGCCAGGCGCAAAGACGACTTGGCGAGCAACTCCGCCATCAACCCGTCGGGGATGCCGTCGCCGTAGAGCGTGTGGTCGTCCATGATGTAGGTGCAAAGCGGCACGCCGAACAGCTCTTTGACGGCGATGGCGGTGAGGGCGTCGCTCGCGTAATAGGGAATGCACACCACCCGGCCGGCGGTACTGCCGCGCAGGGCCTGGATGACGTTGTAGAACACCAGATGGCGGCGGGGCTCTCTGTGGGCGATCAGGGTGCTCACCGCTCCGAATGCGTGCTCCCCGCCGTAGTCGTTGCGCGAGCGCACCGAGAGGATATTCGGGCAGCCGGCGAAGATGCGCCGCACCAGCACGCCGGTGCCGTGGCGCTCGTTGACTTCGTTGCCGGTGATCACCACATCGGCTGCGCGCAACAGTGCCAGATCGCGGGTGATGAGGGCGCGCAACTGCTCGGGGGGCGGATCTTCCGGCAGCACCATCTGGCTGCCCAACAGTTCGCGCAGGCGCTCGCGCGCCGTGGCCGTCTCGCCGGTGAGTTCGACAAATCTACTGAGCGGGTCCGATGCAGTCATCGTGGTACAACCATCGTCTGTCCGAGCTTAATCGATTAGCCATCGGAGTTCCCCGACACCTGCACACGCGAATTCGGCCGCGGCAATCCGGCCGCCTGCTGCAGGCGGTCCGCCAGCACCGCGTGCACCCCTTCGACGGTGCACCGGCCGGCGGCAAAAGCGTGGGCGGTGCCGCTCGCAGCGCGCCACACCATAGGCTGATCCGCGTAGTGAGCCACCGCCTCAATCAGGGCGGCCGGGTGCATTGCCCGGCGCACCGCCTCCGGCATCAGCGGGTTGAGAAATTGCTTGGTGGCCGAACCGTCCGCCAGGTAGGCCACGATCGGCAAGCCCGCCATCAGGTAGTCGGTCAGGCGCGAAGGAATCGAATATTTGCTGTATTTGTCTTTTTCGGCGGGCCAGCAGGGACCGGGCAGGTAGGCAAGGTGGCAATCGAGCAGGATCGATTCGACTTGTTCGTTGGGCACGTAGCCGCGGTAGACCAAGATCTCCTTGAGGCGGGCGGGCAGGTAGTTGCGGATCTGCGCCTCGGGGCCGGCGTAGACCAGTTCCAGACGCGGATAGCGCCGGGACAACTCATCCCAGGCCACCGCCAGGCACTTGAGACCCTCGGTGTAATAGAGCGAACCGACCATGGCGATGCGCAGCGGCCCGCCGGATTCAGGCGGGCTTTGCACCGCCCGGCCGAGGCTGCGCACGATCGGAAAAATCTCACAGGGAGGGCCGGGGAACCTGCGCACCTCCCGGCGGATATTTTCACTGAGGGCCAGTACCCGGCTCGCTCTGGCGAACAGGCGCCCAAAGCCCGTCATCGAAGCGGGGTCGAGGCCGCGCGGGTGCATCAGGTCCATGATATGCACGACGTAGGGGCAACCCAGCACCCCCAACAGCGAAACGGCTTTGCGCGCGCTCGTCTCGTCGATGACCACGACGTGGGCGACGTCGCAGCGGTAGTCCCGCTCAAGCAGCCGCCGGTACTGGGCGCTAATCAGTTCGTTGTGCCGCCAGACCGAACTCATCCCCAACAGCCCCATCACCTGCTCCAGCCGGCCCTTGCCGCGCGAGAGGGGCCACCAGTCAAATTGTTCTTCGAGCAGTAAAGACTGGCCCGTCTCGCTAAAACCGGAGGCGGAGGACCAGTAAAGGTGGGCGTAATCTTCAGAGGCGAACAATCGGAGTAGTTGAACGCCGGTGCCGTGGCTGTTGGAAAGGGCAAAGGGTGTGACGATACAGATCTTCATGTAGTTGTCCCTCGGTCCCTCACCCCACGCAACGTCTTTCCTGTCGCACACAATACCACTTCTACACCAGGAAGTTAACATAACCGACCAGGTGCGCACCGTCAGGTGTCGTAATGGATTCGCCGCCACAGTTTTTTTTCGCAGAATCACTTCAAGGGGATTCACCCATTACAGCAGTCGAAGACTTAGCTATCTGTCCACGGGCTACGCAGTTTTACCCCGCTTTATAACGACGGTGGCCTCCATGAGCATCGCGCGTTTGATTGCTTCTGCAATTCTGCGTCGTACATTTTGAGCGATTTCCACCGCGACTCCGGCAGGCCCGCCTCGCAAAAGCCTCCTAGGCGGAGGTTCACCCGTGTTATCATCTCGATTGAGATCCTGTAGTTCTCGTCGATTTTCAAAGATTATCACCTTATCAAGTTGAGATGAAAGCCTCGCCTTCGTGGAGAGCTTTGCGCTGAAAAGCCATTGATTATCTAGATATTAGGTGTGTGGGTTTGAGAACACCAACGTCGAATCTGGCTTCATGGTCAATGAATTTCAGGTCGACAAAGTGTGACAGTTTCGCGGCGCCGAGGGCCATGACTCAAGTTTCCGTGCTCGGGAGCTTTGCTCAAGCTCTCTAGTATGGGCGCGGAAGCAGAAGTGTTGAACCAGTGGACGCCTGCCCATGATTTGAGCGGCCAGACCCTATAATTCCTGTCACCCGACACTTCTGGTGTAGTCGAAAAGTGTTCTTGCCAAGATTTTAGGAGCACCAGCGGCCAATCGATACCTCAAATTTGCCGTTGTGCTGTCGAAAAGAGTGCAGAGCTGCGGATGTGAGGCATTGCACCCCCGCAACGATGTCGCCCTGGGCTCCTCGCTGCAAGCCATTCGCCCCTGCGGGTTTTGGTGCGCTTGGAAAAAAGGTAAGGTAGGCACGGAGTTGCCCTGACAAACCCATGCCCGCGCCCCGTCCCCAGCCCATCCGCATCAACGGTAAAAACCGCGTCGCCGAGGCGTTGCGCCAGAGCCTCGAAAATTCGCCCCTGCTTATCGCTTCTGAGGACGAGGCCGCCCCTGCCGCGGTCGAAGTGCAGGATGGCCGCTTTGTTTTTGTACTGGACGGCAGGCCCCTGGGCGCGGCGCGCTTTGCCGGAATGCGCCCGGAGCGCGGGGCGCTTGCCACCCTGGAGCACCTGGCGGGTTACCTCAATATTCGCAACCTGACCAACCGCTACACCAAACTCAAAGATGCCCTCGCCGTCGAATTGAAGCGTCTGACCCGTGAATCCAGCAAGGACAAGCCCGGCGCAGCCGAACCGCTGGCGATGAACGGCGATGCGACGGTGATTGCGAGCGGCCGTTCGCTGGTGGTCGAAGTCACCAACCAATCTCCGGTACCGCTGTATATCTACATCGTTGACCTCGACCAGGATCTGCGTCTGGCGCCTTTGCACCCGCTCACAGGTTACGGCAAACCGACCAAACCCGGCGAAACGCTCAAAATCGGCTACGGTCCCGAGGTCATCATCACCCTCAGCGCACCTAAAAACCAGCCTGAAGGGTACGACCATCTGGTGATCGTCGGTTCGGTGGGAGCGGCGGATCTGAGCAACATTTCGCTACCGGCTTTGGGCGAAAAACTGACTGCCATCGACGACCTGTTCGGCACCGGCTCGCGCTTCGACCGCGACTTTCGCACGGCGCTGACCGGCCAGGTGCCCGACGCCGCCACCGCCCTCGACCCCAAGGACGACTGGACCGCCGTGCACCGCACCGTAGCGGTCAAAAAAGCCGGGTAGGGCGATCAGTCTCGGCGCCTATCTTTAGGGGGTGAGGCAGCCCTTTTGGTCATGGTTTGTCCCTCCCCGAGAATGTCAGGCATACGGAATCTCTATCTTGTCGATGCGCATTCTTTTTTTGCACCCCAATTTCCCGGCCCAGTTCCGCCATCTGGCCACCGCCCTCGCGGCCGATCCCCGCAACCAGGTCGTCTTTGGCACCAGCCGCGAAGAAGGCGAACTTCCCAGCGTCCACAAAGTGCTCTACGGTCCGTCGCGCCAGGCCCACGCCGAGGTGCACCCCTACTTGGGCGGCTTTGAGAACGCCGTGCTGCAGGGGCAGGCGGTCTACCGGTTGGTGAACCGTCTTAAAGAATTTGGATTTGTCCCCGACCTCGTCTACGGCCACTCGGGTTGGGGACCGACCCTTTACATCAAAGACGCCCTACCCGACGCGCGGCTGGTCTGCTACTTCGAATGGTTCTACCGCGCCCACGGGTCGGACGTCGATTTTGACCCGTCCGACCCGGCGAGCCCCGACACCCTGGCGCAGTTGCGCATCAAGAACGTGCCCATCTTGATGGACCTTGCCGCCTGCGATCTGGGCATCTCGCCCACCGTCTGGCAGCGCTCGCAGTTTCCAGCCCCACTGCAATCGAAGATTGCGGTGTTGCACGACGGGGTGGATACGGGTTACTTCCGCCCCCGGCCGAGCCGTCTGGTGCTGCCCCGACTGGGTCTGGATCTTTCGGAGGTGGAGGAGTTGGTCACCTATGTCGCCCGGGGCATGGAGCCTTACCGGGGCTTCCCGCAATTGATCGAAGCGCTGTGGCTATTGCAGCAGCGCCGCCCCCACTGCCACGCGGTGATCGTGGGGGATAACCGTGTGGCCTACGGCCGGCCGCTTCCCAAGGGCCAGAGCTACAAAGAACTCATGCTCGCCAAGTTCCCCCTTAATCTCTCGCGGGTGCACTTTACCGGCCTGCTCCCGTACGGGGAGTATCTGCAGGTGCTGCAGGCCTCCTCGGCCCACGTCTATCTCACCCGACCTTTCGTGCTCTCCTGGTCGATGCTCGAGGCGATGGCCGCCGGTTGCCTGCTGGTCGCTTCCGGCACGCCCCCGGTGAGCGAAGTGATCCAGGATGGCGTCAATGGGCTGCTGGTCGATTTCTTTGCCCCCGAGGAAGTGGCCGAGCGGCTCGACGAAGCGCTCGAACGCCCCGAGCGGATGGTGCCCTTGCGCGACAATGCCCGCCGGACGATCGAGCGGCACTACGCGCTGGAGGCGCTGCTACCGGAGCAAATCGCCCGGTTGCAGCATTCTTTGGCAAAGTATTGAGCGGGTCAATGCCACAACGATTGCTCCAGCCTTAGTCTTTGCCGTCTTTAGCGCTTTTGCCGGTCCAATACCCGAGCACACCCCCCGCGATCAAACTCAGGAGGGCGCTAGCCCACTTTTTATCATCGGGAGCCGTTTGTGGGTTGGTGACAAGCGAAGCGCTGATGGCAAAAGCGGCCACCGTCACCCCCAACGCGGTGAACAAAAGCGCGGTATCCCGGATCAGCTGGAACAAGCTTTTGCGATCCTCCCGCTTGATGCGCGCGGCCCGATCTTCGGGCGTCTCCGCTTTGATCTCGGCCGTCCAGTTGGCGGGCAATTGGCTCAGGTCGAATTTGCTTGGAAGCCCCTCTCCTTCGGAGGGCGAGGGAGCGTTGCCCATCAAGTTAGATCCCGACGATCTCGGTTTTCAAAACCTGGTCTTGGTCTGCCGCGCCGAATTTAAGTCCCTGGCGTTTCGCTTCGACAGCCACCTGCATCAAGGCAATGGAACGGCGCAGCACATCCGCTTTGGTGGTCTCTTCCATGCGGGCTATCTCGTCGAGTACCTGGTAAAGCTCCTGGGAGACATCCAGGCTCAGACGGACTTTTGTCGATGGGCCGAAAATCGCTCGATCGTGGGCCGCTCCGGCCCGCAGTTCTGTGGTTCCGCGCATTTTGGAGCGCTCTCCTGGCTGCTGCTTTTCAGTTTCCGGCTCCATCAAGCGGGCCTCCCGGCGTTTTCAAGAGTACGTAAATAATACTTATATTTTACGTCAATTGCCCCGAGCCGCGATGAAAAAACATCTGGGCATTAGTGAGGTTCGCTCTCACTTTTGACGCTCAGGTGCACCTGCCGACCGACCAGGTCGAGAAAGGCGGTTCCCGAGTGCTGGATTTCCAGGAAACTCGGTGTGTCGCGGCCGGGCTTGTAGACGTTGAAGGTTTTGAGGATGCCCAAGGTGGCGGCACTTTCGAGGGGGCCTACGAAACTGGTGTCGCCGTCGAGGAAATGGGGCGCGTTGACCCAGCGGCGCATCTGCTCGCGGCTCAGAAAATAGCAGCCGGAGTGGGGGTTGAGGGTGCGCTCCAGGTGAATGGTAGTCCCCAGGCTCTGGCAGACGATGGGCGGTTGGCCTTCGATGTTCTGCCACGGAACGGTGACGCGTGGGGCCAGGTTCCCGTCGACGTAGACTTTGTGGATCGGCCCCCGGTTGGAGACCTCGTAGCGGTTGGGAAGCAAAACGTTCACCGGCTCCGCTTGGGCGTTGAACCAGGCGAGTTTGGCGAAAAACCAGGGATCGTGCAGAACGAGGTCGTCTTCGAGATAGCAGCAGTAGTCGTAGTGCTCGAAGGCATCGCGCAGCACCATCTGGCACTCGAAGCCCAGGCGCAACGGTTCGCAGGCGGCGGCGCGATGGCCGAACAGGTGCGGCGGCAGTTGCACACGGGCCAGCAAATGGTCTTCTCCGGTGGTACAAAGGACGATGTCGATGTCGTGGACCATCGAGCGGTTGGCCGCGAGCAGCCGGCGGTGGTGGATGTCGATCATCCCCTGGCCGCGGCCAAATAACTGATGCAACGCGCCCAGGCAGGCTTCGAGCGCTTGAAGGCGGGGCTTGGAATCCCGTTTGAGCGAGCCGTGCCGGCCGCCGCCCTCGGGGTTGAAGTAATGAGGGATACAAAATAAAATCCGCACTGCCTCAGGTTCCCCGCGGCTTCAGTCTTCGTCAGGCTCGATACCCATCGCCCGCAGCCGGGCGGCCAGGCGCTCGGCGCGCTGTTGTTGCTGTTCTGTCAGTCGCTTCTGCAATTGGGCTGCTTCCTCGGGCGGGGCGAATCGCTGACCCTCTCGGTCGTACCAGTACAGCCACTCCTGGATGCGCCCTTCGAAGCGACCCGACTCGTAGCCGATCCCCAGTTCCAGTTCGGGCATCCACACGGGGCAGCCCGGCAAACGCTCGTAGGCTCCATCGGTGAGCCGATACAGCTCGCAACGCTCGTGCCGGTCGCGCCTGGTGCAATTGGGGTTGTAGACGAGGTAGTAGAGCACGCCAAGTTCAGCGTACCTGGCCATCTTGGCGTCGTACTCACCGCCGGGGGTTTGGGAGACAATCTCCAGTACCCACTGTGGAACAACGTCGTTCTCCTGCCACAGCACGTAACTGAGCCGCAGCTGCGGAGCGCGCCGGTTGCGGTCTACCCCCAGGCTCAAAAAGGCGTCCGGGACCAGCGGCGGCTGCTTGGGGTCATAGTAGACCCCCATGTTGACGCCAAAAAACCAGTCGGTTCGCTCCGCCCACAGCAGCGCCAGGATGGAACGCAGCAGGGCGGGAATGAGTACATGCAGTTCATTGTCCACAGGTTTGCCGTCGCAATCCGGCAGTTCCTCGTCGGTGGGCAGGGGCTGGAGTGGGTTGTACTGGACCATGGCGATGCACCCGGTCGCGCTTTGAGAGCATTTTAGCCGCAGCACTGTTCCCAAGCGGGCAATCCCGACGCAGTGCCCTCAGGCCGGCGGAAAAAATCGGGCGATTTCAAGCCGCGTCGAGGCAAAATCGATCGCTGCAATTGCATCCAGCACCCGCTCGTCTCCATACCCATCAAGACCGGGTTGCGTGAATCGGTGCAAGCAGCGCGCGTTGACATCTACCACCCAGTACTCACCGATACCCACGCGGGCGTAAAGTTTGCGCTTGGTGTTGAGGTCCGTGCTCAGGCTTGAATCGGCCACTTCTACAACTACCTGCACATCGCCGGGCGTCGGGTGGACGTTTGTGTAATTGGCCAGATCGGGCGCTGCGATCATCACGTCGGGGACTGGTTCGTTGTGCTCGTCTATTGATAGGGCTTCTTCGAATCGCACATCGTACAACCTGCCATTCAATACCGACAGCAGGTACTTGACGATCAGATTGACGATGCCGCTGTGCGGCGCTCCGGCAGGCGGCATCGAGTAGATCACCCCGTCGATCAGTTCTGTGCGTTCATCCTCTGATAAGATTCCCGCCGCTGCCATGCGGTGGTACTCGACCGCATTAAAACGGCGTGCCCCAGCGGTCTGTTGATTTAGAGTTTGCATGGATGGCGACCTGTTGGCTCTACCGGCTTCATCCTACCCGGGCCAACAACCCAACCGCTCCTACCTCTTCCTGGTCAACAGATCTTTGACCGGTATGTTCAGGGTAGGAAAAGCAACCGGCGAGACACGGCTATTCTCGTCCAAGACCTCGACGTTTTGGAAATTGCCGTCGCGGGGTTCGCCAAAGCGGTGCAACCGGCGGGAGTTCAAATCCACCACCCAGTACTCGCGAATGCCGGCGCGGGCGTACATCGTTTTTTTGGTGCCGAGGTCTTTATCGAGGCTCGAATCCGCCACTTCCACCACCAGCAGAATGTCCTCCGGACCAGGGTGACGGGTGGAATAATAATCGCCCTCGGGATCCGGCGCCACGACGGTCACATCCGGCACAGGTTCGCCGTGATCGTCTATGGCGATGGGCTTATCGTCCTGAACAATCGCTTGCTCCGGTGCGATGCACGCCGACAGGTAAGCGAGGATCCGGCGGACGGTGGCGGCATGCAGCGGACCCTGGGGAGGCATGTTGATAACAATTCCGTCGATGAGTTCCAGCCTTTCATCCGGCTGAAAGATCCCCGCTTTGCCCATGCGATAGTACTCGTCTACTGTGAACAGACGAGGGCGAATTCCTTGGGACGGCAACGTTGCAAACATGACTCCCCTTGCCCGGGGTTAAGCGCCATCGGTTGGCCTCATCTTAGCAGCCGGGCTGACAGGAGCCGCGAGGACTGACAAGAACCGGCTCGCCCTGGCAAAGCAACTGCATTTCCAACACTGGGCGAGGGTTCCTGTGACTGTTAACCTGATGGAAAAACGTGGTGACGGGCATGCCGGCCAAGAGAGAGGCGAGCAACCTGGCTTTGCAAGAAGTGATCGACCGGTTTGGATTGGTCGAGCAAGGGGAGCCGGACGCCTTTCGGGAGTGGCAGGACGGGCTGGGCGAACTGGATGCGGCCTTCAAAAGCAAACTCGACGACCTGCAGGAGCGCTTTCGCCGGATGCGGCGGCATCAGGTCCTGGGCGAGGAGAGCATCAAGCCGGCCCTGCTCGCTCCGCTGCTTGAGCTGGCCGGTTTTCTGGATGGCGCGTTCGTCTTGGATGCCGAGCGACATCTCCGACAACAGGCTCATTGGTCATCGGCGGCGGCTGGGTCCGGTTCAGTTTGGGGGGCCATTGCCGTCGCCGCGTTCGCGTTCGCGACGGATGAGGTAGTCGTTGATGGCTTCCTGGCGCCGATTGGAGGCCCGCAGCTCTTCGACGGCTTGGTCCAGTCTGGTGATGTTCTGATCAAGTCGGACAATGGTGTCGGTGGCCACCGCGATGAAACGCTCGCTAATGTCCGTCAGCCGGTCGATGTTGCGGGTGTTGGCGAGGGTGGCCGTGCGCAGCTCGGCTATCAACTCGCCGTGCTGGTCGATGCGCAGCTCGGCGCGCTCCATACGTTCTTCCATCGGGCTTTCTCCTGCAGGTTTTTGCATCTTGCTTCGGTTACCGGATCACCCGGAGGCATCGGGGTCTACCGAAGCGCTTTTTGAGTTGGAAAGACTATTTGCAAAAACAAGGCCGCTGTTGGACGCAGCCGAAGCGGAGATCGCGATTTTTTCGAGCGCTTCAACCTTCTTCTCCAAGCTGGAGATTCTGTTGAGAATCTCGTCGGGGAGCACCGAAGAAACAACAGTTTTCGCCGGTGAAAGGGGCAGTTCAAAATACTTGGCCAGCACATCGGCCACAGCCTGAGACATGGAGAGGCTATGCTCCTTTTCATACAGCTTGAAACGATCAAAAATGTGCTGGGGGACGTAGGCCGAAATCTTCGGATTGCTTGTGGCCATAGAGTAAACTACCGGTGGACTGCTATAAGTCTACTTCAAAAGTAGATTGCCGCTGAAGCGCCAAGGACACCGGCTTGGCGGAAGGAGCAGCCCTTCCTGGCTGGAAGTCGAAGCTTCGGTGCGCTTGCCTATCAGCTTGATATGAGCGGTGAACTCGATGGGCTTCGGCACGTAGCTGGAAGATAAAAAATTGCACAAACGCCCATGCAAGTTCTGATAAATCTACGTCTTCCTATTCCTCAAAACGTTCATTCGGTCACAAATTCTTTGCCTGTTTCCTGGTCTGCTGCCGCCGGAGCAAGTCGGCGTGTCATCGTTCCCTGACTTTATTGGGGAATGCCCCACGTTCGGCTGAGCCGGTTTCGTAAAAAATCCGTTTGTTCCCTTGGGGCCACCCTTGCAACCGGCAAAGCGAGCCCCGGTAGTTCCTGCGCCTATATTCTTCCCACCTGGAGCCACTTATGAACAAGCCCGTCAAGGCCGCCCCGATCTTCGACCGTCCTGCAACACCCTTGGACGATCTAACTTCCGGCGACCTCGCTGAGGATCTTCTTGCTACGACCTCCCAAGAGACCCGGATGGGAAGGGTAGCTTCCGATGCGTCCATCGGCGCAGACCGCACACCCGGTACCACCGGAACAGCAGCTGTGAGTACAGCAATCGGCGGTGGAGAGCAGACGGCCGCAGCGGACTATCTTGGTTTGTTTGCCAGTTCGTCCGGTCCGGTCACAGAGGTATCCATAACGGGCACTTCGCTGAATGACACGCTTCTCGGCAGCGACAGCGCCGATAACTTGTATGGCAAAGATGGTAATGACAGCCTAGTCGGTTATGCCGGTAACGACTATCTGTACGGCGACAAGGGCAACGACACGCTCAACGGCGGCGACGGCAATGACTACCTGAGCCTCGACGACGGCGGCAACGACAGAGTGGACGGCGGGGCGGGCGACGACAGGCTTTACGTCTACTTGACCGGTGCAACAAGTGGACAGAATTTCAATACCAACACCAGCAACTTCGTCAACATCGAGGACATCACCATCTACGGCAGCAGCCTCGGCGACACGCTCACTTCCGGGGCGAGCGAGGACGTTCTCATCGGCAACGACGGCAACGACAGTCTGAGTGCCGGGGCGGGTAACGACTATCTGTACGGCGACAAGGGCAACGACACGCTCAACGGCGGCGACGGCAATGACTACCTGAGCCTCGACGACGGCGATGATAGGCTCGACGCCGGGTTGGGCGACGACGACGTTCGAGGAGACGCAGGCAACGACGCGATGATCGTCAACTACGCCAGCGGCACCACCGCCATCAACCATGGTTTTGGTATCAGCAGCAGCCTCTTGACCGTCGCCAGCGGCGCCAACTCCGTCTCCTATTCCAACATCGAGCGGTTCAACATCACTGCCACCTCCCTCAACGACAACATCACCGGCAACTCCAACAACGACACGCTCAACGGGGGAACGGGCAAAGATACCCTCGACGGGTCGGGCGGCACCGATCTGCTGGTGGTCAACTACTCCGGAAGCACCGGCGCGCTCAGCGCCGCTTTTGGGCCGGGGACCAGCACCATCAACAGCGGCGCCTTCAGCCTTAGTTACAGCAACTTCGAGCAGTTCAACATCACTGCCACCTCCCTCAGCGACAGCATTACCGGCAACTCCCTGAACGACACGCTCAACGGCGGCACCGGCAAAGACACCCTCGACGGAGCGGGGGGTACGGATCTGCTGGTGGTCAATTATTCGACTAGCACGGGTGCATTAAACGGGACCTTCGGTCCAGGCAGCAGCACCGTCAACAGTGGTGCGTTCAGCCTCAGGTACAGCAATTTTGAACAGTTCAACGTCACGGGTACGTCCCTTAACGACAGCCTCACCGGCAACTCTCTCAACGACACGCTCAACGGAGGGACGGGCAAAGACTCCCTTGACGGGGCAGGTGGTACCGACTTGCTGGTGGTCAATTACTCAAGCAGCACAGGTGCGCTCAACGCCGCCTTTGGACCTGGCAGCAGCACCGTCACCAGCGGCGCCTTCAGCCTTAGTTACAGCAACTTCGAACAGTTCAATGTGACAGGCACCTCGCTCGCCGACACGCTCTCGGCGGGTTCGCTCAACGATGCCCTCTCCGGCGGCGGCGGCAACGACTCGCTCAGTGGAGGAGACGGCAACGACTCGCTGGCGGGCGGGGCGGGCAACGACACCCTCAACGCCGGCAGGGGCAACGACACCCTGGATGGCGGCGGCGAGACCGATGTGCTCAGAGCCGATTACTCCGGCAGCAGCAGCGCCCTGGCAGCCACTTTCACCGCAGGAGCCGGGCCTTTCGTCGTCACCAACGGCAGCAACACGCTTTTCTACAGCAACGTCGAAAGGTTCTTTATCACCGGCAGCTCGCTCGCCGACAACATCCTTGGCGCAGGGAACGCCGACAGCCTCACCGGTGGGGGAGGCACCGACACCCTCTTGGGCCTGGCGGGTAACGACACGCTCAGCGGCGGCGACGGCAACGACTCGCTTGTCGGGGCAGACGGAGGGGACTCGCTCGTTGGCGGGGCAGGCAACGACACCCTGAGCGATTCAGCGGGCAACGATACGCTCACCGGTGGCGACGGCAACGATTCGCTGATTGGCGGGGACGGCAACGACAGCCTGGTGGGTGGGGCAGGCAACGACACCCTCAACGCCGGCAGGGGCAACGACACCCTGGATGGCGGCAGCGAGACCGACCTGATGCGCGTCGATTACTCCGGCAGCACCGGTGCCGTCACGGCGACATTCACCGACGGGGCCGGACCTTTCACCGTCAGCGGCGGTGGCAACACATTGCGCTACAGCAACGTCGAAAGGTTCTTCGTCACCGGCAGTTCCCTCGCCGACAGCCTCATCGGCGGGGCCAACGCCGACAGCCTCTCGGGCGGCGCGGGCAACGATACGCTCTCCGGCGCAGCAGGTACCGATACGCTCGGGGGCGGCGACGGCAACGATTCGCTGATTGGCGGCGACGGCAACGACACGCTCACCGGCGGAGCGGGCAACGATTCGGTTAGCGGCGGGGCAGGGATCGATTCGCTGGTGGGCGGCACCGGCAACGACACCCTGGGCATCGACAGCACCAGCGACATCATCGTCGAGAACGCGGGTGAAGGCACCGACTTCGTGCGCTCCTCGGTGACCTATACCCTGGGCAACAACGTCGAGAATCTGACCCTGGTGGGCAGCACGGCCATCAACGGCACCGGCAACAGCCTGGCGAACACCCTGGTCGGTAACGACGCGGTCAACAACCTCACAGGAGCGGCGGGCAACGACAGCCTCAGCGGCGTCGGGGGCAACGACACGCTCACGGGGGTAAGCACCGGTGCCACCACACCGGGCCTCAACGAGAAAGACACGCTCACCGGAGGGGCCGGGGCGGACCGCTTCATCCTGGGCGACAGTGCCGGCCGTTTCTATGAGGACGGCAACACCGGCAGCGGTGGGCTGGGCGATTACGCGCTGATTACCGACTTTAGCAGCGCCAACGGAGACCTCATTCAGCTGACGGGCACGTCGAGCCAGTACCTGCTGGGAAGCTCGCCAATCTCAGGAGTGAGCGGGACGGCGGTGTACTTCGATACCGACGGCGGCGGGGCCTTCAACTCGACCGACGAGTTGGTGGCAATCGTGCAATCGACGAGCACGGTGAGCCTGAGTTCCGGCTTCGTGTTCGTCTCGGGAGGTTGATGATGAATACGGACAAAGAGGCGGCAACGGGAGAACTGCAAGTTCCCTTGCAGTTGAAATCGCGCTTGAACAACGCCTTCGAGGCGCAGTACCTGTTGAGGCTTCTGGCTCGCCACGGGCTGCTTCCCCAGTTGCAGCGGGAGGTGATCCTCGACGAGGCGATTGCCCCCTACGCCTGGACAGCGGCGGAGGAAGCATCGTCCCTCAAACAATTTCTCGCCTCCCAGCACATCGCGGACGAGGCGGAGTGCGAGCGGTGGCTCGTCCGCCACGGCATGAGCCGCGCAGCCCTCGTAGCCCGCGCGGTGCGACCCCTGCGCATCGAGAAATTTTGCGAGGCCACCTGGGGAAGCGGGCTGAAGGAGTACTTTCAAAGCCGCAAAGCGAGCCTCGATCAGGTCGTCTATTCGCTCATCCGCACCCAGGATGCCGGGGTGGCCCAGGAAGTCTACTTCCGCATCCGCGAAGGCGAACAGAGCTTTGCAGAGCTGGCCCGCCTCTACTCCCAGGGGCCGGAGGCCCAGAGCGGCGGGCTGCTCGGCCCTTTCGCGCTCAGCGTCCCCCACCCCGAACTGGCCAGGCTGCTTGCTGCGAGCCGCCCCGGCAAGCTCTGGCCCCCCACCCGCCTGGGCGAATGGCTGGTGATCGTCAGGCTCGAACGGTTCATCCCGGCCCGCTTCGACGAGGCGATGCGCCGACAGTTGCTGGGCGAACTTTTCGAAAATTGGGTGCGCGAGCGCCTCGAAAGCGGCGATTTTGGAGGGCAACGGTGACGGCGGCTGTCGTCCAGGCGCGGCAAGTGCTCTCAGAGGTGGCCCCCTTCGACCGGCTGGACCCCGCGGTCCTCGAACGGTTCGTCGCCCGGGGCCAACTGCGCCGCTACCGCATGGGACAACCCATCACAAGACCCGAACACCCCGAAGTCCAGGTCGCCATCCTCGTGCAGGGCCAGGCGCGGCTGCTGGTGCGCGCTCCCGGCGAGGAGACGCCCGTCACGCTCGCGAAGCTGGGAGCCGGGGAGCTGTGCGGCTGGGCAGAGGTGGCTTCGCGGGGTGCCGTGCGCGAGACGGTGATCGCCTCCACCGAGGCGGTCGCCCTGGTGCTGCCGATAACGGAGTTCGAGGGCTGGCTCGATCGCGAACCGGCGCTTGCCCGAGGCTACTGCGAACGGCCCGCCCCCGCGGAGGTTTACGCGCTGCTCGCGGCGGAGCAGGAGCGCCGGGCTTACCAGGTGGCGGATCTCAAAGCGGTGGCGCTCGCCGCCTGGCGCGAAGCCGTCGTGGCGCTCGTTGTCTCCGGGGAGCAAGCACCCCACCGCGAAGGATGGATGTGGCTCACAAGCGGCGGCGATGCGCCTGTGCCCTTCGCGAGCCGCTGGGATCCCGAAACCCGCTTTAGCGGCCCCGGACGCCACCGGCCCTGCTCGAATGGCGGGGCGGCCTGGCCGTACTCTACAGCGTCGATGCCCGGCAGGTGGTGCTGGCGGTGCCCGAGGAGGGCATCTTGCGCATCGAGACGCCCGAATTTCTGGCCGGTTGGCGGGGAGACAGGCCCATCCTCCTGCTGCGTCCCGCTCCCGAGAAGCGGCAGGAGCGCTTCGACCTGCGCTGGTTCATCCCGGCTCTGGGGCGCTACCGGCGGGTGCTCTTCGAGGTGCTGGTCGCCTCGTTCTGCGTGCAGCTGTTTGCCCTGGCCAACCCGCTGATGACCCAGGTGATCATCGACAAGGTGCTCAACCAAGGCAGCGTCGCCACCCTCAACGTCCTGGGGGTGCTGCTGCTGGTACTGGCCCTCTTCGAAGGGTTGCTCACCGGTCTGCGCACGTATCTGTTCGCCGACACCACCAACCGCATCGACCTGAGCCTTGGATCCGAGATCATCGATCACCTGCTGCGGCTGCCCTTGCGCTACTTCGAGCGCCGCCCGGTGGGAGAACTGGCGACCCGCATCGGCGAACTCGAAAATATCCGCCAATTTCTCACCGGCACTGCCCTGACTCTGGTGCTCGATGCGGTCTTCTCGGTGATTTACATCGCCGTGATGCTGCTCTACAGCTGGCAGCTGACGCTGGTGGCCCTCGCCACGATTCCGCTGTTTGCCGTGCTCACCTTGCTTGCCGCCCCGCTCATCCGCGGCCAGTTGCGTGAGCGCGCCGAGCGCAACGCCGAAACGCAGGCGTATCTGGTGGAGACACTCTCGGGCATCCAGACGCTCAAAGCCCAGAATCTGGAATTGTCCTCGCGCTGGCAGTGGCAGGAACGCTATGCCCGCTACGTGAGCGCCGGATTCACCACCGTGCTCACTTCCAGCACAGTCGGGGCGGTAAGCGGATTTTTGGGCAAACTCTCGGGCCTGCTGCTTCTGTGGGTGGGGGCTTACCTGGTTATCGACCAACAACTTACCCTCGGGCAGCTTATTGCCTTTCGGATCATTGCGGGTTACGTCACCAATCCGCTCCTGCGCCTGGTGCAGCTTTGGCAGAACTTTCAGGAGGTGGGGCTGTCGCTGGAGCGCCTGGGCGATATTCTCGATACCCCCCAGGAAGCCGACGCCCGAGCGCGGCGGCACATCCCGATGCCCCCCATCGCAGGAGAAGTCCGCTTCGAAGGGGTATCTTTCCGCTACGGCACCGAGGGACCGCATCAACTGGACGGCGTGGATCTGGCGCTGCCGGCCGGGGCGTTCGTGGGCGTCGTCGGCGAGAGCGGCTCGGGCAAAAGCACCCTGGCCAAGCTCCTGCCCCGACTCTACGCCCCCGAGGCCGGTCGGGTGCTCATCGACAATTACGACATCGCCAAAGTCGAACTGTACTCGCTCCGGCAGCAGATCGGCATGGTGCTGCAGGAGGCGCTGCTCTTTGCGGGCACGGTGCAGGAAAACATCGCCCTCAACCGCCCGGACGCTTCTCCCGAGGAGGTGGTCGAAGCCGCCCGCCTCGCCTGTGCCCACCAATTCATCATGGATTTGCCCGAAGGCTACAACACCCGCGTGGGCGAGCGCGGCGCCGCCCTATCAGGCGGCCAGCGCCAGCGCATTGCCATCGCCCGCGCGGTGCTGCAAAACCCGCGGCTATTAGTCCTCGACGAAGCGACCAGCGCCCTGGACGCCCCCACCGAGCGCCGGCTGTGCGCCAATCTCTTCGAGCACTTTCGGGGACGGACGGTGCTGTTTATCACCCACCGCCTGGCGAGCATCCAGAATGCCGATGCGATCGTCGTGCTCGATCGCGGCAGCGTCGTCGAGCAGGGCACCCACGCCCAACTTCTCGCCCGGAGTGGGTACTACCACGGGCTTTACCAACGGCAGGAGGTGGCGCTGTGAGAAGGTTCGAGCCCGCGCCGCCGCGCTTCGATCGCCCGGTGATCCTCAAGCAGCCCGCCGCCTGGTCGCGGGCGATCCTCTGGAGTATCGTGGGGGTCACCGTTGCGGTCGGCCTCTGGGCGGCGTTCGCCGAAGTCGAAGAAGCGGTCGAGGCGCGCGGCAAACTGGAGCCTTTGAGCCTGGTCAAAGACGTCCAACCGCCAGTAGGGGGCGTGGTGAGCGAAATCCACGTCGCGGAGGGCCAGCGGGTGCGCAAGGGCCAGGTGCTCATCAGCCTGGTGCCCACCGTTTCGCGCTCGCAGATCGAGGCGCTCGGCCGCGTCCGCACTTCCCTTGAGCAAGAGAGCCGTTTCTACCGCACCCAGCTTGGCACCGATACTACCGGCGGCGGGCGCAGCGGTCCGCCCGAGGCAGTCCGCCCGCTCACCAGAAATCGCGCGGCGCTGCTGGCCGAGATTGCCCTGGCTCGCGCCGAATTGGGAGAAACTTCGGCGCTTGACCCCGAGCAGCGGCGGCAACTGGCCGCGGGCGAGCGCGAGCGCACCAGTCGCTTTGCCGCGGTGCGCTCGAACGTGGACCAGCTGGAGCGCCAGCTTGCCCAGGTCGAAGCGAAGCTCGCCAGCGCCCGGCAGGTACTCGCCATCAACCGCAAGATCCTCATCGACATTGGCCCGCTCGCCGAGCAGGGAGCAATGGCCCGGGTGCAGTACCTGCGCCAGCGTCAGGAAGTCAGCAGCGGCACCGGGGAAGTCGAACGCCTCGGCGAAGAGGGCCGACGGCTGAAACTGGCCGTCGCCCAGGCCCGCGAACAGTTCGCCAATAGCAAGGCCACCTTCGAGAAAGAGCGCCTCGACAAAATCGCCGCCAACCGCCGCCTCATCGCCGAGATCGACAGCCGACTTGCCAAGCTCGTCGTCGAAAACGACAAGCGCGCCTCGGAGACCGCCAGCCAGCTCGACCAAGCGCGGCTGACCCTCCAGTACCAGCAACTGCGCTCCCCTGTAGACGGCACCGTCTTCGACCTGCGCCCCCACTCGCCGGGGTTCGTGGTCGAACCGGGCTCGCCGGTGCTCAAGATTGTCCCGGGGGGAGACTTGCTTGCCCGCGTCCACATCACCAACCGCGACATCGGCTTTGTGCGCGAGGGGATGGCGGCCGACGTGCGCATCGACTCGTTTCCCTTTACCGAGTTCGGCGACATCGCAGGGCAACTCCTCTGGCTCGGTTCAGACGCCCTGCCCCCGACCGAGGAACGGCCCTTCTACAGCTTCCCGGCCAAGGTGCGCCTATCGGCCCAGACGCTGGCCGTGCGCGGCCGGACGGTGCCCCTGCAATCGGGCATGGCGGTGAGCGCCAACCTGCGGGTGCGCAAGCGCACGGTGCTGAGCGTCTTCACCGACCTGTTCGCCCGCCCCTTCGACAACCTCAAATTTGTCCGCTAAGCGCGGACAATGCCCTCCAACCAGCCAATCTGGCGCGGCAACAGCTTGTCGAGGGCGTAGCGCTCCACCACCGTCAAGCGCGCCCGATCGCGCAGAGCCGCCATGCGGTCGGGATGCTCGAAAACTTCGCCTATGCGCTCAGCCAACTGCTCCGGGGCAAAAAAATCGACCAGTAAACCGTTAAACCCCTCACGAACCATCTCGGTGACCGGTGGGGTGTCGGACCCCACCACCAGGCACCCGGCGGCCATCGCCTCCAATAGCGACCAAGAAAGAATATACGGATAGCTCAAATAGACGTGCACCCCGGACGCCTGGAGCACCTGGAGATAGTCACCGTAGGGCCGCCGGCCAACAAAGTGCAGCCGGGTATGGTCGTACTCAAACCGTTCGAGCATCAGCTCCCGGTAGGTCCGGCCCTCCGGCGCCGGGTTGCTGTACTCGGTGCGGTCCTCACCGACCACCACCACATGGCAGCGGGGCCGACGGCGCTGCAACAACGAGACTGCCTCCATGAACTGCGGAAAGCCGCGCATCGGCTCCATGCCGGTGGCGACGTAGGTGACCAGTTCCTCAACATCGCCCAAATCGAGGCCGATCTCCGGCAGCACCAACCGTGCCCCGGACCGCGGTCGGACGATACCGGTGGGAATGCCGTCGTGGAGTACCTTGATCTTGTTGCGAAATTCCACCGGAAACTGACTTTGCTGCCAGCGCGTCGGCGCAAGGCCCGCGTCGCAGGCTTCGAGGTCGATGAGAATCGGGGCATTCTTGGTGCGCACCTCCGCCTCGGCATCGGGGCCGAGCTTGCGGGTGGGGTCGAAGTTGTGGCTGCCGCCGTGGGCACGGTAGAACCACTCGAAGTAACACACCAGTTTCGTTTGAGGAAAGAGGTCTTTGATAAACAGCGTCGGCCCCCAGCCCGAGTGACCATAGACAAGGTCGGGCACGAACCCTTCCTCCTGGAGCCGCTGACCAAGCCGCCAGGTAGCCTGGGCTTCGAGCACGGCGCCTTCGAGGCTCTGGGCGTAGTGGTGCGTCTTCGAATGGGCTTTAGCCACAGGCCCGTAGAGCTGTTTTTCCACACCCGGCAGGGTGCCGTTCGGGGAGGCCGTGCCGAAGATAACCCGATGCTTGCGCTCCTGGACCAGAGCGCTCGCCAGATAGAGAAACTGCCCCGGGAAAGTGCGGTGCAGCAGCAGGATGCGCACTAACAATCTCGCGTCGTGGATTCAACACCGATCCTACCGCCTGCATGCCAGGGTCAGCCTGGATAAGCCAATCCCATGGCCTCCGGCTTATGCTTCTTTGCCCCACACCTCGCCGTAGTCGACACGCAAAGCGTGCAGGCCCTAGAAAAATCAGCCCATCCCACCCACAAGTCTCGTTCCCAATCATGCCCCCAAGTCCGGGGGGGGTGTCGGGGGGGTGGCACGCCCCCGGACGCGGGGAGGTTGGAGAGCGCGAGAGGGGAACCCGAAGGGGGTTCCGCCTCTCGCACCCACAGATCCGCGTGCCACACCAACCGCCGAAAGACCCAAAATGGCAGAGCCCGACCGGTTCAGCAGCTCAAAAACAGCCCCAGGCACACAGCGATCTTTCCCCCGCAAATCAAATCAAACCTGCTTTTGCGCATTCCGAAACGCCGCCATCCAGACTGTTGCCAAAACTTGCAAGTCCAGCAACGTTTGGCAGTTCAAAACCGGCATCCACAGCTTGCAATCGATTCGACGGCTTGCACCGGCAGACGGATTTGCAACCTTTAGGACCGCATTGAACTTCGCAGACCCAAACACACTGAAATGTCATCAAAGAATAACTTAGCGCCACCATCGAAAGAATGCAAAGAACGCCAGAAAGGGAGGTATGCATGATTCGCTCCAAAAGGGTTTATAGTTACCTATTGCTGTCGCAGGAAAGCCCAAGTGCCTTCCAATAGAAGTAACGAAAAAACATTTGTCTCTGGCTCAGAACACTGCAATTGAAACAACGATCCCAACCCGATACTGACCTCTTGCATGAACCGGATTGCGAAACGAGCTTCCAATGGTTTGAGCTGTCTATCTTGGCATTCGCGCAAGAGGCTATTGAGAGATCTCTGCGGGATGCAACTGATGTCGTGCCGCCAACTCTGCGATGGCCTGTTCACCTCGCATCACCTCGATGGCGACTTTGTCTTTAAAGTCTGCGCTATACCTTCGTGGTCACGGCTGCTCAAGCCAGCCCTGGCACGAAGACAGGGCTGTTTCATTCTCCAAAAACCCCATTCGGCCATGTCAATAAGCTTGACCTACTCAACAAGCAATAAGGCTTTTGCCGCTCTCGATTCTCATTTGCATCCAATGCAAAGCTAGAATGAAACAGCCCTGGGCACGAAGACGAGATGGATATCGGCGCCGACGACCTCGCCGAACTCATCGAAGCGCTCGATCAGGCTTAAGGACGGCTACCGCGCTCTACAGCTGCAGTTTTAATTGCTAATGGAAAGCATTAAAGTGCGTCTTGGACCTCGTAGAATCCCGGCGTCACATAGTCTTTGCGCAGCGGCCAGCCCACCATGTCCTCCATGTTCAGGATGCGGATGAGGTTGGGATGACCTTCGTAGACGATGCCGTACATGTCGTAGGTCTCGCGCTCCTGCCAGTCCGCCGCCTTCCAGATCCAGTAGACCGAAGGCACGCGCGGGTCGGCGCGGTCGAGAAAGACCTTGAGGCGCACCTCCGGCGGTTTGTCGGCGTCGTCGTAGCAGTGGGTGAGGCTGTAGACGCTCACCAGTCGCTCGCCCGGTCCCTCGTCGTAGCCGCACATCAACCGGAGGTAGTTGAAGCCTTGATCGTGCAGAGCCTTACCGACCATCAGCAGGTTCTCAGCTTCGACCCCGACCAGTTCGACCCCATCCATCGCGAAGCCGAGAAATTCGGTGGGCATATTGTGCTCGGCAAGCCAGCGGGAGGTTGGCCCCGGCTCGACCGGGGCAATCTCGGTACTGGTTTGCGCCGCCTCAGGCGCGGGTGCCTCGTTCTCCATCGCGGATCTGCTCCTCCAGTTGGGGCGTGCGCTGCAAGTCCAGGGGAATGCCCATCTCGATGGCGGCGGCCAGGGCAGGCGGGGCAGCCTGGCGGCTTTCCATGCTGATGTATTGGCTGGTCAGTGGGTCCGCCACGGCCTTCATGCGATGCGCGGTGGTGTAGTAGCGGTGGGTCTGGGCAATCGTGTCGTAGCGCTCGCGAAAATCCTCGGTGGCCATCTTCTTGCGCAACTTGACGATCGCATCGAAGATCGCCTCCGGCCGGGGCGGGCAACCCGGGATGTACACATCGACCGGGATGAGCTTGTC
The DNA here is from genome assembly GCA_019359725.1 of Aphanocapsa lilacina HA4352-LM1. Classification (GTDB taxonomy): domain Bacteria; phylum Cyanobacteriota; class Cyanobacteriia; order Gloeobacterales; family Gloeobacteraceae; genus Gloeobacter; species Gloeobacter lilacinus. The sequence continues at coordinate 1,749 of JAHHGR010000045.1, read as the reverse complement.
GACGCCGCGCACAGTCGTGGGCGAGTCGGTGGAGAACATGCCGCCGGTAATCGTGCAGGCGCCCATGGCGATCACGTACTTGGGCTCGGGCATCTGCTGGTAAAGGGTGACCAGGGCCGGGGCGAATTTCATGGTGATCGTGCCCGCGGTGATGATCAAGTCGGCCTGGCGCGGTGAGGCGCGCGGCACCAGCCCGAAGCGGTCGAAGTCGAAGCGCGAGCCGATGAGCCCGGCAAATTCGATGAAGCAACAGGCCGTGCCGTACATCAAGGGCCAGACGCTCGAAAGCCGCGCCCAGTTGTAGAGGTCGTTGAGCGTGGTGAGGATGACGTTGTTGCTCAGTTCACTGGTGACCTCCGGGCGCTCGGGCGGGAAGAACAGCCGGTCGGTCTGGGGTCGGTCGTTAAACATGGCGCTTCTTTTGGATGGCCTGGAATTCAGATTAAGGGCCATCGGTTCCATTATCGTCCAGCTACAGGCAGAAACGTCCGGGCACTCAAGTTCCAATGACACCGTCTTGCTTGATGGATTTGGTGCTATCCTCCCTCAGCGGAGCAGACAAATCGACCAGCGTCATAAAATTGTATAGATTTTACAGACAAGCAATAGCCTTAAATTGCATTGCTTTAATCTGGTTTTTATCGTTGACAATTCGCAACGCAAAAATTTGACGGGGTGACAGAAGGCTCAGGATGAGCACAGTAAAAGGCTTCTGGCCCGCTGGCCCTTCTGATATCGCTTGCGCCATTTTCGCCTCAAGTCTATCAGTCTCTCAACCAGGTCCTGGCAATACTCCAGGCCCGATAACGGGGCAACATTTTGTTTTTTGGGGGCGTGCCCACTGTGGCATGCCCTTCTTTCTTAGAGTGGAAGCCCCAGAGCCAGATAGGGCAAGCACTACAGGCTCTCTGTCACCCCGTCAACGCAAAACTATGCTTCTATACATGCACAATCGGAAACGTAGTGCAGCAGTAGCTTTGGAGAAACACTGCTGCACTGGGAAGCGATATGTCGATTTTCCTATAGGCAGTAACCTATCGGTTTTTCGAAGATTTCACCGGCTGCTTGAGCGTATGCGCAAACGAATTAACGGGGTTCAAATCTCGAACATTTGCTCCGTAAGTCTTACCAGTGAAGATCGATGTCGTTTCGGGAGAACTCGGACTTGGCTTAAGTTTTTCGGAAAAATAGAGAACCTCAAGAAGACTCCCCTCTTTGTCAAACAGTTCAAGGGTTTCCTCTGGAATTATGTTCATCGTTCCCACTTGCAGATCATTACGCACAAAATCTCTGATGACAATTGGTATTTGTCCTTCAGCAAATGCCGGAAAAGCACTAGCAAAACAAAGTACGAGCACACCGAACACCAACTTCTTCATCTCGTCCTCCAAAGTAGATTGAGCTATGAATAGATTAATGTATTACGATGACCACCGCAATACATTAATCTAATTAAGGACCTCGTGCAAGTTTTTGAGCCCTGGAGCGTATAAGGTTGTATTCCTAAATACGTCACCGTATACATAATTAGGATCAGACCCTTCGTAGTAGTTGCCTGTTCCCGAGTTATATATCGATGAGTACGGTTGCCCGTTGTTGTCATTGAGGAACACATCGTACCCACCCAGAAGTGTTGAATCAGTGAACGCTTGCACACAGTTCGAGGGGCCAGACCCTGCGCCTCCAGCTGCCCAGCAATTTTCCCAGCCAATGCACATAACTGACTTCCTGACACATACAACATTGCAA
>JAHHGR010000044.1 GCA_019359725.1 Aphanocapsa lilacina HA4352-LM1 | reverse complement strand
CTCTGGTAGGGTAAGCTGGCTGTAGCTCATAGGGGTTCCTGGTTGTCGTAGTAAACGTCAGGATACCTCTATGAGTCCCTCAGCGGAAGGCTCTCAAGCGTTGCACTTCATTTTTGAATCGGCGATGTTCACTGGGTCATCTTTGGCTGCATACCCAATTTTTCAAGCATCTTCAGATCGTGGGAATGCTCGGGGTTGGGGGTGGTGAGTAGTTTCGGGCCGGTAAATATCGAGTTGGCCCCGGCCAGGAAGCAAAGAGCCTGCAGCTCCTCGCTCATCTGCAGCCGCCCTGCCGAAAGGCGCACCATGGCAACTGGAAGAAGGATGCGGGTGGTAGCGATCATCCGCACCAGATCGAGCGGTTCGACCGGTGCCGAATCGGCAAGGGGAGTACCTGCCACCGGCACCAGGCAGTTGATCGGAATCGACTCGGGAATTGGGTCGAGGCTACCGAGTGCTTCGAGCAGTTCGAAGCGGTCTGTAAGCGATTCACCCATGCCCAGGATGCCGCCGCAGCACACGGAGATGCCCGCAGCGCTCACCGCCCGAATAGTCTCCAACCGGTCCTGATAAGCGCGGGTGGTGACCACCTGTGGGTAGTAGCCGGGGCCGGTGTCGAGGTTGTGATTGTAGGCGGTGAGTCCCGCCTGCTTCAGGCGTTCGGCCTGGTGCGGTTTGAGCATGCCGAGGGTACAGCAGACTTCCATACCCAGTGCCGATACCGAGCGCACCATCTCCAGCACTCGCTCGAATTGCGGACCGTCTTTGATTTCCCTCCAGGCAGCCCCCATGCAAAATCGGGTCGAACCCGCCGCCTTGGCTGCCTGCGCCTCGGCCATTACCGCGTCGAGGGAACTGAGTTCCTGGGCTGCCAGGCCGCTTTTGTGGTGAACGCTCTGGGAGCAATAGCCGCAGTTTTCAGGGCACAGACCAGTTTTGATGTTGCTGAGGGTGCAAAGCTGCACCGCGCGCGGATCGTGGTGGGCGCGGTGGACGCGCTGGGCCTCGAAGAGCAAATCGGGCAGCGGCTGGTGATAGATCTGCGAAATCTCGGAGACGGTCGAGGGCATCGGTGCACGGCACATCGGAGCAGCAACAGCCTATCCGATCCAACGTTCCCATCCAAAGCAAACGGCCCGCAACCGCCCGATCCTGGGCGGTTGCGGGCCGCGTGAAAAATGCTCAGGGCAATTAACCTGCGAAGACGCGCTCCAGGTTCTTCTCGGCAAACTCCCAATTGATCAGGTTGTCGGCGAAGGCGTTTTCGTAGTCGGGGCGCAGGTTCTGGTAGTCGAGGTAGTAGGCGTGCTCCCAGACGTCCATGTTGAGCAGCGGCACCTTGCTCTCGTCGGTGAGGGGGGTCTCGGCGTTGGGGGTCTTGGTGACCACCAGCTTCTCACCGTCTTTGACCAGCCAGGCGTAGCCGCTGCCGAACTGGGTGGTGCCGGCGGTGATGAACTGCTTCTTGAATTCGTCATAGCTGCCGAAGGAATCTTTGATCAGCTCGCCCAGCGTCCCGCCCGGCTCGCCGCCGCCGCCGGGGCGCATGCTGTTCCAGTAGAACGTGTGGTTCCAGACCTGGGCGGCGTTATTGAACAGCGTCTTTTGTTCGACATTTTTGGCGACGGTGCGGATGAGGTCCACCAGCGACAGCGACTCCAGCTCGGTGCCGGCGATCGCTTTGTTCATGTTGTTGAGATAGCCGGTGTGGTGCTTGCCGTAGTGGAAGCTCAAAGTTTGGGCCGAAACATACGGAGCGAGAGCGTTCTCGTCGTAAGGCAGCGGCGGGAGTGTATGAGCCATGGGGTCCTCTCTTAATTGTCAACGGGTTCGGCATTCCTCCTAAGATCTAATAACACGCCGGTTCCGCTTTGGTCAGTGCTGTGGGCGGCCGGACAAGCCCGCTTTTCAACCGCCCAGGTAGAAGCGCTATGCTGGTTCACGGTAGCCATACGGCGATACCTTGCACGGGATTTTATGAGAATTTTGCAGACCCACGCCCTTAAAGGGCCAAACTACTGGAGTATCCGGCGCCACAATCTGATCGTCATGCAGCTGGATCTGGAGGAGTTGGAAGAAAAACCGACCAACTTGATCCCTGGCTTTGACGACCGGTTGCTCGCCCTGATGCCCAGCCTGATGCAGCACGGCTGCTCGGAAGGGCGCGACGGCGCCTTCATGGAGCGGGTGACCGAGGGTACCTGGATGGGCCACGTCATCGAGCACGTCGCCCTTGAATTGCAGACTTTGGCCGGCATGGACGTCGCCTTTGGCCGCACCCGCCAAACCAGCACCCACGGCGTCTACAACGTCGTGTTCTCCTACATCGAGGAGGCGGCGGGGCGCTACGCAGCCCGCGCGGCCGTGCGCATCTGCCGCACCCTGGCGGCGGGGGAACCTTATACCGAACTGGAGCAAGATATCCAGGAACTCAAAGAAATCCGCGAAGAAGTGCGCTTCGGACCGAGCACCGCCTCGATTGTCGAAGAGGCCCAGACCCGCGGCATCCCGCACATTCGCCTATCGGAGAAGTCGCTGGTGCAGCTGGGCTACGGCATCTATCAAAAGCGCATCCAGGCGACCACCACCACCAATACCAGCATCATCGCCACCGAGCTTGCCTCCGACAAAACCGCCACCAAGGGCATGCTCGCCTCGGTGGGTATCCCGGTCCCCAGAGGTACCACCGTTCGCCGGCTGGCCGACCTCGAAGAGGCGATCGAAGACCTGGGTGGCTATCCGGTGGTGCTCAAGCCCCTCGATGCCAATCACGGCAAGGGGATCACCGTCAATGTCCGGGATCTGAAGACCGCTCAATCGGCCTACGATGCGGCGCGCGAATTTTCCAAAGAAGTGATTGTCGAGCAGTACATCACCGGTAAGGATTACCGAATCCTGGTCATCAACCATCAGGTGGTGGCGGTGGCCGAGCGCGTCCCTGCCCACGTCACCGGCGACGGCCGCCAGAGCATTCGCGAACTGATCGACCAGGTCAACTGCGATCCGCGCCGGGGCTTTGGCCACGAGAACGTGCTCACGCTCATCACCATCGACGAGATGACCCAGCGGATTCTAGATCTGCGCGGCTATACCCTCGACACGGTGCTGGCGGAGGGCGAAATCTGCTATCTCAAATCCACCGCCAACTTGAGCACCGGCGGCACCGCCATCGACCGTACCGATCTGCTGCACCCCAATAATGCCTTCTTGGCCGAGCGCGTCTCGCGCAACATCGGGCTGGATATCTGCGGCATCGACCTGATTTGCCCCGACATCTCCCAGCCCATCAACGAGGTGGGAGGGGCAGTGATCGAGGTGAATGCCGCTCCGGGTTTTCGCATGCACATCGCCCCCAGCGAAGGGCTGCCGCGCAACGTGGCTGAACCGGTGGTCGACATGCTCTTCCCGCCGGGGGCCAAGACGCGCATCCCGATCATCGCCGTCACCGGCACCAACGGTAAAACCACCACCACCCGTCTGATTGCCCACATCCTGCGCGGCGTGGGTGTGCGGGTCGGCTTTACGACCACCGACGGCGTCTACATCCAGAACCAGATGGTCATGAAGGGAGACATGACCGGCCCCTTTAGCGCCAAGCTGGTACTCAAAGACCCGACCGTCGAAGCGGCGGTGATGGAGACCGCCCGGGGTGGCATCCTGCGCGAAGGGCTGGGCTTTCCGGTCTGCGACATTGCCGTGGTGCTCAACGTCACTGAGGATCACCTGGGGCTCAAGGGCGTCGAGACCCTCGAAGATCTAGCCCGCGTCAAATCAGTGGTGCCCGAGTCGGTCCACCCGGACGGCTTCGTAGTGCTTAACGCCGACGACGAACTGGTGGCGGACATGGCCCACGACACCAAAGCACCCGTCTCTTACTTCAGTCTGGATCCCCAAAGCCCCCTTATCCAGGAGCACGTCTCCCGCGGCGGGATCGCAGCGGTATTCGAAGAAGGCCACGTCTCGATTCTCAAGGGCGCCTGGAAACTGCGCGTCGAGCGGGTGGTCAATATCCCGCTCACCCTATCGGGCCGGGCGGTCTTCATGATCCAGAACGTGCTGGCGGCCACCCTGGCGGCCTTTTTGCACGGCATCAAAATCGACGATATCCGCGCCGCCTTGAGCAGCTTCGTGCCCTCCCCGGCCCAGACGCCGGGGAGGCTCAACGTTTTCGACGTCAACGGTTTCGAGGTAATTGTCGATTACGCCCACAACCCGGCGGGGTACGAGGCTATTCAGCGGGTGCTCGAGCGCATGGACAACCCCCGCAAAATCGGCGTCATCGGCGGCCCCGGCGACCGGCGCGACGAGGACCTGCGCAAACTGGGCTACCTGGCTGCCGGCATGTTTGACGCCGCCATCGTCAAAGAGGACGACGACCGGCGCGGCCGGGCTCCCGACGAGGCGGCTGCTTTGATTAGCGAGGGCATCGAGCAGCGCAACCCCGAATTTCCGTTTCAGACGATTCTAGATGAGGCGGAAGCGGTGGAGCACGCCCTGCGCAATGCCGCTGCCGGCGACCTGGTGGTGATCTTCCCGGCGGATGTGCAGCGGACAATCCAGATCATCAGCCGCGTCAAAGAAGAGTCAGACCCGGTGCGCCTCCCTGAGAAATGAAGCCTATCACTGCTCCGGGTCGATCCCCATCGCCCTGAGCTGTTCGGCCAGAGCAACTCTTTGCGCTCCGCCTCCAGGCGCGAGCGGCCAAGCGAACCGCGCCACGATCGTACTTCGGTGCAGGACACGCGTTCACACCTGCACGCATCCGAGGCATTTTGGCTATCGTATGTGTGTTTTTGCCGCCGGAACTCCAATGATCCCCACCGCCCGCACCCTGCTCATCTCCTGCCCCGACCGCCGGGGGATCGTGGCTGCCGTCTCGCAGTGCGTGCTGGAGGCGGGGGGCAATATCGTGCGCTCCGACCAGCACACCACCGACCCCATCGGGGGCGTCTTCTTCATGCGGCTGGAATTTTTATACACGGACGCGCCGGATGACGACGGCTTCACCCGCTGCTTTGCGCCGATAGCCGAGCGCTTTGCGATGGACTGGCGGCTGGTGCGCACGGGTGAACCGAAGCGCATGGCGCTATTCGTTTCGCGGCTGGACCATTGCTTTGTCGATTTGCTGTGGCGCCGGCAGTCAGGCGAACTGCCCGTCAAGATCCCGCTGGTGGTGAGCAATCACCCCGATCTCGAACCGGTGGCCGCCCAGTACGGTCTGCCCTACCACTACCTGCCCATCGACAAAACCAATCATCTGGAGCGCGAAGCCCAGATACTCGAGTTGCTCGAAGGAGAGGTCGATTTCGTTGTTCTGGCCCGCTACATGCGCGTGCTGAGCCCCAGGTTCGTAGAGCACTACACCGGGCAGATCATCAACATCCACCACAGCTTCCTGCCTGCCTTCGTGGGCGCTTCGCCTTATGAGCGGGCCTGTGAGCGGGGAGTCAAAGTCATTGGTGCCACCGCCCACTACGTCACTGAAGAACTGGATGCGGGGCCGATTATCGAGCAGGACGTCGTGCGGGTCAACCATCGAGATCAAGTAGCCGATCTCAAACTCAAAGGCCGCGACATCGAGCGCGTCGTGCTCGCCCGGGCAGTCAAGTGGCACGTGGAAGATCGCATCTTGATCTACGGCAACCGGACCGTGGTCTTCGTTTGACCTGCAGACAAACCTGAGCCGATTTTTTCGTTTACTTTTACTCAGGTGCTATGGGATGTTGCGGCTCAGCCCGTCAAGGCTGCAACGCCCATATCGGTTCTACCGATAGGCAAACCAGAGGCTAGACTGTTCACGGCCGACCTTGACCCTGGGAGGTGATCGTGCTCACTTGCCGGGCAGGGCGGTTGTTGCTGTCAAGATACTTCCCGTGCTTCACCTGATTCGTCCAATTTGCGCATCGAGCGTCTTCGGCCTCGCCTGGGTCGAAGAGCGACTGCTCGCGGTCGATCCCCACACCGGCTATCTGCTCGCCATCGATCCGTGCAGCGGCCTGGAGGTGATTGCCAATCCCCGGGCGATTGGCGACTGGCTCGACGTCACCGGCATCGCCGCCGAGAACGGCGAATTGTGGGCTTTGCGCCAGGACGAATTGATGCGGGTGGACCGCGAGACGATGCGCCTGCAAATCGTCATGGATCTGCGCTACCGCGGCGAAGGACTCGCAGCGAGCGCCGAGGAATGGTTCGTGAGCGTGCGCTCTGTCCAGCAGATTCGTGTCTACAGCCGCCTCACGGGCGATTGCGTGCGCACCTTCGACGCCCCCGGTACTGGCGAACAGAGCCTCGTCTACGAGGACGGCCGTTTGTGGGTGTCTGACTGCGCCGAGCAAACGGTCTACTGCCTCGACCCTCAAAGCGGACAGGTGCACTTCAGTGCCCTGACACCCTACGAGCAACCCACCTGCCTGGCCTTTGCCGCCGGATCGCTCTATGTCGCCTACTCCCAGGTCGAAGATTTTATTAAGCAGGAACCCAACCGCAACAACCGCCTGGTGATTGACAGCCGCAGCAAGACCCTCATCCACCGACTGCACATCTCGACCGAACCGCAGGGCCGCTATACCCTCTCCAACGGCTACCTGGTGGAAGTGATCTACTGCGAAGAGACCGCCGCCCTTGAACCGGCGGATCTCGAAAACGTCGTCTGGAAAATTGCCCTGCCCGCCGAATCGGACCGACAAAAGCTCATCCGCGTCGAAGCCATCGGCCGGCCTTTTCGCGAGGAAGTCGAAGACGGCCAGCGCATCGCCGTCTTCGAGTTCGACAAGATCGCCGCAAGCGAAGTGCACCTGTTTGGCTGGCGGGCGCTGATCGAAGTGCGCGGCATCCGTTACCATGCCCCCGAATCGTTGGACGACCGGTTCCCGGAGGAGTTCAAGGACCGCTATCTGGTCGATGACGACTATCTGACCATGGACGCGCGCCGGGTGCAGGAAGCCGCCCGCGAGGCGGTGGGAGATCGCACCGGGCCGCTCGCCAAGATGCTCGCCATCCGCGATTACGTTTATGACCGGCTCGACTACCGCATCCAACGGGTCTCTGATACCCCCGACGCGGTGCTCGCCCGGGGCAAGGGTTCCTGCGGCGAGTACGTGGGGGTGCTCCTCGCCCTCGCCCGCCTCAACGGCATTCCCTGCCGGACGGTAGGTCGCTACAAGTGCCCGCCTTTGCCCGACAGCCGCAACTACCCGCTGATGCCCGAATACAACCACGTCTGGCTGGAATTTTATCTAGACGGCCTGGGCTGGGTGCCGTGCGAATCGAACGTGGATGACACCGGCAGCCGCCCTTACCCGCGGCGCTACTTCATGGCCCTTCCGTGGTACCACATTGAACTGGGCAAAGGTGTCACCTTCGAAACCACCAACGTGCGGGGCTATTCGCTGGCGGACCTCTCACTCAACCACGTCCAGTGCACCATCGTTGAAGAGCTGCCCACGCCGTAGGGGTCAGGGGTCAGCTGACGATGCCGCCGTCTTTGTAGAACGATCCCCGTGTGCTGCGGCGATCCGTACAATATGTGCAAAGGCCAGTGAATACCGAACGGCGGCATGGGCGGCAAGACGGATCTCGACAGGGTGGTGGCCTATGTCCCCGCCGAGCTGAAAAAAGAACTGGAGCAGTGGGCGGAGGCGGAGGAGCGCTCGGTCTCCCGGCTGGTCGCCAAGCTCATCGACCGGGCCTTGCAGCAGCGCCGGGAGCGCACCACGCCGCCCGGCGAGGACAGGTTTGTGCTGGCCTTCGCCAAGGCCGGTCCCGGCAAGACGGCCATCGAGCAGACTGGATAAAGCCGCATACAGATTCTGGGGTCGAGCCGGGTGATTCAGCGGGTTGCTACAGCCACGGGACAGACCGACGCGTGCGGCGATCCTGTGCACAAACGGTACAGCCAGTTTTACCTCAAAGCTGCGATAGTCGCCTTTCAAGCCGTCCTGGGGCTTCTGGCGCCAGGCCCGTCCCCGGCGCAGCCGGAGCCGCCGGAGCCGCCGCCGCCGATTCTGTCTGTGCCTGCGTCGACCCCGACTGAAACCTTACCCACCCCGCCTGAAGCCGAATCGCCGCCAGTGGATTTGTTGCCGGCTCCTGAACCGCTCTTGCAACCTGAGCTGGAACCGGAAACTCCGCTTTTACGCCCACCCGAACCTGAGCCCCCGCCAGCCCCCGAGCGCCCCCAACCGCACAAACCGGCCCCGAGCATCGCCCACCCGCCCTACAAAGAGGCAGCGCGTCGCGATTTGCGTCTGGTGGCAGGCAACAGTACGGTTCGCGGACGCAAAGAATATCTGAGCAACGAAGCTGCGTGGGCGTTTGCGCGGATGCGGGAAGCCGCCATTAAAGCGGGAGTGAGGCTCCTTTTGATCTCCGGTTTTCGCGACCGCACCAGGCAAGCGCGGATTTTTGCAAAACAAATAGCCAGAAAAGGCTCCCTGGGCGCCGCACTCCAACTGGTTGCTCCTCCCGGCTTCAGCGAGCACCACACGGGCTACGCCATGGATCTGGGCGACGCGCTCTATCCGAAAACACATCTGGAGACCACCTTTGAGAACACCCCTGCCTTCCGCTGGCTCAGCCGCAGCGCCGCCCGCTTCGGGTTCGAACTTTCTTACCCGCCGGGCAACGCCGTAGGCGTCAGCTACGAACCCTGGCACTGGCGGTACGTTGGATCCAAAAAGGGAAAGACACTTTTTTCTGCGGCCAAGGGTGGATAGGCTTTAGCCTGAAGGCAGGCCCAACTGGCGAAGCGCTTCAAAAAGGACCACAGCCACGGCATTGGAGAGATTCAAGCTGCGAACCGCCGGTTCGGCAAGGGGAATGGTTACCGCCGGATAGCGTTCGTCCGCAAATAGCCTACCGGGCAGGCCGCGGCTCTCGGAGCCGAAGACCAGCCAGTCGCCGGGCTGAAAAGCAAAGTCCCACAGGCACACTCCCCGGCGGGCGCTGGTGAGCACGAAGCGCTGCTCAGATTGTTGTGCCAGTAATGTTTCAAGCTCGGGATGGTAGTGCAAATCGACATGGTCCCAGTAGTCGAGCCCGGCGCGCTTGAGGTATTTGTCGCTCAGTTGAAAGCCCAAAGTCCCTACCAGATGCAGGCTGGTGCCGGTGGCGGCACAGGTGCGCGCCACATTGCCGGTGTTGGGAGGGATTTCCGGATCCACCAGCACGACATGGAAAGCTTCACGGCCCATTGCTGAACGGAGCATTACCCACGCGCCCCGGCACCGGGCGCTCGAAACCCTGGGCGTCCTTGAGGATGTAGAGCGGTCGGTTTTTGATTTCTTCGTAGATGCGGCCCACGTACTCGCCCAGGATGCCGACGGTAATGAGCTGCACCGCCCCGATAAAAAACACCGCCGCCGCAAGGGCGCCGAAGCCGTTGAGGGGGGAAGCCGTAAAAAAGCGCCAGTAGATGACCAATCCCACCATCACCAGGGCGAGAAAACCTGTGAAAAACCCGAGCCAGGTGGCCAGGCGCAACGGCAGCCGCGAGAAGGAGACCAATCCATCCAGGGCGAGGGCGAGGGATTTGGTGAAGGTGTACTTGGGTTCGCCCGCGAGGCGCGGGGGCCGCTCGAAGGTCACCTCCGCCTGATCGAAACCTACCCACGAGCGCAGGCCCCGCAAGTAGCGGTTGCGCTCGGGCATGGCGTTGAGCAAGTCCACGATCTGGCGGTCAAGCAGGCAAAAATCGCCGCTGTCGACTGGCATCTGCACCTCCGCCAGCCGCTGCAGGAGGCGATAGTACAAAAAGGCGAACAATCGCTTGGAGGCAGATTCGCGGCCGCGCTGGGTACGCCGGGCAAAGACCACCTTGAAGCCCGCTCGCCACTTATCTAACAGTTGCGGCAGCAGTTCGGGCGGATCTTGCAGGTCGCCGTCCATGATCACGACCGCTTCGCCGCCGGTGAAGTTGAGCCCGGCGGTCACCGCCACCTGGTGGCCGAAGTTGCGCGAAAAACTCAAAAGCCGCACGCGCGGATCGGCCTGGATGAGCTGGCGGACGAGGTGGGGGGTGCGGTCGCTGCTCGCATCGTCGACAAAAATAATTTCGTAAGAACTCCCTAGGCCGCTCAGCACCGCCGTAAGCCGCCGGTACAGCTCGGGCAGATTGTCTTGTTCGTTAAAGACAGGAACGACAACAGAAATCGACTGAGGCATCGCTCTATCTGACTGGGGAGTGCCGCTGGGGCCGCCCACAAAGCTTTCATCAGCTTACAACGCTGGACCATAGAATACCCGGATCGAACCAGGGAAGCTGCCCGTCCGGCGGGTTACACTGACGCCATGAGCAAAGTGGCCATTGTCCTGGGAACCCGACCGGAGGCGGTGAAGCTGGCCCCGGTGATCCTGGGCTTTCGAAGCTGTCCGCACCTGCGGACGCGGGTGATCCTCACCGGCCAACACCGGGAGATGCTCTATCAGACCCTCGGCTGGTTCGAGATCGAGGCGGACGCCGATTTGCAGATTATGACGCCGCGCCAGAGCCTGGCCGACATTACCTGTCGAGCGCTGGTGGGCCTCGAAGCCGTCCTCACCGACGAGCGCCCCGACCTGGTGCTAGTGCAGGGAGACACCACGACCACCTTTGCCGCCGCCCTCGCCGCCTTCTACCAAAAGACTCCCCTGGGCCACGTCGAAGCGGGTCTGCGCACGGGGGTCGCAGACGACCCGTACCCCGAGGAGATGAACCGCCGCCTCACCTCGCGCCTGGCGGCCCTGCACTTTGCCCCGACAATGCGCGCGGCGGAGAACCTCAAGCGCGAAGGTATCCTCGATCACGTCTACCTCACCGGCAACACCGTGATCGACGCGCTGCACACCATCGCAAGCCGCAAGCCCGAGTGCCCGGTGGCGGGCCTCGACTGGGAAACGTCGCGGGTGATGCTGGTCACCGCCCACCGCCGCGAGAACTGGGGCCAACCCCTCGAAAACATCGCCCACGCCCTGGTTGATATTCTCGAAGCGCACCCGGACACCGCCCTGGTGCTGCCTTTGCATAAAAATCCAACCGTGCGCGAACCGCTCCAGCGCATCCTCGGTGCGCATCCGCGCGCCTTTTTGGACGAACCTTTCGACTACCCACAGTTGGTGGGTGCCCTGCAGCGCTCCACGCTGGTGCTCACCGACTCAGGCGGACTGCAGGAGGAAGCGCCCGCCTTCGGTAAACCCGTGCTGGTGCTGCGCGAGACCACCGAGCGGCCCGAGGCGATCGAGGCGGGGGTGGCCCTCAAAGTCGGTACCGACCGCACCGCCATCGCCCGTACCGCCCACGCACTGCTCACCGACGATGCCCTCTACGGGCAGATGGCCCGGGCGGTCAACCCCTTCGGCGACGGCCACGCGACCGGGCGTATTTTGCGCTCGACCCTGGCCTATCTGGGGTTGCCCTCAGATTGATCGACCGCCAATCGACGCGCGCCGATGCGATGGCCAGTCCAGATATGTGGTGTCTCAGTGGGCAAATAGCCGCTTTTCTGAAGTGGCCCCCCTAGATATAGAGTTTTTTTTGCTCAAACCCACCACTATTCGATTATTTTTTGGTACAGTTTGACTGACCCAAATTCTCGTTTCACGGGAGTTTATCGAACCGACCATGTTTATTTTGCCCGAACATTGTGGGAGTTGCTGAGCGGATCGAATGGCTTCGGGGGCAACTGCCCACCGCAGTGCGGCTGGTGGCTGTGACCAAACAGGTGCCTGTCGAGCGCATTCGTGAGGCTTATGCTTGTGGCCTTCGGGATTTTGGTGAAAGCCGGATCCAGGAAGTCCAACAAAAAATTCCGCAATTGACGGACCTTCAAGGAGTGTCCTGGCACTTGATTGGCAGTCTGCAGCGCAACAAAGCCCGCCCGGCCCTGGAAGTATTCGACTGGATTCACTCCGTCGACAGCCTTCCGCTTGCCGAGCGGCTGGCGTCGCTGATGGGCAGCGTCGGCCGCCGACCGCGGCTGCTCCTGCAGGTCAAGCTTGCCGCCGATCCGACCAAATCGGGTTGGTCGCAGGTCGAACTGGAGGCGGCGCTGCCGCGGCTTGCCGCTTTGCCGCAGCTCGATATCCGGGGGTTGACGGCGATTGCGCCGTTGGGACTCGGCGAGCAGGGCAACTTGACGCTCTTTGGCCGGGTCGCAGCCCTCGCCCGCGACCTCGGCCGCCGCGCCGGGGAAGCCGAGTGGCAGCATATCCGCATGGAGGAATTGTCGATGGGCATGTCCGGCGACTATCCGCAGGCGATTGCGGCCGGGGCGACGATGGTGCGCCTGGGTCAAGTCCTGTTCGGTTCACGTCTACCGCTACGGAGGAATGGTGATGAGTAGCTTCTGGTCGAAGGTCAAGGACTTCGTCGGCTTCGGCGATCCCCTTGAGTACGAGGAGGACGGCGAAGAGTACGAGCAGGTGTACCGCGAAGAGAATAAGCGCGAGGAAGCGCGGAGGGCCACCGCCGGGACCGCCGCTGCCGCTACTCCCACCGCCGCCCAGGCGTCCGACGCTTCCCCGATGGGCAGCGGACCGGCGCGCAAGCGGGTGCGCGCGGGCAACGTGATCGGCATGCCCAACAGCGGCGTCAACGAGGTGCTCGTCATTGAGCCGCGCTCGTTCGAGGAGGCCCCCCAGATCGTCCAGCACCTGCGCGATCGCAAGTCGGTCATCCTGAATCTGACCTTGATGGACAGCGACCAGGCCCAGCGCAGCGTCGATTTTGTGGCCGGAGCCACCTTCGCCATTGATGGCCATCAGGAGCGCGTGGGCGACGGGATCTTCCTGTTTACGCCCAGCAGCGTCATGATCAGCACCGAAATGCCTTCGCAGCTGCGTCAGGCCAACCAGGCCTTCGGCGGCAATTTCCGGCTCAACCCGGAAGCCCCCCGCCGCGCCCAGGGCTAGAATAGGCGGGCACTCGCGTCCCCCTTGCCCATGAACTTAGGCATCGTCGGCGGTGGTGCGATGGCCGAAGCTTTGATTGCCGGCCTGATCGCCGGCGCGGTTTATGCACCTTCAGAAATTGTCGTGAGCGACCCGACGGCCGAGCGCGGCGAGTGGCTCCATCGGCGCTACGGCGTGGTGGCCGTCACCGACAACCTGGTTTCCGCCGCTGCTCCGATGTTGCTTTTGGCCGTCAAGCCCCAGGTTTTTGCGGTGGTGAGCACCCAGCTCACAGCCCAGCTGCGCTCCGAACTGGTGGTGTCGATCCTGGCGGGCGTTCCGCTGGCCCGCCTGCAGGCGGCCTTTGCCGGGCGGGCTGTGGTGCGGGCGATGCCCAATACCCCGGCGCTGGTGCGCTCCGGGATCACTGCCCTCAGCCGCTGCGAGCGCGTCACCCCGGAGCAGTTTGCCGTTGTGCGGACGCTCTTCGCCTGCGTGGGCGAAGTGGTCGAGGTGCCCGAGTCCGCCATGGATGCGGTGACGGGCCTGTCGGGCTCCGGTCCCGGCTATCTGGCGCTCGTGGTCGAGGCGCTCATCGACGGCGGCGTGGCTGCCGGTCTGCCGCGGGCCACCGCCAGCCAGCTGGTGCTTGCTACCTTGCGCGGCAGCGCGGAGCTGTTGATCCAGGAGAAGCTGCACCCGGCCGTGCTCAAAGACCGCGTCACCAGCCCCGGCGGCACCACCATCGCCGGCATCGAGCAGCTGGAAGAACGCTCGGTGCGCGGGGCGTTTATCGCGGCGGTCCAGGCCGCCACCCGCCGCGCCCGGGAACTGTCCAGGTAGCGGCTAGTTGGGTTCCGGCGGCACCGGTCCCTGTTCCAGCCAGAGCGAGCGCCGGTCGTAATCGATAGTCAGGCGGTAATGTTTCAAGAATGTGTAACCCAGCACTCCCGCCAGGGGACGCTTGAGGATGGCTTCGAAGGTGCCCAGATTCTGAACGATGGCCGCCTGACGGCGGGCGACGACCGGACCGATCTGAATGGTGTCGAGGTCCATGGTGGCGGCGCTCTGGGAGCGCGCCGAACCGATCCCCGACAGTTGCACCCGCTGAGCGCGCACCGGCAATCGGCGCTCGCGCACGAAGCGGTCGCTGAGCAAACTGACGCTCGCACCGGTGTCGACGATAAAGGCGGCGGGAGGACCTTGATTGATGCGCGCCTGGATGACGATGAGCCCGGCAACGCTCTCAAAGGGCACCTGGGTGGTCTGGGCACAGGCGGAAGCGGCGGCCAAAACCCAACAGCAGGTCGGAAGCGGCCACCCTTGCCGCCTTACCATAGAAAAAATCCAGCCCACCCGGTTGCGCATCGCTCCCATTTAACATTAGTTTTCGGGGATTGCTGCGGGCCGCGGCAACGGCCAATAATGTGAGCCATGGATATTATTCCTGCGATTGACATACTCGACGGCCGCTGCGTGCGCCTCTACCAGGGCAATTACCAGCTGGCGGAGACCTACGGAGAGGACCCGGTGGCCGTGGCCTGCAACTGGGCGAAACTGGGCGCGCCGCGGCTGCACGTGGTTGACCTGGACGGTGCGCGCCGGGGGATGCCCGTGCACCTCGACGCCCTCGAAGCGATCGTCACCCAGGTGCCCTGCCCGGTGCAGTTCGGGGGCGGCCTGCGCAGCATCGAGGCGGTGAGCGCCGTGCTCGATCGCGGCGTGGACCGGGTGATCCTGGGCACCGCCGCGGTCGAAAATCCGGCGCTTATCCGCGAGTGCTGCGAGCGCTTCGGCGGCAAAATCGCCGTCGGCCTCGACGCGCGCGGCGGGCAGGTGGCGGTGCGCGGCTGGCGGGAGACCTCGGAAGTGGAGGTGACCGAACTGGCCGGCGAGATGGAAAAGCTCGGTGTGAGCGCCATTGTCTACACCGACATCCTCAAAGACGGCACCCTCACCGGTCCAAATCTGGTGGAACTGCAGCGACTCACCGACGCGGTCAAAGTACCGATCATCGCCTCCGGTGGCGTGGGCACCCTGGCGGATGTGCTCTACCTGCTGGCGCTGGAGCCGCGCGGATTGCAGGGAGTGATTATCGGCCGGGCGCTCTACACGGGCGATGTCGATCTGGCCGAGGCGCTCAGGGCGGCCGGGCCAAGCCGCTGGCAGGATGTTCCCCCGGACGATGTGGCCTTCGCCTGATGGGGGTGATACCCTAGAGCAGCTTTTGCCGAATTGGATGCACTCTATGGTTCGGTTGCTCTGTGGTTCGATGCTTGTTTTGGCGCTTGCGGGTCCTTTGGCGGCGCCGCTTTTGGCCCAGGAGCCGAAGGCGGCTCCCAACCCCGAATTGAAGGCTTACCAAATCAAAGTGCGCGACCGGGTGCTGGAGTACTGGCAGCCACCCGATATCGACAGCGACACCCGTCTGCAAGTGCTGGTGCGGGTCGACCGCGACGGCAAGGTCAGCAAACGCGAGGTCAAGACCCTGGGAGACGCTCCCCCCGCCAAGGCGGCCGAAGAAGCTGTGCTCGACGCCATCGGCCGCGCCCAGCCGTTTCCGACGGTACCGCCGAACGTGGCACCCTTCTATGTTGAGGTGCGCTTCAACCTCAAAGTGGCCGCCAAGACCCTGCCCACCCCCAAGTGCTACCCGGTGGCGACGTTCATCGATCTGCCCGCCGACCAGCAACCGGCCGTCAAATCGGCTATCACCAACCTCACCGGGTTGCTGCGCGACAGCGTCGGCGAGAAAGAAATTTTTAGCGTCGTCGACGATCGCGCCAAGGCGGACTTGCTTATAGAAGCGTCGAGCGACCCGACGCTGGCGCGCAACGACAAGACCAGCTTCATCGGCAGCTACACCGTCAACGAAGCCCTCACCACCGGCACCGCGCGCCTCGGCCTCAAAAATAGAGCGGGCGCGGATCTTAACTCCGAGCAACTCAGCCTCAATGCGATGCAGCTATTGGGCCGCAGTTTGGGATTGCCCAGCGCCGGAGGCACTGCCGATTCGATCATGTCGGAGGCGCGGCTGGCGCCGCGGCTGACCCCGGAGCAATTGCGCATCGCCTCCGACACGGTCAAAGGAGCAGGTTGCACCGCCCAGACCGCCCAGCGCGGCTTCCAGGTAAAAACCGCCGACGCGGGAACCAAGTAATACCCCATGGACCCTGGGGCACTCTGGCAGGAGCTGGGCTGGCAGCCGGATACACTCCAGGCCCGCAGCTTTGAGCGGCTCTACGAACTGGTACTCGCGGGCAACGCCCGGCTCAACCTCACCCGCATCACAGGGCGCGAGGAATTCTGGGAGAAGCACCTGTTCGACTCCCTGCGCGGGCTCGCCGCATTTCAAGATCAAAAAGAACTGAGCCTCATCGACATCGGCACCGGCGCGGGTTTTCCGGGGCTGCCTATCGCCATCGCCCACCCCGACTGGTATGTGGTGCTCGTCGATTCGGTGCGCAAAAAGATTGCCTTCGTGCTCTCAACCATCCAGGCTCTGGGACTCACCAACGCCCAGGCCCTTACCGGTCGGGCGGAGGATCTGGCCCATCGCCGCGAGCACCGCGAAAGCTACGATCTGGCGGTGCTTAGGGCCGTGGCCCAGGCCAACGTGTGTGCGGAGTACGCTCTGCCGTTTGTCAAGCTGGGCAGTGCAGCGGTGCTTTACCGGGGCAACTGGGAGGTGCAGGAGGAGGTAGAACTGGCCCGGGCCTGCCGGGCGCTGGGCGGGGAGATTGTCGAAGTGGACGCCTTCGAGCTGCCGGTCAGCCGGGCGGTGCGCCACTGCGTCGTGATTCGCAAAACCGGGCCGGGGCTCAGGGTATTCCCGCGCCCGGCGGGCTTGCCCACACAACATCCCCTCGGAGCCATCGAAGGGGCCCCGAGGGTCGAATCGGTGGAGCCGGAGGAGCCTTAGTACTTGCGCACCAGGCCGACGACCACCCCCAACACCTCCAGGCCGCTGGCCGGGTGGATGGGGGAGTAGCGGCTGTTGGCGGGCTCCAGCCAGGTCTGCTGGTTGCGGCGGCGCAGGGTTTTGAGGGTCATCTCGCCGTCGACCCGGGCGATGACCACATCGCCGTCGGCCGCCCGCCGGTTCTGGTTGACCACGACGATGTCGCCCTCGAAGATGCCCGCTTCGATCATCGAGTCGCCCTTGACCCGCAGCAAAAAGGTGCCGGTGCGCTCTTCGACCAGGTATTCGTCGAGGGACATGCGGCTGTTGAGCAAGTCCTCTTCGACGGTCACCGGCGAACCGGCAGGAACCCGGTTTTCGAGCAGTGGAATTCCCAACAGGTCGGGGTCAATGTAGTAGCGATTGCCCTGGGCCTTGAGATAGCCCATCTGTTCGAGCAACTGCAACCAGCGGTAGACCGTGGTGCGGTGCTGGTCAAGCTCTTGGGCGAGGGTGCGGATTGGGGGCAGCGGCGTCGAGCCGTAGGTTTCGATCAGTTGCTGCAGAAATTCTTTCTGGCGAAGCGTAATCATGGTTGTACGATGAACACCTGTCCACAGTTTGGCATTCTCCAGGCACAGGCGCAAGTGTTCACCCGAACTTCGCCTCTTTACCCGTTCTTCGAGTCGGGATCGCCGCCTCCGCGGGCCGGTCAAACCCCTAAAATGGCCCTTGGTCTATTACACATCGGAGAGCCCAAGTGGAACGGACATTCATTGCCATCAAACCCGACGGTGTCCAGCGCGGTCTGGTGGGAGAAATTTTGCAGCGCTTCGAGCGGCGCGGTTTCAAACTGGTCGGCCTGAAATTCCTGCAGGTGAGCGAAGCGTTGGCCCAAAAACACTACGCCGAACACAAAGAACGCCCCTTCTTTGGGGGGCTGGTGGCGTTTATCACGTCCTCGCCGGTGGTGGCGGTGGTGCTCGAAGGCAAAGGGGTGGTGGCGACGGCCCGGGCGATGATGGGTGTCACCAACCCGCTCAATTCTCCCCTGGGCACTATCCGGGGCGACTACGGCATCGACATCGGCCGCAATATCATCCATGGCTCCGACAGCCTCGAATCGGCCGAGCGCGAAATCGCCCTCTGGTTTGCCCCCGAAGAATTGCTCGAATGGCAGGCCACCCTTGGAAGCTGGGTCTACGAATAGCGCCCCTACGAGTCCTTGCCCGAGGGCAGGCTCTGGGGGGGATTGGGGGTGGTTTCTTTGGAGGCGCTCTGTTGTGGGGCCGGTTCGTCGCTCACGCCGCTTTTGAAGCCGCGGATCGCCTTGCCCAGAGCACTCCCCATCTCCGGCAGCTTCTTGGGGCCAAAAATCAACAGGGCAATCACGCCAATCACCAGAATTTCCGGCAGACCGAGACCAAAAGGCATAAAACACTCTTTGATTCGACGCCCTTATTCTGGCATGTCCCCCCGACGCCGCGATCCATCGCCAAGTTGTACAAAGGTCCACAAGGCGCTACAATATGGACAAGCGAACACAATGTGAACCTATGGAACGCGAAATTGCCAGTCTTGCTTTGGCCGAACCGTTGATCGACAAGGTGCAGATCAAGGCCCAGGCCCTCAGCAGCGACCAGAGCCGGGCGATGGCTGTGGCTTACCTCGAAGCGCGCGACGTCGCCCAGCGCCTCGACGATGTGTGCGGTCCGCAAAGTTGGTCGGACACTTATCAGTTGTTGCAGGCGGGGCCGTCGGAGTGGGTGGTGGAGTGCCGCCTGAGCGTCCACCCGCCGGGCGAGGGCGCCCGCCCGGTGACCAAGTGCGACGTGGGCCTGGGCGAAGATGCCAAGGCCGCCTACTCCGACGCCTTCAAGCGGGCGGCGGTCAAATTCGGCCTCGGCCGATTTCTCTACACCCTGCCTAAAGTCTGGGGCGATTACGACAGTGCCAAGCGCCGCTTCAGCGAGCCCGCGGCGGTGCGTGCCCAGATGCTTGCCGCCTTTACCGGTCGGCTGGAAGGGGGGGGTTCTCCCAGTACCGTCGCCAAAGAATCCCCCCACCTAAGCGAGAAGCAACTCCACTGGCTCAGCGAGGATCTGTTGCGTCGTCCGGGCGTTGAGGCGCTGTTTGTCGAGCACTTCGAGAAGATCGAAAGCCTCTCCAAGGCAAAGCGCGCCCTGGGCTACTTGCTCAGCGAGACCAAAGGCGACCTGCGCCCGCGCTTTGAGCGGGTCGGCACCACCGAGGAGTGGCGCAAATACATCGACGCGGCCAAGCAGCTACCCATAGCGCTACCGGTAGCCGCTACCGGCGTGTGAGATTTCGGACGTTTACGCCTTTATGAGGTCAATGCCATGTTCAAAAAACTGAGTCCCAACCTGTTTGTCGAGGACGTAGGCCGCGCGCTCGATTTTTACGAGACGGTGCTTGGCTTCAGGCGCCTGATGACACTTCCCGAGCAGGCTCCCTTTGCCTGGGGGCTGGTGCAGGCAGGCGGCGTCGAGCTGATGTTCCAGTCCTTCGGAAGCCTGGAGGAAGACCCGCTGCCCATCGAAGGCCGACAGGCAGGCGGGACGCTCAACCTCTACATCGAAGTCGAAGATATCGATGCACTCTACGAGAAATTGCGCACGCAAGTCTCGGTCGTGCGCGAACCGAACACAACTTTTTACGGCATGCGCGAATTTTTGATGCTCGACCCCAACGGCTATCTGCTTACCTTCGCTCAGCCGGTCGAACCGGCTAGCGCCCCGGCCGGGGGGTAACCGAAAAGTTGCCCGCGCTGGTGGCATTGCCCGCCGGGGTGGTGACCACGATCTTGCCGGTGGTCGCCCCCCGGGGTACGCGCACCTGGATCTGCGTGGCGGAGAGCACCGCAAAGGAGCGGGCGCCCGCGCCGCCAAAAGTCACGGCGCTCGCGCCGGTGAAGTTGGCGCCTGTGATCGTGACGAGCGTGCCCACCGGACCGGAGGTGGGGCTAAAGCCGGCGACGGACGGCAGGGCCACCTCGACGTTGATCAGCACCGAGACATTAAAAAACGGATCCTCGCGCAGGCGCACGACCTGGGAAGCGGTAAAAATGGCGCTGCCGTTGTTTTTGAGGATGGTCAGGTCGTCGGAGAGGCGGTTGGCCGCAGCGATATCCAGATCGCCCACGGCGATGGTCTCTGCGAATCGCCCACCGCCACGAAGCGGGCCGGGGCAAAAGTGGCGTCGCCGTTGTTGATGAGAATCGAGACGTCGTCGGAATCCTGGGTGGCCGCCACCACGGCGAGATCGCCGTCGCCATCGAGATCCCCCGTCAAGACGGTCCCCGGGTACAGCCCCACCGGAATGTTGCGGGTCGGGGCAAAATTGACCTGGGCGCGCAAAGCCGGGGCTTGGATCACCAGCGAAGCTGCGAGTCCCAGTCCCATCCACCAGAGGTTTCTCACAACGGTATCTCCAGGCAGCGAATAGCTATAGACAGTACAGGCAACGTTTTCGCTTACCGTGTATCATTGAGCACACAAATCCGCTCGGCCGACGGTATGCCCACGGCCCGCGGCGCGGATGTTAAGGCCGCCGCAAAGCGACACCCGTGCACCGGCCTTAGAATGTCAAATAAAGGACATCGATTCGGGTGTTGCCCGATTACCGGCCCGCCATCGCGGACGGCATAGCGGCCGGCGGCGGGTGCTATCTTGAAGGCAAGCCGTTCAAGCGACCCGCGATGCCCAGAAATCAGCGCAACGACAACTTTATCGACAAGAGCTTTACGGTCATGGCCGACATGATCTTGCAGATGATGCCGGTCAAGCGTCAGGCCAAAGAGGCCTTCGCCTACTACCGCGACGGGATGGCGGCCCAGGCCGACGGCGACTACGCCGAGGCGCTCGAATATTACAACGAAGCGCTCAAGCTCGAAGAGGACGCCTACGACCGCTCGTTCATCCATTACAACGTCGGACTCATCCACGCCGCCAACGGCGCCCACGACGAGGCGCTGGGCTACTACGACAGAGCCCTTGAAGAGAACCCGCGCCTGCCGCAGGCCCTCAACAATATCGCGGTCATCCACCATTTTCGCGGCGCCAAGGCCGAAGAAGAGGGTCAGCCCGAGCAGGCGGAGGAGCACTACGCCAAAGCCGCCGCCGCCTGGATCCGCGCGGTGCGCCTCGCTCCCGACAACTACATCGAAGCGCAGAACTGGCTGAAGACCACCGGCCGCTTCGAGCTGCTCTACTAGACGGATCTGCGCGGTGCTCGACCCCAAACTGCTGCGCGACGATCCCGCCAAGCTCATCGAACGGCTCAACACCCGCGGCGGCGACTTTGCTGAGGTGATCGAACAACTGGTGGCTCTGGATGCCCAGCGGCGGGCCAGCCAGACCGAATTCAACCGCGCCCAGGCCGAGGGCAACCAGATTGGCAAGCAGGTGGGCGAACGGCTGCGCCGGGGTACTGACGCCGGCGACCCCGAGGTGTTCGCCCTCAAGCAGCGGGGAATCGATCTCAAAGCCACCCTCGCCCAACTGCAGGATCAAGAGCGCGAGCTCGCGGAGCGCTTCGCGGCCCTACTGCCGACTTTGCCCAACGTGCCCCGCCCCGAGGTGCCGATCGGCAAAGACGAAAACGAAAACCGCGAAATGCGCCTATGGGGCACCCCCCCTGTCTTCGATTTTGAGCCGGTGGCCCACTGGGATCTGGGCGAACGGTTGGGACTGATGAACTTCGCGCGGGCGACCCTGGTGGCTCAGGCCCGCTTTGTGACCCTGGTGGGCGACGGGGCGCTGCTGGAGCGCGCTTTGATCGCTTTTATGCTCGATCGCCACCGCGCCCACGGCTATCTCGAAATTCTGCCCCCCTACCTGGTTAATACCGCTTCGATGACCGGGACCGGACAGTTGCCCAAATTTGCCGAGGACAGCTTCCGCTGCCGCGACGACGATCTGTGGCTGATTCCCACGGCGGAGGTGCCGGTCACCAACCTCTACCGAGACGAAATCCTGACAGACACGCAGTTGCCCATCTACCACTGCGCCTTTACCCCCTGCTTCCGGCGCGAGGCGGGCAGTTACGGCCGCGACACCCGTGGCCTGATCCGCCTGCACCAGTTTCACAAAGTCGAACTGGTCAAATTCTGCCGCCCGGAGCACTCGAGCGCCGAGCACGAAAAACTGGTGGCCGACGCCGAGGATGTGTTGCAGCAACTGGAACTGCCCTACCGGGTCATTGAGCTGTGTACCGGGGATCTGGGCTTCGCCGCCGCCCGTTGCTTCGATCTGGAGGTGTGGCTACCCAGCCAGAACCGCTACCGCGAAATTTCTTCTTGCTCGAATTTCGCAGATTTTCAGGCCCGCCGCGCCAATCTGCGCTTCAAAGCGCCCGACAAAAAAGGCACCGAGTTCGTCCACACCCTCAACGGCTCGGGATTGGCCGTCGGGCGTACCTTCGCCGCCATTCTCGAGAACTACCAGAACCGCGACGGCACAGTGCGCGTGCCCGAAGCCCTGAAACCTTACGTGCGCAAGGACGTGCTCAGCCGGTAGCCGGATCCTTGACCGCGGAGCACTCGCTTGGTATTCTTATATTACGCATGCTAAGCATCTACGGAATTTTGCCATGACCGCGCCCACCCAGCCTTCCCGGCAGGCTTTTTTTGAACAGTGGCAGGACGTATTAGCCCCAACGGCGGTGGGCTACCGGCTACGGATTCTCTCGCAGTTGATGGGAAGGCGTTTTCAGGATCAGCTTGAGCCCTTTGGTCTGACGCCTTTTCACTGGGTGGTGCTGTGCTGTCTCTGGAAAGAGGACGGCCTGCCTACCTCCACCATCTGCGACCGGCTCCAGCAGGTGGGAGGCACACTCACCGGCGTGCTCGACCGCATGGAGGAGCGCGGTCTGGTGCGCCGCGAGCGCGATAGCCGCGACCGGCGCGTCTGGCGGGTCTACCTGACCCCCCAGGGCGCAGAGTTGATGGAGGTGCTGCCGCCTAGGGTCCGCGCCGTCAAGGAGCAGGCCCTCGCCGGTATGTCCGCTCCCGAGCGCGCCAACCTCAGCGATTTGCTCGACCGGGCGATCGCCAACCTCAGTTAACTTGACAGTTATTTTGGATGCCGTTATTCTTTAAGCAGTTGTTACGAATGCTAAATAATAGACCACAAAAGACAGGCAGAAAAAAGGGAACGGTCATGGAAGCGAGCGAAATCAGCACCTGGATGAAGCACCTGCCCGACGTGGTGATGCCCTTATTTTTCGCCTGTTTACTTAGTATTCTAAATAAACGCCCACTTAACTAGTGTGCAGTTGCGCCGGTGGCGGAGGTAGCCATTAAAGATGTTGCAGGAACTGCTGAGCAAGGAGCAATACGCGACGGTACTCAAAGCTGCAGGCCGCGCCCAAGACGAGCGGCAGTTGCCGCTGGTTGCCTGGGCACTGGGCTTTGTCGATCTCGGACAACTGGCCCAACTGCTCGATCGCCCCGGCCATCGCCGCACTCTAGAATCCAGCCCCACCTGATCGATACAATCGTCGGTGTTGTCCGGGAGGGCTCTGTTGTCAATGCCATTGCTGGTCTTCGACTTGATGGATACGGTGATTGTCGATCCGTTCTACCGGGAGGTACCGGTCTATCTGGGCACGAGCCTTGAGGAACTCATCCAAGTCAAACACCCCACCAGTTGGATCGAGTTCGAGACGGGGCTGACCGATGAAATGAGTTTCCTGACGCGCTTCTACCGGGAGGATACGGGCTTGAAATTGGCCTGTCCGGAGGAATTCAAGCAAATCTTCTTCTCTGCCTACCGGTTTGTGGACGGCATCGAAACGTTGTTGGCCACCCTGAGAGCAAACGACCAAAAGCTCTGGGTGCTCTCCAATTACAGCAACTGGGTTTTGCAGGCGCGCGCCCTGCTGCAACTGGACCGCTTCTTCGAGGGCTACTGCGTCTCCTGTGACACCGGTCACCGCAAACCCAGCCCGGGGGCGTATCGGGCTTTGATGGCGAGCACCGGCGCTGCGCAGCATCTGCTCATCGACGACCGGCCCGCCAACGTCGAGGGTGCCCTCCAGGCGGGCATGGACGCCATCTTGTTCACCGACACTGACGCTTTGCGCCGCCAGTTGCACTCCCGCGGCATCCTGGAGGGACAAATGACTGCTTGACGGTGCGCTTCTCCGGCCGCTCCCGGCATTGCAGGGTAAGCTGAAGAGTCGATAGACACTCTCTTCCCCACCGCCGTCTTCAGATCCAACCTCTGTGCCGCTCGTGTTCTAGATAGCATGGCTGTCGGTTTTTCCCTGCGTGTATTGGTTGTTGCGGCGAACGAGCCGCTAGTCCACGATCTCAAAAAAACGCTCCTGTCAGGAGGCTACGACCTGGCCCTGCGGTGGGCCGATGGCCCTGCGTCGCTGCACCAGGCGCTCATGTCCGAGCGGCCGGAGATGATCCTGGCGGCGGACGGGCCGGAGGAGATCGATGCATTTTTGCTCCTGCGCTCGCTGACGGTCCACAACTGCTGCGAACTGCCCCTGGTCTGGATTGGCGATACCCCTTCGACGCCGGAGCGCAGCTATCTCAACGGGGCGGATCTGCACCTGTTGGTACTCACGGTGGAGCGGGCATTGCACCAGGCTCAGCAGCGGCGCGAAACCGGGGTGGCCCGCGCCGCCCTGCGGCGCAGCGAGCAACGATTGGATCTGTTTTTTTCCCAATCTCTAGACGGTTTTTTTTTCATGATGCTCGACCGGCCGGTGCGCTGGGACGCCACCGTCGATAAGGAGCGCACGCTCGATTATGTCTTTGCCCACCAGCGGCTCACCCGGGTCAACGACGCGCTACTTGCCCAGTACCGCGCCGGCGGCGAGCAACTTCTCGGGCGGACACCCGCGGATCTGTTTGCCCACGACCTGGAGCTTGGCCGACGCCTCTGGCGAGAATTTTTCGACCGGGGCAAGTTGCACGTCGAGACCGACGAGCGCCGCTTTGACGGTTCACCGATGTGGGTCGAGGGAGATTATATCTGCCTGTACGACGAGCAGGGGCGCATCACCGGTCACTTTGGCATCCAGCGCGATGTGACGGTGCGCAAATTGGCGCAAAAAGCTCTCAGAACCAGCGAAGCGGCTTTGCAGGAGCAGTTGCAGCGCACGCTGCTGTTGCAGCGCATCTGCGAACAGATTCGCTCCAGCCTCGACAGCCGCCAGATTTTTCAGGCCACGGTCGATCAGGTAGGTCGGGCGTTGGGGGTCAACTGCGTGCGCATCCTGGTCTATTCGCCCACCCCCAGGCCCGAGCTGCACTTTGCCGCAGAGTATTTGGAGGAAGGCTACCCACCGGTGCACCACGGCAGCGTGCCGGTGGCGGGCGATCCCCACGCCCAGCGGGTGCTCGAGTGCGATCGAGCGGTCTGCTCGCCCGATATCTACACCGATCCGCTCTTGGCCCCGATGCACGAGCTGTGCCGCAGCGTCGGCCTCAAGTCGCTGTTGGCGGTGCGCACGTCCTACCAGGGCAAACCGAACGGGGTGATCACCGTCCAACAGCGCGACCGCTTTCGCCGGTGGACTGCGGAGGAGATTGCCCTCCTGGAGGCTGTGGCTGCCCAGGTGGGTATCGCCCTCAACCAGGCGAAGCTTCTGGAGCAAGAAAAAGCCCAGAGTCTGCTGCTTGCCGAACAAAACGCCGCCCTGGCGCGGGCACAACAGGCGGCGGAGGCCGCAAGCCGCACAAAGAACGAATTTTTGGCCACGATGAGTCACGAAATCCGCACGCCCATGAACGGCGTGATCGGGCTTGCGGATGTGTTGCTCGAAGACGGGGGGCTTACCCACCGGCAGCGCGACTCCATCGAGACCATCCGTGCCAGCGGCGAGACGCTGCTGACGATCATCAACGACATTCTCGATTTTTCGAAGGCCGAATCGGGGTGCATCGAACTGGAGACCAAGCGCTTCGACCTGCATGCTTTGCTTGCCGGCTGCGTCGATTTGCTGAGGCCCGAGGCCACGCAAAAACATCTGCAGCTCTGCTGTACCCTCCAGCCGCAGGTGCCGCAGGCGGTGGTCGGCGACGCGGCCCGGCTGCGGCAGATTCTGGTCAACTTGATCGGCAATGCCGTCAAGTTCACTACCCGCGGTGCGGTGTCGGTGAACGTGACAGTTGCCCGGCCGGCCGGTAACCCGCTCGCAAAGTGGGAGTTGCGCTTTGCTGTCCGCGACACCGGCATCGGCATCCCGGCTGAGCGGATGGACCGTCTTTTCAAACCCTTCAGTCAGGTGGACGCCTCGACCACCCGTCGCTACGGCGGTACCGGCCTAGGATTGGCAATTTGCAAGCGTCTGGTGGAGCTGATGGGTGGACGCATCTGGGGTGGAGAGCGAACCCGGCCGGGGTTCGACTTTCTCCTTTACGATCGTGGCGGCGGCAACCGATGCCCCGGCACCTGCCTCGCCGGTGGAAGCGCCCTGGGTGAAGCCGCTGC
Source organism: Aphanocapsa lilacina HA4352-LM1 (assembly GCA_019359725.1). Classification (GTDB taxonomy): domain Bacteria; phylum Cyanobacteriota; class Cyanobacteriia; order Gloeobacterales; family Gloeobacteraceae; genus Gloeobacter; species Gloeobacter lilacinus. Next base: position 12,625 of record JAHHGR010000044.1, on the reverse strand, counting down.
CGCTGCGCATCTTGCTGGCCGAGGACAACCCCCTGAACCAGAAGGTGGCCCTGCAGTTGCTGCGGCGGTTGGGCTATCGGGCCCATGTCGCCACCGACGGTGAGGCAGTGCTGCGTGCCCTGCGCCGCCAGCGCTACGATCTGGTGCTGATGGACGTGCAGATGCCCATGCTGGACGGGCTGGAAGCCACCCGGTGCATCGCGCGCGAGTTCGCCGCCGCCGAGCGGCCCCGGATCATCGCCCTGACGGCCGGGGCGACCCTGCAGGATGAGCAGGCCTGCCTGCGCGCCGGCATGGACGGCTTTATCAGCAAACCGATTCGCATCGGCGAACTGCGCCGTGCCCTCGAACGCTGGGGAACCGGCTGAGCGCCTGTGGCTTCTCGGCGCAGGCAAGTACGCATTTTGACTGCGATCCATTTGAGAACTAACCTGAGGGATAGGCCAACAGGCCAGTCGGGAGGGAGCGGCGATGGAACAGTTCGATTTTGACGTGGTGATCGTAGGCGGTGGTCCGGCCGGTTGTACGTGTGCGCTGTACACTGCCCGCTCCGAACTCAAGACGGTCATTCTGGACAAGAACCCGGCGGCCGGCGCCCTTGCCATCACCCACAAGATTGCCAACTACCCCGGGGTGCCCGGGGAGATGAGCGGCGATCACCTGCTTGAAGTGATGCGCGATCAGGCAGTCGAATTCGGAACCGTTTACCGGCGCGCCCAGGTCTACGGCCTCGACCTTAGCGAGTCTGTCAAAAAAGTCTATACTCCAGAAGGAGTCTTCGCCGGTCGTGCCCTGGTGCTCGCCACCGGGGCGATGGGCCGTATCGCGTCGATTCCTGGCGAGGCGGAGTACCTGGGGCGGGGGGTGAGCTACTGTGCCACCTGCGACGGGGCATTTTACCGCAACCGCGAGGTGGTGGTGGTCGGCCTGAATCCCGAGGCCATCGAAGAGGCCCAGGTGCTCACCAAGTTTGCTTCGACGGTGCACTGGATCACTCCCAAAGACCCCCACACCCTGGACGGCCACGCCGACGATCTGCTGGCCCACCCGTCGGTCAAGCTCTGGGAGAAGACGCGCCTGATTCGCATCAAGGGCGAGGAGGCGGGGGTGACCGCCGTCGAGGTACGCCACCCGGGTGAATCCGATAGTCAGGAGTTAGCGGCGGAAGGGGTGTTTGTCTACCTGCAGGGCTCGAAGCCGATCACCGACTTTGTGGCGGGCCAGGTGGAGATGAAGTCCGACGGCGGCGTCTGGGTCGATGAGATGATGCAGACTTCGGTACCCGGCGTCTGGGCGATTGGCGACATCCGCAACACGCCGTTCAAGCAGGCGGTGGTGGCGGCGGGGGACGGCTGCATCGCGGCGATGGCCATCGACCGCTTCCTCAACAGCCGCAAGGCGATCAAGCCCGACTGGGCACATTAGAGCAGGTGTCAGGCTAGGTGACTGAAAAAACGCTAAAAAATGACCAGGGCAGGCTCACGGGCGATGCTTCACTCAAGTAGATTGTTCTGCGGTACTCATTCATGTCCGTAGGAGTTATCAATCTTGCAACGCCACTCACCCTTTGAATCTTTCGTGAAAACGTAGGTGGCGTTCCTCTCGATTGCCGGCAGATTGGCGGCTGAAACTACGGTTTTGGCGAGGACAAGAGCCGTATCCCCAGCTTCCAGTATCTTCATTCCAGCTTGCCGGACATGCAGGGTGTGATCAAAATGTGCAGCTATTGCTTCCATTGCCTTTCTGATTTCTGTCTTCCCGGAAGCATTTTTGCCAGGCTTGATGACAAGCATTCCGTCTTCTGCGTAGATTTCTAATAATCTGCTGAGACCTGGCTCAAACGAACGCCACCCCAGCAGCTTCGCCGACGGTCCCGATCGGAAACACCGCTTCATGGCACTCGGCAAAGAACGCCTGCAGCGCTTCCGCCTGATCCGGCGGGCACGCCAGGACAAGTCCCAGCCCGAGATTGAACGTCATTTGCATATCCGCTTCGCCGATGCCGCCGGTCCGGGCCAGCCAGTCGAATATCCGGGGCACCGGCCAACTGGCCCGCTCCAGCCGGGCACCGAGCCCGCCCAGGGCGCGCGGCACATTCTCGACCAGGCCGCCCCCAGTAATGTGGGCGATTCCACGGATGTCAAAACCGGCCTGCAAAGCTGCGCGCACCGGTTTGACATAGATACGGGTGGGGGTGAGCAGGATTTCGCCCAGGGAAGCGGAGAGTGCTTCCGGTCGGTGGTGCCAGTCCACACCCGACAGCTCGACAATGCGCCGCACTAGACTGAAGCCGTTGCTGTGCACGCCGCTGCTTGCCAGGCCCAACAGCGCGTCGCCCGCCTGCACGTGGCGGCCGTCGATGATCCGGCTTCGCTCGACGATCCCGACGCAGAATCCGGCCACGTCGTATTCCCCCGCCGCGTAAAATCCGGGCATCTCGGCCGTTTCGCCGCCCAGCAGTGTGCAGCCCGCCTCCAGGCAGCCTGCTGCGATCCCTTCGACCACCTCGGCAAGCTGTGCTGGGGAGAGTTTGCCCGTGGCTAGGTAATCGAGAAAAAACAGCGGCTCCGCCCCCTGGGCGAGCACATCGTTGACGCACATCGCCACACAGTCGATGCCGATCGTGTCGTGGCGATCGAGGGCGAAGGCAAGTTTGAGCTTGGTGCCCACCCCGTCGGTGCCGGCCACCAGCACCGGCTCGCGGTAGCCCGCGGGTAGCGCGAACAGTCCCCCGAAGCCACCCAATCCACCGAGTTGCTCAGGCCTGCGGGTGCGCTCCACCGCTCCCCGGATGCGGGCCACCAATTCGTACCCCGCCTCGACATCCACCCCCGCCGATTTGTAATCCATGGGCTTCCTGGACCTCTTAGGTAACCCCCATTCTGAAGCAAGCTTCAGCGCTACGAATAGTTACCCAGATACCGCACGAACTTCAAAATTGGATGGACCGCATTGTACAGGCGCAGATCGGCGGTCACAAACTCCGCTTCCAACTGTTCTGCCAGAGCCAGGTAGAGCGCATCGTACACTGTCCGTTGAAAAATGGCAGCCAGTTGATAGGCTCTCGGCAAAAAGTTCTGCGCCTCCACCAGAGGCAGCTCAAGCACCAGCAGATCGCAGACAATCTGTGCTCCTTCTTCATAGGTCACAAATGCGCTGCGTTGTCTCTTCCAGATGACGTTGCCGACTTCAGTCAGCAGGAGTGTCGGTGCGATCAGTTCTACATCCGAGCTTTCCCAGGCCCGGCGAATGGTCAGAGCCTGCTCGGTCAGAACCTCCGGGAAAAACCACTTCACCACAGTGCTGCTGTCGACGACCAGCCACATCAGCGCTCTCGATCTTCAGCAATATCTTCAGTGGAATCAGGCAACAAGCCAACGCGGGCGAAAATCGCTTCGCGCTGACGATCGATTTGTTCCAGCACACCGGCGGCCGGTCGACGATGCCAGCGGGTAGCTTGCTCCAGCAACACCAGGATTTGTTGGTTGATCGAGCGGCGCTCGCGACCGGCCATCTGTTTGATCTGCTCGTAGACATCGTCGGGTATGTCGCGCAGGCTGATATTGACCATCGGGACCAATCCAAAGGCATTTCACTGCAATAATACTATCAATACACCAAAATGCTACCGCAGGCCGTCGGGGCGTCCGCGTGCAAGAAGTTGAGCGCGCTGCTTTTCGCCCTATTTGTCAGGGGAACCCGGCTGCCGAAGCGTTCGATATCGCCCGATGGATGCGCCTGTGTGCCGAGGCGCTACGCGCCTGCCGTCCGCGCTTTGTGTCCGTCGACGCTCCCCGGGCGGATCTGGAGGCACCGCCGAGCCGCTCGCCATTCCCACCGAATCGGCCTTCGACGCGGTGCAGCGCCAGGAGGAGCAAGCGATCAACCGGGTGCTGTGCTGTGCCCTCGACAGGCTCGACCCTCCCAATGGGCAGCCTCTGGGCGATCCGGCCGGAGGACTCCTCCTTACAGAACCTACTCGCGCTTCTCTACCTGAGGTGCCCGGACTGGCTACACCCCAAGCCCGCGCACTCATCGAACGACTGGGCAGCCCTGAAATTTCCGATCCCCGCTTGGAGATACCCTCCGAACAGTGGGCTGCCCTGATCGATTTCGTTAATCGTTGTTCGTTTCCCAGAAAAGTTGCATTTGCATCGGAAATCGAAACCAACAGCCCGTAGGATGCTGGTCATTTCGTGTCACCATTGGAAGCTTTGCCGCCATGCTGAAGCCTGCCCGCCGCGCCCTCGCCGCGCTCACTTTGATGCTGTGTGCCACACCGGCCCTTGCCCAGACCAAAATCAGCAATCTCGACTCAGAAGTCACCTCCAGCCCGATCAAAGGCGGCACCGCCCAGAGCCCCGCCCCATTGAAAGTGACCACCCCCAAGCAGCACTTCGGCTACAACATCGGGGACGACTACTGGCTGGCCAACTACGATCAGACCGCGGCTTACTGGCGCAAACTCGACAAAGAATCCGACCGGATGCGACTGGTCACGATCGGCAAGACCGCCGAAGGCCGCCCGCAGTTGATGGCGATCCTCACCTCGCCCGAGAACCACAAAAAACTGGGCCGCTACCAAGAGATCGCCCGCAAACTCGCCCTGGCCGAGGGGCTGAACGATGCCCAAGCAAAGGCCTTGGCCGCCGAGGGCAAAGCGGTGATCTGGATAGACGGCGGCCTGCATGCCACCGAAGTGGTGGGCACCCACCAGATCATCGAAACGGTCTATCAGATGGCGAGCGCCACCGACGAGGAGACCAAACGCATCCTGGACGATGTGATCTTGCTGGCCGTGCACGCCAACCCGGACGGCCAGCAACTGGTCTCCGATTGGTATATGCGCAAAGCGGAGCCGAAGGAGCGGGCCTTCAACGACATTCCGCGGCTCTACCAGAAATATATCGGCCACGACAACAACCGCGACTCGTTTATGAACAACATGCCGGAGACCAAGAACATGAGCCGGGTGCTCTTTCGGGAATGGTTTCCACAGATCATGTACAACCACCACCAGACCGGGCCGGTGGGGACGATCCTCTTTGCGCCGCCTTTTCGCGACCCGTTTAATTACGTCTACGACCCGCTCATTCCGATGCAGCTCGACCTGGTGGGCGGGGCGATGCACACGCGCTTTGCCGCCGAAGGCAAACCCGGCTCGACGATGGTCGACGGCGCGGGCTTCTCAACCTGGTGGAACGGGGGTCTGCGCACCACGGTCTATTTCCACAATATGGTCGGCTTGCTGAGCGAAATTAACGGCAGCCCGACCCCGATCGAAATTCCCTTTGTGCCCGATCGGCAGCTGCCCAACGCCAGTCTGCCCTACCCGATCCCGCCCCAAAAAGTTTGGCGCTTTCGCCAGTCGATCGATTACTCGCTAAGCGCCAACAAAGCCGTCCTCGACCTGGCCTCGAAGTACCGCAAGGACTTTCTGTACAACATCTATCAAATGGGCCGCAACGCGATCGCCAAGGGCAGCCGCGATCACTGGACGACCTATCCCAAGCGCCTGGCGATGGTCAAAGAGGCGATCGCCAAGGACATGCCCCCGGAGGAGGCGCCGGAACTGAGCGGAGTCGGAGCCGGGTACTTCAGCAAGGGCTATCCGGACAAGTACTACCAGATGATGCGCACCCCCGAGTTGCGCGATCCGAGAGGCTACATCATTCCCGCCGATCAGACCGACTTTTTGACGGCCACCAAGTTCGTCAACGCCCTTATCGAATCGGGAATCACCGTCCAGAAGGCGACCGCCCCGTTCCAGGCCGGTGGCAAAACCTACCCGGCGGGCTCCTATGTGATCAAGACTGCCCAGGCGTTCAGGCCCCACGTCCTCGACATGTTCGAGCCTCAGGATCACCCGAACGACTTTGCCTACCCGGGTGGTCCCCCCAAGCCGCCCTACGACAACGCCGGCTGGACTCTGGCCTACCAGATGGGCATCCAGTACGACCGCATCTTGGAGAGTTTCGACGGCCCGTTTGCCAAAATTCCGGATGTGCTTGCCCCACCCCCCGGCCAGGTCACCGGGGCCGCGGGGGCAGCAGGATTTCTGCTCGATCACCGCCTCAACGACGCCTTCGTGGCGGTCAACCGCCTATTGGCCGCCGGAGAAGACGTCTACTGGCTTCAAGCACCGCTGGTCGCGTCGGGCAAGCCCTATCCGGCCGGGACGTTTTATATTCCCGCGAAGCCTTCGGCGCTGCCGCTGCTCGCCGAGGTGGCCCAGAAGGTGGGCCTGATCTTCGAGGGCACCCCGAGCAAACCGGGGGGCGAAGCCTTCAAGATGAAACCCCTGCGCATCGCGCTGTGGGATCGCTACGGCGGTTCGATGCCCTCCGGCTGGGTGCGCTGGATGTTCGAGCAGTATCAGTTTCCTTTCGAAGTGGTCTATCCGCAGCAACTCGACGCCGGCAATTTGAAGCGCAAGTACGACGCCATCGTCTTCGTGGACGGCGCCATCCCGATAAGCGACAAAGCCCCGGTCGGCCGCGAGGCCCGCTTTTATAAACAGCCCAAAGCCGAGGAGATTCCTGCCGAGTTTCGTGACCGGCTGGGTTATGTCTCGGTGGCCAAGACCGTGCCGCAACTGCGCACCTATCTGGAGGAAGGCGGTACGGTGATTGCCGTCGGCAGTTCCACCAACCTCGGCTATCACCTGGGTTTGCCCATCGAGAACGCCCTGACGGAGCAGACGGCCGCGGGCAAAGCCAAACCGCTCCCGCCCGAAAAATATTACATTCCGGGGTCGATCCTGCAGGCGCAGGTGGACAACACCCTGCCCATCGCCCACGGCCTGCCCGAGCGGGTGAACGTCTTCTTCAACAACAGCCCCGTCTTCAAGATGAAGCCGGGGGCGCAAAGCGCCGGTCTGCAGACGGTGGCGGTCTTCGACAGCGACGAACCTTTGCGCAGCGGCTGGGCCTGGGGCCAGCAGCACCTCAAAGGCGGCGTCTCGATCGCCCAGGCGCCGGTGGGCCGGGGCAAGCTGTTTTTGTTCGGCCCCGAGATCGTCAACCGCGCCCAGCCCCACGGCACGTTCAAGTTCCTCTTCAACGGCCTGTACTACGGCACGGCCAGTTCCGTACAGATGGCCGCCGAACCGGGCGCGCGCAGCGCCGGCCGCTGAGTCGTACCGGGAGCGTGGCGCGCCTCACGCTCCCGGCTGCGAAATTTCGGGCCACAGGAAGCCGGCCTCGGTGACAATCCCGCGCATCGGCCGATCCCAGGGGTCGGTGGGAACTTGCTCATAGACAAATTCGCTGTAACCCACGGCGATGGCCGGTAACGCATAGCGTGCGAGGAAACGGTCGTAATAGCCGCCGCCGTACCCGATGCGGTAGCCGCGCCGATCGCAGGCCACCACCGGTACCAGCACCCAGGCCGCTCCAGCGGGATCGACCGCTTCGCAATCCGGGTCCGGTTCGGGTGGACCCATCCCTCCACGCCCGACGCGGCCGGGTTCATAGCGGTGCCAGGTAAGTTGCGCTCCTGCCACCCGGGGTACAGCCCAGGCGCGGCCGTCGCTAAACAGTGGCCGCAGGTCCGGTTCGTTGCGAAAGGGCAGGTAGGCGAGGATGCATGCGGCTGTGGATTCGAGTCGGCCGCTCAGATGGGTGCGGATGCGCCCACTCATCCGCTCGCACGCTTCGGGGCTGAGCGCCCGGCGCCTCCCAAGGCACAGGGCGCGCAGGTCGGCTTTGTTCACTCCGGGCGGGGCTGGCGTTCCGGCCGGAAGGGGCGCTCGGGTTTAACCAGTCCGGTGCCGCCCTCGCTGCGCTCCGCCGAGCGGGGCCGCAGACCGCCGCCCCCTTCGCTGCGGGGGCTGCGGGGGGGACCGCCTTTGCCGGCAGGACGGCGCGGACCGCCGCGGCGCTTGTCGCCGACGGGCTTGGGCAGCACGGCGATCGGGGTACCGTCCTCGATGCGCAGGGCTTCGCTGCTGCGGCGCACCTCGAGATCCCAAAATTTGCCGCGGGCATCTTCGGGCAAAAAGCCCTCCAGGCGCAATTTAAAGGCCCGGCCGGGCTTTTTCTTTTTGCTCTGCTGGCGGATCTTGAGTAGGACAAAACCTTCTTGTTGGGACTGAAAGCTCACTTCGCCTCGGATGGAGAAAAAGCCGTCCACACCCTCGATGTTGGCGGTTGAAAACAGCAATGTGGATTTTTCAGCCGATTCGTCACTTTCTGTTTCGGTCTCCAGGGCTTCGTCCTCTTCGTCCTCTTCGTCGTCGGAATCCTCTTCGTCGGAGTCGAAGGCGCTGTCTTTGTCGGGTTTCAGCCCTTCAGGGTTGAGCGACCAGACCCCGACAATCTGCGTGTGCAGGCCGCCGCCGTCGCGGGTGCGCGGATAGACCACCCAGGGGTGGTCGGTAGAGAGATCCAGGTGCTTGCGCACCAGACTCAGCACCCGGCCCAGGAGCACCGCGTCGATTTCGACGCCGTCGGGGGTGAGCAACTTGCCCTGGGTGATGCGCTCCTCACTCGGTTCGTAGCGGCCGCGCACAATCCCGATGGCGCGGTACTGCAATGGTTCGCTCGGAGCAGGAAAGGGCGCTTTGGGATCTTCTTCGGGAATCTGAATGTGGTCGAGATTGATTGGAGACGGCGGAGTTACGTTCATGTATACCAATGCGGACGAATGGCGCAATCGCAGACTGCTCTCACTTTGACATATGCGCCTGGGTTTGGCACATCATCGCAGGCGGGTGAAAATGACCCCAGTCCTTGATAGCTTTGCTGTTGATGTCGACGGTTACCCCCCCCTGGCACTGGCTGTACCTTCCCCTCGAAGGTCGTACCGGATCCCACCTGTTTGAGCGCCTGTTTGGCGAGGAGGCGGTGGCGGTCCTGCTCGAAAGCCCCCAACTCTCGCCGCGCACCGCCCGCTACTCGATCCTGGCTGCCTGTCCGCGGCGCGTCATTGCTCCTGCTGTCGGTGAGATTCTACCGACGCTAAGCACCTGGCTCGCGGTCGCGCAGCGGCAGCCGCCGCCGCCCGAGTGGCAGGATTCCCCCTTTCGCGGCGGGCTTGTAGGTTGGTTCGGCTACGACCTGGCCTGGGAAATCGAAGGACTACCGTGGTTACGGAACGACACCCTACCTTTTCCGACGGCCTGGTGGTTTGAACCGGCCGTCTTCGCCGTCGCGGATCATCGCGAGGATCAGCTCCTGCTTGCCGTCGACGATCGGTCTGGACTGGGTCCTGGGCGGGGAAGTCTGGCGTACTGGTGCGAGCGACTCGACAAGCCGGCTTTGACCCAGGCGCAGCTCAAAGGTGGTGCGTCGCCGCGCCTGACCTCGCGCGACAAGTTTCTAGAAGCTGTCCACCAGATCAAGGAGCACATCGCAGCCGGGGATGTTTTTCAATGCAACCTCTCGCTTCGCTTCGAACTTGATTGGCAGGGCAACGGCTGGCGGCTCTACCGGCGACTGGTCGAGCTCAATCCTTCGCCTTTTGCCAGTTACTGGCGCACCTCCTTCGGCGAAATCATCAGTTGCTCGCCCGAACGACTTCTGGAGGTGCGCGGCGAAGCGCTGAGCACCCGCCCGATCGCCGGGACGCGCCCGCGCGGGCTCACCGCCGCCGCCGACCAACGCTTGGAAAGCGAACTGCTGCTCAATTCCAAAGAACGCGCCGAGCACCTCATGCTGGTCGATCTCGAACGCAACGATCTCGGACGGGTCTCGCAGCCGGGCAGCGTGCAGGTGGACGAACTGATGGCTATCGAGCGCTACTCCCACGTCATGCACATCGTCTCCAATGTCGTCGGCCGCCTGCAGCCCGGCTGCAATGCCCTGGACGCGGTGCGTGCCGTCTATCCCGGCGGCACCATCACCGGTTGCCCGAAGGTGCGCTGCATGGAGATGATCGAGCGGCTCGAACCGGTGCGCCGCTCGCTTTTTTACGGCTCGGCGGGCTATCTCGACTGCACCGGAGACCTGGACCTCAACATCTTGATCCGCACGCTGCTGAAGTCCGGCTCCCGGGTTTGGGGACAGGTCGGGGCAGGCATCGTCGCCGATTCTGACCCCCAGAGCGAATATCTCGAATCGCTCGATAAGGCCCAAGCCCTCTGGAAAGCGCTGGGGGACGAGCCATAAGTTGGGCGGCAAATCGATCTAAAAAAATTCATTGTAAAAGTACCCAAACCGCCCCCGATGTTTTTTACTGGGTACATACGGACCGATGTAGTCAGCGATACTCTCTACGAAGCAATAGAGAGTCTGCACCATTGAGGGTCACAGCGTTTATGGGCACTTCTAGCACAGTCTATCCAGCGATTCTGGTCATCCTCGACGGTTGGGGCCACCGCGAGCAGGCCGACGGCAACGCCGTCGCCGCCGCCAAAACCCCGATCTTCGACGCGCTCAAAGCCGGTTATCCGTTTGCGCTCATCCACACCAGCGGCAAGGCGGTCGGTCTGCCCCGCGGGCAGATGGGCAACTCCGAAGTCGGCCACCTCAACCTGGGTGCGGGCCGGATGGTCCCCCAGGAACTCGTGCGCATCTCCGACGCGGTCGAAGACGGCTCGCTGCTTTCCAACCCGGAGCTGTTGCGACTGTGCCGCACGGTGCGCGAACGGGGCGGTAAGCTGCACGCGGTGGGCCTCGTTTCCAACGGCGGTGTCCACTCCCACATCGCGCATCTGTTTGGGCTATTGGACCTTGCCCAGCAGGAGGGTTTTGAAACGCTGTTTATCCACGCAATGAGTGACGGTCGCGACACCCCTCCCACTTCGGGGGCCGAATACTTCGAGCAGCTCGAAGCGCGCATTGCCGAAATGGATTTCGGCACGATCGCCACCCTCGGGGGCCGTTACTTTGGAATGGACCGCGATCGCCGCTGGGATCGCACCGAGGCGATGTACCGGGTGATGACCGAGACCGGTCCCGGCACGGGCAAGCGCGCCTCCGAGACATTGCGCGCGAGCTACGCCGCCGGCAAGACCGACGAATTCGTACTGCCGGTTCGCTTGGCCGCCGGTGCGGTCGAACCCGGTGACGGGGTGATCTACTTCAACTTCCGCCCCGATCGGGCGCGCCAGCTCACCCGCGCCTTCGTGCAGGCGGACTTCGACGGTTTCGTGCGCCCCTACCTCGACCCGCTCGCCTTTCTCACCTTCACCCAGTACGACGCGACTTTGCCGGTGGCGGTCGCTTTTGCGCCCCAGAGCCTCGACAACCTTCTGGGCCAGGTGATCGCCCACCACGGTCTGCGGCAGTTCCGCATCGCCGAGACCGAGAAGTACGCCCACGTCACGTATTTTTTCAACGGCGGCATCGAGACGCCCCTGCCTGGTGAGGAGCGCTCGATGATCCAGAGCCCCCTGGTGCCCACCTACGATCTCAAGCCGGAGATGGCCGCCCGCGAGGTCACCGACCATGCCGTCGCCGCCATCGAAACGCGCCAGTACTCGCTGATTGTCATCAACTACGCCAATCCGGACATGGTGGGCCACACCGGCAACTTCGCTGCCACGGTCAAGGCGGTCGAGGTGGTGGATGCCTGTGTAGGACGCCTGGTGGACGCGTGCGTGCGCGCCGGGGGTACGATGCTCCTTACCGCCGACCACGGCAACGCCGAACTGATGTGGGACGAAGAGGGCAACCCCTGGACCGCCCACACCACCAACCCGGTGCCGTTTATTTTGATCGAGAGCGAGGGTCTGAAAATTCCCGGTTGGGGAACGGACGTGCAGTTGCGCACCGGGGGCAGCCTCGGCGACATTGCCCCGACCATCCTCGAAATTTTGGGTCTGCCGCAGCCCGCCGAGATGACCGGCCGCTCGCTGTTGGGCGAACGCGAAATCGAGCTTCGCACCCCCCGCAGCCCCCTGCGCGTGGGGCTATAGGAATTGTACAACGGCAAACAGCGATTCACCGTGCACGATGCTCACGGCGCTTGCTCGGAAGTAGCTATAGAGCGGTTTGCAGGGGTAGTTACACCGGCAGGTCGCGCTTTATCGATGAGCAGGCGCAGGCTCAAGGGCGATTCCCTCCTGCTCCAGCAAACGGCGCTCCTCGTCCGCTTCCATCTTCAGCAGCTCCCGATTGCCCTCGCAGTAGCGGACAATTTCCTGAACGGCGTCCACAGGCCGATCAAAGTCCGCCGCCGCTTCCTCGATAGACAGCCCATTGGCGAGCATGTCGTACCAGACTGTCGCAGCGAGCAGCCGCCGCCCTTTGATATGAAGCTGCTTTCTCCAGGCGTGGGGACGCCTGGAAAGGTACTGCCACTGCTTTAGCCGTCGCGGCGCCGAGAGCTTCGCGCACAAACTCGATCTGAGCGGCCTGCTCCGCCGTTACGTCGAAGTTCTGCCTTTCGTGGGTGCGCTGGGTGGCCGAGTAGGCCATCACCCCGTAGAGGCCCACGGCGGCCAATACCAGGGCAACCGCGGCGAAGGCGCCCAGCAGCACCGTGTTGAAGCGCGGCTGAGCGGTGGAATCCGCCAGGTATTGTTCGGCGCTCTGGATGGTCTCGACCGGTTGGGTGGTCAGTTTTTGCGATATCGAGAACCGAGCGGAATACCGACTGGTGACGAACTTGCCCAGCGAAGGCGAGTGGAAAATCGGCGATGAAGAGGTGATGGAACTGTACCGTCAACGCTGGCAGATAG
>JAHHGR010000043.1 GCA_019359725.1 Aphanocapsa lilacina HA4352-LM1 | reverse complement strand
ACTTGCAATGTTGCATGTGTCAGGAAGTCAGTTATGTGCATTGGCTGGGAAAATTGCTGGGCAGCTGGAGGCGCAGGGTCTGGCCCCTCGAACTGTGTGCAAGCGTTCACTGATTCAACACTTCTGGACGAGAGCATCTTGAGTGGTGAACCAATTATCAAAGGAACTCGTACACCCGTGCGCGCAATCGTCGAAATCTGGCGTCAAGGCGTCTCGCCTGAAACCATTCCGAGCCGATTACCCCATCTGACCCTGGCTCAAGTATTCGATGCGTTGAGCTACTACAGCGATCATCAAGACGAGATCAACTCTTACATCAACAGTAATCATTTTTCAGAGCGCATGCTGGAGCCTATGTTGATCGATACATACGATAAACACACGACGACTTACGAACACATCATTCTTGATAGAAATGGTCGTGCCCTCATCGAGGGCACCCGGATTAAAGTGAAGCACCTGGCCGCTGATCATACCGCTTGGGCTCACGGACCGGAGGCCCTGTTGCATGCCTATCCCCATCTCACTTTCGGTCAGATCCTCTCGGCCCTGGCTTACTACTACGACCACAAGGAGGCGATGGATGCAGAGATCGGCCGCGATGCGGCGTATGCCGAGCGCCTGCGCAGCGACCAGCAAGAGGATCCCGTCACCCAAAAGCTACGCAAACTCAAAGAAGCCCTGGCTGCCGAGGGTGATTTCTGAGCCTTGCTTACTACTTCAATGAAAATGTTCCCGGACCGGTGATGCGGGAACTCCGCCGCCGGGGCGTGGATGTGCTCTCAGTGGTCGAAGATGGCAGGGGTGGAACCTCGGACTCTGCCGTGCTCGATCGCGCTATCCAACTGGGACGGGTTCTTTTCACCCGGGACGATGATTTGCTGGTCGAGGCGCAACGGCGGCAGGAAGCGGCATCATCTACGCGCATCCGATGCGGGCCAGCATCGGAGAGTGCGTGAACGATCTGGAGATTGTTGCCAAGGCCATGGAGCCAATGGAAATTGCCGACCGCGTGTGGTTTCTGCCCCTCTGAGCCGGATGTAGCTCGGCAGTTGGCGTCTAGGGCGACCGGTTCATCGTTTATCCTGGATAGGAGAACACGGGATGCTTTTCGGAGGAAGGGGTGACCGTGGCCGACGCATCTTTCTTTGACGAGTCCACCGAGCAATCGCAGGTCAAGTCGGCGATCGTCTCGAAGTATTTTTGGGCTTGGGCACAGGTGATGATTAGCACGGCGCGGAAGTATCCGCAGCGCTCCAGCAGCAGGATTGCCTATATCGATCTGTTCTGCGGCCCCGGTGAATACGCAGATGGAGCCCCATCGACACCGCTGAAGGTTTTGGCGCAGGCTGTCGCCGACCCCAGGCTGCGGCAGATGCTGGTCACGATTTTCAACGACAAAGACGGCGCCGCCTGCGAAACCTTGCGGCAAGCAATTCAAGATCTTCCTGGCATCAAAAGCCTGCGCTATGCCCCGGAAATCTGGAACGAGGATGTGGGCGAAAATCTTGCCCGCCGCTTCAAGCAGATCAACTTTGTGCCGACGCTGTTCTTTGTCGATCCGTGGGGATACAAGGGGCTGTCCCTGGAGCTGATCAACTCCGTCCTCAAAGACTGGGGCTGCGACAGTATCTTCTTTTTCAACTACAACCGGGTCTCGATGGGACTCGCCAACCCCGCCGTCAAGGCCCACATGGACGCCCTGTTTGGCCCACCCAGAGCGCAAACTCTGCGCGAGCAGGTGGCAGTTCTACCCTCGCAGGAGCGGGAACTCGCGGTGGTCGAGGCACTCTCTCAGGCGCTCAAAGCCGGCGGCAGGTATGTGCTGCCCTTTCGCTTCAAGAACGCCTCCGGTGGCCGCACCAGCCATTACATCGTATTTGTCTCCAAAGCCGAGCGCGGTTACATCCTGATGAAAGACGTGATGGCCAACGAGAGTAGCCATTCGAATCAAGGGGTTCCGACGTTCGAATATGCCCCCGCTCCCCCACAACGAAGGCTTCTTTTTGAGATGTCTCGCCCTCTAGATACCCTGGCGGACGAATTGCTGCAACGCTACGCAGGCCAAAGCCTTAGCGTGGAGCAGGTCTTCCTGCGCCACCACGTCGATACACCCTACGTGAGCAAAAACTACAAAGCCGCACTGCTTGAACTGGAGCGCCAGGGCAAGATTCAAGTGCGCGCGACCACTGGAACCCGTAGAAAAGGGACGATGGCCGACCATCTCATCGTAAGTTTCCCCGATCTGTCGTCGGCACAGAACGCTTGAAGTGAAGGCGGTGGTTCTGCAGCCAAGCCAGATGCTCCTCCCAGGCCGCAGGCATCTCATCCCACAAATGTCCGTCCAGCATCCGCCCTCCGGCCTTGGCCGTGTGTCCTCCCCACTGCTTGAAGAAAAAGGCCGCTCCCGCGTCGTGGGTTTGCTGCCGAATGTCTCGCACCCACTGCGGATCGATGGGCCTGTGCTTTGGACCAGATTCTCCACCGACGATCACCCAGTGGATACCGGTTAGGTCCATCTGCAGCGGCCCCAAAAGCGGCTCGCACGATAGGAAACGCACCCTGGCCGGAATTTGCCTAAGATAAGTGAGCCGATGGACATAATTTTGATTTTCGACAGATACACCCATCCACAAATTCTCAGGCCATGGCAACTGCGCCGCTAGCTCGCCGAGGCGCTCGTGGCGCTTGGTAAGTACCTGATAGACGTGCTGTGGTGTTGCGGCAATGACCTGAAAAATTTTCAGTAAATAATCTAGAGGCATCTGTTCGTGAAACAGGTCGCTCATCGAATTGACAAAGACGCGGCTGGGGTTGCGCCACCGAGCTGGCTCCAGTAGCCTTTGCGGGTGCAGACTAAATTGAAAGCCGTGCTCAAAATGGTTCTTAAATCGCTTGGTGATCGCCTCGGCATAGCAATAGCGACAACCCGGACTGACTTTGGTGCAACCGGTGGCCGGATTCCAGGTTTTGTCCGTCCATTCGATGGTCGTGTGTGTGGTGGCCATGGCTCTCAGTGTAATCTGCTACCGCAATTGTGGTGAATTTTTGTCCACGCTCAATCGAGAGGCCCGCGGACGCTGCTTTCAAGAGCATCTTCAATCGCCAAACATACGCGCCATCCTGTAGCCCAGTTTCGCGGCAAGCGGCCAACCGGACGGATGGCTACTGAAAGGGCGCTGTGGAGAATGGGCGAACGTCGTGCAGGTCCAAGCCGCTTTTGAGCTTGCCCGGGTTATGTGGACACTCCCCGTAGACTCAAAAGTGAGGAGGAGCCCACGACAACCAAACCACAACCGCTATACACACCCGAGCAACGCGCCGAAGCCGTCCGGATTAGCGAGCAATCCGACAAGTCCACTTACCGGATCGCCCGCGACCTCGGTATCTCCCAGACCACCCTCAGCCGCCGGCGGTGGCAGGCGCGCCGAGCACAAGCACAAGCACGACAGCCGCCATACGTGGAGCCGCTACTATGAAAGCACTGCTGGACGTACTTGCCGAGGTCAATCTGCGCATTGAGCCCCTCAGACAATCCGGGAGGTGAAGGACGAGTGGAGGCTGCCATGAACCCACAACTCATGATCCCGGATGCCGAGACACGGGAGCGTCTTATTGAAAACCTGCGGCGTGCGCACAAGGGACTGTCTTCGCTAAAACCAGTCCTCGAACTCATTGAACTCGAAGCGGAGCGCGACTGGGCGCAAAGCCCTGCGGGCGTCGAAGCGGCCCGCAGGGAGGCCCTCAAGCGTGGCACGACCTGGAGCCTCGCATTGCAGCGCGAAAAAGACCGGCGTGACTGGGAAATCGGTTGCGAAAAGCTTGAACAGTGATGGAATCTACAGAAAGAAGAATGGGAACGCCGCCAACGCGAGTTGTCGGAACTGCAGTGCCAGAACCGTTTAGAAGAATGGCAACACCAGAAACAGCAACAGGAGTACTGGTGGCAAAATAAACAGCAAAAACGGGCTTTCCATGAGCAACATCTGCAGGAATGGAATGAGGGGCGGCGTGAGGAGTACCGAGGACCGGAATTGCCGGAACTAGGCCAGGAGAGCGAACTGGACCTGTGATGAAGCGAACCCCGGGAGGAACTGCCGGTGTGCATGGCCACCTACACGCTGTTCGTGCTCAACCCCCCATACGAGGGGCAGGCCGCTACGGCATGTTGCCCGACCAACGTCACCCCTTAGCGCCCGCGGCAGGCGGAACGCTCCTGGCGCACCCCCTGCTGCAGCGCCCGTCTTTGGAGAAGCAGGCTGAGGGCCTGTTCTTTTTCGCCCTGTTCGTAAGCGGCGATTGTCTGCAGGCGTAGCTGCCGCGCTTCGCGCTCGAGCGGACCCGGCTGCCGCGCGCAGGCCGCCTCGGCCTGCAGATCGACCGGGGACGGATTCTGGCCGAAGGCCGGGGTACCGGACAACAGCAACACCGCCGCCGCCCATGGAAACTTGCGATAGAGATGCATGGTTTTGCTCCTTCTGGTGGGAATAGATTCAGCGGTCAGCCGGCTGGGTGTAAACCGCCGCGCGGTAGGACGGTGCCTGTGGTGCCTGGACAACGCGCTCGATGGTTTCTAAGCGCCGCTGGAGTGCGGCGAGCTGTTGCTGTTGTTGTTGGATTTGCTCGTCTTTGGACTGCACCAGCCGGTGCAGCCCCTGGATGGCCGCGAGCGCCACCCCGTCGGCGTCCACGGTGCTGATGTGGCGCTCGTCTTCGCCCACCGCGAAGGCGGCGCGAAAATCCTGGGCGGTGGGTCCGATGTGGCGCACACTCGCATCCTGGCTGGTGTAGTTCCAGGTGCCGATGGGAAGCGCGGCCAGTTTTTCGAGCACCTGCACGCCGTCTACGGGGGCGAAGTTGCCCTTGAGGGCGCGGTCGCTCACCACCGCCCAGGAGCCGGAGCCGGGGGCAAGGGTGGCGCCCACGGTGGCGGCGCTGTTGGTGAAGAAGGTCACGCCCCCCGAGGCGCGGGCGCGGAACTGGTGGGAGGCGGTGGAGGAAAAATCGCCGCTCGAAGAGTCGCTCCAGACGAAGGCCCCGGAGTGCAGCGATTTGGCCCGCCAGCCCAGGGCGACGCTGCCGCTGCCGGTCGCTTCGTTGAAGTAACCTCCCAGGATGGCGGAGTAGGAGCCGGTCGCTTCGCCGAAGTAGCCCCCGGCGACGGTAGACACGTAACCGGAGGCGAGATTGCCGTAGCCTCCGCCCACCGTGGCGTAATCGCCGGTGGCGTCGTGGAACAACCCCCCGGCCACGCCGGCACCTTCCCCGTCCGCAAGATTGAAAGCTCCCCCGGCCACGCTCGAGTCGCCTTGCAGGGCACTGTTGGCGTAGCCACCGCCCACTGTGGCCGAAAAGGCCGAAGCAAAGTTGCCAAACCCGCCGCCCACCGTGGCGTAGGCGGCGTCCTCGACCGTCCCGGCGCCGTCGCCCGCCTGGTTTTGGGCACCGCCGCCGACGGTGCTGTAGTTGTCGGTGATCGTGTGGGGATCGTTTTGTGAGCCGCCGCCGCCGACGGCACCGCCGTTTACCCCGGTGCCCACCGCGTTGTAGAAGCTGCCGCCGACGTGATTGGGCACGCTGCCGGCCGGTACGATGCGCAGTCCGGTTTTCGAGTCGGCCTTGAGATAGAACGTCTTGTTGTCGGTGGTGCCGGCAAACTGATTGCCGGTGCCGGAGGTGCCGGCGTTGCCAGTGAGGTTCCAACTTTGGGCATAAGTGGGCAAAGTTCCTGCGACCAACGCCATCAAAGACGTCAGCATGAGCAATGAATACTTCACAATCGTCTCCTTTGATTTGTGAGCACGGTATCTGGAGCACAGGATTTGCAGGCGATATGGCTCGATTCGGTATCGCCCTGGGCAATCTGGTTTTCAAACTTCGTAGTTTGGTGTGAAGGCGGGGACATCCCTTGTCCCAAAACTCTTTGGGCCATTGCCCAAAACTCTTTAGGCTCCGCTTTGACGAGATATGCGATCTGCGAAAGGCCTTTTCTGTGGGCGTTGCTCGCCGCAGACAGGCCGCTTCGCCCGGTGAGTGCCGCCCGTCTGCTGCCGGTTTGCGGCGGCGGGGTGCCCCTGGTAGATCGCGGCGTGCGCACTAGGATTGAAAGCAGAGGTGTCACGGGGCGTCTATGGTCTTCAATTGGTTCAACCGTTTCATCAAGAAAGACAAAAAAGAAGAGCCGGCTCCCGAACCAACCCAGCCCACGCCACCGGTCGAAGCGGAGCAGCCTGCGCCGGTAGAAGAACCGGCCGCCGAGCCCGACTATATGAAGTGGGCACGCCTCGCCCAGGAAAAGCTCAACCAGGAACTGGCCGAGCAGCCGACGGTAGAGCCGCAAGTGCCTGCCGCATTCGAAGCGCCCGCAGCAGCAGCGGCTTCGCCCGCTCCGCCTGCACCCACCCCGGAACCGAGTGCGCCCGCTTACGACTGGCAAGCGGTTCTGTACGGCACCAGACCCGCCGCACCGGCAGAACCGCATCCGCCCACCACAGCGCCCACAACCGAGGCTGTTATCCCTCCTGCCCCGCCGCCGCCGCCCGCTGCCCCGGAAATCATCGCCCCAGAACCGCCACAGGTCAGTCCGGCCGTTTTCGATTGGCAGGCAGTGCTTTACGGCACCAAGCCCACTGCCCCGGTCGAGCCTCCGCCGGTCCTAGAACCGCCGATTGCCGAAGCTCCGCCCACACTGATCGAACCGCCGCCGGCTGCGGAAGCGGCGATTGAAGCCCCTGCAATCGAAGTGCCGCCGCTACCGCCGGCTGCAGAAGCGCCACCTCCTGTTGAAGTGCCGCCGATTGCCGCAGTGGAAACCTGGCCGGTGGAGATACCGCCGGTAGCCGAAGCAGAACCGGCCCCGGTCGAGGAACCGCCGGTACCTGAAGCTCCCCCTCTTTTCGAGCCTGAATCGGTCGAGATCCCGGTGGCCGAACAGCTTCCTGTCGAGGGGCCGCCCCTACCCGAACCGGTACCCGAAGCACCCCCTACCCCGGAAGTCCTGCCTGCTTTTGAGCCTAAAACGGTCGAAGCGCCGGCGGCAGAACAACCGCCGCCCGTCGAGGCAGCGCCGGTGGCCGAGGAGCTGCCGCCGGCCGAAGTGGTGCCCCCTGTTGAAGAGCCGCCGGTTGTCCAGCCTGCTGCGGCTGAGAGCGCTCCACCCGCCCCGCCGGAACCGCCTTCGCCACCGGCTCCGGCCGCACCACCGCCGGAACCCCCCGCAAGTGCGCCCCTGTTCGACTGGCGCCGCATCCTCAACCGCAGGCCGACGGTTGAACCGTCCCCCGAACCACCGGCTGCGGCTGCATCCGAGCCTCCGGCCGCCGAAGCGGCGCCTGCCCAGGCCGCCGAGCCCGAGCCCGGTCCGGCCGTCTTCGATTGGCGGCGCTTTTTGAACCGCCCCCGCACCCCGGAACCGCCGCCGGTGGCCCAGCCGCTCGCCGCTCCCGAAGCGCCGCCTGCACTCCAGCCTGAAGCGCTCCAGACGCCGCCTGCACCGCCCGCACCTCAACCGGAAGCGCTCCAGGCGCCGCCTGCAGAAGCGAAACCCCGCTTTGAACTGGACGCCGGATTTTTGTGGTCGGCGGAGGTGCTGGCCGCCCAGGGTCGTCGTCCCGAGGATGTCACCGTTGAGGAGATTACCTGGCTGCAGAAACTGCGCTTCGGCCTCGGGCGCACGCGCCGCAGCCTGGTCAACAACGTCAAAGCGCTGGCCGGACGCGGACCCATTGGACCGGACGAACTGGAGGAACTCGAAGGATTATTGCTGCAGGCCGACGTGGGAATCACAGTCAGTGAGCGCATTCTAGCCGCTTTGCAGGAGCGGGTGCGCCGCGAAGCGCTCCCCGGCAACCAGGTGATGCCGTTTCTCAAATCCCAGCTTCGCAAGCAACTGGAACTTGAAGGAGACGATCCCACCGCCTTTGCCCCCAGGCGCGGCCGACTCAACGTCTGGCTCATCGTCGGCGTCAACGGCGTGGGCAAAACCACCACCATCGGCAAGATTGCCTCTCTTGCCACCCGTTCCGGCTACAAAACGCTCATCGCCGCCGGTGACACCTTCCGCGCCGCCGCCGTCGAGCAACTGTCCATCTGGGGCGAGCGCTCCGGGGTGACAGTAGTGGCCAACCCTTCTCCTAAAGCCGACCCGGCCGCAGTCGTCTTCGATGCCATCAGCGCTGCCAAGGCCCGCGAGGTCGAGTTGCTTTTGGTCGACACGGCAGGCCGCCTGCAGAACAAAAAGAACCTGATGGACGAACTGGCCAAGGTGCGGCGCATTATCGACAAGCAGGCGGTCGACGCCCACATCGAATCGCTGTTGGTGCTCGATGCCACCACCGGTCAGAACGGTCTGCAACAGGCCAAGGTCTTCGGCGAAACCGCGGGACTCACCGGTGTAGTGATCACCAAGCTTGACGGGTCGGCCAAGGCAGGCATTGCCCTGGCCGTCGTCGAGCAACTGCAGCTGCCGATTCGCTTTGTGGGCGTGGGCGAAAAGATCGACGACCTGCGGCCTTTCAACAGCTACGAATTCATCGAGGCGCTGCTCAGCGACTACGATGCCGCCTAAAATTCGAACGTCGCCCTCACATTGCCGATCGTGAGCCCCTGCTGGTTGACGTTGTTGGCCCCCAGAATAAAGTACACCTCCGGCGTGAGTGAGAGGCGATCGGTCAGCCGAAATCGGTAGGCTGCGGCAATGTTTCCTTCGACGTTGCTGCGGGCGAAGGGGAGGTTGGTCGAGCCGTCGAGGGTGCCTACAAATACGTTGGCCGCGCCGCGCGGGTCGGAGGACGGGTTGCTGCCTGAGTTTGCGAAAGCGACGACGCCGTTGTTGGTGATGTTGATGGGCTGCAGGTAGGCAAGCTCCAGCAAATTGCCCCGGCCAAGCAGATCCGGAAAGGCGAGACCCGCCATCCAGGTATTGGCGTCGATCGAGCCGCCGATGTTGAAATCGCCGCCGCTGTAGCCGTAGAAGCTGGCGTTGGTGAGGGTGTAGCGGCCGAAGACAGCAAGCTGGGGCAGGATGTCCCAGTCCACGTGGGCGTTAAAAATCGAGTGGCCGACGTTGCTCACGTTGTCGCTGTTGTAGCGCAGGCGGGCGTCGCCGCCGCCGTTGCTGCTCGCTCCACCGAAGATGAAGCCGCCGTTGCTGGCGGAGGAGCCGACGTTGACGTAGCTGTAGCCCAGGCCAATGTCGATGGACGGAGAAGGCCGGATGCCGATTTCAGCAGCCACCTGGGTGCTGCCGCCAAACAGGCCCGAGCCGCCGAAGGGAACGCCTCCTAGGGTGCTGGGGCTAGCGCCCGCAGAACCGCCGTCGAGGGCCAGATAGATCACCCGCAAGGCAAATTCGCGGCTGAGGCGCCAGTCGATGTGGGCACCCGGGTGATTGCCATCCAGAATCTGGATGAGCAGCGGGTCGCGCCGGAAGTTGCGCAGCGAGAAGTGCTGACCTTCAGTCTGGGTGTACTTGTTGCGGCCCAATAGTTCAATGTTTTGCAACAACGGCCCGAAGCGGATGCGCAGGTTGTCGGTGCCGCCCAAAAACGAAACCGGAAAGTCGTAGTAGAGCTTGTCGATATCCACCGGGCCGCGGCCATCAAGGGTACCGCCGGTAGTGTTGGCGTAGTCGATGCGGCCGATGCGGCCCTGGGAAGACGTAAACGGCGTCGATTCGCCTGTCGAGGTGTTGAGGCGCACGCGCAACTGGTCGCCTCGCACAATCAGCGAGTTGGCGCGAATATTCAGGCGGGTGCGGTTGATGAAATTGACGTTCGCCCCACCCCCGGCCAGCTGTTCGTTTCCCGCTCCGTCGCGGATGATCGCGTTCGGGTCGGCGTTCTGGCCGTTGACGGCGAAGATCACCTCGGCATCCAGCTTGGCGGTGGTCGAAAACTGCTTCGCTTCGAGATCTTTGGTCTTGGCTTCGAGGGCATCCACGCGACCGCGCAAGGCCGCCAGTTCGTTGCGAAACTCTTCCGAAAGCCGCTGCAGCGTGGTCAGATCCTCTTTGGTGGCCAGATTGGCCGAACCGGCCGTGATCAATTCGTTGATTTTTTCGAGGCAGGCGTTCAGGCCCGCAGCAAATTCGTAGCGCGACAGCGGCCGGTTGCCCCGGTAGTTTTTGTCCGGGTAGCCTTCCAGACAACCGTAGCGCTCCACCACCGATTTGAGCGCAGCGAACGCCCAGTTGGTCGGATCGACATCGGTCAGTTCCGAAACTGTATTGACTTGAGCATAGCCGGAATCAAAAATCGCTTCCTCTGTCGCCAGGACCGGCGGGACACCGACGACCAGGCAGGCCACTACCCCCGCCGCGCCGAGGCACTTCGCAAATGCGCGCATGTTTCTACCCCTCACCATAAACGCAGTCAATCAGAACGATACATCTTGTTTATGCCAAGAGGGAAGCCTTCGGCGCAAAAGGACTCGTGCCTTAAGGCCGGGCGAATCCGCCGGGCCGCCCCACACCACCCTGAGAGCGCTGTTTCAGCCGGTAGCGCTGGAGAATTTGTTGCCGCTGCTGAGGGCTCAGTTGTGCCCAACGCTGGCGAAGCTGTGCCCGGCGAGCGGCACTGTTGGCGCTACCGGCCTGAGGATACGCGCCGCCGGTATACCCGTAGGGCGAGGAGCCCTGGTAGGGATAGCTCTGGGCAGAAGCCGCGCCCGGGAGTGCCAGGGCTGAGCCGATCAGTAACAAAACCAGTGCGCTGCGCATGCGGTTGCCTCGACGTTCGGTGTTGGACTTCTGACGTTGTACCCGTCGGTTCAGTTCAGCCAGCCGCAAGTTTTGGAGCAGGTGCCGTATATTTTCCGGCTCACAGCTGACGGTCGCCGGTGGCAGCGAGCAACAGCGTGCCCGCCTGCCGATGGCAAAACGCGCCAATCGTTGCATTGTGTAAAGGATGGCCCGGTGGTCTCGGGCCTTCGCGGTAATGTGAACACGGCGCACACCCGTATGTGAGAAAGGCGAACGCTATGGCCATTGAAAGAGGTGCCAAAGTCCGTATCCTACGCAAGGAGTCCTACTGGTATCGGGAGGTGGGTACGGTTGCGTCGGTCGATAAGAACGAAAGGACGATCTACCCGGTGACGGTCCGCTTCGAGAAGGTCAACTACTCGGGGATCAACACCAACAACTTTGGCGTCAGCGAACTGGAAGAAGTCGAAGCCTAAGTGCCTGAACTGCCCGAAGTCGAAACGCTGCGCCGCGACCTCCTCCTCCATCTGCCCGACGAACGGGTGGCGGGTGTGGAGGTTTTGCGCAGCGATTCGGTCGGTTACCCCGCCGATCCGGCCGTTTTCAGCAAACAGATGATAGGCCAGGTCTTCAGCGATAGGATGCTTCGGCGCGGCAAGTACCTGCTGCTCTACTTCAAGCAGGGGACGGCCCTGGGAGTGCACCTGCGCATGTCGGGGAGGTTGCTCTGGCGCCGTGCCGAAGCTCCCCTTGAACCCCATGCTAGAGTCCGGATACCCATGGCGAGCGGTCACGAACTGCGCTTTGAGGACATGCGCGTCTTCGGTCGGCTCTGGCTGATTCCGGTGGGGGTGCCCCCGGAGCGGGTGATGGGTGGGCTCGCCCGGCTGGGTCCCGAGCCTTTTGCTGAGATGTTCGACGGCCAATACCTGGCGGGGCGCTTCGCCGGGCGCAACCAGCCGGTCAAAAGCGCCCTACTCGATCAGCAACTGGTGGCGGGAGTGGGGAACATTTATGCCGATGAGGCCCTCTTCAGCAGTGGCATCCATCCCGCCCTACCCGTAGGCGGGCTTGATGCGGCTGCCCTCGAGCGGTTGCACCGAGCCGTAGTCAAGGTGCTCGAAGCGGGCATCGCGCAGCGGGGTGCGACGTTGCGCAACTATACCGACGCCCAGGGCATGAACGGCAACTACGCCGGCACCGCCTGGGTGTACGGGCGCAAAGGCCAGCCCTGCCGCGTCTGCCATACCCCGATCGAGCGCATCCGGCTGGCGGGCCGCTCGACCCATTTCTGTCCCACCTGCCAGTGCGCCCAGCAATCAGTACAATAAAGCTCAACGCGGGGAATTCCGCTCCAGCCATGCCCTTATGACAGCCAATCTTCTGACCCGGACCCGATCGACTGCCAGGCTGCAGGTGCTCAAGCCCCTGGCGAGCCTGTGGTATCGATTCTGTGCCCTGATTCTCGATCAGGCGCTGTTGCTGCTCGTGGCGTTTACCCTCGCCCAGGTGTTCGGCGCTCTGCTGTCACTGTTTGGGGCGGGGCCGGACGGGGCCGCGCTCGCCCTGGGCACCCTGGGGCTCTACGCCATCCTCGCCCTGGGCAACTACCTCATCTGGCCGCTCAGCCACAAGGGCCAGACGGTGGGCCAGCGGCTGGTGGGCATCCGCATGGTGAGCGCCGACGACAGCGACCTGAACCTCGGTACTCTGCTCAAGCGGCACCTGATCAGCTATTTGATTTTGGGGGGTGCCCTTTTTGTCGGTTACGTGTTCGGCTCGGTGCTCTTTGGCCTTCTGGCCAGCGGCTTTTTGCTGGTGCTCGCGTTTATCTTCGCAAGCCTGGATGGCGAAAAGCAGGGTCTGCCGGACAAATTCGCCAACACCCGCGTGATTGCCGATCCGCGCCGCACCAGCGCCAATCTCTACCCGGCGATTGTTTCGTCTTTGTTTATTCACCTGCTGGTGGCCGTGGCGGCGGCGGTGCTCGCGATTATCATTCCGCTGCTCTTCGAAGCGCTCAATATCAAATTTCCGGAATTGACGCCGCCCGAACCGCCGGCGCCGCCGATGGAATTTACGCTCACCGACCCGACCGACAAGGTCAAGCCGCCGCCGAATGCTCCCAAATCCAACGCCAACTCGACCGCCAAAAAGCGCAACCGTCAATTGCCCACCGACGCGGGGGTGAAGGGCGCCCCGCAGGCCCGGCCCACTCCGCAGCCGCGGCCGCAGCCCACTCCGCCCCCGCCCCGGGCCGAGCAACCGACTCCCCGGCCGGAGCAGCCCAAGCCCACCCCGGCTCCCAAGCCGAAGGCCGCCCCGCCGCCCTCACCGGAGGCGGTGCTGCCCAAGATCGAGGAGCCGCCTAAAGAGACCAGCCCGGAGCTGGCACCGCTTCCCCAGGAGACGACCCCGGAGCCCGCTCCGCCCGCCCCGGCTACCAAGCGCCGCGCCTCGCGCTCCAGTGCCACCTCGGGATCTTCCCTGGCGCCCGCCTCGGCCCTGGGCGGTCCCCTGAGCGCCAGCCGCGGCAGCGGCGGCAACGGCGGCCTGGGCGAGAGCGGCACGCTCAATCCCGGGCGCGACGGCGACGGCTCGGGCATCGACGCCGCCCAGGATGTCGATTTTGGCCCCTACATGGCCGCCTTGCAGCGCAAGGTCAAGCGCAACTGGATCGCTCCTGAGGCGGGCAACTCCCGGCGCACGGTGTTGCTGTTTACCGTTTCGCGCAACGGGCAAATCATGAACCTGCGCGTCGGCCGCTCCTCCGGTTCGCGCTCCTCCGACGAGTCGGCCATGGAAGCGGTGCAGCGCGCCGCTCCGTTTGGCCCCTTACCTGCCGCCTACAAAGGCGACCGCATCGAAATCCAGTTCACCTTCGACATCAACGTCTTCGGTGGCGACATCGGCGGGCGGGGATTCTAGGGTGAGCGAGCTAGCCTACCGCTTCTACGTGGCAGGACCGCTCTTTAACGCCTACGAGCAGGCCTACCAGGCCGAACTGGCCGCAAGACTCGCCCCCCTGGGGCGGGTCTTTTTGCCGCAGGCGGAAATTCCTGCCGACGCCGGGGCGGCGGAAGTCTTCGCGCGCTGTGTGGCGGGCATCGATGCCAGCGCCGTCGTGGTGGCCAATCTTTCGGGAGCCGACGCCGACTCGGGAACGGCCTTCGAGGTGGGCTACGCCTACGCCCGCTCCAAACCCGTCTATGCCCTGCGCAGCGAGATGGCCTACGGCTATCCCGACCGGGCGCGCTATCCGAATCTGATGCTGCGGGGGGCTGCCCGGCAGTTGCTTGCAAGCATCGACGAGCTGGTGGCGAAGTTTGAGGCCGACTATCCAAACGGGGGCTGAGGATGCCCCTGGGCCCTACCCACGACCGGATTACCTGGTGGAGTGTTCCTGCCGCCGGTGCCGCCGTCTGGCTGGTGAGCGGTGCTTTCGAGGCCGCTCTGGGTGCGGCGTGTGCGTATTTGTTTGCGGGATTGATGTTTGGGGGCGACCTGGATACCCACTCCGTCCAGTACCGCCGCTGGGGGCTTCTGCGCTGGATCTGGCTGCCCTATCGGCGTATTGCCCGGCACCGCTCGCTTTTTTCTCACGGGCCATTGGTGGGCACCCTGGGCAGGCTGATCTATTTGGCGGTGGTGACGGTCAGTCTGGGGGTGCCGGGAGCCCTGCTGCTCGAACGGCTGGCGGGGGTGACCCTCGACTGGCAGGGAGCCTGGCAAATGCTATCGCTGTGGGGTGGCGCCAACACTTCCACGGTGGTCTGGGGGCTGGTGGGTCTGGAGTTGGGGGCGATAAGCCACAGTCTGAGCGATTGGACCGGCAGCGCCTGGAAGCGGCTGGTGGGCCGCCGCAGGCGCCGCCGAGGGCAGATGTCAGGTCCTCGGCTCCTGCGTTGAGATCTGCTGAGGGCGGCGAGTATCCCGCGGCAGCACCCGCCGCATCGCCCGGTGCGGGATGCCCGCCTCGTCGTAGATTTCGCCAAAAGCTTTGAAGCCGAATTTTTCGTAGAAGGGCTGGGCGTGCACTTGGGCGCTCAGGTCTATGGCTTCCATCCCTGCGGCCTGTGCCAGGGAAAGCAGGCACTCGAGCAGAGCCTTTCCCACCCCCCGGCCGCGCCAGGCGGCAAGCACCGCCATCCGTCCAAGGTGCCCGTCCGGGAGGAGTCGGCCGCAGCCGATGGGCCTTCCTTCGGCGTCGCAGGCCAGGGCGTGGACGCTCAGAGTGTCCCACTCGTCGATTTCGATCTCAGGCGGAACGTTTTGCTCTTCGATAAAGACCACCCGGCGCACGTAGTAGAGTGCTTGCTGGTGGTCCTGCCAGCGGACGGGAGCGACGGTGAAAGACACAGAGACATCCGAGGCACAGCCAGACGATTTTGCCACGGCTATCCGGGCGGTTCATATCGAGCTGGGCACTGCGGATCTGGTGCGCTCCCAGGCGTTTTATGAGCGGATGCTAAATGGGCGGGCGCAGGTGGGAAGCGAAGCCGGGTATGTTCTGTTTGCCGTTTACGGCCTGGAACTGTTGCTTTTGAAGGGGCGAGTTTTGCCGGTGCGCTTTGGCTGGAAGCTCGCGGACGAACAGGCTCTGGAGGCGTTGGCAGAGCGTTTCAGCACCCAGGGGATCGCTTTTGAACGCCGGGAATTTACCCATGCGGCTCTGGGAGCGCGGGAAGTTGCCCTCAACTTGCACGATCCTGACGGGCACCGCTGCTCGTTCTATTGCTTGATCTTCGAGATCTAAGACCTGGCAGTTGGCTGGGCACGAGGGTCTGTGGAGCGAGAGGCGGAACCCCCTTCGCGCTTCCCCTCTCGCGCTCTCCAGCCTCCCCGCGTCCGGGGGCTGCCAGCCCCCCGACACCCCCCGGACTTAAAGGCACGGGGAAGCACGAGGTTTGGTGGGTGGGAGAGGTTTACTTTTATAGGGCCTGCACGATGCGTGTCGACTGGGGCATCGTGCTGAATGCGTTAGGCGCTCAGGAGGATAGGCGTCAACTGGACAGGCTCCCGTTTTAACCTGACACCTACAACCCTGCCTACACAACTCCATGCTTCTTGAACCAGGTGAGCAGTTTCTGCCAGGCATCTTGGGCCGCTTCCGGGCGGTAGCTCGGGCGGTAGTCGGCGTGGAAGCCGTGGGGGGCCTGTTCGTAGATGATGATCTCCGAGGGGTTGCCCGATTCTTTGAGTACCTTGCGCATCTGCTCGACGGTAGAGACGGGAATGCCTTGATCCTGGCCGCCGTAGAGGCCCAGGACCGCCCCTTTGATCTTGGGGGCGACATCGACTGGGTAGGTCGGAGTGTTGGGACTGGATTGGCCCACCAGGCGGCCGTACCAGGCGCCTCCGGCTTTGACTTTCGGATTGTGGGCCGCGTAGAGCCAGGTGATCCGCCCGCCCCAGCAAAAACCGGTGACGGCCAGCTTATCGGCATTCACCCGGCCGGTGCTTGCGGCGTAAGCTGCGGCGGCGTCGAGGTCGGAGAGCACCTGGGTGTCGGGCACTTTGCTCACCACCTCGGAGATCGCCTTGATGTCCTGCATCTTGGAGACATCCCCCTGGCGGGCGTACAGTTCCGGGGCGATGGCGAAGTAGCCGAGTTTGGCGAAGCGGCGGCAGACATCTTTGATGTGCTCGTGGACGCCAAAAATTTCCTGCACGACTAGGACCACCGGCAGGTTGTTGCCGGTGGCGGGCATCGCCCGGTAGGCGGGAATCTCGCCGTCTTTGACCGGGATTTTCACTTCCCCGGCGGTCAGTCCGGTGGTGTCGGTGTTGATGGTCGCCGCTCCCACCGGCAAGACCGCCAGGGCAAAACCTGCCGCCAGGGTGGTCACGATGAACGTGCGGCGGTCGATCGCTTCCGGTTGGGGCAGTAGACTGAGCAAATCCGAATCCATGGCGGGGTCTCCGAGAGCAACTCCGGAATCCTACCAGAGTCCGGAGGAGGACATCAGGCTTCGCCTGCTTTGACCAGGCGGGTCACGCAGACGTCCAGGGCGTTCATTTCGCTCTGGATCTGGCGCAGATCGGCTGTGCTGTCCGCAGGCAACACGATCTTCACCAAAAACTCCTCCTCCACTTCCACGCTCGGATTGCTTACCCCAAGCGCAGCCAGGCGCTCGCGCACTTTCTGCTCGACGGTCATCGACGGTCTCCCTACAAGTCAAGATTCAGTCTAACACCGGAGTAAGTCTAAAGAACTGGCGCTGTTGATTCCGAGCTGCTTAGAACGCGACGCCGGAAGATTTCGATCGGGCGTAGTCTTCTTGCGGGTACTAGTGCTCACCGCGCCGGCGGCGGAGCACCTCTTCGATCTGTGCTCGCACGTCACCGCCTGCGGGGAAGCTCGCCGGTGTAAAGGCGATCCATGGAGACATGGAAGGCTACTTCATCCTCGCGGTGCTCAAGCACGTATGCGCGCAGTTGGGCAGTGGTCATCTGTTCAAAACTCGTCTGGCTCATTGGGATACTCCAGTTGGCCGTAGACCATACCGAAGCTTGTACACAATAAAAGGCATGATAGGGAAAAGATAGTGGAGTCCAGCGTTTGGGTAGGGAGTGTTGCGGGCGCATCAAAGTGCTCCTCTTGGTGCTTGCCGTGCTGGTATTGAGTCCGCGAGCGGCCACCGCCCAGTCCGCACGCAGCTACTTGCTCAAACCGGCGGCGGTCTTCGACGGTGCCAATGCTCCCCATTCGGGTTGGGCGGTGCTGGTCAAGGGAGAGCGGATCGCAGCCGCGGGGCCACTTGGCGAAGTGGGTGTCCCAAGCGGCACCGAAATTATCGACCTGCCGGGTTTAACGCTGCTGCCGGGGCTTATCGACCTGCACACGCACCTGCTGTTGCACCCCTACAACGAAGCGCTCTGGGACGACCAGGTGCTCAAAGAAGCTTTTACTTTGCGCGTCGCCCGGGCGGTCGCGGCGGCCCGCAGTACGCTTATGGCCGGGTTTACGACCCTCAGAGATCTGGGCACCGAAGGGGCGGGTTACGCCGATGTCGGCCTCAAGCAGGCCATCGAGCAGGGCATCGTGCCCGGGCCGCGGCTGGTGGTGGTCACCCGGGCGATCGTGGCGACGGGGTCTTACGCGCCGAAGGGCTTCGACCCGGCTTTTGCGGTTCCCCAGGGGGCTGAGGAGGCGGACGGTGTCGAAGGGCTGACCCGGGTCGTGCGCGATCAGATCGGCAAGGGCGCCGACTGGATCAAAGTCTACGCCGACTACCGCTGGGGACCGAATGGTGAAGTACAACCCACTTTTTTGCCCTCCGAACTGAGCGCGATCGTCGAGGTGGCGCGCAGCAGCGGCCGGCCCGCCGTCGCCCACGCCACCCATCCTGAAGGGATGCGCCGCTCGGCGTTGGCCGGGTTCGAGACGATCGAGCACGGCGATGCGGGTACCGCCGAGGTTTTCGCCCTGATGGCCAAACGCGGTGTCGCCTACTGCCCGACCCTGGCGGCAAGCGAAGCGGTCGAGCGCTACCGGGGCTGGAAACCCGGCACTACCCCCGAACCTGCGGCCCTCAGCCAGAAGCGCGCCAGTTTTAAGGCGGCCCTCGCCGCCGGGGTGACCATCTGCAACGGCAGCGACGCCGGGGTCTTCACCCACGGTGAGAATGTGCGCGAACTGGAACTGATGGTCGAGTACGGGCTTGCACCGCTCGCGGCATTGCAGGCGGCCACATCGGTCAACGCCCGTTTGCTGCACATGGAAACCAGTATTGGGCGGATCAAACCCGGATTGCTGGCCGATCTCGTAGCGGTCGAAGGTGACCCGGCGCGGGACATCAAAACCCTGCGCCAGGTCCGGCTGGTAATCAAAAACGGCCGGCTCTACCGGGACGGCACGACGCAAGCCCAGGCGGCGCGGTGATGTTACGGCACCGATGTCGAGGCCTGCATCTGGGCTATGGCCTGCCCGTCTTCGCCGTCCCAGTAGCCCACTTCGCCCTTGGACGTATCGCAGATCAAGAATCTGCCGTTCCCGGCGGAGCCGGAGGGGACGTCGTCGGTGACCCGGATGCCCGTTTTGCCTGAATCTGGATAACCCGCCACTTCCGGCAGTTGCAGAGTCGAAATAGCCAGATACACCAGATCTTCATGCCCGGTGTTGACCAGTTGATGGGCTGCCTCCGGTCCGCCGGGCGGGGTGAAGATGTAGTCGTGCGGCCCCACCGGATAGGTTTCGGTGCCGACGCGCAGTGTGCCGCTGCCGCTCAGGATAAAAAAGTGCTCTTCGTTGGCGTAGTGGTGGTGAAACGGAAAAGCGGCCTTGCCCGGGGGGACGCGCGTCACGTTGGCACCGATGGACTGTGCACCCAATGGATGGGCCAGCTGCGCCAGGCGGCAGGCGAAGTGCTCGCCATGTTCGAGCTCGCGGATGGCAGCATCGGAAACGTTCAGGATCGGCTTCATGGCAGTCTCCTTTGTGAGCAGATTATCACAAAGACGAAGAGGTCGATGTGCTCAGACCTGTCCGCGCCCGGCGTGGCGCAGCATTTCCCTCAGCGAATCGCCGCCCAGTTTGCGCTGCAGTTCCTGGGCGAGCACGATGGCCGTCATCGCTTCGCAGACGACACCTCCGGCGGGGACGGCGCAGGTGTCGGAGCGCTCGTAGTGGGCTTCAAACGGCTCGCGGGTGATAAGGTCGATCGACTGGAGGGCCTTGCGCATGGTGGGTAGCGGCTTGAGGTAGGCGCGCAGGAGCACCGGCTGGCCGTTGGTCATCCCGCCTTCGATACCGCCTGCGTGGTTGCTCGTGCGGGCAATTTCACCGTGGGCGTTGATAAATTCGTCCTGGACATCGGCGCCCGTCTCGCGGGCGGCGGCGGTGCCGATACCGACTTCTACCGCTTTGACAGTGTGCACCGACATTGCCGCCCCGGCTAGAAGCCCGTCGATGCGACGATCGTAGTGGACGTGGGAGCCGAGGCCCACCGGAATCTCGCCGTAGGCCGCCAGTTCCACGGCACCCCCCAGGGTGTAGCCGCCCTTGGCCGCCTCAACGACGCGCGAGCGCAGCCGGTCGTAGAGATCCGGATGGCAGCGCAGGTCATTCTGCTCGACGCGCTCGAAGAGGTCTTTCCACTCCTCGAAAGTGGGCAGGGCGGAACGCACGGATTCACCCGCCCCGACGCCGCCGATTTCGACGACGTGGGAGTGGACGTGCATGTTGAACTGGCGCAACAGTTGCTTGGCAATTGCTCCGGCCGCGACGCGCGAGGCGGTCTCGCGGGCACTGGAGCGCTCCAGTATATTGCGCACGTCGGCAAGGCCGTACTTGACCGCCCCCGGGTAGTCGGCGTGGCCGGGACGCAGTCGGGTGATGCGCTTGGCCTCCAGTTGGGCGCGCACCGCTTCGTCGCCCGGATCCACCGGCGAGACTGACATCGGCACTTCCCAGTTTTTAAAGTCGCGGTTCTCGAGGGTCATGGCGATGGGCGAACCGATCGTGCGGCCCAACCGCACGCCGCCCCGAAAGGTGACCCGGTCGGTCTCGATACTCATCCGGCCACCCCGGCCGAAACCCACCTGGCGGCGGGCCAGATCCCGGTCGATGTCCTCGGCCAACAGGGGCAGATCCGCGGGAATGCCCTCGACGATGATGGTCAGCCCCGGCCCGTGGGACTCCCCGGCGGTCAAAAAGCGCAGCATGGTCTTACTGTAGGCGGCGAAATCGGATTTTAGCGCACTTCGCCCAGGGCATCGCGAAAAGCTTTGACGGCCCCCGGTTCGTTGTCGGGCTCGACAAAACGGGCAAGCAGAGCCAGGTCCGGATCCGCCAGCAGCCGGCTGCCGATCAAGGTGACGTAGCGTCCCTGCGCAGGCGCGCTAACTCTCGAAGAGCCAGTTGCGCACCTTGGTCAGTTCCTTCCACTCGGGGCGGCGCTTGAGACCTTCTGCGAAGTTCTTGCGCACTTCTTCGGCCTGCTTCGGGTCGAGCTGACAGACCTGCTGGGCGCGCTCGATCGGTTCGCGCACACCCTTTTGGCCTGTCTCCAGCATGGCGAGGGAAAGATTGACGTAAGCCTGGGCGTCGGCGGGGGCGAGTTTGGTCGCCTGCTTGGCGGCTTTGAGGGCTTTGGGCGCTTCGCAGTTCAGCAGATACAGCCAGGCGAGGCAGGTGAGGGCCGGGCCGTTTTTAGGTTGTTTCTCGGCGATGTCGCGAAAGACGGGTAGCAGCACGGCAGCCGCTTCGCCCGCCTCGTAGCGCTGGATGCTCTGGTCGAATAGTTGCTGAACCGTGTTCATCAACGCTGTGCCTTAGCTTGGATTTGCTTGAGGGTGGAGAGCACCTCCCGGCTATGGCCGGTCGGGTCGACATTGGAGAAGACCTTCGCCACCCGCCCCTGGGGGTCGATGAGGTAGGTGTTGCGGGCCGCCATGCCCCTATCGCCCAGGCCGTACCAGGAGTCGTAGGCCTGGGCCACCTTGCCTCCCACGTCGGAGGCGAGCAAGAAGGTGAGACCCTCTTTTTTGCTGAACATGCTGTGGGAGTCGAGGGCGTCGGCACTCACCCCGACAATCTCGGCACCCAGCTGTTTGTACTGGGCCAGGTCTTTTTGAAAGCGCTGCGCTTCGATGGTGCAGCCGCTGGTCATGTCCTTGGGGTAGAAGTAGAGTACCAGCCACTTGCCCCGGAAGTCTTTGAGCGAGATTTTTTTACCCGCCGCCACCGGCAGCTCGAAGGCGGGAGCGGCCTCGCCCACCCGGGGAGCAGCCAGCAAGGCAACCTGCGGACCTGCGAGCAGGAGAGCCAGGAGCAAAGCGGATTTCAGCAGCAATTTACGCATGGGTGCACACCTTTTTTACTTTCAAAGCACTTTTTTGAACTCGGCCTCGAAAACCGCCTGGGGAATCTGCCCGCTGCCGCGGTAGGCTTCTTTGCCCCGACCGTCGAGCAACACAAAAGTTGCCGTTCCAAAAATCTTGTACCGGCGCACCAGGGCGGCATTCTCGGGTTCGTCCACATCGACGATGCGGATATCCACCTGCTTGCCCCAGCGCTCCTTGAGTGCCGCCATCGTCGGCTCCATCGCCCGGCACACGCCGCACCAGGAGGCCCAAAATTCGAGCAGTTGCGGCTTGCCGGCACTGGCCGCCGCGGGCCACCCCGCCGCCGCCAAAGCCCCCACCAGCGCCCTGCGTCTCATCGCCACCATCCGAAACAGTCCCCCCGTTTTTTACGATACATTGCGCCGGACCCAATGCCCAGCCGCCCTGTGCGGCGCCGACCGCAGTAGTTAGAGAAGCGCCGCGAATTTTGCCCGTGCGCGAAGCTGCCGCTTCTAATGGCCCTGTCGTTGTCCCATCAGGTGCCATGAATTTCTGCTTTGCGTTGGTGTCTCTTTTGCTGTTGCCGACCGCCGCTCTCGCCCAGACGCCTGTGCCGCGCTTTGAGGTGAGCCTTGCGCGCATCGCCGCCGGCACCCACGTCCAGTTTCTTATCCTGCCCAACTCGGGTGCTCCGCTATCGCTTGAAGAACACCGTACCGTTACCGTGCCGGTGGCCGCCCGGGCGGGCGGCCTGACGATCCCCGGCGGTGCGCTGCTGGTGGGCCGCTTCGAGCGCACCGGGGAAACGAGCGGTGCGCTCAACATTGAATCGCTCGTAATCGGGCAAAACGTCTACGCCGTGCGGGCGACCAGCGCTCCCATTCCCGGTTGGTTGCGCCGTACAGGCACCGCAACCCCCCGCTATTCGGGGCGCGAGGCGAGCGGCGCGCTCTTGGAAGCCGGGGGCGACCTGTTGGGTCTTCCGACCGATTCCCGCCAGACGCGGGCCGCCGTCGGCCTGCTGGGGACACTGTTCGGGGCTGCCGCCGCACCGCCCGCACCCGAGCGGCAGACAGGCACCCTGACGGCGAGCCTGAAGCCGATGCAGACCTTGGGCGTGCAGTTTCTGGGCGAGGTGGATTTCGACAGTCCGATCGCCCAACTGCCGAACGGTCCGGCCGACCTTAACGGTAGTTGGTAAACTGCAGCGGCACCGGGTAGTCCTGGCTTTTGAGCAGCTGGATGACC
This sequence comes from Aphanocapsa lilacina HA4352-LM1, assembly GCA_019359725.1. GTDB lineage: Bacteria > Cyanobacteriota > Cyanobacteriia > Gloeobacterales > Gloeobacteraceae > Gloeobacter > Gloeobacter lilacinus. The sequence continues at coordinate 17,177 of JAHHGR010000043.1, read as the reverse complement.
GTCTGCAGATCGTCGCGGCTCTTGCTGCTCACCCGGACGGCATCCCCCTGGATCTGCGGGGTGGTCTTGGTATTGTCGCGGATGAGCTTGGTGATCTGCTTGGCCAACTCCTGGCTGAGGCCGCGCTGCAACGCGACGCTCTGGCGCACCCGGTTGCCCGAGGCGCTTTCCACTTTGCCCGGCGCAAAAATCTTCAGCGACAGGTTGCGCTTGGCGGCCTTGGTGCAAAGTACGTCGTAGATGGCGTTGAGGCTCAGTTCGCTCGCGGTGTTGATGACGATCTGCTCCTCTTCGAGGGCAATCTCCGACTTGGTGTCTTTGAGGTCGTAGCGGCTGTTGATCTCGCGCAGGGCTTGGTCGACGGCATTGACCAGCTCCTGGCGGTCAAAATCGGAGACCACATCGAATGAATAGGTTTGGGCAGCCATGGTGATCGGTTGTTTTTTCTGTGTTAGCACGCGGCGCGGCGGCTGCCGGTCTGTTTCTTATCATGGAGGCGTTGTCTGGGAGTTCGCCTGTGCCTGCTTACCGTTGGTTCGCCGCCGCCTTTGGGGCGTTGCTGCTTGTTTCTTGCGGCCCGCGCCTGGTGACCGCCCAGACCGAGCGCCCCGTGAGCGAACCTTACACCGGCAGCACGAATATTTTCGAGTACCCGGGCCGCGACCAGCGCCTGCAGATTGATCGCGTCATGGACGAGCTGCAGATCCAACCGGGCAAAACCGTCGCCGACATCGGGGCGGGGGGCGGCTGGTTCAGCGTGCGCGCCGCCCGGCGCGTCCGCCCGGGGGGCAGAGTCTACGCCGTCGAAATCAATGACAAATTTCTCGAAGCAATTGCGACGCGCGCCCGGCGCGAGGGCTACGACAATATCGAGACGGTGCTCGGCGAACCCGGCGACCCGAAACTGCCCAAGGCGAGCGTCGATGCCGTGCTGCTCCTCAAGACCTATCACGAGGTGGCCGACCCGGTGGCCCTGCTCAAGAACACCCGCCTTGCCCTCAAACCCGGTGGCCTGGTCGGAATTATCGACCGCAACGGCACCGGCAGCGACCACGGCCTCGATCGCAGCGTCGTGATCAAAGAAGCCAAGATCGCCGGATTCGAACTGGTGCGCAGCTTCGACTTTGTCAAAGCCGACGAGCAGGACTACTTTTTGATCTTCAAAGCCACAGCCTCATGACTCGGTTTATAAACATTTGTCAAGTTTGTGTGCCGTAATTACTCGTCGATTTTATAAGTTACGTGAGAGTCGAAGGGCGCACCGGCGATGACTTCTGGTCCGAGATCCAATTCCAACCCGGCTTCCGACGAAAGTTTTTCCTGGGACAACGAGCGCTACGGGGCGGTTGTCGAGCAGCACACGGGCGTGATGGCCGGCATGATCGACAAGCTTATCTGTCTGGGCCTGCTGCTGTTTGGCCTGGCAAGCCTGCCTGGAGTAGTGATGATGTTCTTCATGCAGCTACAGCGCTAGGCCGGGACCGCCGCCGTCTGGATCTGCCCCAATAGTTCGTGCAGGCCCACCCGTCCCAGCCGGTAGCTGAGCGGATGGGCAATCAGCCGGGCGGTGCTGTCGAAGATTTTTTCGAGTTCGACCAGGCCGTTGTCCTTGAGGGTGCGGCCCGTGGACACCAGGTCCACGATCGCCTCGGCCATGCCGGTGAGTGGGGCAAGCTCCACCGAGCCGTAGAGGGGAATCAGCTCCACGGGCAGTTCTCGCTCCTCGAAGTAGCTCCTGGCGCAGGTGGTGAACTTGGAGGCCACCCGGCAGTGGGCGGGCAGATCCTGCACACTGCGGTAGGGGCTGTCACTTTTGACCGCCACCGACATGCGGCAGTGGCCAAAACCTAGATCCGCCACCTGGGCGACGGGCAGTTGCTTTTCTTTAAGGACGTCAAAACCGACTATCCCCACCTGGGCCTGGCCGTAGGCGACGTACACCGGCACATCCTGGGCGCGCACCAGCAGACCCTCGTAGCGGCCCGAACGATCTTCGAGGCGCAACAACCGGTTAGAGCCTTCGAGAAATTCGCCGAAATCGATGCCGATGGCCTGCAGCCGGGCGATCGTACTCTTGAGCAAGGCCCCTTTTGGTAAGGCGATGGTGGTGATATTCATCGCCAGCCCGTCGTCGGAGGGGGCTCCTGGTCACGGTTGTTTTCGGAGCGCTGAAAAGGCTCGGGCAAAGGCTGCTTGTTGCCCAGGGAGAAGCCCGGCAGCATGTCCTTGAGCTGCAGTCCTTCAAGCAGATTGCGCGTCTCGCGCACTTTGGGCCAGGTCGAGCGCGACATCAGCAAACGGCGCTCGATATCTTCCGCCGCGATTGAATTGAGAAATTCTTCGCGCTCCGGCTGGTAGTCGGTCGAGACCACCTGCAGCGCCTGGGCCGGGTAATTTTGCAAGATGCCCGCGATGTGGACGGCCAGCTGCGGATAGAGCCAGGTGTAGGCGGGATGCACCAGCAAATGGGCACGGTGGGGCAGCAGTCCGGTCGTCGAAAGAATCAGTTCGAAGCTGCCGATGGCCGCCTTGCGCTGGGGCTCATAGACGAACTGGGCGACGCGCAGGGTCTGGTTGAACGAGCGCACCGCCGCCTCGAAGGTGCGGGTGACGACGCTGCGGTGAAAATCGCTCGGGTGGCGATCAAAAATTTGGCGGACGATGGGCGGCATGGTGGCGGTATCGAGCTGGCACATCAGAGCTGCATCGGCGTTGCTCACTGGCTTGAAGAAATTGAGCGGCGGCTTCTCGCAGCGGGCCAGATCCGCCAGAATTGCGGGCGAGATCTGCCAGTAACACAGCTGTGCCAGCGACTGAAAACCATTTTGCCGATAGAGGGCCAGGGCCTGGCGGTTATGGATGTCGACTTCGGCCATCCAGTTGCGCGCCTCGGGCCGATAGTACTCGAAGACATGGCTGAGAAGCTGCGTACCGATGCCCTGGCCGCGCACATCGTCCGCCACGGCAATGTGCTCGACCTGCCAGGTGGTATAGCCGACGTTGACCGGGCGCACCTGCACCAACCCGACAATCTGCCCTTCGAGCTGAGCGACGTGCAGGCAGAAGACATGCTGCATCGGGTTGCGGAACAGGCTCAAAAGTTTTACCGGACCGTACAGGCGGTGGATGCCCCGCAAGGGCTGGAGTACATCCTGACTGGCCAAGGCCGCACAGCCGCTGGTCTGGTCGTAAAGCTTGCGTACCGAGTCGAGGTCGCGGTAGTGAACGGGGCGGATGAGCATGGAGGCGTCCCAATGGTTGATGGCCGCAAAGCCGCCGGCGCGTATCCATCCTAACCGCCTGGGGGCGGGGTGGATTTTATGAAAGTTGACCGCTCCAGTCGAGCAGGGCGCCCAACTGAACCAGCGTGATAAAGCTCAACTGCCACAGCAAGATCGGCAGCGGTCCCTGCTGGGCGCGCTGCACCTTCTTGGCTAACTCCAGCTCCCGCCGGTTGACGATGCCGTTGTTGAGCAAGTACCGCTCTAACTCTTTTTGCTTGCTGTGCTCGCTGCCCATCAACCCCACGACCCCCTCCTTATCGGAAGCTTTTCTTAGTTAATAATACGTAATATCCTGTCAAGGGTTTTGGGATCAACCCTGGGGAGGAGATAGGCGATGATTTGCGGCAGCGCCCTCGCTATGCTCAGTCCTGGCGGCGTTCGGGTTCGTTTTCGCGCTCGGGTAGCCTCACAGGCGGATTGGACGGCTCGCCCAATGAACCGAGGCGGCGGTCGAGTTCGGCATCGAGGGAGAGTTGCCTGAGGTCGTCTTCGACTTTTTGAGCCGGGTTCTCGGCCAGTTCGTTTAGGGCTTCGACCTGAAATTTTTTGCGCTGCACGGCGGAACTCGCCTGCTCAAACTGCGAGCGGGCTGAGTCGATATTGTACTGGTCACTCACCCGGGCCATCGTGGCAAGGGCGTTGTTGATCTCGTTGAGGTCTTTGAGGTTCTGCAGGCGCGACTTATATTCCTCAAGCTGCAGCTGCTCTTTGGCAAGGCGGGCGCGGGCCGCCTCGGCGTACTGCTCGGCTTTTTGGACCCGATCTTGCAACTCCGGGAGGATCTGCTCGACGGCGAGCGCTTTGCTGAGCGCCTGGCGCGCCAGATCCATCTGCCCCTGGCGCTTGGCAATCAGGGCCTGCTGCTCAAGGGTTTGGTACTCGCGCACTTTTTGCTGGTAGAGCTGCTGGGCGCGGCGGTAGGCGCTCACCTGGGTAGCCACCGCCTCGGTCAGCCGCTTGACCGAAAGCTGGATGTCGCGGTAGGCCTGCTCGGCCACTCTGACCGACATGTCTCCGCCCTGCTCGACCGGCCGGCCCCACAACCAGTTCCAGAAGCCGACGATGACCCGGCCGGCGCGCTCCCCGAACAACCAGTAGACAAAGCCCTTTGGACCTGACCTGCTCATCGAGATTTTCCACCGCAAGCCCGTGTGTTCCCCAGTTTACCCGTAGGGAAAGCCGACACCGGACGAACTCCGAAAAAGCTTGAAGACCCGCAACGCCGTTTTACCTCAGTATGCGACCTCTGGTAAACCAGGTGGGAACCGGTGAATCGGCTTTAGAGACTCCGAGATTCATCCGAAGATGCCCGGCTTGCTCACCGCCGACCGCGTTTGACTCCCTATCGCACAAAGTATAGATCGATAACTTTATTGGCATTCACCAACGCCGCAGGCCATGAGCATTTTAACAAAGCCTGTTCCCAGAAGGCCACTGCCCCAGACAATGTCGCAAAAACCGCACCCCCGGGCGGGGGTGCGGTCTGGATGCCGGAAGCGCCTAGAACAGGCGTTGGCCGCTTCTGTAGAGCAAAAAGACGACCGTGGGCACAAAGACTACCAGCAAGCCGAGAAAAGCCAGGAACAACCAGCCGTTGCCGCTCATTGTCAGAAAACCTTCCGTGAATGGGGGCCTCCCCTCAATTATAGGGAGGACAGCGGCGCTGAAAGCGGCTGAGCAGGCTCCATCAATCCCTGCTTGATCAGATCCGCCAACTCCTGCAACCTGGCAATCGCCTCGGCCCCCTCCAGGCGCACCAGTTCGGCGTCGTCGCAAATTTCGGTCCAGACGATGCCCTGGTCGGACACCAAAAAGCGGATCATCTCATTGCCCATGCTCACCATGAAGCAAGCGCTGTCGGCCTCCTCCCCGCAGGTGTAACAGGAGACCAGATAACCCCGGCGCTCCATGACGATCGAAAGTGCCTGCAAATTGACGATCAGGTCGCGAACAAAGTAGCGGTACTGCTCAGACAATCTGTAGAACACGGGCGCACTTCTCCAAAAGTGGTCACTTCTTATCTTACTAAGTATTTATGCTCAGGTGCGAGGTTGCCTTCGGGAGGGCCGTTAGGATGGAGGCGATTTGGCGGAGTTTTCGTTTGCAGCCGCTTTCCCACATCGATACCGCCGGCCAGGCCCATATGGTGGATGTCACAGCCAAGCAAGCCAGTGAGCGCGTCGCCGTCGCCGAGGCGAGAGTGTGCATGGCGGCAAGCACCCTCGAGGCGATTCTGGCGGGCAACGCCCCCAAGGGGGACGTGCTCGCCACCGCCCGCATCGCCGGGATCATGGCCGCCAAGCGCACGGGCGATCTGATTCCGCTGTGCCACCCGCTGCCCATCGGCGCGGTGCACATCGAGATTATCCCCCAGAGTGAGCCACCCGGATTCTGTCTGCAGGCGACGGTCAAGACCCAGGCTTCGACCGGCGTCGAGATGGAGGCGCTCACCGCCGCCGCCGTCGCCGCCCTCACCCTCTACGACATGGCCAAGGCTCTGCAAAAGGACATGACCATCGAAGGGGTGCGGCTGCTGCGCAAGTCCGGGGGCCGCTCCGGCGATTACGTGCGTGGGCCTGAACCTTAACCGGCGGCCACCGCCTCGGTTTTGGCCCGCAAACTGGCAAGCAGCTTGTCGAAGGGGGCGGTGAACTTGGCCAGGCCATCGGCGAGCAGATCCTCTGTGACCTTGTCGAGATCAATGCCCACCGCCGCAAGTTCGGCCAGCGTCCGCTCGGCGTCCGCGAGGCCCGCCTCCAGGCTGGGGCGCAGTTCGCAGTGATCGGCGCAGGCTTTGAGGGTCGCCGGGGGCATCGTGTTGACGGTCGCCGGCCCTACGAGTTCCTCGACGTAGCGCACGTCGCGGTAGTCGGGGTTCTTGGTGCCGGTGCTCGCCCACAGCAGGCGCTGGGGTTTGGCGCCCCGGACGGCAAGCGCTGCGAAGCGCTCACTTTCGAAGATCTGCTGGAATTGGCGGTAGGCCAGTTTGGCGTTGGCGATCGCCACACTGCCCTGCAGCGACTTCAGACGTTCGCCTTGCACGGTATCGGCAGCGTCAAGCTGGACTTGCAGCAGCTCATCGACGGCCGTGTCGATGCGGCTCAAAAAGAAGCTCGCCACCGAAGCGATCCGATCGAGCGGACCTGCGTGGCGCTCCAGACCGCGCAGGTAGGCTTCGGCAGCCTCCGCGTAGGCCGCCCGCGCAAACAGCAGCGTTACGTTGACGTTGATGCCCGCGGCGATCAGCGCCTCGATTGCCGGGATGCCCTCGGCGGTTCCCGGCACTTTGACCATCAAATTGGGCCGACCGACGCGCTCCCAGAGGTGATGGGCCTCGCGGATCGTGCCCTCGGTGTCGCGGGCTAGATACGGCGAGACTTCAAGACTGACGTACCCGTCCGCCCCCTCGGAAGATTCGTACAGGGGCCGGAACAAATCGGCGGCATCTTGAATGTCTTTGACGACCAGGTTTTCGTAAACGGCGTCCACCGATTGACCGCGGGCGGCGCGAATCTGTTCGTCGTAGGCGGCGCTGCCTACGATCGCTTTTTCGAAGATGGCGGGGTTGGAGGTGAGGCCACGCACCCCCTCCGCTTCGATCAGCCGCTGCAGTTCGCCGGTAGTGATCATGTCGCGGCGCAGATCGTCTATCCAGACGCTCTGGCCGAAATCGTGCAGATGAACAAGAGGATTGTCAGCCATGGTTGTCCCTTAGATTGGCTTCGGGCCAATCTTAGCCAACCGTCCCCGGCAGCCCCCACGCCTTAAGCAAGAAATCCAAAGCTAGCGGCCGCTTAGTTCGGCGCGCACGGCGACGAGGCGCTTCAGTTCGCGCACGGTCGCCGCACCCAGTTGCCAACCGCTTTGTTCACCATTGCTGAAGTGCAGACGCACCTTGAGCGTCTTGTCGGGCAAGGCGGCCAACCGATCGGCCGCCGGGGAAAGCTCGAAGCCGGTCGTACCCGAGGCGCAGGTCACCGCCGGATTGAAGACCGGTGCCGAGGGCAAATAGCTCACGTAAGGTACCAGCCCATGGCGCGTGGGGCGGTAGCCGTGGACCGGCCGCGCGAACGGCTGGGAGTAGTAGGCGGGGCGCACCGTCTCGCGCTGGGCAGGCAGCGCCCGTACCTCCTCACTCAGCGAGACCAGCACCTGCTCGCCGTCCAGCAAGTCGAGTCGGCGCAGCACCGCCCGGTCGGTGTCGATGCCAGGATCAGGAACACAGTAGCGTGCCCGCACCTCGAACAAATTGTCCTGGGCCGGGTCGAAAATCCAGGTGCTGAAAAACCCAAGCCGCGGCTGCTCCGGGGCGAAGTCACGATCTTTGACGACGTAGGCCGACGAGGACAGGTAAAGCCGACTGTAGGTCTCGTTGCCCTCGACGCTGCCGTTGAGCAGCAGACGGTTCTCGTCGGAAGCCAGAACCGTTCCCGGCAGCAGCACCGCGGTCAGAGCGGCCAACACCCAAGTTTTGAAGGCTGCCATTGCGCTCTCCTGGAAGACACCTCGGTCTTTCTTTCAGATATTTTCATGATAGTGACGGCAAGCCATTTGCGTCCACATCAGGCAAGTCTGTGCTCCTTGAGTCAGTGAGCACCCCGCGATGTCCGGGCATCTACCTTTAGACTGAAATACGGATGGCGCGAGCGCAAATACGCCAGAATACTCTTTGCTGCACAACTTCATGCAAATAGTGAGCGTGCATTGGTTAGTACGTATTGCAACCCAGTTTCTGCTTTGCTATAATCCTTGCCAAACTTTGCGACCTACGCGGCAGCCGCGAACTTCCCAAAGACAGCGACACGCGGCCGGGGAGCCTCCGGTTGAACGGTTTGCGAGCGGTTTGTGCCCTCAAACTCCCTTCTGTAGACGTTCTGAGGTGTTTCAGTCGTGCTTACAAGACACTCAAGCCTGCTTCTGACCGGTGGTATCGTTTTGCTGCCGTTCGCAATTTTGTACCTGCCGGTGGTGATCGGCTGGGAGGGGTCGCTTGCTGCCCAAAGCAGCACGGGACTGTTGACCGCTCAAATCAATTTCCAGCCGAAATCCTCCACCGTGCCAAGCGGTTACATCGAAGACACAGGCGCAGCCTACGACCAAAGCCGCAAGTTCGGTTGGGTGCGCGAAGACAGTCTGGCGTCCGCGACACCGACACCGATCGATATTTCGCCCAACGCCCGCGATCGAAAGGTGGTCGGCATCGACCCGCGTCTCAATACCCTGCAGCACATGGAGTACCCGTCGGGCGGCACCGATCCGACGGCGATCAAGGTTCCGGCCGCCTGGCAGTATGCTTTGCCGAACGGTTCCTACAGTATTCAGCTCAGCGTCGGCGATCCCGTCTATACCAATAGTCAGCACAGCCTCAACGCCGAAGGCGTCCCGGCCATCGACCGCTACCAACCCACCACCGCGCTGCCCTTCAAGCAGGTGCTTGTGCAGACGGAGGTCACTGACGGCACCTTGACCCTCGATTCGATCGGGGGCACCAACACCAAAATCAACAGCGTCGAGATTGCCAGCCACCCCGGTTTCGATGCGATTGCCTGGCAGACAAAAACCGCCGCCCCGATCAACCGCGCCGAGGCGCAAGGGGCGATGGTCTCAGGCAAGCTCTACGTCTTTGGCGGCTACACCGACACCACCTTCAAACCCTCGGTTCGCTCGGATCTCTACGATCCGGACGGCAACACCTGGAAGCAAATTGCCAACCTGCCCATCTCCACCACCCACGCCGGTACAGCGGTCGTCGGCGCCGACGTGTATCTGGCGGGCGGCTACATCGGCAAAGAAAATGGTGGCCAGACCTTTGCCACCACCAACGTCTGGAAGTACAACGTCAACTCGAACACCTGGAGCGCTCTGCCGCCTCTGCCGCAGGCGCGCGGTTCCGGGGCGTTGGTCATGTTAGGCAACCGGCTGCACTTTTTTGGAGGAGCCGACGTCAACCGCAAGGACAAAGGCGAGCACTGGTATCTGCCGCTCAACGGTGGTGCTGCCTGGACAAGCGCTGCCCCGCTGCCCAATCCGCGTTCCCACATGGGGTACGCAGCCTTGGGAGGCAAAATCTACGCCGTGGGCGGCCAGTACGGCTTCGACGCCAATTTGGTGGCCCAGAACTTTGTAGATGTGTGGGATCCTGCTTCCCCTGGGGCGTGGACGCGGGTGGCGGGCTTACCCGAGCCGCGCGGCCATATTTCCTCCTCGACTCTCGTGGTGGGCAACCGCATCCTCGTCATCGGCGGACAGCAATTCAATGGCTCCTCCGAGGCCGACGTATTCGCCTACGACCCGCTCAGCAACGCCTGGTCGGTTCTCACCCCTCTGCCTGCCAAGCGCCACTCGGGGGTGGCGGGCAACGTCGGTACCCAGATGTACTACACCGGTGGCAACCTGACTCCGAATCTCTGGCAGGGGAAAGCGGCACTGGCGGTGTCCTTGCCGGCAGGGCAGTGGGCCGAACCGCAGGACGATGGTATCGCCGCTATGGATCACTAACCCAGGCGCTCGCGGTCGTGGGGAGCGGCAAAGTCGACGAGCGGTCCGGCGGGCACGATGGCGGTGGGGTTGATGTTGGTGTGGCTGCGGTAGTAGTGGCGCTTGATGTGGTCGAGGTTGCAGGTCTCGGCCATTCCCGGCTGCTGGTAGAGGTCTTTGAGGTAGTTCCAGAGGTTCGGATAATCGACGATGCGCCGCAGGTTGCATTTGAAGTGGCCATGGTAGACCGCATCGAAGCGCAGCAGGGTCGTAAAGAAGCACCAGTCGGCCTCGGTGACGCGCTCGCCGCACAGGTAGCGCCGGGTCGAGAGCACCTGCTCCCAGTGGTCGAGGGCGGCGAACAATTCGCCCACGGCTTCTTCGTAGGCGCGCTGGCTGGTGGCGAAACCGGAGCGATAAACACCGTTATTGATAGGCTGGTAGATCGCATCGATGGTTTGGTCGATCTGCCCGCGCCGGTTCTCGGGATAAAAATCGGCGTCGGTCGCGGCGAGGGCGGCAAATTCGGTGTCGAACATGCGGATAATCTCGCGCGATTCGTTGTTGACGATGGTGTGGGTGAACTTGTCCCACAGCACCGGCACCGTTACTTTGCCGGTGTACTGGGGGTCCGCCTTGCAGTAGACTTCCCAGAGATAGCGCGCCCCATTGACGCTGTCAGGCAGCGATCCTGGCTCCTGGCCGAAGCTCCAGCCGTTGTCGCGAATCTCAGCATCGACGATGGATACGCCAATGACTGCCTCCAGGCCTTTGAGTTTACGCAAGATGAGCGTGCGGTGCGCCCAAGGGCAAGCCAGAGAGACATACAGATGGTAGCGGTCCGGCTCGGCCTTGAAACCGCTACTGCCGCCGCGGGTGATTTGGTGGCGAAACGTAGTCGCAGTGCGGTTGAATTTGCCTTCCGCATCCCGGTCCTTCTCTTCGACAACCCAGCGTCCTTCTATCAACCTTCCAAGCGGCATGTATCCTCCCTGGGAACCCTTACGCGCCCATTGTCTGATCCCATGCAGCAAGTTGGCACGGACCACCGGACAGATGTCGCCAAGCAGCAAACCGGCTGCGGGAGTTTAACCTGGGTAGATATTTCGCTACTTTCGACGCTGCTATGCCCATACCCTCCGCCGCCCTTCTTCTCGCCCTAACCGCATTGCCGCCCGGTGCTGCCGCCCAGCAACCGCCCCGCATTCCCACCGAAGAGCAAATCGATAGAGCCTGCGCCACCGGAGCCGCCGACACCCTACCCAACCCGTTTCGCGACGTCCGCCCGGAGCACTGGGCCTACAAGGCGGTCCTCAGCCTGCATCACTGTGGAGCGGCAAGATTGTCCAATAAGCGCATACCGGTTCGATCTTCGTAATTTTTTCGCTGTTTGCCGCTCGCTTTGCCCTCGGACAACTCTGCGTGCCCACCCCTGGGCAGCCGTGATCCTATAAGATGAGAGCTTGGCCTCCGAAGAGGACCAGATCTGGAATAACAAGTTTTTCCCACCAAGATCCGCCTTGCGGCTGAGCGGAGTTCACCCCCTTGGTCGGTGCTTCTGGTGGTGCAGATTCCTATGCTGGAAGCCATAGAGCAACCGTTGGATACCCCCATGGAAAACAAGCCCAACTACGGCGATTTTTCTTCTTACTTGCCCCACGACAACCCGAGCGCGGGTGCCGATGAGACCGAAAAGCGCGACCCGGAGGCCGGCCACCGTCAGGCGCTGCCCCTCGCCGACAACACCGACACGGTACAGGTCAAGGAGCGCATCGACGAAGCCCTGCACCAGACTGCCGGCAAGCTGCATGATCTCGCTCAAAAGCTCGAAGGCTACGGCGAGTCCGGCTCCCAAACCGGCAAAGTCACCGAAAAGGTGGCGGGTGGTCTGCACCGGGGAGCAGAGTACCTCGAAAAGACCAACGTCGACGATCTGGGCAACCAGTTGACGGAGACGATCCGCAAGCAGCCTCTGGCCAGCCTCGGGATCGCCTTTGGCGTTGGTTTTGTGATCGCCCGCCTGTTGCGGAGGTAGCGGCAACATGCAGCGGCAATCCGAAGCAAACCTTGGCCTGCTAATGGGCCAACTCGTCTCGCAGGTCGAGCAGCTGTTATCGGCCCATCTGCGCCTAGCTCGCCAGGAACTGGCGGCCGACGGCAAAAAATTCGCCACGCAGTCCGGCGGTATCGTGATTGGCGGCATCCTCGCCGTTCTCGGCGTCGCCTTCGTCGGCCTGGCCTTGATCCGTGGGCTTGAAATCTGGCTTGCCCCCTGGCTTGCCGCTTTGATCGTCGCCGCGCTGTTTCTGGGCGGCGGTGCACTCATTGCCCTTTCGTCGGTGCAACGTCTGGGCAAAATCGATCAACTCGGCCGCACCAGAGAAGAAACCCAGGAGACCATCGCATGGCTGACTCGCAAGCAATAACCTACCAGCAGAACGGCAACGGGACTGCGAGGACAGCACAGCCCGTATCTACTCCCGAACTGCCCGCTGAGGAAGACATTCGGCGCACCCGCGCCGAAATTTCTCAGACCACCACGCTCATCCAACAGCAGTTGCGCGCCAATATGAGCTGGCGTCTGTGGGTTTATCGCTACCCACTGGCCATGACGACCCTTGCGGCGGCAGCCGGGGTGGCGGCGGGGTTTGCCCTGCCTGGCGGCGCGCGGGATTCCACAAGGCGTTCTTTGCCGGCAGATGCTGGCGGCCCACAGCCGAACCGCCGTGAGGAGCGGCTTATCAAGGAAACCGGCCAAACCACTCTGATGGCAACGGTAGTGACGAATCTGGCAACTATGGCGCTGCGCGAGGGATCGCGTTACTTGGCCCAGCGGTTCTTCGACGGCGCCCCCGAGCGCCGCTGAATCGACAACCCGATGGGTTGCCCGCCCGGATGGTCCGGGCGGGCACCTTTTTGTGGGCCATACCGCGTCCGGCGGTATTTCTGGCAAATTCTAGAAAAATCGTGACGAAGTCCACGATCGACAAGGGGATCGAGATAGTATCAAGCCGCGAGAGCCAGTCTCTATACCAAATTCATTCTTGTGAAGATTTTTGTACTGATCAAACAGGTGCCTGACCAGGGTGCAAAGGCCGGCATCAACCCGGACGGGACGATCGATCGGGCCAAAGCCAAGCGCATGCTCAACCCCTTCGACCGTTATGCCCTCGAAGCGGCCTTGCATGCCCGCCGCCTCTACGGCGGCACGGTGACGGCGATCAGCATGGGTCCGCCTCCGGCTATCGAAATCCTCTACGAAGCGATCGCCCACGGTGTGGATCAGGCCATCTTGCTGAGCGACCGGCGTCTGGCCGCCTCGGACACCCTGGCGACCGCCTATGCGCTTTATTGCACCGTTCGCTACGCCGGGGCGTTCGACCTGGTCTTTTGTGGACTGCAGACCACCGACGGCGACACCGCCCAGGTCGGTCCGCAACTGGCTGAGCGGCTGCAGGTTCCCCAGATTACCTACTGCGAAAAATTCGAAATCGATCACAGCGAGATTGTCGCCCGCCGCGTCATCGAAGGCGGTTCCCAGACGGTGCGCTGCCCTTTGCCTGCGGTCGTCACCGTCGCCAACTCCGCCCCCCGCCTGGCCTACAAGACCCTGCGCGGTGCCCGGCGTGTCCAGCAATTGCAGCGCGACGAAGCGGAGCGCTCCCGGGTTATCCGCACCGTCAACCTCGACGACATCGGTGCCGACCCGGTGCGCTGCGGCCTCAAAGGTTCGCCTACGATCGTGGCTGCCACCGAGAAAGTCGGCGAAATCGGCGGCAACTGCACCCTTTACCAGGGCAAGCCCCTACAGCAACTGGTGGACGACGTGCTTGCCGCCCAGGTGATTGCACCGGAGCTTGTGAAGCGATGAGCACCAAACAAGTCCTCGTTTTCGTCGAACAGGCGGACGGCTGCGCCCGGCCGGTCGCCTTTGAACTCTTGGGAGCAGGCCGGATCTTGGCCGACAAACTCGGAGCGGAATTGGCGGCCTTCGTCGCTTGCGCTTCGGCGGGCGATCTGAGCGGGACGCTCATCGCCCACGGGGCCGATCGGGTCTACGTGGCGGAGCATCCGGAACTGGCTGCCTACCGCACCCTGCCCTACCGGCGGGTGCTCATCGATCTCATCGCGGCGATGGAGACCCCGCCGCACATCGTGCTGTTGGGCTCTACCACCACCGGCCGGGATCTGGCCCCGCGTATCGCCGCCTACTTCGAGACAGGGCTCACTGCCGATTGCACCGAACTCGACATCGGTCCTTACGAGCACACCAACTCTCAAGATCCGAGCAAAGTCGGGCTCTACCCCGACTGTCTGTATGCCATCCGCCCGAGCTTTGGAGAATCGCTCAAAGCGCGCATCCTCGGACCCTGGAAAAATCCCCAGATGGCTACGGTGCGCCCCGGGGTGATGGCGCCGCTCGCTCCTGACGCTGCACGCACAGGCACTGTCCATTCGGTTGCAGTGCACTTCGAAGAGACGGACCTGCAGCTGGTAGTTGCTGAGACCTTGCGCTCGATGGGCGAGCAGGTCGAACTGCAGGGCGCCGAGGTGATCGTCTCGGGGGGCTACGGCCTGGGTAATCCCGAGGGCTTCTCCTTGATGTACCAGCTTGCCGCCTGCTTCGAAAACAGTGCCGTGGGTTCCTCGCGCAAGGCGGTGGACGCCGGTTGGATCGCCCACGCCCACCAGGTGGGCCAGACGGGCAAGACCGTCCGGCCGAAGCTCTACATCGCCTGCGGCATCTCGGGGGCCATCCAGCACCGGGTCGGCATGGACAAATCGGCCACGATCGTGGCCATCAACAAAGACCTGAACGCGCCAATCTTCAAATTTGCCCACCACGGCATCGTGGGCGATCTCTACCAGGTCATCCCGGAACTCATCCGCCAACTCAAACTCCAGAAGACACCTACCCCGGACACCAGAAATGTCGCCACCCATTCGCTATGATCTGCTGCTGGTCGGGGGCAGCGCTTCGAATCTGATCCTCGCCCACCGCCTGCTCGATCTGGCAGCCAAAAGCGGGTTGCCCCTCACCGTCGCCCTGGTCGAAAAAAGTGCCCAGTTCGGCGCCCATATCGTGAGTGGGGCGCTCACCAAGACCCATATCCTCGAAAAAGTCTTTCCTGACTTCAAGACAAACGGCTTCCCGATCGAGGGCTATGTTACCCACAGCCACCTGAGCGTGTTGGGCTCGGAGGAGCGCTGGGATCTGCCCCACGCCATTGTGCCCAAGGGTTTTCGCAAAGAAGGCCACGCCATTCTCACCTTGAGCCATGCCATCCGCTGGCTGGCGGAGCAATTGCAGGTCAAGGCCAAAGCGCTTACAAACGTCGTGCTCGATGTCTTTCCGGGCTTCGCCGCCCAGGAGATCCTCTACGCGGGTGAGCGGGTCGCAGGTGTGCGGGTGAGCGCCTCGGGCGACGTGTCCGAGGATGCCATCTTTGCCGAACTCACCTGCTTCGGCGACAAGGGATTCCTCTCCAAAGATCTGGTGGAGCGCTTCGCCTTACGCCCCAACCCACAACTGTGGTCGGTGGGGATCAAAGAAGTCTGGGAAGTCGATCTCGATTGCCAGGGCGTCGTCTGGCACACCCTGGGTTATCCGATTCTGGATGGCACCTTCAGCGGCGGCTTCGTCTACGGCCTGGGCCACAAGAAACTGGCCATCGGCCTGGTGATCAGCCTGGACAGCAAAAACCCCAACCTCAACCCGCAACTGCGCCTGCAGCAATTCAAGGCCCACCCCTGGATACAGGAACTCATCCAGGGCGGCCGGCTGCTCAAGTACGGCGCCGCGGTGATCCCCGAGGGGGGTTACTACAGCCTGCCCACCCGCTTCGGCGTCGAAGGGGCACTGCTGTTGGGCGATGCGTTGGGTGTCCTCGATGCGGCCAGTCTTTCCGGTCTCGACAAATCGATGGAGACCGGTTACATCGCCGCCGAACTGTTGCACGGGGCGTTTGTCGACCGCAACTTCGAAGATCTGGCTGAGCGCTACAAGCGTGCCGTCATGGACGGTTTCATCGGTCAAGAACTCTACGCGAGCCGCCACTTCCGCCGGGCTTTTCTCGAAAACGACCGGCTTTTGGGCGAGTACCTGCCCGCCGTCTGCCAGAGCGTCGATCAGGGCCACCCCTGGCTGGGCAGTCTCAAATTCGGTCTCGGCAAACCGATCCAGCGCTCCACCGAAACGTTCCAGGCTCTGGGGCTGATCCTGGGGCGCATTAGCGGCGACAAGCTCTTCCGCTACACCCCCTGCCACGAGAATATCGAACCGGCCTTCACCCAGCCTGCTGTAGCGGTGAGCACCCAGGCGCGGCCCGAGACGATTTTGAGCCGTCCCGACGCGGTCTTCTTCGCGGCCCCCCGCTACCACGAGGGCAACCGCCACATCGAAGAATTCGACCCCCAGACCTGCCGCCGCTGCATCGCCATCTACGATCGGCTGGGTAAACCTACCCCTTGCATCGCCGACTGCACCGCCGAAGTGCACCGCATCGACGAAGCGGGCGGGGTGCGCGTCCACGGCATGTCCCTCGAAAACTGCATTCAGTGCCGCACCTGCGAGATCGTCTGTCCGTCGGTGAATCTGCGGGTCAACCCGACCTACGAAGGCTCCGGCCCCGATTTCTACGGGTTATAACCGCCAAGAGCCGGTCCACCTGACCTGGCTGGTCTGATCGATGGAAGCTGCTGACTTTTTGCCGAACTTCGGATGTGATCGAACAGATCAGGGCTGGACTTGGGCAAGCTCCGGCGATCGAGGGATGCACCTTTACCTACGGGAAAAGATATGCAGTACGGCTGTCGATCCAGGGACCAAACTCTAATAGAGGAACCCTCAACACTGTTTGGCAAATAGACAATGGTTCTGAAGTGCCGAGGTTGATTACCAACTGGCTGGAAGCAGGGCTGTTTCATTCTCCAAAAACCCCATTCGGCCATGTCAATAAGCTTGACCTGCTCAACAAGCAATAAGGCTTTTGCCGCTCTCGATTCTCATTTGCATCCAATGCAAAGCTAGAATGAAACAGCCCTGGGCTGGAAGTGCATCAGCAGGAGACCCAGAAATGAAAGCAAGCGTCAATGATAGAGTCGAAATTTTGGAAAACCTGAATGCAGATTTTTCCGACAAATCCTTTGTCCAGGGAACCTGTGGCACTATTGTTGAAGTTTACGATAACCCAGAAGGGTACGCTGTTGATTTAGCAATCCCTGATCCAAATCTCGTGGCGGTTGCCGTTACGAAAATGCCGTCCTACAGCCTGCACAATTCAAACTGGCGCCGATTCAAAAATGAAGTGCAACGCTTGAGAGCCTTCCGCTGAGGGACTCATAGAGGTATCCTGACGTTTACTACGACAACCAGGAACCCCTATGAGCTTCAGCCAGCTTACCCTACCAGAGCGT
>JAHHGR010000042.1 GCA_019359725.1 Aphanocapsa lilacina HA4352-LM1 | reverse complement strand
CTGGTAGGGTAAGCTGGCTGTAGCTCATAGGGGTTCCTGGTTGTCGTAGTAAACGTCAGGATACCTCTATGAGTCCCTCAGCGGAAGGCTCTCAAGCGTTGCACTTCATTTTTGAATCGGCGAGTTACCTGGATGCCGGATTAGCGGTGCAGGCGTTGCGGATGGCGCTTTCGAGCCGGACGTTGCGTCCTGGTCTGGTGCATCATTCGGACCGAGGAGTGCAGTATGCCTCGCGGGAGTATACGGGACTGTTGAAGGAGCATGAGATTGAGATCAGTATGAGTCGCAAGGCGAATCCCTACGACAATGCGAAAGCGGAGAGTTTCATAAAGACGCTGAAGCAGGAGGAGGTTTATATGTTTGAATACGAGAATATGACGGAGGCGCGAGAGAGAATCAGCGAGTTTCTTGAAGAGTTGTACAATCAGAAAAGGTTGCATTCGGCGATTGGCTATCTGCCACCAGCCGAGTTCGAGCAGATGTTGATGATGCCAGACCCTGCTTAACTATCTGTCTCAGGCCATGGGTCCACTCCACCTGCTGGAGGCAGTCAATGACCAGCTGAAGAACATTGCGCAGATAGAGCACACCCGTCACATCGCAGCCCAACGCCCTTTGTGGTGAACTGGGTGAGTGGGCGGATCGCCTACTGCCACCAACTGAAAAAGCCTTCGGTGGCAGCGGATGCTGAGCTGCTCCTGGCTTAACCCGAACTCACGTTCAGTTATGTGCCTTGGCTGGGAAAATTACTCGGTAGCCAGAGGTGTGGGATCTGGTCACTCAAATTGTGTGCGAGTGTCCATTAATTCAACACTTCTGGAAAACATCTATAGCTCGACTAGGCTGGTGGCATCCGCCGGCTTTTCGCGCATCAGATCGACGAATCGGGCAAACAGGTAATCGGCGTCGTGGGGGCCGGGGCTGGCCTCGGGATGGTACTGCACTGAGAAGACCGGCAGTTCGCGGTGGCATAGACCCTCTACGGTCCGATCGTTGAGGTTGAGGTGGGTGATTTCGATATTTGCCCCGGCCAGCGAGGCGTCATCGACCGCGAAACCGTGGTTCTGGCTGGTGATTTCGACGCGGTTGTTGAAGCTGGCCGGCTGGTTGAGGCCGCGGTGGCCGAACTTGAGTTTGTAGGTCTCGCCGCCCAGGGCCAGGGCCAGAATCTGGTGGCCCAGGCAGATGCCGAACATCGGCTTGCGGCTTTTGAGCAATTCCTGTACGGTCTCGATGCCGTAGCGCACCGCCGCCGGGTCGCCCGGGCCATTGGAAAGGAAAATGCCGTCCGGCCGGTAGGCAAGGATCGCTTCGACACCGGTATCGGCCGGTACGACGATCACTTCGCAACCGTAGCTAGCCAGGCGGCGCAGGATATTGTGCTTGATGCCGAAGTCGATGGCCACCACCCGCAGGGGCCGTTCCGCTGCGGCGGCCCGCGTGGCAAGCCAGTCGGCAGGGGTACTTTCCGACCACGTGTAGGGAGCGGCGGTGGTCACCCGGGGCACCAGGTCGAGCCCCTGCATCGAGGGAGCCTCCTGCAGACGGGCGAGCAACGCCTCGGTAAAGAGTTCTGTGGAGATGGCGCCGTTCATCGCCCCGCGGCTGCGCAGGTGGCGGGTGAGGGCGCGGGTGTCGATGCCGGCGATGGCGACGATGGCGTGGTCCTTCAGATAGTCCCCAAGACTCTGGGTGGCACGCCAGGAACTGGGACGCCCAGCGACGTTGTGGGCGATCACCCCGCGCACCTGGGGCCGGTCCGATTCGGCATCTTCAAGGTTGACGCCGGTGTTGCCCAGTTCAGGGTATGTGAAGGCAACGATCTGCCCGCAGTAGCTGGGGTCGGTCAGCACCTCCTGATAGCCGGTCATGCCAGTGTTGAAGACCACCTCGCCCACGCTGGTACCCGGCGCCCCGAACGACCAGCCCTCAAAAGCCGTGCCGTCCTCCAGCACCAGTCGCGCCATCGTTCGCTGCGCCATCGCCCTGCCCCGCTGCCCAAAAATCTTCCTTAGGCTAGCAAATCCGGCGGCCGAAGCACTACGAAGTGCTCTCGGCGGCGGCACCGCTTTCGGCAAGCTGGTCCTGGCGCAGCCAGACGGGCGGCGTCGGCACCGCACCGAACTTGATTAGCGCGTAGTCCCCACGCATATCGAGCACCTCGCCGTCGGTCTCAAACAGATAGGACGGCCAGCGGGTGTCGTTGGCGAGTGCCTCCAGGCTGTTGTCGAGCTTGTCGCGCACGGCGCGCACGAGTGAACCTTTTTTGATCGGCATCGTTATACGTAATCAGGTAATAATTTCAAGCTAGCAGCAACAGGCCGATTGCCGGGCGGGCTCACGCCTCAGGCGGGTGCGGCAAGGCGCGCAGCCGCTCGCGCAGCGCCTGGGCGGGCGAAAAGACGGCGTTCCAGGCAGCAGGAACCACCACCGGCTGGCCGGTGCGCGGGTGGATGTTGGTGCGGGCGGGGCGGCGGCGCACTTGAAAACTGCCGAACCCGGACAGTTTGACGGGGCGGCCCTGGGCGAGGGCATCGGCGAGCACCTCGAGGGCCGCGTCGAGGGCGGCGCCGGCGGTCTTCTGGGTCAACCCGTCGACCCGTGAGGCCATCTGCTGGAGCAGTTGCTGCCGGTTGAGCGGTTCTAGATAGTTCATGAGTGGTAGAAACAAAAAAGTGGCCTGGCGTAAACCGGACCACTCATTATTAGCTTGGGTGGGGAGGCGCATGGACCCAATGCAGGCATAGTGCAAGATCTTGTCAATGGGTTCTGTGTTGCAGACTACCGCCGCGCTAGGCTGGAAGCACGAACAGATCGCAGCTGGAGCGCACACCCTGGTTTACGCCTTTGTCGAGCGAACCCAAAATTGGGACGATGCCAGTATCTATAGTCGCACGGCCGGCAACGGCCCACCGGTGTTGCTTGTTCACAGCCTTGGGGGCACCTCCGAGCACTGGCGCTTTACAATGCCGTTTCTGGCGCAGCAAGGCTTTGAAGCGACCGCCCTCGATCTGCCGGGCCACGGCGCCTCGGGGATTCCTGCCGGGGAACTCAGCCCCCGCTGGATGGGGGCTGCCCTCGCGAGGTCTTTACAGCAGCCGACCCTCCTGGTGGGCAACAGCCTCGGGGGTTGGGTAGCTCTGCGCGCCTACCTCGAACGCCCGCAAATGGTGCTCGGCATTTGTCTGGTGGCGGCTGCCGGTCTGGAGGGCATGCCCACCCGCCCAGAAAAGCTGACCCTTGGCCCCAGCGGCGTGGACCTGGTGGGTGGTCTGCTCGCCACCGCCTTCTATCGGCCCGAGGCTCTTTCTGAGGAGGTGCGCGGCAGTTTCTGGCGCGGCGTCATCGCCCCCGCCCTATTGCGGCTCAGCCCCCAGGGATTGCTCGACAGCGCGGCCCTCGCCCGGGTGCGCTGCCCGGTGCTCATCGCCTGGGGCACAGAGGACCGCATTTTGCCGGTCAGTTGGGCAGAAAAGTTCGCCCGCTCCCTGCCGCTGCACAAGCTCGCCGTTCTCCCCGACTGCGGGCACCTGCCCCAACTGGAGTGCCCGGACGCTTTTCACCACGAATTGCTGCCCTTTGCGGAGGTGTTTCGCCCCAGAATGGATGGCAGTGGGAGGGTCTGAAATGCGCATCGGCAACGGCTATGACTTTCACCGCCTGGTCGCAGGACGGCGCTTGATTTTGGGGGGTGTCGAAATTCCTTACCATCTGGGTCTGCTCGGCCACAGCGACGCGGATCTGCTCACCCACGCGATCACCGACGCTCTTTTGGGGGCCGCCTGCCTGGGCGATATCGGTCAGCACTTCCCACCGGGCAATCCCCAGTGGCAGGACGTCTCGAGCCTGCTGCTGCTTTCAAAAGTGCTCGAACTGGTGGGCGGGCGCGGTCTGCGGCTGTCGAACGTCGATGCGGTGGTGGTGGCGGAGCGGCCGAAGCTCGCTCCCCATATCCTGGCCATCCGCCAGAGCCTGGCGGGCGCACTGGGTTTACCCCTCGACCGATTGAGCGTCAAGGCCACGACGAACGAGGGCCTCGGCCCCGTGGGCGAGGGCCTCGCCATGGCCTGCCACGCGGTGGTGCTGCTCGAAGAATAGGCCTAAACCTGGGCGGCCACTTCCACCGCCGGGCGGCTGGTGCGCACCCCTTCGATCGCCTCGGCGTAGCGGGCCGGGCCGACGCCAAACACCCCCGAGCCCGAGACGATGGCGTTGGCGCCCACCTCGAGTACCTGCCAGGTGTTGGAAGGCTTCAGACCGCCGTCCACTTCGATCCACGGGTCGAGGCCGCGCTCCTCGCACATCGCCTTGAGCCGGGCAATTTTGGGCAGCACCTGCGGAATGAAACTCTGGCCGCCGAAGCCGGGGTTGACGCTCATGACCAGCACCAGATCGCACAGGTCGAGGACATACTCGATCAGGCTCAAGGGCGTGGACGGGTTGAGCGACACGCCCGCCTGCTTACCGAGTTCTTTGATCTGCGAGAGCGCCCGGTGCAGGTGGACCGTCGAGTTGTGCTCGCAGTGGACGGTGATGATGTCGGCACCCGCTTTAGCAAAATCGGCGATGTACTTCTCGGGCTCGACAATCATCAGGTGCACATCGAGCACTTTCTGGGTCACCGGCCGGATCGCCTTGACGATGAGCGGCCCAATCGTGATGTTGGGCACGAAGCGCCCGTCCATAACATCGACGTGGATCCAGTCTGCTCCGGCTTCATCAATGGCATGAATCTCCTCGCCGAGGCGGGCGAAGTCGGCCGACAAAATCGACGGGGCGACAACAACGGGCTTGGCCATGGGTCGAGAACCTCCTGGTGCGTCTGCCCCCCAGTTTACTACTTTTAATTAAGGGGACCGGGTCCTGCGCCAGGTTATGGCGAAGTAAACAATCAGCTAACATATTGCGATATGAATCTGTTGCCGACCCAGATTTACCGCACCGACACCGCCCAGTGTGTGGGCGAGGTGATGGTTCCTCCCACGCAGCAGCCCGGCAGTTTTGTCGAGGTCGAAGGGGCAATCTACGCGGTGCTCGAACGCCGCCACCGCTACAGCCTGCGCTCTGGCCGCTACCGGCTCGACCATATCGTGCTCTATGTGCAACCGGCCCAGGGCACCCTGGGCGAGCGCAAACTCCACCAGGGCGCCTGGGTGATTGGCGATCCGACCTGCCGCTTCAATGCCCGCTCGCCGCTGATCCGCTGCGCCCAAAACCCCGGCGGCCCCTGCGACGGTTGCCGCTACTACGAAGCGTCGGAGTAGCGCTCTGGGAGTGGTTGTCAGTTGCAATCCCGACACCTGAAACCTTTTGCTACGAGCGCACGACGTACACGGAGCAGGGGGCATCGGCCACCACCTGGGAGCTGACGGAGCCCTGGATGATGCGGGTGAGACCCTTCAGGCCGCGCGAGCCGATCAAAATCAGTTCGCAGCGATGAATCCCCGCGAGGCGCACGATCTCCTCGGCGGCGTCGCCGGTGACGATTTCCTGGGCGGTG
Organism: Aphanocapsa lilacina HA4352-LM1; assembly: GCA_019359725.1. Lineage (GTDB taxonomy): Bacteria > Cyanobacteriota > Cyanobacteriia > Gloeobacterales > Gloeobacteraceae > Gloeobacter > Gloeobacter lilacinus. The sequence continues at coordinate 34,902 of JAHHGR010000042.1, read as the reverse complement.
GGATAGTCGATCTCTACACTCAGCGTATCGAGCCAGCTTTCGGCCTCGACGGCCATCGGCACCCCTTCTTGTTGGGTGTGAGGCACGTCGGCTTCAACAAAATCTTCGGAGGTCGGCGGCGGCACGATGTGGGCAAGCACTACCAGGCAGTTGGGCGCCAGTTGCAGGTGCGCGAGCGCCTCGATCACCCGCCAGGCGAACTCGGAGCTGTCCACGGCGACCAGAACGTTTTTCAGCATAGAAGTTTCCTGTTCCCGTCCGAAGAGGGGAGCGCTCTGCTCGATGGTTTTTGGGCTGGAACTGCGCAGCTTGCGCCTTGTAAACATGGTCCACTCCGATGCTCGCCCTGCACGCTCGGGCTTTGAAATCTTAGCAAGACCGCTCTAGGAACGATCACCTTGGCAATCATCGTTCCAATCGGACCAGGCGGCCTACTAGCCTTCGAAGGCGGCGAGCAACCGCTCGCCCATCGCCCGGCAACCGACGATATGGGCGCCGGGGGCGGCAATATCGCCCGTGCGGCAACCTTGCTCCAGGACCGTCTGCACCGCCTTCTCGACAGCCTGGGCGGCCTCGGACTGCCGGAGGCTGTGGCGCAGCAGCATCGCCCCCGAGAGCACCTGGGCTAGTGGGTTGGCCTTGTCCTGGCCCGCAATGTCCGGGGCGGAGCCGTGCACCGGCTCGTAAAGCCCCGGGCCGCCGCTGCCCAGCGACGCCGAGGGGAGCATGCCGATGGAGCCCGTGAGCATCGCCGCTTCGTCCGAAAGAATGTCGCCGAACATGTTCTCGGTGACGATCGTGTCGAACTGGCGGGGCTGGCGCACCAGCTGCATCGCACAGTTATCCACGTACATGTGCGTCAGTTCGACGTCCGGGTACTCGGGGGCAAGGCCCACGATCACTTCGCGCCACAGTTGCGAGACTTCGAGCACGTTGGCTTTATCGACCGAACACAGTTTGCCCCGCCGTCCCCGGGCCGCTTCAAAAGCCACCCGGCCGATGCGCTCGATCTCAAAGGTGCTGTAGCTCATCGTGTTCACCCCCCGGCGCCCGCCTTTTTTCTCCGGGAAGATGCCCTTCGGGATGCCGAAGTACAGGCCGCCCGTCAGTTCGCGCACCACCAGAATGTCCACCCCTTCGACCACCTCCGGCTTGAGGGCCGAGGCACCGATCAGTTGCGGCAGGATGCGCGCCGGGCGCAAATTGGCAAATAGCCCCAGACCGGCGCGCAGGCCGAGCAGAGCCTTCTCGGGGCGTTTGTCCGACGGGAGGGTGTCCCACTGCGGGCCGCCCACCGCCCCTAAAAATACCGCGTCGCTCGCTTTGCACAGTTCGAGGGTCGCAGCCGGGAGCGGTTCGCCGGTAGCACCGATGGCCGCCCCCCCGATCGGCGCTTCTTCAAAGTCAAATGCGAAATCGAACCGGCGAGCGGCGGCCTCCAGCATCGCCACGCCCACCTGGACAATTTCAGTGCCGATGCCGTCGCCTGGTAGCACCGCGATTTTGTATCTTCCGCCCAACGCTCTGACCCTTTGCTGCTTAACGGGAGCAAGCCATCATCGCCCACCTGCAATCGGCGAGTCAATCTTCGTCGCGACCATGCACCTGGGCAGGGGGACAGGTTGCTTCGACGGCGCTGAACGCTTCGAGGATCTTGTAGGTATGATCCGAGCCTTTGGGTACTACCCACGAATCGCCCGCTTCGAGGAGCACCATCTGCCCTTCGATGCGCAACTCCGCCCGGCCTGCAATCACGTAGCCCACCGTCTCGTAGGCACGGCTGGTGGCGGGTTTGGCTTCGGCGGGCGGCTCGTTCTCCCAAAGGCGCATCGAGACGTGAATACCCGAGGCCAGGTACTTCTGGCCCTGCTTGCCTTTGGGGGAAGCCTGGGAACTGATCTTGGTCACGGAAGTATCCGCCATCGTTCTTCTCGGTAGTTACAGCTCGTCCTGGGATTCGGGGGCCACCACAGCCCCCTCAATAGCGGGGTTCGCGCCGCTGTCGGAGGCCAGTTGGTCGAAGCTCGTCAGGTCGATGCCGATGGCGCCGCAGGCTTTGCGCAATTCGCTCAAAAAAAGTGCCTCGTCCCGCCCGTAGCCGCTGCGCGTACAGGCGACGGCCATCCCCAATCCGGCGTTGGCTTTGGCGCAATCGATCAGTTCGCTGCCTTTGAGCGGTGCCGGTGCGGCCACAGTAAGTATCCAGTCGCTGCCACCCGCAGTCTAGGTCTTTGCTGGGGCCAGCCCCTCTACCCAGCGGCGGAGGGAGACACTTGCAGACGGGGGCGCTCGGTTACTCTGGAGAGAACCCATTCGGTCAGGCCCATGTCCAGAAAGCATTTCAGCGGTCTCCATCCCGACAGCTTCCGCCATCCCCTCGACACCCAAGCGACCCGTTCGCTTGCCGCTTTGCCGGGCCTCGACTGGCTTATCCGCTACGGCCTAGCACCGGCGGCGGGACGGTTGTTTTATCTGGAAAACATTTCGGCGAGCATCCGGGTAGGCGAAAAGCAGCTTCCCCACCTGTACGCCCTTTTGCGCGAAGCCTGCGCGGTGCTCGATATCGCCGAGCCGCAGCTCTATATCAAGCAGCACCCGGTCCCAAACGCCTACACTTTTGCTGTGCCCGACGAGCGCGCCTTTATCGTCGTGCACACCTCGCTGCTCGAACTGCTCACCGATGCCGAAATTCAGGCGGTGATCGCCCACGAACTGGGGCATCTCAAGTGCGATCACGGTGTCTATCTGACTTTGGCCAATTTGTTCGTGCTGGCCACCGCCCAGATCCCCCAGTACGGTCCCTTGCTTGCCCAGCCTCTGCGCCAGGCGATGCTGGGCTGGCTGAGGGCGGCGGAATTCAGCTGCGACCGGGCCGCCCTGCTGGTCACCCAGGATGTGCAGGTGCTCGTGTCGCTGATGATGAAGCTGTGCGGCGGTTCGCCCTCGCTGGTGCACAAGCTGGACGCTGAAGCGTTTTTGGAGCAGGCCCGCGCCTACGAAGCGGTCGATGAGGACGAATTGAGCCTAGCGCTCAAAATTGCTGCCACCGCCGAAAAATCCCACCCGGTGCCGGTGCTGCGGGCCAAGGAGATCGACCGCTGGACGCGCTCGGAGAACTACCGCCGCCTGATGATGGGAGGCGAGCACTATCGCCCACTCGAGCGCGAGAATCCCCGTCCGGTTGCCGGCGCTGGCTGAAGGCCGCCCCGGCGCTTATAATAGTTCGGCACACCCGCCGGTGTGGCGAAATGGTAGACGCAAACGACTCAAAATCGTTCGCCGAAAGGCATGTCAGTTCGACTCTGACCACCGGCATAGGCAATTATTGCCCTTTGGACTTTAGCGGATCGGCCTGGGCAACTTGCCACCCCGGTGTGTTCGCGCAGAAGACTCACCAGGTATGCGCCAGTCGGCCTCAATCGAAGTAAAAAAGGGTCACCACCTTGCGCAACTCCTCGGCGAATTCGCACCCTTCAAGCAGTACTCGCGAATCGTGAAAGGCAAAACAAATCAACTGCTGGGCCTTTTCGATGATTTCGCGGTTACAGACGATGCTCGCCTCCCCCAGGGGCATATGGTTGTTTTCTGGATGTTCGACCAGGTGAATAATATTTTCAAGCTGGTCGCGCGATTCGCGCGGTTGGCGATCCAGGCTCTGGGGCAAGATGACCGTCAGCGCGTTGGGATCAGCGCGCACTACTCCCCGGATCACCGCCTGGTTGGTGCCGGTGGCGCCGCTGGTGAGGATGCGGTTGCCGGTAAGCGCCAGCGCGTAGCTCAAGATTTCGATGAGCTGCTGATGGCCAAGGGGAACATGGCGGGAACCCAGGATGGCAATTTGCTTGGAAGCCGTCTGCTGGATGGTCATCAGCTCTAGCAAAAATGTATCCAGTGCAGGCGGCAATTCGGTGGCGCGCGTCAAATGCCTCTCCAGTCAGGCCCAGGGCCAAAAACAGCGTACCTAGCTTATCAAATACTGGCGGGCATTTTGAGCAACAGATAGTAGAGCCGCGCCGGGGCATTGATCTGCCCGGCCCGGTCCTCCGCTTCAGGTCCCGTGCCTACGAACAGATCCAACCGACCGCGCCCGCGAATGGCCGCCCCCGTGTCGTGGTCGAGCACGAACTGCCGGAGCATCCCGGCGCGGGTCTGGGCCTGGATGAACAACAGCGCCCCCGGCGGAAAGACGCTCTTGTCCATCGCCGCCGAGTGCATCGCCGTCACCGGAAAGCCGAGGCTGCCGTAGGGACCGCCGTCGTCGGTCCAGCGAAAAAAAACGTAGGACTCGTTTTTGTGCAGGTAGGATTCAAGCTTCTCGGGATGGGCACGAAAATACGCTTTGACCGCCTGCAGCGTCAGATCCTGCTCAAGGATCTTGCCGTCGGCCACCAGCGCCTTGCCGATGCTCTGGTAGGGCCGGTCGGTCTTGGCTGAAAACCCCACCGAGCGGGTCGTACCGTCGGTGAGCACCAGCTTGGCCGACCCCTGCACATGCACCAAAAAGCGTTCGAGCGGGTCGGCCAGCCAGACGATTTCGCCGCCCGCGAGCAAATTCTGCTTTTCGATCTGCGCGCGGGCGGGATAGGGCCGCACCCCGACGGCGGTGCGCTGCCCCAGACCGCGCACGCCGTCGGTGACCAGGTCGCTGGGGGTTTTGTAGAGCGGATAGCGGTAGGTTGCAGTGGGTTTGCGGCTCGCCCGGTAGAGCGGCGCGAAGTAGCCGGTGATGAGCACCTCGGGGCTGTCGGGTTCGGGATTGACCCGATAGAGGTCAAATTCGCGCCCCACCCGCACGCTGAACTCCTCGGCGCTCGGCGAGGCCTTCAAGATGGCCCGAAAGCGCCTGAGGCTCGCGGCAAGCCGTTCGCGCGTGATCCCATGGCGCGGGTAAGCGCGCGTCGCCGCCGGGGTGGATAGATAGCGCAGGCTCGTATCCACGCTTTTGATCAGCGTCCAGCGGTCGTGCCAGCCGCCCGCAAGGTCCACCTCCTCGAAGTCGGCACTGACCAAAAGCGGCCCCTCGACCCACGCGGGCGGAGCGCAGACCAGCCAGCCGGCCAGCAGCGCGGCGCTAATCGTCGTCGAGAGTATCCCAGTCGGTTGGAGTTTCACGGGCCAGCTTCCGCTCGATGCGCTCGGCTTTTCGAAGCAGAGTATACAGCAAAGCCAGCTCGTCGCTGCCGGGAGGGGCCGCGTCGATGGCCGTTTGCAGGGCGCGGGTGAGCGCTTCGCACTCCTCGCGGTTGAAGACGATGGGCAGCCGCAGTTTCGGCGGCCGAGCCTCGGAACGGGATCGCTGAAAAGGCATATGGACACCCTAGCACACCTCTACCCCCGCGGCCGGGTTACCATCGACACGGTCACCGAAAACCGCTGCAGCGATAAGATTTGCAGATGGGTCGCAGGGTTGGCACAGTGGGACCGGCAGCGTTCGAACTCCCCATTTTCCGAAAGACAAAGACGGATTGCAGCTTTATCGTTGAGAATATGCCATTGCTGAGGACGAACAACCAACGACAGAGCGGCGACAGGCGCACCCGGCCCCGTCGCACCCTCGGGATCTGGTTGGGAGCGGCACTGCTGAGCGCCTGGCTTATCGCTGGGTGGGCACTGCCTACCCAGGCTCAACTCAGCCTATCCGGTTTGAGCGAACAAGCCAACGGCAGCCTGCCCGAAGGGGTGCAACGACTTGGCGAAATCGAAATCGCCCCGGTTAAATTCGAGGGGATGCGGATTTTTGATGTCGCTTCCTCGACGGTCAGAAACCGTGCCTCCCCCGGTAAGCTGATCCCCGTCGAAGTGCGGGCCGAACTGATCGAGGCAAGCCTCGAGCGCATCGTCGCTCCCGATGTCCGTCTCAAGGTCGTCGTGGGCGACGACGGGCAGAAAGCCGACCCGGCAGCTCCAACTTTGCCCCCCACGGACAATGACCGGGCGCGGGACTATTTCACCAACTACGACCCGAAATCAACTTATATCTATATCTCCAAGCTGAACGGGGCGAATGTTATCTTCGCCATCGACGACTACCATACCAACCCGCTCAAAATCGCCACGGTCACCGCCGCCGACGCCGACTACTACAGCCTGACCCAGGACGATCTGGCGGAGCGCTGGCGTTCCCTACTCGAACACTTGCTGGGCAACGCCCTGCGGGAACGTCAGCCCGTCGAAGTCGGCGGGCAATTTCGCTGGGCCGCCCTCGCCGTAGGCGCTGTCGCCGGGATCGGTCTGCTCATTTGGATACTGCAAAAGCTCATCAAAAGCCGCGACAGCCAGCTGGCCGCAGAACAGGCACAGCAGGCGGAGCGGGCCGCCAGCCAAGCCCCTGCTCCCGCCGAAAATGCCCCCGCCGAGAACTTCGATTTTCACCGGAGGCAATTTTTGGAGGCTTTGCGACAGCAGTTCAGCCTCCAGCGCCGTCGCAGCGTGATTGCCATTCTCAGTTTTTTGCTCAACTGGGCACAGGCGGTCGCCTGGGTCGTCGGGGCCACCGTGGTGCTATATATTTTCCCCTGGACACGGGCTTATGCCATTCAGGTGCTGCGCATCCCCGTCGTGCTGTTGGGGATCTGGTTTGTGGCAGGCCTGGCCAACCGGATCGGCGACGCGGTGATCGAACGCTTCTCGAAGGTGTGGGAAGAAAACGACCTGTTCGACCTGGAGGATGTGCAGCGCAAGTCCCTGCGCATCGCCACCACCATCCAGGCGCTCAAGGGCCTCAAGACGTTTGTGATCTACCTGGTGGCGATCGGCTCGGCGCTCTCGTTTCTCGGATTACCCCTCGGTTCGGTGCTCGCCATCGGCGGTCTGGTGGCCTTTGCGATTTCTTTTAGTCTGCAAAACCTGGTCAAAGACCTGGTCAACGGCTGCCTGATTCTCTGGGAGGATCAGTTTGCGATCGGCGATGTGGTGGCGATCGGCGCGGTCTCAGGAGCGGTCGAGAACCTGAGCCTGCGGGTCACCCAACTGCGCAACAGCGAAGGGCGGCTGATTACAATTCCCAACAGCGCCATCGCCCAGGTCGAGAACCTGACGCGCACCTGGTCGCGGGTGGATTTTGCCGTCGAGGTCGCCTACGACACCGATATCCGCCGCGCCCTGGCAGTGATTGGCGACATCGCCCGCACGATGTACGACGAGCCCGAGTGGCACGCCCAGATGCTCGAAGCGCCGCAGGTGCTGGGAGTCGACGCGCTTTCTTCGACCGGGGCGCTCATTCGGGTATGGCTGCGCACCCAGCCGGGGCAGCAGTGGGCAGTCGGGCGCGAATTTCGCCTGCGCGTGCGCCTCGCCCTGGAGCAAAACCACATCGACATCGGCACCCCCCAGCAGGCATTGCTCTACAAAGGGGCGGTACCCATACCCAACGGCAACAGCAGCGCCGCGACCGGGAGCCAACCGGTCAAGGGGGCATGAAACGGAATTTAATGATTCAGATTTGAGAACAGCAAGACCATGCGGCACCATAGCGTCTGTCTTGCCTGGACCACCTCCACGACGCAAAAAGTCCCCGGCTTGGAGGAAGCCGGGGACCATCAAGCGTGCTGTAGTGGACGTCTGTCACCTAGCGCTGCAGAGTCGCCAGGTCATGCACGATTGCCGCTTCGGTGATCGGAAAGCCCCCCGGCGGCAACTCGAACCGCGGCTCCACCTGTGCCGCCGACTCCGGACCCGCCGCCCGCAATCCTGCCGTCTCCTTCGTCTCGAATCGCAGCAGCACGTCATACGCCACCCGGCCCACCGGCGCACCCGGCACGCTCTGCACCAAACCCCGGTACCGGAACTGGTTGCCGTACGCGTCCGTCCGCCGCGACTCGGCGTAGTTCAACCCCAGCCCCGCCACCCCCATTGCCCGGAGGGTATGCACTTCGCCGGTGGCCGAGACGCCGTCGTGATTGGTGTCTTTCCAGAGCCGCAATTTTGCGAACACCGCGTCATTGGCATCGATGCGCCCGTCGCCGTTGCCGCCGCCACCCGGCTTATCGAACTCCGCCAGGGCCAAACTGGGTTGGGGCGTGAAGTTGCCGAACAGTTCCTTGCCATTGTCGATGCGGCCGTTGCCGTCGCGGTCGAGCACCAACCAGGCATCGTCGGTGTCCGCTTCCGTCCATGCCAGGTGCATCGGCGCCTCCGTGGCGGTGATGTCGAAGTCCACCCCGCCGAACTCGTCGCTGAGATCGAAGCCGTCGCCTGCAGTGTCGATGAGGATGGGGGTGGTGGGTTGCACGTAGTTGGGCGGGTAGAACTGGTAGGTCAATTGGGTTCGCTGTTCCCGGTACAGGTAACCCTGGTCAAACTGCTGGCCGTTGTTGGTCATCAGAATGAACCAGTGGGCGAAGTCGGTGGTGCCGTTGTTGTACACCCCCAGGTCCACCCGCCCGTCGCAGTTGAAATCGTCCACAACCGGGGTGAACACCGAGCCGCCGTAGTAGCCGTAGTCGTAGATCTGGCGGTTGTAGTGGTCTCTCACCAGCCAGTGGCCGGTGAGGGTGTCGTACATGCCCTCGTCCACCGCACCGTCGCCGTTGAAGTCGTACGCCTGCGGCAGCCAGTAGCCGTCCACCCCGGGGAAAGCGGCCACCAGGTTGTTGGTGCCGCTGCCGGTGTAGGCGAAGTACCAGGTGGAGTTGCTGTAGCGGTAGACGATACGGTCGGCAAGGCCGTCGGCGTTGGCGTCGCCGACGATGAACACGTCTTGGGGGGAGTCGTCTCCGTAAGCCCCCAGATCAACGATGGCATTGTCGGGTTTGGAGTAGTAGAGCCAGTGGTTGTCGTACTTGCGCCAGTAAGCGGCATCGGTGAGTCCGTCGCCGTTGAAGTCGCCGGCCAGGGGCACGTCGCCAATGTAGCCGAGGCCCGAGACCAGCAGTGGGGCGGTGGTGCCGGTGTTGGTGGGGTTGGCATACCACTGCCCGGTGGAGGGGCGAAAGACAGTGAGGTTGGCGAAGCCGGAGCCGAGGTAATTGCCGGGCATGGCGATGTCGCCGGTTGTACCGAAGTTGGGAAGGGTGGTTTGAGAGCCGGAAGCGTTGTATGTGGCGCGTTGGCTGCCGTTCAAGTAGGCGAGCAAGTCGGCATTGCAGGTGTTGTCAAAGCTGAGGGGCTTTTGCCCGGGCTTGGCGCACTTGCCAATTCCCGGTCCCCCAAAACCGAACTGGGACAGCGAACCGCTCGACTGATTTCCGACGTTGTACTGACTGGGTTCGCTCGGAACGATAACGACATTGGGGTACGGTGCGGTACCGCCGCCGACTTTCAAGTAAGCCATATTAATAAGTTTAGCGGGCGAGGCTGAGCTGCCCAACGCCCCATTTCCCATGTCCGTGCACGTACCTTTGCCTCGTGCGGAAATGATCTCACCCTGGGCATTCACCTGACCACCTTGGATGAAACTATCGAACCACACGCTGTCGGGAAAGTGGCCAAATTCTATGCCGTTGTAAGAAAGAGCCCAACGGGCGGGTAAGTTTCCCGAAGCGGCTTTGTGGGCGACTGCAAAAGAAGCAGTTCCTCCTGGTGAGAGCTTTTGGCTAAGAGTGACTGTTGCTCCCGAAGTTGTCTTATAACCAGAGTTGGAAGCACTGGCAGGAAGAAACGCTCCTTTGAAATAACGCGCTGCGTAAAGATGGATTTCCTTATCATTGTAAAAATTAGGGTCGACCCGCCAGCCAATTTCAACAATGTTCTGCCCATCTGACGATACTGCCGCGATTTGTGCAATAGAAGCGTCTTTTTTTGCTACGTCAAAATTTGATTTTCCGATAGTGATGCTGGATTGGACGCCGGTATTGGCCACACCAGAGATAGTAGTTCCTACATAGTATCGGTACACTTTTTCATCAGGATCGTAAACAGGTGCGTCTGTCGCAGCACCAGAATCTTGGGATAGTTCTGGCCGCAGATCCTTCTCGTCCTGCTCATTCTGTTTGGGAGCCGGACCGATGGAACGAGCCTAGGTGCTAGCATTGGTGGCTGAAAGAGCAGCTTCTGGGGAAATTTACCCGGTGGGCACTCCATCATGTCATCCGGTGTCGGCACTGCCTCCGGGTAAGACGTGGGCACGTCGTAACACTCGTAGTATCTGCCGGTCGGTGCCAGCAGCACACTCGGCGGCATTTTGTCGTTGACCTGCTCGGGCCTCTCATAAGGATTTCTCGGTCTGCTTAGGTCATAAGGTTGGGCAAGGACTACGGAACATCCAATACACAACAGAAACAATACCGCTCGAAGGGTGGAAAGACAATTGAACCGCATGGGCTTTGTACTCCGCGAAACGTTGAAGTGAGGCTGAAAGCAGCACCATGTCGTCGATGTTCAAAAAATGTTGGAACGAGTTGGTTAAGGCAATAGCAGCTTCATTTCCCGGAAAGCCAAGTTGGTGGACTTGGCGCAGAAGGCAAATCTGCCCAAGCATCATTGCCCTTACCGACCCAGACTCAGTTCTGCCAAGACATCGAGTATAGAGAACTCCTCCACGACTACAACCTGGCATTGCTGCCTGTCATAGTCGTTTTAGTATCGCTACTCTCTGCGGGAATCACTATATGTGACCCAGCCATCTATGGTATGTATTCTACTATACCTCTGCCAAGGTCTTTTCCGGATCCTGCATCGGGTGGGATGGCGGTGTGTGCATTGAGTGAGTCGTGGAGGCGGGCGGGACTGTATAGCTGTCGCCACTTAGGCTAGGACTTTTTGACGGTGGCCAAGTTCATAGGCACTTGATTCATGTGTCCTAAGGCTCTAGGCGACAGCTGTACATTATTCCTAATCTGTCAAACACGGGTGAGACGTTGATTTTTTCGTGGGCTGAAAGGTGGTGCTTTCGTTGGGAAGCCCCAATGTGACAGATCAAGGTGATGTATCTCGAACCAAGATTCGAAAGAACCGCCTCAAGGCAGAGTGATCTGCCCTACCTGGGTTTCCCACTGGCACTCACCGGCGATCGTGGTGGCCCGCTCGCCCACGACCCAGACACTGGCCAGATCCGGGGCCGTCTGGGCGCCCAGATAGTCGCCGGTGCGGTTGCTCGCCTGGTTGCAGGTGCCGGCGGTGAGCGACAGGCCGCGGAAGCGCTGGGCACCGGGGCTACGCGTGGCGACGAAAGTGCTCAAGAAACTGGTCGGGCTGCTTTGTAAAACCGGCACCACCAGTGCCTCGGAGGACGTGACGGCGATGCCCGGATGGTGCAGGTAGCTGCCGCTGCGCCCGGCCAGGGTGCTCTGCTGGGTGAGCGAGGCTGTCAGTTCGCCCGCGGTGGTCTGGCCCACCCCCACCCGCACGACGCGCGCGCACGACTGGGTGACGCTGCCCACGGTGCAGAGGGTAGCGTGGGTCCCCCACAGCACGTCGCCTTGGGCGGCGGTCTGCAGCAGGCGGTTGTCGCCGGTGCTGAGCAATGTGCCGCCCCCGGGTTGCGGGGCGTCGGGGGGAATGTCGAAGGGCACAGCGCCGCCTATGGCCAGCGAGCGCAGGGTCGGAGAACCGCTTGCCACATTACCTGCCACACATAGTAGGTGTCCGAGAAGCCGTAGACGGTGCTCAGCAAGTACGCCGGATTGGTGAAGCCCGTCTGGCTGCTGGGGCTGGTATAGTGCTGGGCGGGCTGCAACGTAAAGGCATTGAAATCGTCAAAGGTATCGGAGGCTTGAAAAGTGGAGACAGGAACACTCGGACAAGCCGCAGCGTTGTTTGCCGCTGCCAGTTTATCGAGGACGCGCACCACGGCGTAGGAGAATAATCCCCCCGAGTAAGTAAATTGATTGGCACTCAACACCAGGCTGTCCGCTCCTGCCCCAAGGCCCGGATAATCCGCCCAGGCGTTTTTGTATTCGCCCTCAAGCGGGTAGAAGCACCAGTCGGCAGCCTCCAGAGTGACCGGCTCCGGGCTGCGGGAGACAGCAAGCCAAATCGTCGAAAACCGCAAAAAGTCCGTCTGCAATGCCACCGCGTAGTAGCGCGGGTTGGCCGAGTTGCGGTCGTAATACACTTTCGGATCAAAGAGCACTCCCTCCAGGGAACCGCCCGCGTAGGGCGCCCCGAAAAAGGAATTCAAGTCCTTACTTTGAAAAAGGTTGCCGCTCTCGGTGTAGAGGGCGATGGCGCTGTTGGTCGCCTCCAGGACCGTGTCGCCGCTTTTGGCACCGATCGGGTCGGGTGGGTCGAGGGCCAGATCGTTGTTGACCGAGCCGGGTTTGTCGAGGCCGACGAAGGAGGTTCCCAAAGCTGCAAGCGGCTCGGGCGAGAGGATTTCATCGGCCGCGGGGGCCCCCGCGGCCGAGCGGACCCGTTGCTTGTACTTGGCGAAGGCGCGCTCCTCCAGCGGGGTCAAAAAACGCTTGACTGGCGTCGGCCGCAACATCGGCCGGCTGACAGGCTCGCCCACTGCGGCGGTGTAGGGAGCAACCCGACGGGTTTCGACCGGACGGCGCTCGGTTGCCACTCCCCGAGCAACCGCCTGCTGCGGCCCTCCGAGGCAGACGGCCACCACTGCAGCACCCAGCCACAGTGCACCCGGAGGCGATAGAAACGGATGACGAGTTTGACGATTGCGTCTGTGCAAAATTTCCACAAAGTTCTTTTTTCGGGCGGCATAGGAACCATACCTTTTGCTGATCCCCGCGCACAATCGTTCCTAAGAAAAAGGCGCGCAGCCGAAGCGCGCGCCCAATGAGGTTGAACGAAATCTGCGCCTACTTCTTGATGGTCGTCTTGAAGTCGTTGAGCGCCTTTTTGAGCAGGTCCACCGCTTTGTCGGTGAGGGCTTTGGTGGTCTCGATTTCCTGGCCGTACTCAGACACGCTGGAATCGAGATAGTTGAGGAACTGCTGCTTGAAGGACTGGACGCCTTTGACGTCGATGTCGTCGAGGTAGCCGTTGGTAGCGGCATAGATAATCGCCACCTGCTGGGCGACCGACAGGGGCGAGTACTGCGGCTGCTTGAGGATTTCGCGCAGTCGCAGACCGCGGGCAAGCTGGGCCTGGGTGGCCTTATCGAGGTCGGAGGCAAACTGCGAAAAGGCCTCCAGTTCGCTGAACTGGGCCAGATCGAGGCGCAGTTTGCCGGCTACTTTTTTCATCGCCTTGGTCTGGGCGGCACCACCCACCCGCGAGACCGAGATGCCCGCGTCGATAGCCGGTCGCAGTCCCGAGTTGAACAGACCCGAATCAAGAAAGATCTGGCCGTCGGTGATCGAGATGACATTGGTGGGGATGTAGGCCGAGACATCGCCCGCCTGGGTCTCGATGATCGGCAGGGCGGTGAGCGAACCTTCGCCCAGATCGGGGCTCAGTTTGGCGGCGCGCTCAAGCAAGCGCGAGTGCAAATAGAATACATCGCCCGGATAAGCTTCGCGGCCCGGCGGCCGACGCAACAGCAGCGACATCTGGCGGTAGGCCACCGCCTGCTTGGAGAGATCGTCGTAGACCAGCAGAGCGGCGTTGATCTTTTTGTCCGAGCCCGGCAGGGTGAGGCCGTTGTACATAACGTACTCGCCCAGGGTGCAACCGGTATAAGGCGCCAGGTACTGCAGGGCGGCAGGTTCGTTGGCGTTGGCGGCGACGATGATCGTGTACTCGAGGGCGCCGCGCGCGCGCAGCACCTCGACGATCTGGGCCACGGTAGAAGCTTTTTGGCCGATGGCGACGTAGACGCAGACGACGCCTTTACCCTTCTGGTTGAGGATAGTGTCGATGGCGATCGTCGTCTTGCCGGTCTGGCGGTCGCCGATAATCAGCTCGCGCTGGCCGCGGCCAATCGGAATCATCGCGTCGATGGCGGTGATGCCCGTCGCCAGGGGCTCATAGACCGATTTGCGCTTGATGATGCCGGGGGCAGGCGATTCGAGCAGGCGGGTTTCGCTGCCGACGATGTCACCCTTGCCGTCGATGGGGATGGCCAGGGCATTGACGACCCGGCCCAGGAAGGCCGGTCCCACCGGAATCGAAGCGATGCGGCCGGTGGCGCGCACGGTGGAGCCTTCTTCGATCGTGCGGCCCGCGCCCATCAGCACCGCGCCGACGTTGTCCTCTTCGAGGTTGAGGGCGATGCCGATCGTGCCGTCCTCGAATTCGAGCAGTTCGGAGGCCATGCACTTTTCAAGACCGTAGACGCGGGCGATGCCGTCGCCAACCTGCAGCACCGTGCCGACGTTGGTCACCTGTAGTTCGGTATTGTACTTCTGTATTTGATCGCGGATGACGGAGCTGATTTCGTCGGGGCGAATCGTGAACATGGCTACCTCTGGATTTTCAAGAAAGCGTGAGCTGCAAGGTAAGCTTGCGCAGCTGGCCGCGCAGACTGGCGTCGATCACCTCGTCGCCAATCTTGATGATCATGCCGCCCAGGAGTTCTGGATCGACGCGCCGGCGCAACTCGACGCGCACCGCTGCGGTGCGCCGACGAATGCGCTCGATGAGAGCGCTCGCCTGCTCTTCACTCAGGGGCACCGCCGAGATTACCTCCGCCAGGGTCGTCTGCTGCAGTTCGCGCAAGATGCGCTGGTAGCTCGCGCAGACGGGGCGCAAAAGTGCAATCCGCCGCCGGTCTACCATCAACTGCAAAAAGTTGAGCATGTAGGGATGCACCTTGCCGCCGAAGGCTTCGACCAGCAGGCGCTTCTTGTCCACCATCGCAATGACGGGCACTACCAGGAAGCGCTCGAAATCGGGAAACTCCTCCATCACCTGGAGGATTCCGTCGGTGTCGTTGCCGAATTGCTCTAATAGACCCGTCTCGCTAAGGGCGAGTTCTTTGAGTGCCTCGGCGTAGCGCTGGGCTATCTGTTCGCTGTCTTTGCCTTGCTGCATGGTCTAGTCCAGTAATTGGATGCTGCGATCGAGCAGGCGGCGCTGGGTGGCCTCGTCGAGTTCGCCGGGCAGGCGCTCGCGCAGGCGGGCGAGGGCGTCGCCCACCACTTTGAGGCGCACCTGGGTGAGAATGCGCTGCTGCTCGTTGCGCAGGTCTTGATCGACCGTCTCGCGCACCCGGGCAATATCGATCTGGGCTTGATCGAGAACCTGGGCACGCACCCGCTCGGCGTTGGTGCGGGCAGAAGCGAGGATCTGCTGGGCCTGAACCTGGGCCTGGGAGAGGTTCTGGCGGGCGGTCGCCAGTTCCTGCTCCGCCTGACGGCCGCGGTTTTCGACCTCGCGGATGCCGTTTTCGATCTCGCTCTTGCGCTCGCCCAGCACGCGGCCAAAGTAGCCGCGCGCCAGGAAGATGAGCAACCCCAGCACAATGGCGATGTTGATGATGTTGGTCTCAAGCAGGTTCAGATTGAGGCTGAACCCACGGCTTTCGGCCTCCTCGGCAGCTAGAACCAGCGGCATCCAATCCATCAGAACCTCCTGGCCGAATCGCTCAACAACTTCTCACTGAGGGTGCGGCTGATCGCCTCCACCTCCCCCGACAGGCTGGCCAAAGCCACCTGCTTCTGCCTGTCCAGATCGGCCTGGGCCTGCGCGATGCGCTCCTGGGCTTCTCTTTGGGCTTCGGCAAGCTGCTGAGCGCGGATCTTCTGCGCCTCGGCTTCCGCCGCCGTGATCACCTGCTGCGCCTCCAGGCGGGTGGTGCGCAGCTCCTGCTCGTACTGATCGGCGAGGGCCTTGGCCTCGTCGAAGCGGCGCTGGGCGCTACCGGCGTTCGAGCGGATGTACTCGCTGCGCTCCTCGATCACCCTGGAGATCGGCCCATAGAAGACCGCGCTCAAGATGGTCATCAACAACAGGAAGTTAACAATCTGCAGCACCAGGGTGCCGCCGAAATCGAACAAGCCGCCCGATTCAGCTTCCACCGCCGACGCTTCCTCAGCCGCCAACAGCAACAGGTGACCGGCCCAGCCCAGCTCAAAGAGCATATCCACGATCAACCCCTCCGCCAGCGGCTTAGCCCCGGAACGGGTTGGCAAACAACAGCACGATCGATACGAGCAGACCATAGATGGTCAGCGATTCCATAAAGGCGAGCGACAGCAGCAGTGTGCCGCGGATTTTGCCTTCAGCTTCAGGTTGGCGGGCAATCCCTTCGGCGGCTTTGCTCGCCGCGTTGCCCTGGCCGATGCCCGGACCGATGGCCGCCAGGCCAACCGCGAGGGCGGCGGCAATCACCGAAGCAGCAGCAGTAATATCGTTCATTGCGACACTCCTAAGAAGACGTCCATTGTGTGTGTAGGACCAGCACCGGACTAGTGGTGGTCGTCGTGGTCCTCGACCGCTTCACCGACATAGGAGGCCGTGAGCGTCGAAAACACCAGCGCCTGAATCGCACCTGTCAGCAAAAACAGGATCATCAGGGGCACCGGCACCAGAATCGGTACCAGCAAAATTAACACCGCCACCACCAACTCCTCAGCCAGGATGTTGCCGAAAAGTCGGATGCTAAGCGACAGTGGGCGGGTAAAAAATTCGAGCACCCACACCGCAGCCAGAATCGGCGATTCGAAGTAGTGCTTGAAGTAACCCAGCCCGGACTTGCGCAGGCCCGCATAGATGTAGGAAACCAGCGCAATCAAAGAGAGGGCCACCGTCGTGTTGATGTCGTTGGTTGGAGAGGCAAGTTCGCCCTCCGGAATGTGGAAAAGCCGCAGAGGCAATTGGCCTAGCCAGTTGGCAAACAACACGAACAGAAAAATCGTTCCGATGAGCGGTACCCAGGCGCGGTACTGCTTTTCACCGATCTGGTTGCGGGCGATGCTGGCGAGCAAGTCGTAGGCGTACTCTAAAAAATTTTGCAGCCCGGAGGGCACCCTCTGCAACTTCCGGGTGCCGATAAAAGTCAGACCGATAAGCAGGAGCATGACCACCCAGGTGGTGATCATCGTCTGGCCGTGTACACTGAGCGGACCGAGCTGCCAGGTCAGATGCTTGCCGACTTCCACCGCAGCGATGAGGGGCTGATTACCCAAGGTTGTCAACGCGAACTCCATCCAACCGTCCTCCAAGTGCCAACCCGTCTAAACGTCACCGAACAACGTCCGCAAAGTATCGACTAGGATCGCCGCCTTGATGGTCAAAAAACCAAAAAAAGTCGGCAAAATTTCGAGAGTTCCGGACTTGACTGCCACCACCATCAAGACGGCGAAAAGCCCGACGCGCGCCGGCCCCCCCAGTCGGCGATTGTCTGCGCCGATGCCCTGGATGCTGCGATCGAGCATCCGAAAGTACAGCAGACCACCGCCGGCACCTAGAAGGTAACTCAAGGCCGTATTCAATGAATAAGCGAAAAGCACCACCACGAAGACAAAAGCAGCTATGACAACAACTGTCAGGTATATGCGCCGCCCCAGCGCGTGGTAGTCTGCCATGGAATCACCCACCACTGTCGGTTGGGATCCCTCGGCCGGCGATTCGCTCAACATCTTCCCCCGCTGAACCAGATCGGCTGCGAAAACAGGTTTTCGGCTTCACTATACCATAGGCTGCGCAACAAACCTTAAGATTCAGTAGGAATTTTTGCTTAGTCGACAAAAGTTGTGCATTCCCAATGCCGGGCATTCGCTCGGTGCCCGACTAGAGGGCGAACAAACGTGAGATCAATGAGTAAACCAGCAATACGGCTCCGGCAGTCAGAACGACCAGGCCGCCCGCGAGCACCAGGTCCTCCTCCCGCTGCCGCCAGCCCCGCTCGACCAGGTGGATGGCCCACCCCAACAACAACACTGCTATAATCACTGTGGTTAACATAACTTTACATTAACAAAGATTCGGCACGACGGATGGGTTAGGAGAGCGATTGGTGGATCTCGACCTTCAGATAGTCGAACGGGCGGTGCGAGCGGTGCGCCTTGGGGCGATTGAAGCGGCGGGGCTTGCTTCGATGGCCAAGCGCAGCCTCGCGGTGGCCGAGTTTGCCGGTGAGCGCGCCCATGAAGGTGGCCTGACCCGGCAGCCCCTTTCTGAGGGTGCCGCCGAAGATGAACTGATGTGGCTTTTTCGAGTCGGGGTGGTGCGCCGCGAAGTAGATGGCCAGGGCATCACCGATCGCTTTCGGCTGACGCCCTTGGGCAATCGCGTGCTTGCCGAGGTGCGCCGGGCGGACCTGCCCGCGCTCTCGCCGGTCGATCAAATGCGTAATCTGATTGCACGCTGGCTTTCCTAGCGGCCGGTGCTCTAAACTACGGCTAGCGCGAAGTCGGGATCTATCGTATGGATGTGGCACTAAAGACGGTTTTGGATAAAGCTCGCCAATCGGCCCTGCGCGCCCTGCGCACCGAAGTCGCGGCCCTGGGTGACAGGTTGGTGGTGCGGGCGACCCTGGTGCTCGCAGACCAGGAATTTAGCGCCCACGCCCCTTGCGAAAACATTGCGGACGTCGGGCGCGCCGAGGAGCAGGCGATTTTGCGCGCCTGCGCCTTCGCCGGTCTGGAGTCGGGCCGACTGCTCGCAGTCGTACCGGCGCCCGCTCCCCCGGCGCCCGCCCCTCCCCCGGCTGCTCGGCCGGGACTGTTCGACAACAGCGGCCCACTCTACCCGGAACCCGACATCGAGCCGGCCGCCCCTTTCGAGGAGGAACCCCCGGAGGCGGCGGGCGAACCGTTCGACCGCGACGCGCTGATGACTGAGAGCCTGAGCTTGATGTCGGCTATCGACATGGACGCTAAGGCCGGCCGCAACCATCTGGTACAGACCTACGGCAAGCGCAGCCGCAATGAACTGAGTGACGAGGAACTGCTCAGCTTCGTCGAATACCTGCGCGCCCAGAACCACGCCAACCTGACGAAGCGGCTGCCATTTTAGAGCCTGACCGCTGAAATATATCGCAATAATTCTCAACGCCTTCGAGAAGCTCACTACAATTTATGTATTCGTTGAATTCCTCGAAGGAAGGCGGAGGGACGCAATATGAACGGCCTGGACAAATTCACCAAAAAGTATCGACTTGTATGCACGCTGACCTTTGGGGATATCTACGGCCAGGTCGTCGTGTGGCTCATCGGCATCTTCGTCATCCTGGCGCTATCACTGTCGCTGATGGGGAGTTCACCGGTACTGGCCCTCGGAGCCATCGGGCTGATTATCGTCGTCTCGCTGCCGTTTTTGCTCTTTGCGTTCGTGACGACGCTTTTCAGCCACATCGAGGTCTACCAGACCAACTATTTCGACGACAGCGCCCTTAAGACAAAGGCGTATTCGCGCAGCGACTCGAACTGAGCCAGCTGTCTTCAAGGCCGATAGGTGGGAGCAGGCCGTCGCGTTGGGAGCCCGACCAGCCGTGGTAGTCGTGGCTGCCCCAGCAGGCTTTGCCCCGCTTTTGCGCTTGCTCCAGCCAGTACTGCTGCCGGTCGAGGGGATGATCCGGGTGGATCACTTCGATAGCATCGACGGCTGCAAGCAACTCTTCCATCTCAGGCAGATCCGGGTAGCGCTGGGGATGGGCGAGGCCCACGGTCGCCTGCGACTCGCGCAGCCAGGCGATGCCGTCGCGCCAGTGGGGAATGCGCGGCCTGAGCCGCTCCAGATAGGCGTCGCTGTGGGCGGCGGCCCAGGCGTGCAGCGCTTTGAGGGCGCCGACGGTGGAACCCAGGTGATCGATGACTTGATCGCGGGTGGTCGGGTCAAAAGCGAGGGTGGCCAGTTCCGCGTTGCCGGTGGCATCTTGAATGCCGTCGCGCCACAGGCGATTGTATTCGTCTTGAAAAGTATGGGTGTGTTCGAGCAGGCGGCCCTGGGGCTCCAGCCACAGGCCCAGGAGGTGCACCTCGGTGCCGCCGTCGCTCAGGGTACTCAGTTCAATTCCCGGCACCACCCAGGCGGGCAGCGATTCGAGGCTCTGCCAGCCCGCCACCGAGTTGTGATCGGTGATGGCGAGCCGCTCATATCCCAGCGCCTCCGCCTGGGCGACCAGGGCGGCGGGGCTATAGCGACCGTCCGAGAAGCAGGTGTGGTTGTGCAGGCCGACAAGCATGTTGCGATTCCTTAACTGCCACTGCCACCACGGTAATCAGCCAGGCCCCCGATCGCAAGTTGCCGTCGATACCTGCGTTTTCGGCCACTCGGACCCGGACGCTACCATGGAGTGCACCGATTGTTGATTCACCGCCATGGCGCGCACCCTACCCAGTCAATATGATCCATTTGACGCCGAACCTCGCTGGCAACGCTTCTGGGAGGAGCACCGCTTCTTTTCGCCCGCCGCCGACGGCCCGGGGAAGCCTTTTAGCCTTGTGCTGCCGCCCCCGAACGTCACCGGTTCGCTTCACATGGGCCACGCCCTCTGTTTCACCCTACCGGACGTGGTGGTGCGCTACCGGCGCATGAAAGGTTTCAAGACCCTCTGGCTGCCGGGGACCGACCACGCGAGCATCGCCGTGCACACGGTACTTGAAAAACAACTGCGCCAAGAAGGCAAGACCCGCTTCGATCTGGGGCGCGAGGCTTTCCTGGAGCGCGCCTGGGCCTGGAAAGAGCAGTCTCAGGATACCATCCGCGGCCAGTTGCGACGTCTCGGGCTCTCGCTCGATTGGACGCGCGAGAGTTTTACCCTCGACGAAAAGCGCAACCGGGCGGTGGTAAAAGTCTTCATCGATCTACACCGCAAAGGCCTGATTTACCGCGGCAAGTCCCTGGTCAACTGGTGCCCGGCTTCCCAGACGGCAGTCTCGGATCTGGAAGTGGACGATAAAGAAGAAAAAGGCCATCTGTGGCAGCTCAGATACCCGGTGGCAGATAGCGACGAATTTTTGGTGGTGGCAACCACCCGCCCCGAGACGATGCTGGGGGACACGGGAGTGGCCGTGCACCCGGAGGATCCGCGCTACAAGCACCTCATCGGCCGCGAAGCGGAACTTCCGATCCTCGGGCGGCGCATTGTGATCGTGGGCGACGAGGCGGTGGATCGCGAATTTGGCACCGGGGCGGTCAAAGTCACCCCCGCCCACGACCCGAACGACTTTGAAATCGGCAAACGCCATGGTTTGCCGATGATCAACCTGCTTAACCCGAACGGCACTTACAACGAGAACGCCGGTCCCTACGCAGGGCTCGATCGCTTCGTGGTGCGCAAACAGGTGGTCGCACGGGCCGCGGCCGAAGGCTGGCTGGTGGGCATCGAAGATCACGTCCACAACGTGCCTTACTCCGAGCGGGGGGGCGTGCCCATCGAACCGTACCTGTCGGATCAGTGGTTTCTCGATG
The DNA here is from genome assembly GCA_019359725.1 of Aphanocapsa lilacina HA4352-LM1. Lineage (GTDB taxonomy): Bacteria > Cyanobacteriota > Cyanobacteriia > Gloeobacterales > Gloeobacteraceae > Gloeobacter > Gloeobacter lilacinus. Next base: position 13,767 of record JAHHGR010000042.1, on the reverse strand, counting down.
TGTCGGGGATGGCCGCGCGGGTGCTCGAAGCTTTCGACAGCCGGAATCAGCCCGCCTTCGTGCCCGAGCGCTGGGGCAAGGTCTACCGCGATTGGCTGGTGCGCATCCGTCCCTGGAACATCTCCCGGCAACTGTGGTGGGGGCACCGGATTCCCGCCTGGTTTGTGGCCGGAAGCGAGGGCGAGTACGTGGTGGCCCACGACGAAGCGGAAGCGTTCGCCGTCGCCCGTGAGCGCTACGGGACGGATGTGCAGCTCCAGCGCGATCAAGACGTGCTCGACACCTGGTTCAGCTCGTCGCTGTGGCCGTTTACCACCCTGGGCTGGCCCGACCAGACCGAGGATCTGGGAGTCTTTTACCCGAACGTGCTGATGTCGACCGGGTTCGACATCATCTTCTTCTGGGTGGCGCGCATGGCGATGATGGCGGGCGAATTTACGGGCCAGATTCCTTTTGAGACCGTCTACATCAACGGCCTGGTGCGCGACGAAAAAGGCCAGAAGATGTCGAAGACCAAGGGCAACGGCATCGACCCCATCGAAATGATGGACAAGTACGGCACCGACGCTCTGCGCTACACCCTCGTGCGCGAGGTGACGGGGGCCGGACAGGATGTGCGCTTTGACTACAACCGCAAGACGGGCGAATCGGGGGCAGTCGATGCGAGCAAGCGCTTCGCCAACAAAATCTGGAACGCCAGCCGCTTTGTGCTGATGAATCTGGACGAATGGACTCCCGGTCAACTGGGGGGGCTGCCGGAGCCGGGTGCGCTCACCCTCGAAGATCGCTGGATCTTAGGGCGGCTCGGGCAGACGGCCCGCCAGATCGATCAGATGCTCGGGCGCTACGCCCTCGGAGAGGCGGCGCGCGTCCTGTACGAATTTATCTGGGACGATTTTTGCGACTGGTACGTGGAGCTGGCCAAGCCCCGTTTAGAAGCGCTTGAGACGCGCAGGGGCGCCCAGCAGGTGCTGGCGGCTGTGCTCGATCAGACCCTGCGCCTGCTGCACCCCTGGATGCCGCACCTGAGCGAAGAGATCTGGCAGTTGCTCCACCAGCCCGATGGGGTGGCTTCGATTTGCCTGCAGCCTTTTCCCACGGGCGAGGGTCTACCCGAAACAGTCCCGCCCGAATTTGCGCTGATGCAGCAGGTGGTGCGCGCGATCCGCAACCTGCGCGCCTTTGCCCAGGTGCCGCCTTTGCGCACCCTGCCCGCGGTGCGCCTGGCTTCGCGCAATGCCGAGGAGCGCGCCGCCATCGACGCGACCCGCCAGGCCATTGCCTATCTGGGCCGCGTCGAGCAATTGTCCCTCGAAGAGGTGGCCGACGAGCACCTCAAGCAGGTGGCGGTGGGTGTGGCCGGTACCGTGCAGGTAATACTGCCTTTGGGCGGGCTGGTGGATGTGGCGGCCCTGGCGGGGAAGATCAGGCGCTCCCTCGAAAAGCTGGAGAAAGAAAGTGGCGTGCTCGCCGCCCGGCTGGGGAACGAGAGCTACCTGGCGAATGCCCCGGCCGAACTGGTGACCGAAAGCCGCGCCAAACTCGCCGAGCAGAGGGCTCAAGCGGCGATCCTGGCGGAGCAGTTGGCGCGGCTGGAAAATTAGGGCAGTTTCAAGAAGATCCCGACGGCCACAAGCTCGAACCCATCCCAAAAAGTCCCCGCCGAGGCGCAGCTAGCCATGCTGACGCCTGGCGGAGCTTGCCGTTTCTTTCAGAGCAATGTGGGCAATTTGGTGAACCCGAAGTGACGTTCCTGCGGGTGATGATCCTGCCGGAAAAGGGATAAGCCTTTGCATTGGACTGTCTATACAGTGCAGGGTCCAGAAGACAGAGCACGATTGAGAGGCACAGGTGAACCCTGGCCTTCTGAACGGGACTGTGCCCAATTTGGGCCAGGTGTCTATCCTGGGCGGCAGTGGGTAAGCGGGCTGCATAAAGGTCACCGCCGTACACCTCGCCTGGGGGCCGGACAGGCCCAGTATACCCAGGCCTAGCGACCGCTCACCAGGCGAGGCGCGGGCAGGGGCAGGCAACTGGTCTCCAGATTGGTGGCGGGGCCTTCGCGGGTGGCGTACATCGAAGAGCCCGCCGGGGGCAGTTCGCGGTACTCGTTAAAGGCCGCTGCTTTGCAGTTCAAGATCTCGGCTTTTTGAATGGTATCGCCCACTTTGAGCTGGCGGACGGTGCGGATTCCCTGGGTGATATAGCCGAAGTTGGCGTACTTGCCGTCGGAGAGGTTCTTGCCGGTCGGGTTGAGTTCGGGGTCGGAAAAGGAGATAAAAAACTGGCTGGAGGCGGAATTCGGGTCTTTTTCGTAGCGCGCCATCGAGAACACTCCCGGCGGGCCGTAGTACAGCGCTGGGTAGCTCTGGATGGTCTTGCCGTAGGGCACAGCTTTCCAGTCGTCAGCAATATAGCGCTTATGCAGGTTGCCCATCTCCGCGCGCAGCTTGATGGGGTCGAGTTCGAAGCGGTCCTGGACGTAGTCGACGCGCCGCTGGATGACCTGCGAAGCGGTGATCTCGGCTTCTTTGCGCGCCGGGCGCACCTCCATCGGGATGGTGCGCAGTTTGCCGGTGGCCGGGTCGGTGAAGCCGCCGGTGCCCTTGCCGCTGGGGTCACCCGTCTGCACCAGGTTGAACCGCTCGGCGCGGGTGATCTTGAGGCCGTTGTAGAAGCCCCGTTGCACCAGATCTAGAAAGTTGCCGGCGGTCACCGGGGCGTTGAAGCCGTCTACCAGGGCCACGAAGGGGCCGCGGTCGGTGGTGAAGCGCACCATCGCCCAGCCGCCCTCCAGTCTGGGCAAATTGCGGTACTCGGCGGGCACCTCGGGCCGGAACTCATCGAGGAGCGCCAGTTCCAATAAGTCGAGATACCAGAAAGTCCGCCGCGCCTGGAGGGTCGAACCGGTGATGTCCTTTGCCTGAATCTTGTCTTCGAGGGTGCGGATGTTGCTGCGCACCTGGGCAATCGCCTGCACGGCCGGTGCGCGCGCACCGGCCGGAACACGGCTGAGGATCTGCGGTTCGTAGCGGTTGAGCAAATCGACCACCCGAGCGGTGCGCTCCTTCGCCTCGAGCCAGCCGCCGTCTTTGATCGGTTCGGCGATCCGCTCCAGGGCCTTTTCAATCTCCCAGACTTCTGGACCGGTATCCGGTAGCGAGCGGCGCAGGGCCACTTCGTCTTCGCGCACCGGGTCGCCGCCGCGCAGGCTCTTGATCAGGGTCGCATCGTCCTGGGTGCTGATATCCTGCAAATTATTCGTCCAGAACACCAGGCCCGTGAGCGCAACGGCCGTCACACCCACCAGCCCCAGGGTCAACCACACCGGGGTGAGGTTAAGCTGCTTGCGCTCAGAGGCTGCTTTGGGAGGTGGCGGAGCCTGCCAGGCGGCGGCGAAGATCCTGTCGAAGCTGGCGCGGTCGACCGAGGCCGGGGCCAGTTCCCGCCGGTAATAGTCGTCAAGAATCCGGCGGCGCTCCTCCGGGGGCAGGGCCTGAAACTCGGCAGTCTGGGTGAGCTGCTCCAGTTCGTTGATTTTTTGTTCTACCGCGCTCATCGCTCCACCCCGCTCGGTTGGTCGGGTTGCAAACTCAATCGGCCGTCGCTGTCGCGCACAATGCGCATTGCCGGTTTGCCCGCCGGGGCTGCGGGCTGCGGTGCCGGGGTAGCCGGTTCGGAGGGCGGCACCGCGCCGGAGGCTCCTTCGAGCACCACCATTCCCTTGAGGCGGCCGAGAAAGCTGCCGGTGGGCACCTTGAGCAACAGCGGTCCTGCGAGCACCACGGCGGCAAAGAGCAGGGCACTCACCAGGGTGATGGTCGGGCCGGAGGACAGGTTGAGGTAGTAGCTCAAGTACAGACCAACGACGCTGGAAGTTACCCCAAGGCCCACGGAGAGGCCCATCATCGTAGCCAGTCGATTGGTGAGCAGAGAGGCGGTCGCCGCTGGGATCACCATCAAGGCAATGGTGAGGGCCACCCCGACCGCCTGCATCGATGCGACCACCGTGAGGGCCGTGAGCGCCATCATCGCGTAGTGGAGCGCCCGGGTGGGCAACCCCGCCGCCGCCGCCCACTGCGCGTCGAAGCTCAGCAGCAAGAATTCTTTGTAGAGCGCCCAGACCGCCAGCAGCACCACCGCCGCGATCCCGGCGCTGGTGATCAAGTCGGAGGCGTTGATGCCCAGGATGTTGCCGAACAGAAAGTTGTTGAGGTTGACCTTGCGCTCGGCCTGGATTTTGGTGATGAGCAAGATGCCCAGGCCAAAGAAAGTCGAGAGCACCACGCCCATCGCCGCGTCCTCTTTGATGCGCGTCTTGCCCTGCAGCCAACCGAGGCCCACCGTAGCTAGGATCCCCGAGATGAAGCCCCCTACGAAGATGTTGACGTAGAGCAAGAAGGCCACCGCGATCCCCGGCACCACCGAGTTGGAGACCACCAGGCCCAACAGCGAGAGCCGCCGCACCACCAGATAGCTGCCCATCACCGCGCACAGCGAACCGACTAGGACCGCCGAAATTAAGGCTCTGACCATGAACTCATAGCCGAGCGGTTCGACCCACAGATTTACAAAGCCCACCAGCGACTGCCACAGCTCCTGCACAGCCTGTCCCTCCTAGACGGCAGCCACCGGACCCAGGTAGGCCCGGTTGAGATTGGCCTGGGTAAAGACGTCCTCGCGCGGCCCGTAGGCGACCACCTCGCCGCGCAAAATCAACAGATCGTCGTAGCGGCGCACCACGTCCCCCAGGTCGTGGTTGACGATAAGCAGAGCACAACCCGCATCGCGCAGTTGCTCGAAAATCCCCAAAATCGCCCGCTCGGTGTACTGATCGACGCCCGCGAAGGGTTCGTCGAACAAAAACAACCGCGCCTGCTGCACCAGGGCGCGGGCGATGAAGGCCCGCTGCTGCTGGCCACCGGAGAGTTCGCCGATGCGCCGATGGGCCAGATCCGTAAGGCCCACCCGCTCGATGGCCGCCTCCACCCGTGCGCGGTCCGCGCGCGCCGGCCGAGCGAGCCAGCCCATGCGCGGCACGCAGCCCATCGCCACCACCTCGCGCACCAGGGCCGGAAAATCCCAATCGATACCCGCGCGCTGGGGAATGTAGGCAACCCGCTCGCGCACCTTCTCCAAGGGTTCACCCTCCAACAGCACCGCGCCTGAGCGGCGGGGCACCACACCCATGATCGCCTTCACCAGTGTCGATTTGCCCGCGCCGTTCGGGCCTACCACCCCTACCAGCCGCCCGGCCTCTACACCGAAACTCACCCGCTCCAGGGCCGGGCGCAGGCCGTAGCTCACGTTGAGGTCGCGTACTGACAACATGAAAATTGAGATTAGTAATACGCAAGGATCGCCAACTACCACGTTACCAGCGATTTCTAAAGAGTGAAACAAAAATAAAACAATTGCCCGATCGATCGGGGATCGCCTCGTTGCGAAAGATTGAGCAATGTTACCCATTGCGCACAGCCTGTGGCCGAGGTTTGATGGAGAGAGATTTCATGATCTTTTCATGATTTTGCCGACGTTGCGGGAGGGACAGGCGGTGGTGCGGGGCAAAAGGCGCGGACTATGGTTACTTTCTCTGTTAATTGGGTTGCTGTTTGCGGGTTGCGCGGGCGGCCCGCCCCCCGGCGGTGATGCCCAGGATGCCCAGCAGGGCACCGGCAGTCAGTACGAAGCCTTCCTCAGTAGCGACAAACCGAAGGTAGCTGCCACCAGCACCATCCTGGCGGACATGACCCGCACGGTCGCTGGAGACGGCTACAGCATATACAGTATTTTGAAGCCCGGCGCCGACCCGCACGTCTACGAGCCTTCGCCGGGCGACTCGCGGGTGCTCTCGCGGGCGGACCTGGTGCTCTACAACGGCTTCAACCTGGAGCCGCAACTGGTGAAGCTGATCGGGGCCACCCAGAACCCCGCTCCTAAGGTTCCGGTGGCCGAAGCGGGGGGTATCAAGCCATACAAATTGGAGAAAACGGCGGGCATCGTGGCGGCGGACCCGCACGCCTGGGGTTCGGCGGCGAACGGTGTGCGGTACGTGAGCGCGATCGAGAAGAGTCTGGTGGAAACTTTTCCGAAAGACAAGGAGCGCTTCGCAGCGAACGCCGCGCGCTACCGCAAGGACCTCGAAGCCCTCGACGGCTGGATCCGGGAGCAAATCGCCACGATCCCCGAGGCCAACCGCAAGCTGGTCAGCTCCCACGACGCCTTTCAGTACTATGGCCGCGCCTACGGCCTACCGGTGACTGGCTCCATTCTTGGGGTATCCACTGAGGAGGAGCCAAGTGCGCGCAAGATCGCCGACCTGGTCGAGAAGATTCGCAAAGAGCAGGTGCGCGCCGTGTTCATCGAGACTTCCACCGCCCCCGAGCTGTTGCAGTCGCTTGCGCGCGACGCGGGGGTCAAAATCGGCGGTACTCTCTACTCCGATTCGGTCGGGGCGTCAGGGACGGCGGGGGATACTTACATCAAGATGCTCACCGCCAATACCCGCACGATCGTCGAAGCGCTGGGCGGCACCTACACCGCCTTCGTCCCCCCTTCCGCCGGCAAGTAATTTTCCTGACACCCGAACGCCATGCTCACCATCGCCAATCTTTTTGTCCGCTACCGCCAGAATCTGGCGCTTACCCAGGTGGATCTTGCGGTTGCGCCGCGGCGGATCGTGGGGATCATCGGTCCGAACGGCGCCGGCAAATCGACGCTCATCAAGGCGGTACTGGATCTGATCCCCGCCGGGGGTACGGTCGCCCTGGACGGCCGGCCGCTCAGGCAGCAGCTGCACCGCGTCGCTTATGTGCCCCAGCGCACGGCGGTCGATTGGGACTACCCGGCGACGGTCGCGGACGTGGTGATGATGGGCCGCTGCCGCCACATCGGCTGGCTGCGTCGGCCCGGCCGGCCTGACCGCGAAGCGGTGAAATCGGCCCTCGAACGGGTGGGGATGACCGAGTACGCCGATTGCCAGATAGGCGAACTGTCCGGTGGTCAGCAGCAGCGGGTGTTTCTGGCCCGCGCCCTAGCGCAGCAGGCGGACTGGTTGTTTCTCGATGAACCGTTTGTGGGAGTGGATCAGACCACCGAGGCGGTGCTGTTTGCGATTTTCCGGCAGCTGCGCGACGAGGGCAAAACGCTGTTGGTGGTCAACCACGACCTGGGCGAGGCGGTGGATCACTACGACGACATTTTGCTGTTGCGCAACCGGGTGGTGGCCTTCGGTCCCCGCAAAGACGTCTTTACTGAAGCGAACCTGGCGGCAGCCTACGGCGGTCTGCCGGGCCGCTTCGTCTATTCGGGGGGCGGGCGCTAGTGGAAATGGGCTGGCTTGAATGGCTCGCCGAGCCGCTGCGCTACCCGTTTATGCAGCGGGCGCTTCTCTCGGCCTTGCTGGTGGGTACCATCTGTGCCATTACCGGCAGCTACCTGATCGTGCGGCGACTGGCGCTGTTGGGGGATGCGGTGAGCCGGGCGGTGATGCCGGGGCTTGCCATCGCCTTTATCGTGGGCGGCAACATCTTCGTGGGGGCGTTCATCGCCGGGGTGCTCTCCACCGCTCTGATTGGTTACATTCATACCCACTCGAAGATCAAAGAGGACACGGCGATGGGCCTGGTCTTCTCGGGCTTTTTTGCCACCGGCATCATCTTGATCACCAAGATCCAGAGCGAGACGAAAGTCGACTTGATGCACTTTCTGTTCGGCAACATCCTGGGGGTAAGCGAGTCGGACCTGCTCGCCACGGCCGTCATCTCCGCCGCCGTGGTGGCGACCATCCTGCTGCTGTTTAAAGAATTGCTCTTCCACAGCTTCGACCCGCTCGGGGCGAAGGCGGCAGGACTGCCCACCGAGGCGTTGCACCTGGTGTTGATGAGCCTGATTGCCCTCACCATCGTCGCCTCGATGCAGTCGGTGGGGGTGGTGCTGGTGATCGCCTTGATGATTGCTCCCGGTGCTACGGCCTATCTGCTCACCCGTCGCCTGCCCTCGATGATGGGCCTCGCGGTCTTGCTCGGGGCCGTCGCAAGCCTGGTGGGCTTGTACTTGAGCTATTACCTGGATATCGCCTCCGGTCCAGCGGTGGTGGTGGTCTCGATCGCTTGCTTTGTGCTGGCCTTTTTGTTCAGTCCCCGCCAGGGACTGCTCACCCGTCTCTGGCAGGACCGCAAAGCCGGCTATGCCGAAAAACCAGCGCCGCCTGTGGGCCTCAGGTGAGCCCCTTGGCGCGAAAGGCGTCTAGTTTGAGCGGTTCGCGCAGTTCCTGGATAAAGAACACGCGTACCGAAAAAGGCATCTTCCTGCCCTGCCCCAGGTCGGGCAGGCTGCCGATGCGGCCCTCGCGGACGATGGTGCCCTCGGCGTCCTCGATGACGCCGTAGAGATTCACCTTGCGCAGTTCCCGGGGACTCGGGTTGAAGGCGGTGCCCTGGACCTCGTAGCAATGGACCTTGCGCTCGTTGGGGGGCAGGCTGAGCAAAATGTTGGTGTCGCAGGGCGCCACCGCCAGATCGGCGATTTCGATTTTTGCCGGCTCGATTTGCAGATCCCGGCAACCAGCCGCGGCGAGCAGGGTAGCGACCAGCCCGACTCGAACCATCCAACCCATAGCTGCCATGAACCTCCCGACTGGCTCGCCCCACCAGGGCGATCCCCCAATCCTACCAACAACCATCCGGGCGGAGATCGCTGCTTGCCGAGCCGGGTTGGCTCGGTATTCAACCGCTCTAGCGCGTCGCCACCTGGCGGGCGCGCAGCCGGCCGTTCAGTAGCGTGATCCGCCAAGTCCACTGCGGTGTCGGGCCGCTTTGCAAAGCCCGCTGCAGGTCGTGCTGCAGGTCCGAGCGCAACCGGCCAAAAGCTTCGCGGTGGTTGAGCAACTCGCGCCAGCAGCGGCCTATCACCTCTTCGGTGCGCAACAAGTCCAGCGGACCGGCGTTGGGCACCTTCAAAAACAGCTCCGCTCGCAGTTGCTCCAGCAGCTTCTCGCGGCCGTCGCCCGCTCGCCGCGATTGCACGAGGTGAAAAGCCTGCACCGCCAGACTGTCGAGCAACAGACCCATCGGCTCAAGGCTCGCCTGGACTCCGACTGCCATCAGCAGGCAATGCCCGCCGTAGCCGCCAATCATCTGCGTCAGGCCGAGGTTGAATAGTTCGTGGCCGAAGATTGGCTGGGCTTCGAGCAGCTCGCCGCCCGGTCCAAGCCCGGTGACTACCAGCCGCGGCACCAACCGCGCCTGCCCGCCAATCACCAACGCCGCCTGCAGCCGCTCGAAAGCGGGCAGCCGCTTCTCGGCGACCGGCAGTTTTACCGGATAAATCAGATCAATCGCTTCCACAACAACCAAGGACTTCGGCCAAAGAAACACCAAGCTAGCACGGCCAGGATCAGCCCGGCCAACGGCCGTAAAGAGCCGTCAAATCCGCCAGACGCTCGCGCATCCAGGGTTCAACCGCCTCGAAGGTGCCGACCCGCCAGTCCCAGTTGCCCTCCGCCACGCCGGGGATATTCATGCGCCCCTCGCTGCCCAGACCCAGCAGATCCTGCATCGGCACGATCGACAGATTGCACACCGAGGCGAGGGCGCAGCGCACCAACGCCCAGTGGATTTCCCAGCCGGTATTGAGGTAGAGATAGCGCTCGGTCGCCTCGTGCACCCAGCGCGGCGAGTGGTTGTACCAGCCCACGGTCGTATCGTTGTCGTGGGTGCCGGTGTAGACGATGGCGCTGCGCACGTGGTTGTGGGGCAGGTGGATGTTGTTGGCCATGCCGTCGAAGGCAAACTGCAGCACCTTCATGCCGAATAGTCCATAGCGATCGCGCAGTGTCTCGACCTCGTCGGTGAGCACCCCCAGATCCTCCGCCACCACCGGCAGGCTGCCCAGGGCCTTTTCGATCGCATCGAACAGTTGTGGGCCGGGGCCTTTGACCCAGCGGCCGTCGATGGCCGTCGTCTGACCCGCTTCCACTTCCCAGTACGATTCGAAGCCGCGAAAGTGGTCGATGCGCACCAGGTCCACCATGTCCAGCATGCGCTTGATGCGGTTGATCCACCAGGCGTAGCCGCTGCGCTCCATGGCCTCCCAGTCGTAAATCGGGTTGCCCCACAGCTGGCCGGTGGCGCTGAAGTAATCGGGCGGTACCCCGGCTACCACCGTCGGATTGCCGCTCTCGTCGAGCTGAAACAGGTGCGGGTGCGCCCAGACATCGGCGCTGTCGGCGGCGACATAAATGGGCAGATCCCCCAGGATGCTCACACCGCGGCCGTTGGCGTACTGTTTGAGCGCACTCCACTGCCGGGAAAATAGATACTGGCTGAACTGGTGATAGAACACCCGGTCGCGCAACTCGCGCGACTGCTGCTTGAGGACCGACCCCTCGCGCAAGGCCAATCCCTGGTCCCACGCCTGCCAGGCCAGAGCGTCGTTCGCTTCTTTGAGGGCCATGAACAGGGCGTAATCGTCGAGCCACCAGCCCTCGCGCTCGCAGTAGGCCCAAAAAAGTTTTTTGTCGTTGTCGCTTTTGGCGGCAAAGTTTTCGCAGGCGGTCTCGAGCAAACGTGTCTTGTAGGCGATGGCCTCCTCGAAGTTGATCTTCGGGTGATGCCAGCCGGCGGTCGTCTTCAGCTCGTCCGGTGCCAGGTCGTCTTTGTCGATGAGTCCCTGCGCCACCAGATCCTCCGGGTCCACCAGCAGCGGGTTTCCTGCGAAAGCCGAGCAGGACATGTAGGGGCAGTTACCGTAGCCGGTCGGTGCCAGAGGCAGGATCTGCCAGAAGCGCTGGCCGGTGAGCGCCATCAGATCGATAAATTCACGGGCCTCGCTGCCCAAACTGCCGATCCCGTAGGGACCCGGCAGGCTGGTCGGGTGCAGGAGGATTCCACTCGCTCTAGGAAGCAGCAATAGCGTTCTCCGTATCAGCGGCTGTCTTGCCCATCCGTGGCCGTCCTTAGTTTAAAGGATGCCGGTCGATTCCCGACTCGGCCGCCGGATTCAGGCGGGTTGTTGGGTTTGCTCGGTTTCGAGTGCGGTCGCGAAGCGCGCGAGGCTATCCAGCAGAATCGTTTGACCCAGCGCCAGCGGCAGCAGCGAGACCCCTTCGATCGTGCTTTGTACCCAGCCGTCGCCCCACAGCCAGCGGCTGTAGCCGTCGACGCCGTTCCACAGCACCATCTCCAGGCGGTTGTCGGTCAATGCGCCGACTTTGTGGCTGAGCTTAACCGGACCGGCATAGGAATCGAATTCGAGCCCCGCATCAATCGCCTTTGGCAGACTGTCGGGATAGCGCTGGGTCCAGGCCCAGCGGCGCAAAAGCGCAAACTCGGTGAGGCAGCGCTTGAGGATGGCACCGTTTGCCGCCACCTGCACGCGCACAGTTGACTGTTGAAAAGTTCCGAACATGCCTCCATTGTGCACCGTAGCGGGCCGGTAGAATGGCCGTCAGATTTGGCACTGCCATGCGCCTACCCTTCTTGAGCGTGCTATTGGGGCTCGGCCTATTCTGTACCGCCGCCGGGGCCACCGAGCCGCGGGTGGTCGACAGGCCGATCCCCTTCGGTCCGGCCCGCCGCGCCCTTACCCTCGACTACATCCGCCTGCACTACGATCCCGAAGCCAGGGACATCGCCATTATCCCCCGGATGGTGGTGGTGCACTGGACTGGCGACGGAAACTTGACAAGCGCCTTTGCCACCTTCACTCCCGACCGGCTGCCGTCCGCCCGCGCCGACATCCAAAAAGGCGGCGCCCTGAACGTCTCCGCCCACTTCGTGGTGGATCGCGACGGCACGATTTACCGGCTGATGGATGAAAAGCGCCTGGCCCGCCACGTGATTGGCCTCAACTGGATGGCCATCGGCATCGAAAATATCGGCGGCCCCCGCCGGGCGCTCACCGACGCTCAACTGGCGGCCAACGCCTGGCTGGTGCGGGATCTGGCCGCCCGCCACCCGATCGACTATTTGATTGGTCACCACGAGTACGGCCGCTTTCGCGGCAGTCCCCTCTGGCGCGAGCGGCAGGCGGGGTATTTCACCGGCAAGAGCGATCCTGGGGCCGGTTTTATGGCCCGCCTGCGCGCCCGGCTCCAGGAACTCAAGCTCAAAGACCGGCCCTGATGGGAGTGCCGGGGGGTAGGGCACAGTACCTACCGATTATTCGCAAATTTCCTGCTCGGGTTCCCAGGACTCGTACTGGCCTGAGTCTGGCACTTCAGAAGCCGTTGGGCTCGCCTCCTCTTCGCACGTCCCGCCCACCCCGTCGTAGTCGGCGACATTGTTGGTGGCGTTGAGCCGCTCGTCGCGCTCCTGCTGCCAGGCCGGATCGTCGTTGTCTTCGAAGACGCTCACACCCTGGTCGCTCGCCCGATAGAAAGAAGCGACATTATCCGCGAACGCCTGGTGGGCCGCAGCGTCTTCGTCGTCGCGGTGTTCGTAGTACGTGGAGAGCATCTCGGCGGACGCCTCCGCCGCGGCCAGGTCCGAGGCGCGCGCCAGACGGCCTTCCTCGTCCACCGGCATTTCGTCGAAGCGGTGATCGTGGGTGCCCATATCTTCATCCTGGCCGACCCCGATGATCCCGCCTGCAACCGCGCCGACGAGCGCCCCTGCCAGTCCACCAAACAGCGCTCCAACGGCGGCCCCGCCTGCCACCCCTGTCGTCGTCTCCTCATCGAGCGGATTGAAGACGTTGAGGCCTTCGACCCTGGCGTGGGGATCGGACGGGTCGGTGGTGTCGCGGAACATGTGGGCACTGCTGTAGCTGTCTTCGAGGGCGTGGGTGGCGGCCCCGAGGCTGCGCATTTCCGCTTTTTGGAGGTCTTTGCGGGTGAGCCCGTCGTTCTCGTCGCCCAATTCGTCGTTGCTCAGCTCTTCGAGCGTGCCCAGTTCGCGGCTCAGGTAGGCTGCCGATTGGGCGAGTTTCTCGTTGCCCATGCCGCTTTTGATCTCAGAACCGGTCAAATGGCCGTCGCCGTCGCCGTCCAGGGCAGAAAAATCGCGCGAGGCGCTGTGGGCGGCGTGGGCGTTATTGAGCTGTCCACCTACGAAACTGCGCATGGCCTGCAGGTTCTGCTCGGGGCTCAGGTTCGGGTCCGCCATACTGTGTTCGCGCTGGGCGCCCTCGGCCATCCAGTGCGGCTTCCAGGTCTCCCCCCAGTCGAGCGGGCTGCTGATGGGGCTGCGATCGGCGAACTCCTGGCCTTCGTCGAGTTGCTGGAAGTACTCCTGCTGGCCCATGCCGTCGATGGTGTCGCGCGTCTCAAACAGCTTGCGGGTCGCTTCCTCGGTGATCTTGTGGTGTCCTGCGCCTTCTTTTTGGTCCATGGCTGTGTCCTTTCGGGGGGTGCGCGGACCCGGTGTGGTCCTGTTTCAATTACGACCAATCCCCGTCGGCAGGACCGCAAAGTTTGGGCATTATAGCCCAGCGCATGCGCGGGCTATAATGTCCAGGCGCCGCGGGTGTAGTTTAGTGGTAAAACCACAGTCTTCCAAACTGTAGTTGTGGGTTCGATTCCCACCACCCGCTTCAAGCCTTTCGGGTTCTACAACCCGCTTTGAGACCTTCGGCCCTCTCGCGGAACTGTTGGCCTTTGTGGGCTTTGATTAGAAATTTTGGCCCCAATTTAAGCGCAATCGCCGATTCAAAAATGAAGTGCAACGCTTGAGAGCCTTCCGCTGAGGGACTCATAGAGGTATCCTGACGTTTACTACGACAAACAGGAACCCCTATGAGCTTCAGCCAGCTTACCCTACTAGAGCG
>JAHHGR010000041.1 GCA_019359725.1 Aphanocapsa lilacina HA4352-LM1 | reverse complement strand
GGCGCTGTATGCGCGCGGGATGACCACCCGGGACATCCAGGCGCAAGTGCTGGAAATGTACGGGGTTGAAGTTTCACCGACGTTGATATCGAATGTGACCGATGCGGTGATGGATGAGGTACGACAACAGGGCTGTTTCATTCTCCAAAAACCCCATTCGGCCATGTCAATAAGCTTGACCTGCTCAACAAGCAATAAGGCTTTTGCCGCTCTCGATTCTCATTTGCATCCAATGCAAAGCTAGAATGAAACAGCCCTGCTCAAGGTATGACAAATTCACTTACACAAAATTCTTGACAGATCCGTACGCAAAGCTCGGCGTACTCATTCAGCACGAACTGTTCCATCTCTACCACGAGCGGGAAATCGAGAATGTTCTCACGACCTTCAAAGACGGCCCCAAAACCCTGCCGTCTACTCCTCCTGGGTGAGCACCGCTTTGGTGGCGCGCCGGGCGCGCCGGGCCACCGGTCCCCACCAGCCCAGCGGCCGGGCGCGCTCGTAAAAGCGCGCGAGGGTGGTTTCATCGTCGGGCGGAGTCAACAGCGCTACGCCCACCCAGGCCGCGGTCGTCAGCGCCATCGAAGCAAGAATCCAAACGGCAAAATCCTGCTCAGGCAGCAGTACGAAGCGCACCAGCACGTAGATGAGCGGACCGCCGATCGACGCGGTGAGCCGAGCTTTGGTGTTGAAGCGCCACCACCACCACTGCGCCCAGTTGGCGGGTAGTTCCGCGGCACTGAGGCCGATCATAAATATGGCGATGTCGAGCAGGTAATTGACGCCGAAGACAACGCCCATGGACATGGCCAGGATGAGCACCGTCACCGCCTTGCCGACCTTGAGGTAGTGGGCGTCGGGTTTGTCGGGGCGCCAGTAGCGGCGGTAGATGTCGTTGACGGCCACCTGGGCGCCGAAGTTGAGGTTGGAACTGACCGTCGACATCAGCGAAGCGAGGATCGACACCAGCACCATCCCCAGCAGGCCGCTCGGGATGTACTTTTCGATGAGCATGCCGTAGGCCAGTTCCGGGTCCATCGCCCCGGTGTGCAACCCCGGCCAGACGACCATCGCCCCCAGCGCCGGCAGCGACAGGGCCAGCAAGAATAAAAACAGCACCACCTCGGTCCAGACGTACATGCGCGCCGCCTCCCGGCCGTTGCGGCACGAGAGAATGCGCTGGCCCTCCATGGCGCCGCCCAGGGGAGCAACGTCGCCGCCGTAGCCGATCGAGGTGCCGAGGGTGAAGGCGATCACCGCAAAGAGCGAGACGTACTTGTCTTCTAGTGGCGGCACACTGCTCAGTACTCTGGCCCCGTCGGGCAGTCGCGCCAGCGCCTCCCCCAGACCGACCGGCCCGCCAAAATCGACCAGGACAGCCACCAGCAGCACCAGGCTGCCCAGAAAAATAAACAGCGACTGGAGTGCGTCGGTGATCACCACCCCCAGGTAGCCGCTGAAGTAGAGGTACACCAGGATGACCGGGATGACCAGCAGCATCGTCTCGACTTTGCCCAGGCCGAATATCGGGGTGACGACCTTGGTCATACCCAGCAGCCCCGCCCCCGTCCAGGCGACAATCGCGATAAATGCCGAGCGAAAGGCGATCCAGCCGCGCATCCAGCTCGCTCCCCGGCCCGCAAAGCGCAGTTCGTAAAATTCCGGCGAGGTAAAAATCTTCAGCCGCCGCCAGAACAGGGCGAAAAGCACTCCGCCAATCAAAAGCGCCCACCCGAAGCGGGCGATGTAGAACCAGCCCATGTAAAGGCCCGTGGCGACGGCCAATCCGCAATAAAACGGGGCCACATCGGCGTTGAGGCAGGTGCTCGCATAGGAAACGCCGTTAAGCCAACCCGGCAGGTTGCGCCCGCCCAGAAAATAGTTCTCAAGGCCCTGCTGGGCGAATTTGCGCAACGACCAGCCGATCGACAGCAGCATGGCAAGGTAAACGCCGATGACGGCCCAGTCCAGCGCGTTCAGTTGCATGGGTTTTCCAAGCGGGCGTGGATCTGGGATAGTGTAGCTCGATCCGACCGGCAAAGGAAGGGCCGCAGGCGCTACTGGGCTTTGAGTACGATCAGCGTCATGTCGTCGCCGCAGCGACCGCTCGGGCAGAACTGGCGCAGTTGTTCGTAGAGGTATTCAAGAATTTGCTCGGGCGATTCGTAGTGGGTGACCGCCCAACGCACCGCCTGGTTGAGCCCCTGCTCCCCGAAGCGGTTGTTGTTGCGGTCGGCGGCCTCGGTGAAGCCGTCGGTGTAGTAGATCACCGCGTCGCCGGGGTGCAGTTGCAGGCTCGATTGCTGGTAGTGACTCTCCGGGTCGAGGCCGATGAGCATACCGGGGTTGTCGAGCAGGTAGGTCTCGCCCGCACTGGCGTTCCAGTAAATGGGCGGAATGTGGGCGGCGTTGCTGTAGTGCAGTGTGCGGGTGTTCGGGTCGTACTCCGAATAAAAGAGCGTCACAAACCGGTTGGAATTTTCCAGATCCGTGAACATGACGTGGTTGAGGTGCTGCAGGATGAGCGCGGGCGGATCTTGCCGGAGCACCTCGGCTCTAAGCATGCCGCGGGTCATCGTCATCAGCAGCCCGGCGGGCACGCCTTTGCCCATCACATCGCCAATCACGATGCCCCAGCGGTTGGTGTTGGTGATCGGAATAAAGTCGTAGTAGTCGCCGCCCACCTTATCGGCGGATTGGCAGCGGGCCGCGAGGGTAATCCCGTTGATGCGCGGGCAACTTCTGGGCAGCAGCTGCGCCTGAATCTCAGAGCCAATCTCCAATTCGCGATCCAGCTTTTGCTTGCGCTGCAGTTCTTTGTTGAGCGAGTCGTTTTCGACCGCCACGGCGGTCTGGTCGGCCACCAAGCGCAACAGCTTCTGGCGTCCCTCGGTCCACTGATAATTGGCGGCGCGCGAAAAGACGTACAAACGGCCGCGCAGGGCACTTTTGACCAGGATCGCAGTGCTGTGGCTCACCACCCATGGATCGTCGCCGAGGCGCTCCTCAGCCGCCGCCTGCTCGGCACTCAGGTGGCGCAACCCGTCGAGGATCGTTTCTAGAGCCGGCTGCCACTTGGTATCCGGGCAGTAAAGCTTCACCAGGCCCGGCTGGCCGTCCTCGGCAAAGAGCACGACCGCCCCGGCCTCCGCGTCCGTTACCCGCGCCGCCATCAGAGGAATGAGTTCGAGAAGCTGGTTGAGGTTGCTCAGGCTGCGCAGGGCAAAACCCAGCGAGCTGAGCAGATCCTGGATTTTGCGCTGTTCCCGGTTGAGTTGGCTGGCCAGATCCATCAGCGTCAGCGCCGGGGGAGACTGGCCGGACTCGGCGGGGAACTTGGGCAAAGGTGAGGTTGACATCGGTCGGGATCAAAGGTACCCACTAGAGTATCCCAGGAGTCTGCTCCACGCGATCGGATTCTTTACACACGGGATGGCGGTTGTTTTTAAATCCTGGGAGATGGTTCATACGGTTTTCTCTATGCACAAGCCGCGGTTGCTGATTGCCGCGAGCGGCACCGGCGGCCATATCTTTCCGGCCCTGGCGGTGGCTGCCGAATTGAGCGAATTTGAGGTCGCCTGGCTTGGAGTTCCCGACCGGCTGGAGAACAAACTGGTTCCCGGCCGCTACCCGCTGCACACCGTTCCTCTGCAGGGGCTCAACCGCAAACCCGGCCCCCAGTGGCTCGAAGCCGCCTCCCAGACCCTCGCGGCCTACCGCTACGTCCGCAATCTCTTAGGTAAAGAACGCTTCGCTGGGGTCTTCACCACCGGCGGCTACATCGCCGCCCCGGCGGTGCTCGCCGCCCGCAGCCTGAACCTGCCTGCCATCGGCCACGAGTCGAACGTGCTGCCGGGCAAAGTGATCCGCTATCTGGCGCGCTGGATGCGCTACCTGGGCCTGGGCTTCGCCGAGTCGGCCACCTTCGTCAGTGGGGCCACGACCTGCTGGGTGGGCACGCCGGTCCGCCCCGAGTTTTTGATCTCCCCCAATCCGCTGCTCGATGTTCCGGTGCCGCCCGAGGCACCCTTGATCGTAGTGATGGGGGGCTCCCAGGGAGCCAGGGCCATCAATCAGATGGTGGGCGAGTGTGCTCCCGGCTGGCTGGAGCGCGGCTGGTGGATCGTGCACCTTACCGGGGCTGGTGAATACGGCGCCGTGCGCGAGGGCGCCCCTGACCACCCCGCCTACCGCATCTACGCCTTCTGGGAGAAGATGGCCCCGCTGCTTGCCCGCGCGGATCTCGCCATTAGCCGCGCCGGGGCTGCGACCCTGAGCGAACTGCTCGTCACCGGCACCCCATCGATATTGATCCCCTATCCGTTTGCCGCCGAAGATCACCAGACCGTCAACGCCGAAGCCCTCGTGCGCGCCGGTGCCGCCCTGCAATTTTCCCAATCCACCCTGAACGCTGCCCTGTTGGACCGTACAGTTCAAGCTCTGCTGAACAATCCTGAAGCGATGGCCAGGATGGCCGCAAGTGCCCGCAGGCTCGCTGTTCCCGACGCCGCCCGCCGCACAGCTGACTTGGTGCGCGAGTGTGTGCTTGTCAAGCGGTAGCTCAATGTGTTTACTGACGAGGTTTTGCCTATCGAATCGAAGTTACGGTGATGTTGGTAACCCGAAACATTGGTTTTGTAGGTTTCTCACCGGTCACCAACTCAGTCGCGTTCCCTTTGACAGCACAGGTCACATGCAGCGCATCCATGGCTGACAATCCGTGTGCCGCAGCGGTAGCCAGTGCTTCTGCCACAATTTCATCCAGTGGAGATTCTATAAAATTTGAGGCGTCGATGTAAGCCTGATAAACTTTACCGCGTCTTCTTGCCGGTTAAAAATGGCCTTTGGCAAGAGTTCAAGCCTCAGGAATATACTCGGAATAAACTCCCGATTGGGGTCGTCTATCAAAGCAATGACTTTCCTTGCTATGCTTTCATCCTCAACTTTCACGCTGTGCTACAGTCTCAGGCAGTTCCGCCATCCGCCTATTACCGTTGGATCCGCCCCGCCCAATTGCTCAAGTTTTTACCAGCCGTAAACTGGCCGCTCTGCTATTTTTGGGCTTTTCGTCGGGGTTGCCGTACAACCTGACTTTCGACACCTTGCAAGCCTGGATGACAGGAGCAGGTGTCACCCTTGCGACTGTCGGACTGTTCAGCCTGGCCAGGCTACCTTACTCGCTGAAGTTTCTCTGGTCCCCTTTAGTGGATCGCTTTACTCCTCCCATTTTTGGGCGGCGCCGGGGTTGGATTGCTTTGATGCAGCTTACCGTCGCCCTGGTGCTGGCGGTGATGGCCTCGATCGATCCGCAGGGCCAGTTGCAGGTATTGGCGTTGCTGGCGGTACTGCTCGCTTTATTGAGCGCCACGCAGGATATTGCCTTCGACGCCTACCGCACCGACATCCTCGATTCTCAAGAACTCGGCACCGGAGCTGCACTGGGAGTCCTGGGCTACCGGTTCGCGTTGCTTGTGACGAGCGCCCTCGCCTTTCGGCTGGCCGAATGGCGCTCCTGGCCGGAGGTGTATCTGTGGATGGCCGCCTTGATGGCAGGGGGCGTCCTGATTACTCTGTGGTCGCCGGAACCTCGCAATCTTCAACCGCCCCCCAGTCTGGCAGAAGCGGTCCGCCTGCCGCTCGTCGAATTTTTCGGTCGCTCGGGAATGGGCCGGGGTTTGGCGATCCTGGCATTTATCGTGCTCTACAAGCTGAGCGACACGCTGGCCGCCACGATGACCGTTCCTTTTTTGAAGACCCTGTTTAGCGAGGGCACCATCGGCGATATTCGCGGCGGGGTCGGCTTTGTGGCGACCACGATTGGCGTGTTGGCGGGCGGTTTGCTGCTCAACCGTTTTGGGATCAACCGCTCGCTGTGGGTGTTCGGTGCACTGCAGGCGGCGAGCAACCTCGGGTACTTTCTACTGGCCCTGGCCGGACAAAGTCCGCTGTTGTTCGCTGCGGTGGTCACCGTCGAGAACGGTTGCGCGGGCCTGGGAACCGCCGCGTTCGTCGCCTTTTTGATGAGCCTGTGCGACGCGCGCTACTCGGCTACCCAATACGCACTGTTATCCAGCCTGATGGCCGTGGGTGGGATCGTGCTCGGGTCCACCACCGGGCTTGTGGCCGAGGCTACGGGCTGGCCGCTGTTTTTTGTGCTCACCGCTGTTGCCGCCCTGCCGGGGTTGCTGCTGCTGCCGCTATTTGCTCCCTGGAAAGAACGCGCCCCCGCCGCAGCGATCAAAAGCACTTTTTGAAAACCTGGACAACTTCGCCGGGAACGTCAGTGCGCTGCGGGTAGTCGAATGGATCCTGACTGCGACGTGCCGCTGATGCCTATCGTTGTGCTTTTGTTGGTGATTGCCAGCTCGGGTGGACCGGGGTCAGCCCAGCCGGCGGACGACCGGCCCGAGCGCTGCGTGGCGCGCCCACCGGCAGGCCTAGTGGCAAGCGACGCGATGATCTGTGCTCCCCAGGCCCAACCGCCCGCAGGTACACAATCCGAAAGCTTCCGACGGCAAAAGCGACAGGGCGGCGTTGATGTCCCACGGCCCCCGAAACCTGCATCCCCAGGGCTGGCTGCGCCATCCAGCACACCGTGAATCGCAGGCACTTTGGTTTGCGATGGACCGTAACAAATTGTTCAAACGTATTCGTTGTTACGGCGCCGAATTCGAGTGGGCGCAGGCCCGACAACGTTCAAGCGGCGGTGTTTAAATAGTTTCAACGTTCTGCCGGGAGAAAAGCGTTGACCCTGAGTCGATATCTTCTCAAAAAAACCGTGGCTGACCTGCAAAAAGAAGGGGGCCTCGACGGAGGGTTAAAGCGCACCCTCGGTCCCATCAACTTGATTAGCCTCGGGGTGGGTGCCATCATCGGCGCCGGGATTTTCGTGATCACCGGGCAAGCCGCTGCCCAGTACGCCGGGCCGGCCATCACCATTTCGTTCATCCTCGCCGCCTTCGCCTGCGCCTTTGCGGGGCTATGCTACGCCGAATTCGCCGCTTTGCTTCCCATCTCCGGCAGCGCCTACACCTACGCCTACGCCACTCTGGGCGAACTGGTGGCCTGGATCATCGGCTGGGATTTGATTATCGAGTACGCGCTATCGGCCGCGACGGTGGCTGTCGGCTGGTCGGGCTATGTGGTGAGCTTTCTGAAGGATTTCGGCATTGTCATGCCGCCACAATTCACCGCCTCCCTCGGCCAACCGGTGACCCTCGCCGACGGTACGACGGCGGCCGGGTTGCTCAACGTCCCGGCTGTGCTGATTATCCTGGCGCTCTCGCTGCTGTTGATGGTGGGCGTGAGCGAATCGGCTTCCGTCAACGGCATCATTGTCGTCGTCAAAGTGGCTGTGATCGTCGCCTTTTTGGTTTTCGGCGCCAGTTACATCGACACGGCCAACTGGACGCCGTTTATTCCCGAACCGGTCGAACCGGGCCGATACGGACCATTTGGTATCCTGCGGGCGGCGGGGGTGATCTTTTTTGCCTATATCGGTTTCGATGCGGTCTCCACCGCCGCCCAGGAAGCCAAAAATCCCCAGCGCGACATGCCCATCGGCATTCTGGGTTCACTGGCCGTCTGCACGGTGCTCTACATCCTGGTAGCCCTCGTGCTCACCGGGATCGTCGATTACAGGCAACTGGGCGTGCCCGACCCGATCGCCGTCGGTGTAGACGCCATCGGCCTGGGTTGGCTCACCTTCATCGTCAAAATCGGCGCCATCGCCGGGCTCACCTCGGTGATGCTCGTGACCCTGTACGGCCAGACGCGCATCTTCTACACGATGAGCCGCGACGGCCTATTGCCACCACTATTTAGCGTCATCCACCCGCGCTTCAAGACCCCTTATCTCTCGACGATGCTGCTGGGTCTTTTTGTGAGCGTCGTGGCAGGCTTGGTCCCCCTGGGCATCCTGGGAGAACTGGTGAGTATCGGCACGCTGTTCGCCTTTATCGTCGTGAGCGCCGGAGTGCTCTTTTTGCGCTACCGCCAGCCGGATCTGCCCCGGCCTTTTCGCTGTCCGCTGGTGCCCTGGGTGCCGCTTGCCAGCATCGCCGCCTGCCTGGCGTTGATGTCTGGGCTACCCGTCGACACCTGGCTGCGGCTGTTTGCCTGGCTCGGGCTGGGATTACTGGTTTACTTCGTCTACGGGCGCGTGCACAGCAAGTTGCAATCGAGAAGAGCTTGATTGATCGTTGCTCGGAAGCCGGGCGACTTTGAGGATAATCTCCCACTCCCCGGGACTCACCGGCAGCACCGAGAGGCGGCTGCCGCGCTGGAGCAACGGCATCTGTTCAAGACCCGCCGTGGCGCGCAGGCGCTCCAGGGTGACAACCTCGGCAAACTGCGCGCCAAAGGCAACGTCGACCATCTGCCAGATGGGCTTTGCGGCCGTTGCCTTCGCATCGAAGTAGGGACTGGCTGGATCGAGGGCGGTGTGGTCGGGGTAGGCTTCGCGCACGACTTCGACAATGCCCGCCACGCCGGTGGGGTTGGCGTTGCTGTGATAAAAAAAGCCCAGATCCCCCACCCGCATGGCGAGCATGAAATTGCGGGCCTGGTAGTTGCGCACACCGCTCCAGCCGGTGGTGCCGTCCGCCTTCAGATCGGCTATCGCGTAGGCGCCCGGCTCGCTTTTGAACAACCAGTGGGCCATCGGCTAGGAGGACTTGCGGTACATCTGCTCAAGCATCGACCGCATGCGCTCCAGTTCGCTGTTGGGCTCCAGGGCTGCCGGCTCAGGGCTCCAGTCGAGGGTCTCCTTGGACTTCTCCGGCGGCATCACCAATTGGCCCGCCTCGACGACGATGAGCCCAAGGGACGAATCCTCGCAGAATTGCTTGATCTCCTCGGCTTCGAGCAGTTCGACCTCCGGCACTATGAAATCCTGGGCTTCGAGCAGGTTGGCGTAGCGCTCGGCATCCTCTCGACTTTCGAAGGCCACCACGGTGTTCTCGCTATCGACATTCAACGTATAGATACCTTCGTTCTCGGACCCCGAATTGAAGATCAGCACACAAAGTTGCATGGATCCCCCTCTATTGGTCTTCGGTCCATATTGTAGCTTCCGCGAATCGATCGAACGCATCTGCGGGCACGACCTGTACAAAGCGACGATTGTGGTATAGATATTCTGTCCTCTGTGGGATGACTATCTATGAAACAAAAAATGCTGCTGATGGCCGCCCTGGTGGTGGGCTGGAGTGCTCCTGCACTCGCGGAGCCGAAGCAAGGGTTTGCGGTCGGCGGATTCGAGTTCGAATCGCAAGAAGCGTTTATCGATAGCGGTGCGCGGTGCGCAGTAGCGCCCCCAAACCCGGCAGTAATTAAAGAAGTGCAACAGAAGCTCGATCGCTGGATGGCGTCGCATCGCCGTCCCGACGGTACCCTCGAAGCCGTCACCACCAAGACCATTCCGGTAGCTTTTCATGTCATCTACAGCGGCAGCACCGGCAACATCTCGGATACGGCCATCGCCGATCAAATTCGCGTGCTCAACGACGCCTTCACCCCTTCCGGCTTTCAGTTCCAGCTGGCTTCGACCGACCGGACCAGCAACGCCAGCTGGTTCGGCATGACCCCCGGTTCGAGTGCGGAGCGCTCCGCCAAATCCGCCCTGAGCATCTCGCCCCAGACGACCCTCAACTTTTACTCCGCCAACCCGAGCGGCGGCCTGCTCGGTTGGGCGACTTTCCCCTGGTATCTTGACAACGACCCCGACAACGACGGGGTGGTGGTGCTTTACTCGTCGCTGCCGGGCGGCAGTGCCTTTCCGTACGACGAAGGCGACACCGGCACCCACGAGGTCGGCCACTGGCTGGGTCTCTACCACACCTTCCAGGGCGGTTGCTCCAGTAGCGGCGACTCGGTAAGCGACACGCCCTCCGAAAAATCGGCGGCCTACGGCTGTCCGACCGGTCGCGACAGCTGCCGCCGACAGTCGGGCCTCGATCCGATCACCAACTTCATGGACTACACCGACGACGCCTGCATGGTCGAATTCACCGGCGGTCAGGCTTCCCGCATGCAGTCGAGCGTCGCCACCTACCGCCCCGAGTTGTGATCCCAGGCCCGCCACCCCCCCAAAGGCGGGCTGCATCCATAAAATAAGGGACGGGCACACCGAAAGCCAGTAGGATTCGCCATGCTCCACGATCCCCAACAACCGGAACTGTTTCCGAAGCTCTCCGCCGAAGAACTCAAGCGGCTGGGTGAACACGGTCGCGAGGTGGATCTGGCGCCGGGGCAGGTGATCTTTCAAGAAGGGGACCCGATCTCCCGCTTCTTCGTCGTCCTTGCAGGACAAGTGCAGGTCACCAAACGGGTGGACGGTCAGGATCAACTGCTGACCGTCCACCAGCCGGGCGAATTTACGGGCGAAATTTCGATGGTCACCGGCGGCCCCTCGCGGGCCACCGGCCGCTCCCTGGGGGTTAGCCGGGTGCTTGAAATCGAGCCGGAGGCGTTCAAGCGCATCCTGGCCGAATGTTCCCAGGGGGCGGCGGTGATCCTGGCGGCGATGGCGGGACGGGCCACGGACCTCGAAGGGCAGATGCGCCAGCAAGAAAAACTGGCCGCCCTCGGCAAACTCGCCGCCGGACTCGCCCACGAACTGAACAACCCCGCCGCTGCCGGCCGCCGGGCTGCCCAACAGTTGCGCGAAGCGCTCGCAAGTGTCCAAACCCGCCTGCTCGGGCTGTGCGAAGGGCTGTTCGGCCCCCAGGAGCGCGACTTGCTCGTCGTGCTGCAAAAAGCAGCGATCGGCCATGCCGCCTGCGCTCCCCGCCTCGACCCGCTCGATCAAAGCGACCGCGAGGAATCCCTGGGCGAATGGCTGGAGGAGCGGGGCATCACAAACGCCTGGGAGGCTTCTCCGACACTGGTGGCAGCGGGTCTCGACCCCGACAAGCTCACTCCCCTGGCCGAAGGTTGCACCCGGGAGGCGTTTGGCGAAGCGCTCCACTGGTTGGTCGAGACGCTCACCCTGGCGGAACTGGTCAACCAGGTGGACCAGAGCACCGGCCGCATCTCGCAACTGGTCAAGGCGATCAAGTCCTACTCCTACATGGACCAGGCGCCTTTGCAGGAAATCGACGTGCACGAAGGACTCGACAACACGCTCACCATCCTCCACCACAAGCTCAAGTACGGCATCGCCGTCCATCGCCAGTACGCCCCGGACCTGCCGCGTATCTGCGCCCACGGCAGCGAACTCAACCAGGTCTGGACCAACCTGATCGACAACGCCGCCTACGCGATGCAGGGCAAGGGCGAACTGACCATCCGCACCGCCCCCGGGCCGGACACGGTCAATATCGAAATTACCGACGACGGCCCCGGCATCCCGCCGGAGATCCAATCGCGCATCTTCGAGCCGTTTTTTACTACCAAGGGCGTGGGCGAAGGTTCGGGTCTGGGTCTCGATATCGCCCGCCGCATCGTCGTCAAGCACCACCACGGCACGATCCGCCTCACCTCCAAACCCGGCGAGACGCGCTTTAGCATCTGCCTGCCCGTCCGGCAGCCCAAGACCCAGCAAGGGGAGAAATAGCGATGCTCGACATCGAGACTTTGCAGCGGGTGCCCCTGTTTGCCAATCTGCCCCAGGAGCGGCTGCACTGGCTTCTGGGCCAGGGCCGGGAGCTGTGGCTGGAGCCGGGACAGATCCATCGCGCCGCCGGGGAGCCCGCGGATTACGTCTTTGTGATCCTCGAAGGCGAGATCCAGATCGTCAAACACGAGGGTCCGCAGGAAATTTTGCTGGTCACCCACGTCCCCTACACCCTCTACGGCGAATTGCCCATTCTGACGGGAGATCCCCACTACTGGGCGAGCGGCCGGGCCCAGGTGCGCTGCCGGATCTTCGAATTTGGCAAGGAGGCGTTCTGGGAGATGCTCTCCTCCTGCAGCTGCGTCATGACGAGCATCCTGCGCACGATGGCCCTGCGGATGCAGGCGGTGCAGACGCTCTCGCAGCACCGCGAAAAACTGGTCGCCCTCGGCAATCTCGCGGCCGGACTCGCCCACGAACTGAACAACCCCGCCGCCGCCGCCCAGCGCGCCGCCCGGCGGCTGCACGAAATCTTTCAGGTGCTCCAGCCTGCCGCTTTGCAGTTGGGCCGCCAGATTATCGATTGCGAGCAGCAGGCGTTTTTGGTGGGCCTGCAGCGCGAAGCGCTCGCCAGGGCCGCGAGTACCTCCAGGCTCGATCCGCTCACCCGCAGCGACCGCGAAGAGGAGGTCGCTTCCTGGCTCGAAGCGCACGGAGTGACGCAGTGCTGGCAACTGGCACCGACGCTGGTGGGGGCGGGCCTCGACACCGACTGGCTAGCCAAGATCGCCGAGCGGATGCCCGCCCCGGCCCTGGACAAGGTGCTTGTCTGGCTGGAGGCCAATCTCAGTGGGGTTGGGCTGTTGACGGAATTGGTCCAGAGCACCGAACGGATCTCAAAGCTCGTCAAGTCGATCAAAGACTACTCCTACCTCGATCAAGCCCCGCTGCAGGAGGTCGATATCCACCAGGGGCTGGAGAGCACCCTGACCATGCTCGGCCACCGGCTCAATGGGTCGATCGCCATCGAGCGCGATTACGACTACACCCTGCCTGCGATTACCGCCTACGGCAGCGAACTCAACCAGGTCTGGACGAACCTCATCGACAACGCCATCGACGCGCTCGAAGCGAAGGGGAGCGGTTGCATCCGCATCCGCACCCGGCATGAGCACGAGGTGGTGCTGGTCGAAATTGCCGACGACGGCCCCGGTATTCCGGCTGCAGCCCAATCCCATATCTTCGACCCGTTTTTTACTACCAAGGCCGTGGGCGAAGGCACCGGCCTCGGGTTACACATCGTCTATCAGGTCGTGGTCGTGCAGCACCATGGCGATGTCCGCTTACTCTGCGAACCGGGAGATACCCGCTTCCAGGTGCGCTTGCCCCTCCGTATCGGCTGATTTCAGCCTCATATCGAATCCGGGTGAAGCGGTTGGGTTCAAATGACGGTCTTTGCCTGGGCTTTCTGGGTCTGACTACGCTGTGTTCGATTTTTTGGCTTAGCCCACTAGTTTGTGGTGCGAGAGGCGGAACCCCCTTTGGGTTCCCCTCTCGCGCTCTCCTGACCTGCCAAATCCTCATACTTTCCGGATAGGCTGTTATTATCCATAACCATATCTCTCAGTCTGCATACGCCAAAGGGCGGCATATTCACCGTTACATGCAAGTAAGCTGGCATGAGTACCATCTTCTACAAGCCGACCATTCTTAAGCACGAGTATTCGGTCAGCTAGCCGTGTAACTGCCAAGCGATGAGTAATCAATAAAGTAGTTTTCCCTCGTGCCAATTCCGCAAAGCAACGATAAACCTCGTACTCACTGCGTGGATCGAGCGATGATGTAGGCTCATCTAAAATTAACAATTGAGCTTTATCTTTGCGTGCAAATGCTCTTGCAAGAGCCAACTTTTGCCATTCTCCGCCAGACAACTCTGCACCCTCTTCAAACTGCTTACCAAGCTGAGTTTTAAAAGCCGATTCTAATTTGCAAACGAATTCCATAGCTCCAGCTGACTCTGCTGCTTGTTTTATACGCGGCTCATTATCTAATAGCTCTTGGTTGCCTAAAGCTATATTCTCCTCTACTGAAAAGGAATAACGGCAGAAATCCTGAAAGACGACGGCAAGCTGGTCGCGCCATTCCTTCAAATCCAACTCGTGAATTTCGTAATTATCCACCTTTATCAGTCCTGATGTTGGATCGTACAACCTTGAAAGGAGCTTGACAATCGTTGATTTACCTGCACCATTCTCGCCAACTAAAGCTACAGTTTCACCAGGCTTAAGAACAAAACTGATGTCTCTTAAAGTTTCCTGCCCTGCAGGGTAGCTAAATGACACTTTTTCAAAAGAGACTCCTTGCTTAAATGGAAGTGGTACAGGTTTGGCAAACTGTACAGGCTTTTGAGAAGTTTGCAGATTAATAAAGGCAAAATAACTTTGCATGTATAGTAAGTGACCGTACAAGCCGCTTAAGTCAGTTACAAGGTTGGCTAAATTCTCTTGTATGTATGCAAGTGACTGTAAGAATAAAAGAACATTACCAGGCCCAAAGTCTCCAAGTACCGCTTTACGTACAACCCAATAGAATGCAATGGCATTTCCCGAAGTGCTTAGTATCGACAACGAGGATGTCCACAAGGCTTGCCTTATTCGAACAAACCGTATTCCTGAGTACATAGTCCAAAATGCTTCCCAGAATCGAGCTTGCAATAAAGGCCCTAGCCCAAAAAGTCTCACTTCCTTTGCATATATATTGGTTAGCATTATGGAGCTTGAGTAAGTCATCTTGCGTGCAAGGGCACTACTCTCAACAGTCGTTTTCCATAGAGACTGTTGAAGCCCAAAAGAAATATAAGCTTGTGGCAAAGTTGTAACCAGCAGTAACAATGGTATCCAAGGACTTATAGGAAAAAGTAATGCGAACAGGGCAACAACCGTAAATACTTGCCTTCCAAAAAGTACTATTGTGTTAGCTAACATAACAGGTTCATTATTAGCTTGACTTTGTAATACTTGTAACTTGTCATAGAACTCAGGATTGTCAAATAGGCTCAAATCCGCCTTTTCGTCAGCTTTGGCCATCAGCTGCGAAGTAAAAAAAGCTCCTATTTTGTCTGCAAGATTGCCAGTCATTACCGTTATCCATGGATTAAGCGCAGCATTTAAAGCAATTGCGCAGGTCCAGAGCAAAAGTAGTTGTATGTAATTATATACACCTATTGTTATTTCTCCCTTCGCGGCCAAGGAAATTTCATCAATCACTTGCTTATTGATCCAAACGCTGACAGCTGGAATACCGCCTTGCAACAGTAAAATTACGGTCATAAGAGTCATTTCAAGTGGTGCAGCCTTCCACAACAATCTAATGGAACGCAGCAGTACATACGTAAATTCGATCAGTTTTTCGTGTATATTAATGCTCAGACTCCAAAATTCAATACTTCAACACCAATTCACTCTTCGGGGCTTCTAACGTTAGTATTGAGGGAACATAGTTCGGAACTGCCATTCGCAACAATCCATAACCAATTCCTGCTAAGCCATTCATGAGGCCGGGTGTCTCAAATCCATTGCTAACACCACAAAGAATGCTACCTTCAGACATTTCGCTCAGAACTATACTACCAATTACGATGAATGTGGTTGTGGAGATCTACGTTTTGCAGAATCTTGTTTGCTTGTAATAATAATTCGATATTCCCCAAATCACCGTGACAAAGTGAGTGATTTGTGTCAAGCGTCTGCTTCAGAATTACTTTAGTAGCAATCTCTACCTCTTCGCGGTAAGTATTATCAGGGGATAACAACGATAATCCTAATCTGCTAAGCCCAATTCCAGAAGCTCCATTGCACCAAGACGAAGCTACTAATGAATTTTGAATGCTAAGTGATGACAGATTCCGTTCTAGTTGAATTGCATAGGTAGCTGCATGTCTATATCTATTGTCCTTACTAAAGTTTGCAAGTCTGTTCAAGGCCCAAGCTATACCTGCTAAGCCATGAGCAAAACCCACGGAACTAATGAGTTTGCCATTATCTACAAGTTCATCACCATGAGTTACAGTGCTAATCTTTCGGGAAAGAATTTCACCGCATTTGTGAGCAGCAATATACGCAATCGGCACACTTCCATATTCACAGATAGAAACTAAGACCGCAAGGCAACCAGCCAAGCCTGAAATAATGTCTAACGCATTGGTTTGCTCAATCAATGCAGGTAACTTGTTAATTAGGTCGTGAATTACGCTCCGAAGATCTTTTCGTTCCCAAAGAGCATCAAGATGTGCAAGTACGTAAATAAATCCAGGTAATCCATCGAATGCTCCCACAGAGCCAGCTATACCTGTGCCTTCTAGTTTGTCAAAATGTTGGATGGCTATATTTGTAATTGACTCTGCGAAGTAAGCGTATTTGCTTTCTTCAGAAATCTTTCCTAAATAAGCCAAGAACAATGCTAATCCTGGCAACCCGTCATAAAGCGTAAGTCCGGTTCCAGAAAGGACAGCATGTCTGTGGCGAACCATCACTAAGCTAATCCAATCAATATCTTGGTCACATCTAATAGCTAGGCTGTCAAGACGTTTTCCAATTGATTTTGCAGCATCAATTAACGCTCCTGGAGAAGTACTTATTGTTTGATTAGCAAAAGTCATCTTCCTGACTACTGTCCGTATTTCAGATTTGCTAGTATCTAAAGTAGCCATTGATGCTTTGATCAGAAATATTTGTTTTTCCATATCCTCCGCATTCAAGTTCTTCAAGCGGTTATAAACTACATCTATACTTGAACATTTTATTAAGCCTGTCACTTTACGATGTTGGCTATCATATACATCTGTTGAAGCAGGTGTTGCTGTAAATATAGGTATATCACCAATCCAAAGATCCCGCTGTTCAGACGCAACTACTTTAGCTAAAATCGGAAACTCTTTCACCTCCAGCCATAATTTGTCAAAAAAACGTTGTTTGTGAAGAACATCCCGCAATAAGTTAGGGTGATAACTTTCGGATAATACAGATGCATAAGTACGTGTAGACCTAAACAGTACCCGAATCTCACAATCTCGAAAACCTTCGAGGGGGCTTTTTTCTGATAATAGTTCGGTGCTCTTTGCTGAAAAAATTTCCCAAATCTTAACGAAACCCTCTATAACTTCATTAACGTACTCACTTGCCTCTATGTCGTTTCCGTTCAGTCTTGGTCTATGATGCCCGTTCGAAAGAATTTCGCGCTTACGTACGTACTTTACCTCTGCTGTTCCCGAGTTTTCTACATTGAGGAAAAAGTCGGGTGACTCCTGTATGTCTCCCGCTCCTAATGCGCTTACATCAATCCCATCATAATTTTTACTCATCCAAATTCGCTGCGGCAAAACCCCTATTCGCATTACGGATTGCTCGAGAGTTGCTATTGCAAGCCTTGTTGCGCTACTTTTGTCATTTGCTTCGAAGCGTGGTTGAAAGAGTCCTTCTAGATCAACTAGAATTGGCTGGTCCCCTTGAGCAATAATATTTTCATAATGGAAATCAGTTGACTCAAGTATGTAAAGTAGGCTTAAATAATACCCTTGTCTTTTGTAGAATTGCACAACCTCTTCTACCTTCGTGCATTCGCGTACAGCAACATGCTCTGTCCATCCATGATCATTACAATCTAATATTCGTAAAGTCTTCAGTAACAAGCACTTTTCCTGCACGTTTAGCCAATTTAACAAGTTCTGAAAGCACAAATCTAGCCTCAGAGATCTCGGTTTGTATAGCAACTTGAAACCTGATAAAAATTCAAGCATGAGTACACTCTTTCCTCCTCGATGACTATCCCCAGTACTTTCTATGTGGATTAGCTCACCAGCATCTATACATTCCGGAAATTCATCACAGATTCTAGCCCAATCAGTTAGCAAATGTTTCAGAAATGTTAACATCGAAGCGATGTAATGTTCGCTTTGTTCAACTAGTTGACGTACGAGCAAAGGATATTCTTCAAAGAGTGAGCGGATGTTATTTGGCTGTTGTAAATAATGCACAAAACTTCTGAAACGCTCTTCAGTGGTCTCACCTGTTAGAGTCTCATTAAGCTTGGCTACATGAAGCTCTAGGACCAATGTCTGTCCGGACATTGACATTAAAGTGTTTGTAAGATAATTTAACGCTATAGACTGGATCCGCTTGAGATTAATTGGGTTATACGGTTCGTCTTTAACTAGCAATAAAATATTTTGTTCGAGACATTTTAGATAGTGGTCGATTAGAGGTTGAAGAATATTCGCTAACGAGCACTCTGTTGCAAGCTTATCAAGTGCAGTGCAGTTATTATCACTTTTTAATCCTCGACGTTTTAAAAACATCGCTTCCTCGATGACTTTCCACCATTCAGGTATATTATTAGTTTTTGTATGATAATTAGAGTTATGATCAGTTAAAATAGATAGAAATTCTTCCTGAGTCAAGTTGTTGCTATTTAAATATTCTTCAAAAAATTGTATATCATCAAACTGAAGTTGCTTATGCCACTGCTTTGCTTGTTGGATGACTGCCTGCAAATCGGATTTCTGCTTATCTCTATTTTGAAGCACTTTTGTTCTTTCCGTAAACAAAGATGCTTTATAGAATGAAGTGAACATGTTGTTTTTTTCTGAATCAGTCACTATCGGGGGTGCCTTGTTGTCACTGTATAGAAGTATTACTTAAGTTGCATATGGAAATGTACTTTTCATAGGGGTAGAAACTTGTTAGATTATCTACCCCTAGCTTCTCTAAATTAAAATGGGCTACATCCACGACATTTTGTAGAGGGGCAGGTTACGGTCCGTGGGGGCGGTGGAACAACATCTGGCTCACCCGTGGTATTTCCTAGTACGAATATTGGAATAAAACTAGCAGGATTGCTAGGTACCATAGCACGCTGATCCGGCGTCAAGCTCAGATAGTAATCTTCATCCTTCCAAGCCATTATGATTATTTCTTTGTTCATTTTTAGCTCCTAATTGATGCGGTAGATGGCTTTGCTCTTTTCTCATCCAGGTGCATGCAAAATGTCTCTTTGCATACAGGGCTACTGTAAGCAATAGTTTGCTTGGATGCATAGATTTTAGTAGTGAAAGAACAAGTACCGTCTGATTGGTATCCGGCATGTTAACAGTTCTTATATTTTGGTGTCAAGTGTCAAATTGGATTGAACCCAAAGGTGCGGCAATCTTTTCAGCCTTCTTACAGCCTATCCGGAAAGTATGAGGATTTGGCAGGTCAGAGCTGTTGTGCCTCTCCACTTGACCCCATGTTTATCTCCGACATCCCAGCCACCCACTTGCCCACCATCTGATCCGTCCCCGACGCACTCTGGCATAAGCTTGCTCCCCTTCTCAAAGGGGTGCCACTGACCTGGCCCCCCTCGACGCGGGGAGGGGGAGAGTTGGTGGGTGGGATGGGTAAATGTTTCCACTGGATACACGCTTTGCGTGGCGACTGCGGTGAGAAGAGTGGCCGGCAAGTCTGGCCGGACCATTCCATGTCTATCTATACGAATTCGATCTCAGACCCGGCTTACGAAGTGCAGCACGATGGCAAAGTGATCCTCAAAAAAGAGATCTTCATGGATGTAGAGATCCGCAAGCGACATCCAGAGGGCTTTGTCGGCGTCGTCGCCGCCTTTGACCGGCGGCAATTTGCCCGCTTTGAGCTGGATGAAGTAGGCGTGGGTGATCGTCCGGCCGCGCAGCGAGCGGCTCGGGTTGTCGAAGACGTGGCTATCGACGATCGAACCGCGCAGCACCGGCATCGGCACCTTGAGACCGGTCTCTTCTTTGAGTTCGCGCAACATCCCTTCGAGCAGTGTTTCATCTTGATCGACAAAGCCGCCGGGTAGAGCGTAGAGACCCGAGCCGTAGCGGGATTTGCGCCGGACGATCAGCACGTGGCCCGACTGGACCACCACCGCATCGACGGTCACGAAGGTGGGTGGGTAAGGAGCCACCGACCAGGCTTTTTGGTTGTGTTGAATGAAGTCGTACTCGGCGCACAGTTCGGTGAATCGCGCGTCGCTGTTAAAGCTGCCCAGGCTCACCTGCACCCCCACCGGCAATTTGTCGTAGTAGGTGGCTTCGGGGGCGCGACTCAAGTAGGAGGCGCGGATATCGGTAGAGTGGATGTCGCGGTAATTGCCCGTCTCGATGTAGCTCCACTGCGGAAAGCTGTCCAGGTAGTAGGAGCTTTCGTCTTTTCGGTGACCGATGATGGCGATGGCACTCTCGTCCCCGGCGATGGCGAGCACTTTTTGTTGGATGTCCGCCACCCAGAGGTTGTCGCTGTAGAGCTGGTCGCGCACGGGCGCAAAGTGGATGCGCTCCAGGAGTTCCGGTTCGTCTTTGAGCGTGAGGCGGATCATCTGCTCGCGCTGGGACGAAGTCCAGGGATTTTTGATGTTGGGAGCGGTGCGGTGGCTGCCGATGACGATGATCAGCTCCGACGCCTCCTCCAGGGCAATGCGCACGGTCTGCAGGTGACCCAGGTGAAACGGCTGAAAGCGGCCGATATAGATGCAGTAATCGTACTTTTTGCGCATCGCAGGCTCCCTGTGATGAAAAACATCCCCTCTCCGGGAGTGGCAACACCATCCTACAAAAAGCCCGGCAATTGCAAGCTCCAGTCAAGCTGGTAGGCTAGGGGATAGACTTTAAGCCCCGCCCATGCCCGTTTCCACCCGGCTGCTGCAGCTATTTCGCGAGCGCCACCCGACCGGCACCGTCGTAGCCGATCTGGTGCGCTTCGACGCCGGGGTCTACACGGTGCGTGCGGAGGTGCGCATCGATCGCCGGTGGGTGCTCGGTTCCGGACTCGCCGTACACGCCGATCTCGAAAGGGCCGAGGAGCGGGCGATCGAGCGCGCTTTGCAGGTGGCGGGTTTCGGGCTTGCAGCTGAAGCCATCCCCCGCGAGGTGCCTGCTGCAGTCTTCACCCCCCCGACTTTCGAGCCGCCCACCCCTGCCGGCTCGCTGCCGCTATTTGAAGAGGAGCCGCTGCCTGCAGCCGTGAACGGCAACGGGCACGCGCCCTACGAACTGGAGCCGCCGGTGGATCTCTCGGACTTGCTCGCCCAGAGCGACGTGCAGATGCAGCGCATCGGCTGGGGTTCCAAAGAAGGGCGCGATTATCTGCAGCGCACCTTTGGCAAATCCTCCCGCCAGCAGCTCGATGTGGCGGAGTTGCAGACTTTCTTGCGGCACCTCAAAGCCCAGCCGAACCACCTCGCCCGCCGCAACACCCAGGCGCCGTTTTGATGGGTAGTGCCGAGCGGGTGATCGTGGCACTCGATCTCGCGGACGTCCAGGCGGCCCGCGCCCTGGTGGAGCGCGCCCCGGCTGTGCGCTTTTGGAAAGTTGGACTGGAACTGTTTATCGCCGCCGGTCCCGCCCTGGTCGGATGGCTCAAAGCGCGCGGGTGCCGGGTGTTTCTCGATCTCAAATTTCACGACATCCCCAACACGGTGGCCGGGGCCTGCCGGGCCGCCACCCGTCTGGGGGTGGACCTGCTCACCGTGCACGCGACGGGGGGCCAACCGATGCTGATGGCGGCGGCCGCCGCCTGCACAGGCGAAGCGGCCCGCCTCGGGATCCCTGCCCCGGCGGTGCTGGCGGTGACCCTGCTCACCAGTCTGGACGCGCAGCTGCTCGAGCAGCAGCTGTTGGTTGGTGTCGGGGTCAGCGGCTACGTCGAGCACCTCGCGGCCCTGGCCGTGGCAGGCGGTGTGCAGGGGGTGGTCTGCTCGCCTCTGGAGGCGGCCCTGCTGCGCGAGCGCTGCGGGAACGATTTTCTCATCGTCACCCCGGGCATTCGCCCGGGTGGGAGCGGCGAAGGCGACCAGCGCCGCACCCTCACCCCCGGCGAGGCGTTGGCCCGGGGCGCCGACTATCTGGTGGTGGGCCGTCCGGTGACCACCGCCCCCGATCCCCAGGCTGCCTTTCTTGCCATCGTCGCGGAGGTCGACGGCTGATGATGCGTACTCCGTGGCCGACCCTTGCTCTAGCTGCCTGGCTGACCCTCGCCCCTGTGCCGGCTGCCGCCGCTCCGGTCATCACAGCCGAGCGGCTTGCAGAACGGCTTACCGAGGCGCTGCCCAGTTATGTCAACCGTGCCTACACCCGCGAGCGCGTCCCCGGAAATCTGGTGCTCACCAGCAACCCCCGGCTGACCCCGGCGGCTGGGGACGCCGTCGCCATTCAATTTCTCACCCTCGATCGCTTCTTACAGAGAGGCGAACTGTTCCCGGTGCTCGTCGAGCGGACTGTGGTGGTGGCCCCGAGCGGCGGCAGGTGGTGGCTGAGCGATGTGCGCTCGGTATTTCGGCCCATCCCCGAGGAACTCGACGGCAAGCTCGGTCCCTATCTAGAAGACATTCCGGTGGCGCAGAACAGCCCACCCACCCTCGCCGGTTGGCCGCCCTATATTGCGCTGGAGAGCGCCTTTGCCCAGGCGGTCACCACCTGGCTTCGGGACGTCCAGCTTCCGGACCGTAAATAAATTTACGCATGCAGGCCGCACTCGGTCTTGGCCTTGCCCCGCCAGCGCCCCGAGCGCGGGTCCGCCCCGTCGGCCACCGGGGCGGTGCAGTTAAGAGGCGAGCAGCCGATCGACGGAAACCCCTCGTCGTGCAGGGGGTTATAGGGCAAATCGCGCTCGACGATGTAGGCCCAGACTTGCTTGTGCGTCCAGGTGGCCAGCGGATTGAACTTGACCATGCCGCGGCGCGAATCCCACTGCACGACGCCAATCTGGCCGCGGGTCGGCGACTGTTCGCGGCGCATGCCGGCAATCCAGGCTTTGTAAGGGGCGAGGGCGCGGTTGAGCGGCTCGACTTTGCGAATGGCGCAGCAATGATCCGGGTTGCGATCGTGCAGGCGCTCGCCGTAGATGGCATTTTGCTGATCGACGGACATCAGCGGCTCTACTACCTCGAGCTGCAACTGCGGAAAGCGCGCGAGCACCCGGTCTTTGAGCGCCAGCGTCTCGGGAAAATGAAAGCCCGTATCGAGGAAAAATGCCTGCGGCCGGGGCCACACCTTCACCAGCATGTCGAGCAAAATAATCGACTCGGGGCCGAAGGCACTCGCCAGCACCAGCTTGTCGCCAAAACAGCGCACCGCTTCCGCCAGGATGGCCTCGGGGGCCAGATCCTCCCACTGCCGGGCCAGATGCTCCAGAGTCGTCTGGTCGATGCCCATCGCCGGTTGGTCCTGCAGTAAATTCACGTAAGCGCCCCTACCTGATTGCTCCGATTGTACAGTAAGCCTAGGGGAAAAAGAGAGATTTGCTCCCGTTATCCGCTTCACATTGTGGGAATTGACGGGGTTCCTCCAGGAACCGCCGGGGCCGACGGGCGGTCGTGGACAGGGAGTAGAGTAGGTTCTGAGATAGAGGACTTGGGACGATGCACCGCACATCTCGATGGACGCCGTGCAAACGGGTGATTGGGGCAGGGAGCCTCGCTCTGGCCCTCGCGGCCTGGGCGCCGGCAGCCCCGGCGGCCGACCCGTTTCGCACCGGCAGTGAGGCGCGGCCGATCGGCCCGGCGCTGCAGATGGCCTTCGAAGACTTTTTCAAAAACGGCAATTATCTGAACGCCGGGGAAAAGCTCGACGTGGCCCAACGCCAGAATCCCGACGAACCGCTGGTCTATGGCCTGCAGGCAGCGATTGCCTACCAGAACGGCCAGGTGGACCGGCTGTTGGCGCTCGCCCAGAAGACCCGCGAGGTGGCCCAGGCGATGAACGGCAAAGATCCGGCCCGCTCCCATCTGTATCTGGGGATTGCCCAGGGGCTGGAGATCTCAACTTTTTACCTCAAAGACGGCATCCTGGCGCTGCCGCGCATGCTCACCTACGTGCCGGGGATGTTTGGCGAATTCAAGACGGCGCGCGAGAAGGCCCCGGACGACCCGGAGATCAATTTGTTCGTAGGCTATATCGATACGCTGCTGACCAAGCACGACGAAGCGATCAAAGAATTTCGCAAAGCGGCCCCGAATTATCTTGCTTACCGGGGTCAGGCGCTTGCCTGGCGCGACAAGAAAAACTACGAGGAGGCGTTGGCGATGGTCGATCAGGCCCTTGCCGCCGCCCCCACCAACCCGGATCTGTTCTATCTCAAAGGCCAGATCCTGGCGCTTTACAGCAAACCGGCCGAGGCGGTCGCCCACTTCGATCGGGCGATTTACCAGGGCAACCAGCTGCCCGAAGGCACCCGCAAGCAGATCCTGCGCGAACGTGACGCCCAGGCGCGGCTGGCGGGGGATCTCTATACTCCTTTGCCCTCCGTGACCGTTACACCGCAACCTTGATTCGGTAGGCGCAAACCAAGTCTGCCGATTCTCCGGTGCAGGCTCGACTGCGGACGGGGCAGCCAAATTCGCTGTCAAGACGCCTGTGAAAGCTACTTGCATCCGGGGCCGCGATATTCCCGAGTTCTTCACTGGGCTCTGGCAAACATGGACAGTACAACGGAGCGTGCACCGTCGGCCCGCAGCTGCACGCCCTCTGAAACATCCGACCTTCCGCGAAGGACCATGGCTGCTCCCGTTGCTCCCGATGAACCCCAACGCCTGGAAGCGCTCGAGCGCTACCAGGTGCTCGATACTCCGGCGGAGGCCGTCTTCGACGATATCGTCGCAATTGCCGCGCGCCAGTGCCATATGCCGATCTCGCTCATTTCGCTTATCGACCGCGATCGCCAGTGGTTCAAAGCCCGGGTGGGCGTCGAAGTGCAGCAGACACCGCGCGAACTGGCCTTCTGCACCCACGCCATCTTGCAGCGCGAGACGTTCATCGTGCCCGACGCCCGCATCGACGAGCGCTTCTCCACCAATCCGCTGGTGATCCATTCGCCCCAGGTACGCTTTTACGCCGGTACGCCGCTGGTGACCCCCGACAACCGGGCCATCGGCACGCTGTGCGTCCTGGACTACCAGCCGCGGGAGTTTCCCCCTGACCAGCAAGACCGGCTCTGGCACTTCAACCGGCAGGTGATGATGTATCTCGAGTGGCGCCGCAAGTTGCTGGCGTTGCAACAAACCATTCGTACCAGCCTGGATACGGCGACCCGTCGGCAAATCGATAGCGATATCCACTTATTGCAAAGCCTGACCGAGGCTATCCAGGAAGCCCACGATTTTCATGGCGCCCTGCAACGGCTTTTGCAGTTTCTTTGCAAGGCGACGGGCTGGCCCATCGCCACCGCCTGGACCCCCAGCCCGGACGAGAGCGTTCTGGAAGCGAGCCCCGCCTACTACGTCGATGAAGAGCAACTGGCGCACCTGCAACAGTTGCGCGGCCACAAGAGCGCTCCCGGCATCGACGCGATGGAACTTGAGCGCTTCCGCGGGTTGGGAGAGCGGCTATTGTTCCGCCCAGGGGAGGGTTTGCAGGGGCGTATCTGGCTGAGCAGGCAGCCGGAGAACTGGCCCTCCCAGGCTCCGCTGCGCTCCCCCATTATCGAGATGCGCGAGAAAGTGGCCCGCGCCGCCGGGCTCAAAAGCGGGCTCGGTGTTCCTCTGATGGTTGAAGAGCAGGTGCTGGCGGTGCTGGTTTTTTTCAGCTGGGAATCCCAGATGCCCATCGAGCCCCTACTGCGCCTGATGGCTACTATCACCCAATTGCAGCCGGCGGCGGCATCGGTCCTCTCGTAGGGTCAGCCCGGTTCCGGCCGGCGCGATAAGTCGCTTTCGAAGAATTTCATACCCAGCTTGAGTTTGCCCGGCACGATTTCCACCGAACTGAGCACGAACTGGGCCACCTGGCGGCGAAAGTCGAACCAGGGCATCAAAAAACTGGTCATCACCGGCAAGCTCGGAAAAAACGGGATGCGCGCCAGCACGGCGCGCAGGATGACACCTGTGAGGCGCGGCTCGATCACCCGGTCCTCCCAGCGCACCCGGGCGGCGTTGAGTTGGATGAGCACCCGGTCGGCGTTGATGTCGGGAATCGCCGTGCCGCGCACCTCCACCTGGGCGGCGATCGTCGAGGAGACCAGTTCGCCGATGGCCGTGGCGTACTTGAGCAACAGCACCACCCCCAGGCTCACCGTCGCTTCGCCGTCCCCCAGCACAATTGAGCCGCTCTCGCCGCGCAGGAAAACCCGCCAGTCGCCCGCTTCCGCCGTCGGCACCTCCTCCAGGTTCGGTTGCTGAAAATCCAGGGCGATCCAGCGCTGCAAGCCCCGGTCGAGCACCGAGGCGTCCACCCAAACAGTCACTTCTTCCTGGGTGTTCTCGAGGGCCAAGCGGCGCTTCTGCTCGGTGATGCGCATGTCCTTGTTGCCTTCGAGCTGCGTCCAGCTGCCGTCAAGACCGACGGGCTTGAGGATCTGGAACACTTCCTGCAGAACCGCCCGGGTCAATGCGCTGCTGCCGATGGGCAGACCGGCCAGTTCGAGTTTGGAGCGCTGAGGTTCGAAGGTCATCGCGCACAGTGCCTGGACACCCCTCCATCCTACCGGCAGTCGTCCGACCGCTTTGCCAGGCAAGCTCCCCGACAGAGGGGAGGCTCTACCGAAAGGTCGATTGGCCGCGCCAAGCGCCGCGATACGGTTGGGGCTGCCGCTTCCGATGGGTGTTCCGGGAACAGGATACCGGTTGGGCAGGTCTGCCTGGGGCGTGGGGTCACAAAAGCAACAGCGCATGGGGGACGGGCGATGAAGGCGGTAGCGGATCGGGTCGGCTCCCCGAGGCCGACGCTGGGACTGACCGACGCGGTGGCGCTCATCGTGGGCATCGTCGTCGGGGCCGGCATCTTTGAGACTCCGGCGCTGGTGGCCGCCAACACCGGCGGACCCCTCTGGACGCTGCTGGCCTGGCTGCTGGGAGGCGGCATTTCGCTGGTGGGCGCGCTGTGCTACGCCGAATTGACCACGGCCTATCCCCACGCGGGCGGCAATTATTATTACTTGCTGCGCGCCTTCGGCCGGGATCTGGCCTTTTTGTACGCCTGGGCGCGGCTTGCGGTTGTCCAGACCGGTTCGATTGCGCTGCTGGCCTTTGTGAGCGGCGATTACGCTTCGCAGCTGTGGCGCCTGGGAGAATACTCTCCGTCGATTTACGCCGCCCTGGTTATTGCCCTGTTCACCGCCCTCAACATTGCCGGCATCCGCCAGGGCGCCCGGACCCAGAACCTGCTTGCCGCCG
This sequence comes from Aphanocapsa lilacina HA4352-LM1, assembly GCA_019359725.1. Classification (GTDB taxonomy): domain Bacteria; phylum Cyanobacteriota; class Cyanobacteriia; order Gloeobacterales; family Gloeobacteraceae; genus Gloeobacter; species Gloeobacter lilacinus. The sequence continues at coordinate 15,210 of JAHHGR010000041.1, read as the reverse complement.
CCACCGTGCTGGGCCTCGCCGCCGTTATCGTCGGGGGGCTGCTCGCCCCGGCCCAGCTGCTGGCGGCCCCCACCCCCGCCCCCACAAATTTTGGCCTCGCGATGGTCTTCGTACTGCTCACCTACGGCGGCTGGAACGAAGCGGCCTATATCTCGGCGGAACTGCGCTCGGTAAAGCGCAACATGGTGCGCGCCCTGCTTGTGAGCATCGGGATCATCACAGCACTCTACCTGCTGGCCAATGTCGCCTTTATCCATGCTTTGGGAACGGCGGGAATGGCCGGATCTCAGGCGGTGGCCGCCGATTTGATGCGGCGGGTGGCGGGGGCGCCGGGGGCGGCATTTATCAGCGCCCTCATCGTCGTCTGCGCCCTCAGCTCCGCCAACGCCTCGATCATCACGGGGGGGCGCACCAACTACGCCCTCGGGCAGGACTTTACACTGTTCCGCTTTTTGGGCCGCTGGCGGACGGGCACCGAGACGCCCGCCAACGCCCTGGCGGTGCAGGGGGTGATTGCCCTCGGGCTGGTGGTGCTCGGCACCGCCACCCGGGGCGGCTTCAAGACGATGGTCGAATACACCGCTCCGGTGTTCTGGCTGTTTTTCCTGCTCACGGGCGTGGCGCTTTTGGTGTTGCGCTCGCGCGACCCGCAGATCGAGCGGCCCTTCCGGGTGCCCCTCTATCCGCTCACACCGCTGTTGTTTTGTCTTATCTGCGGCTATATGCTCCAGGCGAGCCTCGCCTACACAGGCACTGGCGCCCTGGTGGGGGTGGCGGTGCTGTTGGTGGGCCTGCCGCTGTTGTGGATAGCCCGGCGCCTGCGTACCGATTCTTGATGAGTGGAGGAAATCGACCGATGCAGCTTCGATCCAAAGTCGCCCTGCTGGGTGCCGCGGCGGCCCTCGCCGCCCTGGGCACCGCGAGCACCGTCTCGCTAGCCCAGACTGCCGCCCCCGAGACCGGCACCCAGGTCAAGACCGAAGTCAGATCCCCCAAGCGCGATCCCGACGTGGTCTACGTGCCCACCCCCCAAGAGGTGGTCGACCAGATGCTCACAGTCGCCCAAGTCGGCAAGGACGATGTGATCTACGACCTCGGCAGCGGCGACGGGCGCATCGTGGTCACCGCCGCCAAGCAGTACGGCGCGCGCGGCATCGGCATCGACATCAACCCGGCGCGCATCGTCGAAGCCAATGAGAACGCCCGCAAAGCCGGGGTCACCAACCGGGTGCGCTTTCTCGAACAAGATCTCTTCGAGACCGACCTCAGCGAAGCGACCGTCGTGACGCTCTATTTGCTGCCGGATCTCAATGTCAAGCTCCGTCCGCGGCTTTTTAGCCAGCTCAAGCCCGGCACCCGCGTCGTCTCCCACGCCTTCGACATGGGTTCCTGGAAACCCGACCGTGTGCTCAAGGTCAAAGATTCGACCGTCTACTACTGGGTGATCCCTGAGAAAGTCCCCGAAAATTTGCGCTAAGCCATCGAAGCGGGCGGCAGTTCTGCGATCAGGGCCAGCGCCTCTCGGCCGAGTGCCTCCTCGCCGAGCGCGGCAAACAGCTTCGCCGCCGCCAGCGCGTCGGAACGGCCCGCCGCCTCGCCCATCGCCAGACGGCAACGCGCCCGGCCCAGGTAAGCGCTTGCGTAGGACGGGTCGAGGGCGATAGCGGCGGTAAAGTCGGCGGCGGCCCCGGCCGGGTCACCCAAAGCCGAGCGGGCTTCGCCGCGGTTGTGGTGGGCCGGGGCAAAGCGCGGATCGCAGCGCACGGCAAAACTGGCATCCGCGACAGCCTGCTGCGGGCGAGCGCAGACCGAGTGCGCTGCGGCGCGGTTGCTCCAGAATTCGGCGCGCTTTGGAGAGAGGCGAATGGCCCGATCGTAGTCGGCGAGCGCCGCCTCAAGGCGACCCGCTTCAGCGTGCAGCGCCCCACGATTGCCGTAGGCGGCGGCAAAATCGGGTCGGGCGGCAACTGCACCATCCAGATCGGCGATCGCTCCCTCGCGATCGCCGCTGCGCACCCGCGCCAGACTGCGGTTGTAGAGGGCTAGCGGGTGGGTCGGTTCGAGACTGAGGGCCTCGCTAAAACAGGTGACCGCCCGTTCCAGTTCACCCAGGTGCAAACAGGCGATCCCCAGGTTGACCAGCGCTTCGATACTCTCAGGGTCACAGCGGTGGGCGGACTCGTACTCGGCCGCCGCCGCGCGCCAGTCGCCCCGGCGCACCCGGGCGCTGGCGCGATCGAGGTGGTATTCGGCGTCGATGAGCGCTCTGAGCCCCATGGGTAGTGTAACTACTCCTCAGATGACTCTAACCGACGCTGCAGCGAACTGAGAATCCCCGGTTGGCGGGAAGCCATGCGCGCCTTGCCGGCGGCGGCCCACTGCTGGAGCGATTCGATCTGCTCCTGGGCCGTGCGCGCCAGGGGGACGATCTGGGTAACCGCCTGCAGAATATCATCGGTGGTAAAGTCGCGGTTTTGCGAAAAACCCGTGTGCATCGCTTCGACGATGATCTGCTCGATTTCAGCCCCGCTAAAATCCGGCGTCTCGTAGGCGAGGCGGTCGATGTCGTAGGCGCGCAGATTGTGGGGCCGCAGCTTGCCCAGGTGCACCTGAAAGATTTCCTGGCGCTCAGCCTGCGAAGGCAGGTTGACAAAGAACACCTCGTCGAAGCGGCCCTTGCGCAGCAGTTCCGGCGGCAGGCGATGTACGTCGTTGGCGGTGGCCACTACGAACACCGGCGAGGTCTTCTCGGCCATCCAGGTGAGAAACGTCGCAAACACGCGGCTGGCCGTCCCGGCATCGCCGCCGGTGAGACTCCCGAAGGTTTTGTCGATTTCATCGGCAAAGAGCACGCACGGCGCAAGCGCCTCGGCCAGCTGGATCATCTGGCGGGTGCGCGCCTCCGACTCGCCCACCAGGCCCGCGAAAAGGCGACCGACATCGAGCCTGAGCAGGGGTAGATGCCAGTGGTGGGCGATTGCCCGGGCGGTGAGCGATTTGCCGGTGCCCTGCACCCCGACCAACAGCAACCCGCGCGGGTGTGGCAGCCCGTAGCGGCGGGCCTGGTCGCTGAAGGCCGCCCCCCGCCGCATCAGCCATTCTTTGAGCTGGTCGAGGCCGCCGATGTCGGCGATCGACTCGGTAGCCGGGTAGAACTCCAGAATCTGGGTCTGGCGAATTTTTTGTTTTTTCTCTTCGAGAATCAGTTCGAGGTCCGAACTGTCGAGCGAACCCGAGCGGGCAATCGCTTTGCCCACCACCTGGCGCACCCGGTTGAGGGAGAGCCCCTGGCAGGCTTTGACCAGCTCCTCGCGCTGAAAACCCTGGACCGGCGCTCGGCTACCCAGCAGCTGCTCGATCTCACGGTCGATTTCTTTGCCGGTGGGCAGCGGAAATTCGAGCACCGTCACCTCCTCGGCCAGATCCGCCGGGACCACAAGGCGCGGCGCCAAAAAGATTAACGTCTTAGGCTGGGCGCGCAGGCGGCGGGCCAGATTGCGCAATTTGCGGCCGATGGCGATGTCTTCGAGAAAGCGGTGAAAATCGCGCAGCACGAAGACCGCCTGGGCGTCGGGCCGGATTTTTTCGACAAATTCGAGGGCCGCCAGCGGGTTGGAACGGGCAAAACCGGCATCGACCCCCTCCTGCTGGTAGCCTTCCACAAAGTCCCAGCAGTAGACGGTCCGGCCGCTCGCCCGGGCAATCGCCTGCTCGGCGCGCTCTTCTTCGGTCGAGACGATATACAGCAGTGGGTAGCGGGCGCGAATCAGCAAGTCCAGTTCGGCGGCAAAGTCCATGGCACGGGCAAGGTGGGATACGCTTTCCCATTGTTGGCCCGCTTATCGCCGGGGGCAAGCTATTCGCGGCGGGTCTGCACGCTGCTTCTGCGGCTCATGCGGTAGGTAAACTCGCTCACCGACGGATTGGGCTTGCTCGGGTCGATCGTACCGGTCGTCTGCAACCACAACCGGCTCGGCGCCACCTCGCCGGTGACCTGCCCGTCGTCGCCGCGGGTGCAGATGATCCACACCTGCCCATGATCGGGGCAGAAAAACGCTTCGATCCAGCGGCTGCGGTCGACCCAGGTGGTGGTGTCGGTGTGCAACAAGACGGCCTTCTTGCGGGTGATTCCCGTCAGTTCGCGGGTCTGCTCGGCGCTGCTCGAAAAGAGGTGATGCTTCTGACCACAGCCGCGCCAGAGGCGCTCTCCACAGGAAGGGCAATCGACTTCAACGCGGTTCAACGAGCGGTTGCGCTTGCGAGCCATACATCCTCACAATTAGGGAACAGGTCGGCGGTCCAGCCTGCTCTTTAGGATAGAGGAAAGCTCTCCAGCTCTGGTATAAATTGCTACTATTTTGCGAAAAAACGGTCGTGACCGCGTGGCCTTTTCTCAAGCTCGTACCCCGTGCGGGCGCGCCCACACCGAATTTACCAGAGCGGGTCGCTATAGAGTTGTACAGTGATTTCGCCACTGCCCCGCACGGGGGTGATGCAGGAGCACACTGGACCCTGGCCGTCGATTTCGACTTCGCAAGCATGGCACGATCCCATCAGGCAACCGGTCGGAATGCGCACGCCGGCGCGCTCGGCACATTCGAGCAGCAACTCGCCGCTCTGGGCGGTCACACTCAGGTTATCGGGCAGAAAGTGCACCCGGATCGGGGATTGCTCAGCCATGGCGCACCTTGGGGTGATATGGAATCATTATCGCTCTAGCCGCCGGCCATGACGATCTGGGTGACATCGAAGCAGCGGCGAGCGTTGTTGTCGATGACCGCGAGCAGCCGCAGGCGGTTGGTGCGCAAGGTTTCGTCGGGCACCATCACCATCACGGCATCAAAAAAGCAGCTGACCTGGGGGGCGAGTTCGCCGAGGGCGCCCAGCAGGGTGGGGTAATCCTCTTGCGCCTCGGCGGCCTCGGCGGCGGCGGCAAACTTTTGGACCGCTTCGCGCAGCGCTGCTTCTGCCGGGTCGGCCACCAGCTGCGCATCGAAGTTTTCGAGGGTGAGATCGCCAATCCCGGCCTTATCCGCCAGCCGGGCAACGCGCACGGCAGTCTCGTAAATCTCCGCGAGTAACCCGCTTTTGCGGGCAGCCACCAGCGTGTCGAGCCGCAACTTCAGGGCGCGCAGGTTGGCCAGGGCGCGGCGGGTATAGCCGGTATCCGCGGCCCCCAGCACGGCGAGCACCAGATCGTAATCGAGGCCGTCGCGCTCGACGAGCAGGCCGTAGAGCCTCTGGGCGAACCAATCGCACAGCTGATCGAGGAGGGTATTGGCGGGTTGCTTGAGCAGTTGCCGGGAGGCGAATAGTTCGACGGTGAAGCCGAGGGCTTCCACCAAATCCAGTTCAAAGTCGGTGTCCCAGCCGATGCGCACCACCGTGAGGGCGGCGCGGCGCAGGGCGAACGGGTCGGAGGAGCCGCTCGGGAGCATCCCCAGGCCGAAGATGCCCACCAGCGTCTCCAGGCGATCGGCGATCCCGACTACCTGTCCCGTCAGGCTCGCAGGCAGATCGTCCTCGACGTTGCGCGGCTGGTAGTGCTCGGCAATGCCCGCGCAGACCAGCGCCTCCTCGCCGTCGAGGCGGGCGTAGTCGCGCCCCACCAGTCCCTGCAGTTCGGGAAATTCGTAGACCATCTGGGTGGCCAGGTCCGCTTTGCACAGGTGGGCGGTGCGCACCACCAGCCGGGTCTGCTCGCCGTCCAGGCCCAGATGCCCGCACAGCCAGAGGGCGATCGCTTCCAGGCGCTCGACGCGCTCGGCCACCGAACCGAGGCTCTCCTGAAAGGTGACCGATTGCAGTTTACCCAGGAACTTCTCCAAAGGCTGTTTGCGGTCCTCTTCAAAGAAGAAGCGGCCGTCGGCGAGGCGGGCGCGGATCACCCGGCCGTTGCCCCGGGCGATCATTGCGCTGTAGCGCGGGTCGCCGTTGCTCACGGTGATGAAGCGGGGAATCAGGGCTTCGGGATCGCCCGGTTGGTGCAGGGGAAAGTAGCGCTGGTGGGCGATCATCTCGGTTTTGATCACCGGAGTGGGCAGGCTCAAAAATTCGCTCTCGAACTGCCCCGCCACCGCCGTCGGCCACTCCACCAGAAAATTGACTTCCTCCAGCAGGGCCGCCGGTACCTCCGCCTCCGCCCCGAGGTGCTCCGCCACCTCGGCGATGCCGGTGCGGATGCGCTCGCGCCGCACCTCGGGGTCGGCGAGCACAAAGGCCGCTGCGAGGGCCGCCGGGTAGTCGGCGGCGGTGGCCAGTTCGATCGGTTCGGGGTGGAGCACCCGGTGGCCGCGGCTGGTGCGCCCCGCGCTCACCCCGGCCATTTCCACCGGCAGCACTTCACTATCCACCAGGGCCACCAGCCAGCGAATCGGACGGCTGAAGCGCAAGTCACCGTCGGCCCACCGCATCAGCCGCGGCCCTTCAAGGCCGGTTATCCACTCGGGGATCTGCTCGGCGAGCAGCTTGGCCACCGGTCGGCCCTCGAGGCGGCGCACGGCAAAGACGACTGCACCCTTCTCGGTGGCGCGCACGCTCAACTCGCCCACCGCCACGCCGGCTTTGCGCGCGAAACCTTCCGCCTGCGCAGTGGGGCGGCCCCCGGCATCGAAGGCTACCCGGGCGGGGGGGCCTTTGAGTTCTTCTTCGCGGTCGGGCTGGCGCCCGGGCAACCCCTCGGCGAGCACCGCCAGTCGCCGGGGGGTACCGAATAACTTCAATTTTTCCGCTGTGATCTGCGCTTCCGCCAAGGCGGAGCGCACCCGCGCCTCCAGTTGGGCCAGGGCGCCGGGCACAAAGCTCGCGGGCAATTCCTCGGTGCCGATTTCAAGCAGAAACGTGGCCATGCCTGTTCTCGAAAGCCTTCCCAGTGTACCTTAGGGGGTTTGCAGGCCCGCTTGCCGGTGCGGCAAGCGGGCCTATGATGAAACCCAGGCAAGGAGAGCGCGGCGATGAACAAGATGACTCCCGAAGAAATCGAGACGGCCCTCAAGCCGATTGCAGACTGGCAATTGACCGAAGCAGACGGGGCAACCGCCATCGAGCGGGTCTTTCGCTTCGACGATTTTGTGCAGGCGATCGCCTTCGTGAACAAAGTGGCCGAGCGGGCTGAGACCGCCGGACACCACCCGGACATTCATATCCACTACAACCGTGTGCGGCTGGTGCTGAGCACCCACGACGCAGGCGGAGTGACCTCCAAAGACCTCAAGATGGCGGCGGCCCTCTAGATGCGGACGGCGGCGATCCCCGGCCCCTGGGTTTTTAAGTCACAATGGGCTAAATACCGTCCTTTAAATTCGAAGGAGCGTGCATGTTTGTCCTGGCGGCGATTCTGGTCCTGGGCGTCTTAATTGTGGTCCACGAACTCGGACATTTTCTGGCCGCTCGGCTGCAGGGCATCCACGTCAACCGCTTCTCGATCGGCTTCGGCCCGGTGCTGCTGCGCTACCAGGGACCCCAGACCGAGTACGCCCTGCGCGCGCTGCCCCTGGGCGGCTACGTCGGCTTTCCCGACGACGACCCGGACAGCAAAATCCCCGCCGACGACCCGGACCTGCTCAAGAACCGCCCCATCCTCGATCGGGCGATCGTGATCAGCGCCGGGGTGATCGCCAACATCGTCTTCGCCTACATGATCATGGTCGGGGTGATCTTCTTCGCCGGGGTGCCCGAGGCCAAGGAGCAGCCCGGCATCCTTGTGCAGCAGGTGGCCAAAGAAGTCAGTTCCGCCGCCGCCCAGGCCGGGATCAAAGCCGGCGACGTCGTGCTGGCCGTCGACGGCAAGGCGCTTGCCGGCAACACCGCGGGCGTCGACCAGTTGCGCCGGGCCATCGAATCCCACGCCGGCCGGCCCCTGACTTTTGCCGTCGGGCGCGACAAAGAGCGGCGCAACGTGCAGATTGTCCCCGACGCCAACGGCAAGATCGGCGTGAGCCTGGTGCCCAACCAGACCGTCGAGCGTCGCCCCGCCCGCGACCTGGGCGAAGTCTTTCAGCAGGGTTCAGAAGGATTCGGACGCATCATTGGCCTTACCGTCGAGAACTTCCGGATGCTCTTTACCGGGCGGGCGGGCCTCAACGAGGTGGCCGGTCCCGTGGGCATCGTCGCTATGACCGCCAACCTGGCCGAGAGCGACATCAACAATCTGTTTTTCCTGGCGGCGCTCATCTCGGTCAACCTGGCCGTGATCAACATCCTGCCCCTGCCCGCCCTCGACGGCGGCCACCTCGCCTTTTTGCTCATCGAGGCGATTCGCGGCGGCAAACCGCTCCCCAACAACATCCAGGAAAAAGTGATGCAGACGGGGCTGGTGGTCCTATTGGGCCTGGCGCTGCTGCTCATCTTCAAAGACTCGCTCACCTTGCTGCGCAACGGCGGTTCGATGCTGCCGTAGGTGGCCTTCAAGCGCTTACCATGCCCATCAGCTCGATGTAGAGCGCCGAGCAGACCAGGCTGCCGATGTAGACCCGGCGGCCGTACTGGGGGTGGACGACGACGTGGCAGCCGCCCGCCGCTTCGATTGGAAACCCGGTGACCGTCCGCACCGCCCGAATGTCGCTCCAGTTGGCCGTACTCCAGAAGCGGGGCCGGTCACTCTCCCGGGTTGCCACAGGCAGGCCGTCGATCGGGTCGAAGACCGTGGCGCGGTAGCCGCGCCGGTGCAGGGTGCGGGCCAGGCCCAGAGCACCGGCGATAAAGCGCTCGCGCGCTGCGTCCTTGGCCTGCTCCGCTGCGTCGCTAAAATCGCACAGATCCACACCGGTGCCCTGGAAAAAGAGCGCCAGCGAGTTGGGGGGCTCGGGCCAGCCCGGCAGCAGGCCGCGCCAATCGCCTCTGAACAGTCCCGCCGCCGGATACCAGAGAATTTGCACGAGCGTACAAGGTGGAGGATTCGCCTCCGGCTATTTTAATCGGCCTCGGGGATTCAAAACCGGCGACACAGCAACAAACCGAAGCGCCGCGCCGGATCGCTGTAGCGCTGGATGGCCGCGAGTCCGTGACTTTGCAACTCGGCTGCGAGCACATCCAGATCAAATTTGCGCGAGATTTCGGTCATGAGCGCCTCGCCAGCCGCAAGCTGGACGGTCAAGTCCAACCGATCGAGCCGGACGCTCTGGGCTTCGAGGCTCTCGAGATAAATCTCGATCTGCCGCGCCTGCTCATGATAAAAAGCGAGGTGCCGAAAGCGATCCAGATTGAAATTGCCGCCGTAGCGCCAGTTCAGGTGACGCAGCATGTTGAGGTTGAACTGGGCGGTGACACCCTCGCGATCGTTATAGGCGGCTTCGAGGGTAGCGGTGTCCTTGTGCAGATCTACCCCCAGCAAAAAATACTCGCCCGGAGCGAGGGCCGCCCCCACCCGGCCAAAAAACGCATCACACTCCGCCGGGGTGAGATTGCCCAGGGTGCTGCCCAAAAAAGCGATCATCCGGTTGGCCAGCAAAGTCGCGGGCAAACCGGCCAGCCCCTGCTCGAAGGTGCCCACCAGTCCGTGCACCGTCAGATCTGGGTAATCGATCAGCAGTTGGCGGGCGCTGCTTTCGAGGATACCGGCGCTCACATCGATGGGCAGGTACCGCCGCCGCACTTTTTTGTAGGCGTCGAGCAGCAGGCGCACCTTGGTGGCGCTGCCGCTGCCAAGTTCCACCAGTTCGCACTCGCCGGTGATCCGGGCTATCTCGGCTGAGCGCTCCTGCAAAATGGCGGTCTCGGTGCGGGTCAGATAGTACTCCTCCAGGTCGCAGATCCGCTCGAAGAGCGCCGAACCGGCGTCGTCATAAAAGTAGCGCGGCGGCAGGGTCTTCGCAGGAGTGCTCAATCCCGCCACCACATCGGCCCCCTCACCGGCCACCACCGCCACGGTAGCCAGGTGCTCGACGTGCAGGCGCAGGAGCGCCTCTCGCTGGGTCATCGATTGGGAAAGGGACATGGCTTCTCCTGGAAAATAGGGACTTATAGCGAACGGGCGCAGCGAAAACCGGCGAAGGGCACCCGCTCAGCGGGTTCATACCAGTTGCGAAAGCTCGGGCGCAGTACCGCCGGACCACTCGCCCAGCTGCCGCCTTTGAGCACCCGGTGGCCGTCGTCGAAGTAGGCGGCGGAGTAACCGGAGTAGGGATAACTCACAAAGCCCGGATAGGGGTGAAACCAGGTGGCGGTCCACTCCCAGACGTTGCCCAGCAGATCGTCCAACCCCAGGGCGCTGCGCCCGGCCGGATGGGTGCCGACCGCCGCGCGGTCGGCACCCATCCGGCCCGCCTCCGGTGGCACCTCCCCCCAGGGATAGGTACGAAAAGTACCCCACGTCGGATCGTAGCGGGCGGCTTTTTCCCACTCGGCCTCGGTGGGTAGCCGCTTGCAGGCGAAACGGGCGTAAGCTTCCGCCTCGTAGTAGCTCACACCCATCACCGGCCGGTCGTCGGGAGCGCTCCAGTAGAGGGGCCTGTGGACAGGATGCTCAGAGAGCCAACGCCAGCCGCTTGCTGACCAGAAGTGCCGCTCGCCGTAGCCGCCCGTGTCGGTAAACGCCTGGAATTGCCGTTGGGTGACCGGGTAGCGATCGATCCAGTAGCCTTCGAGATGGATCTGCCGGGCGGGCCGCTCGTTGTCGAGGGCTTCGGGTTCGTCGCTGCCCATCAGTGCTTCGCCTGGCTCGACGCGGATCATCTCGTCGGTGTCGGCCCCCGAAAAGACGGCCTCCCCGGCCGGAGGCGGGGCCAATAGTTGCAATAGCCAGCGCATCGTCTCGGCGTGCTGGCTCTCGTGCTGCACCAGAAAATGCCACAGCCGCGCTTCTGCGGTCAATCCCGGATCGCGCTCGAGGCAGGCAAGGACCTGTTCGCGCACTTGCCGCACGTAGCCGTAGATTTCGGCGGTCGCAGGCAGCGCTGTGCGCTGGGCCTTTGGCAGGACATCGACGGCAAAGATACGGCCGAACTCCGGCGCCGGGCGCGGCAGCCCGGCTGTGTGTTCGAGCATCCAGAGCCCCTCAGTAAAGGCGATATGCCCCAGATGCCAGCCCACCGGGCTGTAGTCGGGGTGGGCCTGGCAACAAAGCTGCTCCCGCTCGACGCCTTCAAGCAGGGCGAGGGTGGCTGCGCGGGTCGCAAACAACCGCTGCGGCAGAAAACCGAGGCGACTGGCGGCGATTTGGAGCGGTTCTTGAACCACGCTCGACTCCGAGGCGACGGCGATCCCAAACTTCAGAATCCTACCACCGGGGGCCGGGGGTCCCCATGATCGGTATCACAGATAACCGGCCGGTCGTGACCCATCTCACGGAGTCACGCCGGGAGTTGGCACCACGGTACACTCGTGCCATGATCTGGCTGATTGGCGGCACCAGTGAGAGTCGCAGTATCGCCCAGGCACTCGCCGGGGCCAGAGTCCCCTGGGTGGCGACGGTGACCACGGCGCGGGCTGCCGGACTCTACACGGGTCTGCCGGGGCAGGTGGGGGTCGGTCCCCTCAACACCGAAACCTTGGGGGCTTTTTTGGCCACCCACCGACCCCTGGCGGTGGTCGATGCTTCCCATCCTTTTGCTGCGCAGATTTCGCGGCTGGCCATGGCCGCAGGGTTGCCGTATTTGCGCTACGAGCGGCCGAGTGTGTCCCTGGCGCCCGAAACGGAGCAATTTCCCGATTTCGCAGCCCTCGTCCATTCGCAGGTACTTAATAGGCGGCGGGTGCTGCTCACTGTGGGCGTCAAAGCGCTACCGCTTCTGGCTCCTTTGCAGGGGCGGGCCGCGCTCTGGGCGCGGGTATTGCCCGAATCGGCCGAACAGGCGCACTCGGCCGGCTTTGCCCTGAACCGGCTCATCCTCACCCGCCCACCAGTAGATGCCGGGGCGGAGCGGGAGTTGTGGCAATGGCTCGCTGTCGATACGGTGGTCACCAAAGAAGGCGGCGAAGCGGGCGGGGTCGCCGTCAAGCAAGCTGTGGCCCGGCAGTTGGGTGTGCGTCTGGTGGTAATTGCCAGGCCCACCCTTGCCTATCCCCGCCAGACAGCCGATTTGTCCGAAGTTCTGGCCTTTGCCCAGAAATTTTTACACCCGGCAATAGATCAGTAGAATCGACGTATCGTCCCGCTTTTTTTGATGAGCACTGAGCAACGCCTGGACAACATCGATGCCCGATTGGATCGGTTGGTTACGGTGGTCGAGCAGACCAACCTCAGTATCCGCGAAGGGTTCCGCCAACACTCCGAGAGCGTTCGCGAGGATTTTCGCCGACACTCCGAGAGCGTTCGCGAGGATTTTCGCCAACACTCCGAGAGCGTTCGCGAGGATTTTCGCCAACACTCCGAGAGCATTCGCGAGGATTTTCGCCAACAGACCGAACTGATGCGCGAAGATTTTCGTCGACAGTCCGAACTGATGCGCGAGGGGTTTCGTCAACAGTCCGAAATGGCCCAGGCCGGTTTCGAGCGTCAGTCCCAGGTGCTCGATAGGCAGTCTGAAAGCATCGACCGGCTCGACCGCAACCTCGACCGCTTGGCCGGGATGGTCTCCCAGATGGTGCGGGCGAGTTCCGAGAACCTGGCTGCCGCCCGAGCGGCGGCGGAGGCGGCCCGCGAGTCTGCCCAGGCCGCCAAAGAATCCGCGTACTGGGCACGCAATGGGCTCGACGCGATCCGCGAAGTCCTAGAAGAGTTGCGCGACCGCCGCGACTAAAGACCCGCTCTTCAGCGAGTTGGAAGACCGGCTGTCTGGCCGCAGCTGTGCATACGCATCATTACCTCCGCCGAGCGCAGTTGCTGGGGGATGATCGTCCGCGCGGTGCGGCCTTCCTCCGAGAGATCCGGACCGCTGCCGAGTACCACGACGCTGTGCAGCAACTCCGTCGAGCCGTGGATCGAGCGGGCATCCAGGGCGTAGGAGGCACCCGGAAACAGCACGTTGTTGGGGACGGCGGTCGGGTCGAGACCGAGCAATCGGCCCAACTGGAACATCGCCTGCTGGGTGATCACCTCCGGGTGCCGCCAGCGGTAGCCCGCCGCAAACAAGCCCTCGCGCCGCTGCTTGAGGGGCAGCCGCACGACCGCCAGTCGCGAATCGTCACTTACCAGATAACTGCTGAAATCCGGGTACTGTTCGTAGGTCTCGACGCGCACATCGGCGGCTTCGGGATCGCCCACCATCACAAAAGGCTCGCTCGCCGCGCGGCGCGTGAAGCCCGCCATCAGCCGGTTCCAGCGTTCCGTCCCCTTGGCGATTGCTTCGAGCAATACTGACGGGACCGGTTCGGGGCTATCTTGCAGGCGCGGATCGACGTACACCTTGAGCGGAAAGCAGCCCTCCAGGTACGCTCCGCCCGAGCGGGCGGTGATCGTGAACTCGATGGGACCGGGCGGCACAGCGGCCACCGTGCGGCCGATCGCTTCCTTCAAGCTGCGGCGGACTTCCTCCAGTTCCGGTCCCGGCGGCAGTTCGCTCACCAGTTCCGGTTCGACCACTGCACCGCTGAGGAGCACCGTCGCCCGCACCCGGACGGTGGCATCGCTCATCAGGCGGGGCAGCTGCCAGTTCTCGACCACCGACTGGCGCACCGCTTCGCCGTGGCGGGCATTGGTAGTCGTGGCGTTCAGTTCAATAGGAGGCGAAGTTTGCGCCCACATCTGTGGGGCGAACGTCCCGAGCAGGAGCAGGCAGAAAAGTAGCTTATACATAAAATTTTGGTGTTGGTACCGATTCCCGGACGGGGATCGGGAGGGTTACGGCGACAGTCTACCAGCGCCATCCGGGCGGGAAAGCCTTTATGAGGAATCTACACAACTCACCAAGCGGTTCGCCTCAGCGGTTCTGTTCGATGAGCTTCTCGCTGTAGGCGATTCCCTCGTCGGTGATGGCAATGCGCAGATTGGTCCGCTCGATGTAGCCGGATTTTTGCAGGGCTTTGCACACGTCCTGCACTTCTTTGAAGGGCAAACCCGTCGCCGCCTGCACTTCACCTAAGAACGTGGCGCGATCGAGGTCTTCGAGGGTGAGGTGGTAGATCGCCTTAAGTACCCTGCGCTCATGGTTCTGCCGGTCTGCAAATTTCATCGCTGTACGCCCATGGACAAACGTCCCTTTCATTGTAGCGCCCAGGCCCGCCGTTAGAATTGGGGCGGTCGTTTGCGCAGTGTGCCATGGTGCCCAATCCGCCCTCCGCTTTTGTCCCAACAGTTGCCAACTACGACAATAATTTGTGCAACAAAGTCGACGTTAAAGTGGTGACAATTCAAGGCAAGTCGGGCTCGAAATGAAATCAACCTCTAATTGTTGAGGATACAAGTAGAAAGTTTATTCAAGCTGCATACTCCAGGCAGAACGCGACTATATAGTTGTACCGCCATCGCTGGAGAATAGATGTATGTGGAGAGTTACCCATATAATTGCCGGTCCAGAGCTTCCTATAATCATAAAAGCAGATCAAGAAACATTCTGTGAAGAAGGTGTTGAGCAGGTGCTCGAATTGAACGATATTCTGCTTACACGATCCTCTTTAGTCGAGCTTCAGGAAGTGGAGAATAGTTCTCGATTACTCATCACCCTGGTGAGATTAGATTCGGATACTGAAGTAACTATTGCTGATGATGGCCCAGCCATTATGCTGCGGTTGAACGCTGGAAAGCTTGTCGCTAAGTCCTCCGAAGCGGCAGATCGGAGGGGACATTTAAGCTTTGACACTAGATGCATTCCTCAACAAGAGCAGGTCTATCTTGAAGCCGACGGGCAAAGCTATGATTACGCCTTGAGCAGCGTCAGCGGGAATACGGATGTTTATGCCCACGATCCGGCAGGCCAGTATTTTTTGGCCGGTACTGTTCCTGAAGGTCTGATGGCCAGATTTACTACGCAGCCAAGTCTGAGCGATCCGGAAAATTTTGAGAGGATACTCGCCAGTACCACCGACAGTTTACTGGCGAATATGAGCAGGCTAACCGACGACAGTCGGTGGCCGACTATTCCGTCCTAGAGCAGGTTTCAGTTGCCAGGTGCGGGGTGTCAAAAGGAAAGCCATCGCCCGCCGGGGTTTTCGTTCGGCCGATCGGCTACTTTTATGCACCTGAAAGCTGGTCTTGGGCTTACCTTTTTCTCAGAAGTGTTGAACGCTAGGAATTGGGGTTACAAAAAGAAGCCCAAAATCGTGTAGACTTTGGGCTAAGTGAAATAATTATTGTTGAGCTGATGCTACTCGATTTTCCGCAACTTGTCAAAACCT